>NZ_JBQCIJ010000010.1:0-68154 GCF_051953815.1 Pseudoxanthomonas sp. | reverse complement strand
GCGTTTTGGGTCGGCACAGGGATGTGCCGTCCCAAAATTCCCGCCGGCGACACGGACCCCGGCCGCGCAGCGGCTGGGGCGCGAGGACCGGGGGGTGCTTTCTTTGGTTCCTTTCTTTGCACAAGCAAAGAAGCGCTTCTCAACAGCCGAAGGCTGGTCAAGGGACGCCCCGCGGCGAGCGCACCATCGGCAAGAACCGATAGCAACCCCCGCGTCAGCGCCCGGTAGCAATCGAACTCAAAAGCCAACGCACGGAAGCGGTGAAGTGGATTCCCGACTACTCGTCCACCTGCCGCCGCTCGGGACCAGGACGCTTCAACAGCTTGCGTTGCAGGGAGCGACGATGCATTCCCAACAACCGCGCCGCCGCCGATATGTTCCCATCGGTCTCCGCCAGCGCCTGCTGGATGTGTTCCCACTCCAGCCGATGCAGCGGCGTCATGGTCTCTTCCGGCTCCAGCGGCTCGCTCTTCTGCTCGATGCCCAGCGCCCGCAGGATCGTGGACAGGGTCGCCGGCTTGGGCAAGTAGTCGTCGGCGCCGCGCTTGATCGATTCCACCGCCGTGGCCACGCTCGCGTAGCCGGTCACCAGCAGGATCCGCATGTCCGGGCGCAGTGCGCGCAGGGGTTCGATCAGGGTCAGCCCGGAGGATTCGCCCAGCTTCAGGTCGACCAGGGCGAAATCCGGCGCCTGCTCGCGGGCCAGGCGCAGGGCGTCGCTGGCGTCCAGCGCGATGCGGGTGTCGATGCCGCGCCGGGCCAGGCTGCGCTGGAGGGTGCGGGCGTAAAGTTCGTCGTCGTCGATCAACAGGCCGTTCATGGAAAATCCTTGGCGCCACGCAGCGGCAGGCGGAACCTGACCCGCACGCCGCGCGGCGAGGCGGTCTGCAGGGTCAGCGAGCCGCCCAGACGTTCGACCGTCGCATGCGACAGGGCCAGGCCCACGCCCATGCCGTCAGGTTTGCTGCTGCGGAACAGGGTATCGGAATGGAAGCGCAGGGTGTCCTGGAAGCCGTCGCCCTCGTCGCGGACCTCGCCAATCAACTCGCCCGCTTCGCAGCGCAGGCGCAGTTCGACCCGGGTGGAGCCGGCCTGCTGGCTGGCGTCGGCGGCGTTGTTGAGCAGGGCCTGCAACAGGTGTCCGATGGAGGGATCCACCCGCAGCCGCGCCGGCAGTTCGCCTTCGCGCTGCAGTTCGATGGTCGGACGCACCAGTTGCCAGCGGTGGATGACCCGTTCCAGATCCACGCCGGTGTTGTGGCCCATTTCGGCCGAGGCGGCCAGCTCGCGCACGCGGTCGCGGCAGATGTCCACCAGTTCGCGCAGGGTGTCGGCGTCCTCGCGGATGGCGTCGTCGTCGCTCTGCTCGGCGATCTCCTCGCTCAGCAGCGTCATGGTCGCCAGCGGCGTGTTGAGTTCGTGGGCGACGGCGGCGGCATGGGTGGCCAGGGCGACGATGCCCTCGTTGCGGGCGAAGCGTTCGCGCAGCACCGCCAGTTCGCGCTCGCGCTGGCGCAGGGCGGCCACCAGCCGGGTGGAGAAGTACAGCACCACGCCCACCGACAGCAGGAAGTTCACCGCCATGCCCCACAGGTGCAGGTTGAAGGCATTGCCGTGGAACGCGGGCATCGGCCGGCCGAACACCGCCATCAGCGTATAGCCCACCAGCGAGGCGCCGGCGGTGGCGAGCACCCAGCGCAGCGGCAGCGCCAGCGCGGCCACCGCGATCAGCAGCAGGAACATCGGGCTGAACGGGTTGGTGATGCCGCCGCTCCAGCCCACCAGCCAGGCCAGCACCGCGACGTCGACCAGCATGTGCAGGAAGGCGACGCCGGCCGAGTCCGGCGCCAGCCGGTGACTGCGCCAGGTGGCGTAGAGGTTGAATGCGGCGAGCAGGCCGATGCCGCCCCACAGCGGCGCCGGCGGCAGCGGGATGTGCATCAGTTCGGTGGCGACCAGCACGGCCACGGCCTGGCCGACGATCGCGACCCAGCGCAGGTTGCACAGGGTGCGCAGGAAGCTGGGGGAGGAGATGGGCATGCGTACATGCTAGACGATGCCGCGAGACCGGCCGGGCGGCCGGGTTGCATGGCGGGTGAACGGAACCGGCGCCGGCCACCGCGGGCGGGCCGGTTTCCCGGTCTAAAATAGGCGCCATGCACGACGCCGTCAGCCGCCCCACGCCCCCCGCCAACGCCGCCGCCTGGCCCCGCCGCATCACCCATGCCGTCGACATCGGCGGGGTGAAGGTCGGTGGCGGACGGCCGGTGGTGGTGCAGTCGATGACCAACACCGACACCGCCGACATCGCCGCCAGCGTCCGCCAGGTCGCGGAACTGTGGCGGGCCGGCTCGGAGATGGTCCGGCTGACCGTGAACAATCCCGAATCCGCCGCCGCCATCCCGCGCATCCGCGAGAAGCTGGAGATGATGGGCATCGCGGTGCCGCTGATCGGCGATTTCCACTACAACGGCCATCAACTGCTGGCCGGCGAACCGGCCTGCGCCGAGGCGCTGGCCAAGTACCGCATCAATCCCGGCAACGTGGGCTTCGGCAAGAAGAAGGACACCCAGTTCGCCCAGTTGATCGAGTTCGCCATCCGGTACGGCAAGCCGGTGCGCATCGGCGCCAACTGGGGTTCGCTGGACCAGGCGCTGGCGGCGCAGCTGATGGACGAGAACCACCAGCGCGAACAGCCGTGGGACGCGGGCCGGGTGCTGCGCGAGGCGCTGATCCGTTCGGCGGTCGATTCGGCCGAGCGCGCGGTGGAACTGGGCCTGCCGCGCGATCGCATCGTGCTGTCGGCCAAGGTCAGCGGCGTGCAGGAACTGATCGCGGTCTATCGCGACATGTCGCTGCGTTCGGAGTTCGCGCTGCACCTGGGCCTGACCGAGGCCGGCATCGGCAGCAAGGGCATCGTCGCCTCGGCGGCGGCGCTGTCGGTGCTGCTGCAGGAAGGCATCGGCGACACCATCCGCATTTCGCTCACGCCCGAGCCGGGCCAGTCGCGCACCCAGGAAGTGATCGTCGCGCAGGAACTGCTGCAGACGACCGGCCAGCGGGCCTTCACCCCGATGGTCACCGCCTGCCCGGGCTGCGGCCGCACCACCTCCGAGTTCTTCCAGGAACTGGCCAAGGTGGTGCAGAACCACGTCCGCGGCCGGATGCCGGAATGGAAGATCAGCCATCCGGGCGCGGAGAACATGACCCTGGCGGTGATGGGCTGCGTGGTGAACGGTCCGGGCGAATCGCGCCACGCCAACATCGGCATTTCCCTGCCGGGCACCGGCGAGGCGCCGGCCGCGCCGGTGTTCATCGACGGCGAGAAGGCGGTGACCCTGCGCGGCGAGAACATCGCCCAGGAATTCATCGCGCTGATCGACGACTACGTCGAGCGCAAGTACACGCGTGGCGCCGTCTGAGGTCCTGGCCCAGGGGCTGAACGCCCTGCTTGGACTGTTGCGCGAGCGCGGCTGGCGGATACTGCTGCTGTTCGCCGGGGTGCTGGCGCCGCTGTGGCTGTTCGTGGAGCTGGCCGACGAGGTCCACGAACTGGAAAATTTCTTCTTCGACGATCCGCTGCTGTGGCGGATGCACGCGCTGGCCTCGCCGGCGCTGGACCGCTTCTTCGTCGGCGTGTCGGCGGCCGGTTACCAGTACGGGGTGATTCCGGTGGACATCGCCATCGTGCTGGCGCTGCTGGCCTGGCGGCGCTGGCGCGAGGCCCTGTTCGCGGCGTCGTCGTTCATCGGTTCGGCGCTGCTGAACCTGGCGACCAAGCAGTTCTTCCAGCGCGATCGCCCGTCGCTGTGGGATTCGGTCGCGCCGGAACATACCTTCAGTTTTCCCAGCGGCCACGCGATGGGCTCGATGACCCTGGCGATGGTGGTGTTCCTGCTGGCCTGGCGGACCCGCTGGCGCTGGCCGGCCGCGCTGGCGGCGCTGGTGTTCGTACTGCTGGTCGGGCTGTCGCGCGTCTACCTGGGCGTGCATTACCCGTCGGACATCCTTGGCGGCTGGGCCGCGGGCATGGCCTGGGTGGCCGGACTGTACGTGGTGCTGTACCGCAATGGCGGTCCCTGGAAGGCGCGCCTTCAGGCGAATTCGTAGAACTGGAAACACACGCCCGGCGGCACGATCAGGTGGAATTCGCGCCGGCCCCAGGATTTCATCTCGAGCGGCCCGACCTGGGCGGGCAGATCGCGGTATTCCGCGTACAGCGCGTCCAGACCGGCCACGCCGATGCTGAAGCTGGCGTTCTGCACCCACAGCGGCTCGGTGTTGCGGACCAGGTGGAAGCCGATGCCATCGCGTTCGATGCCGGCCATGTCGCCTTCCTGCCAAAGCGCGTGGAAGCCCATCTGGCCGACATAGAAATCCAGTGCTTCGGCCAACGAGGGGCCGGCGGGCACCATCGGCGTCACGCTCGCGAATCGGCTGGCCATCGGCGTTTCTCCTGCTCCCGACCCCAGCGTAGGAGAACCGCCGCCGCCGTCGCAAGCCCGCCGGATGCAAACGTAACGGATTGTTGCGACCCGCCCCGCTTGTGGTTGCCGGTCGATGGCGGGAGGATCGCCGTCATCGAAAATTCGGCGCGCCGGGCGCGCACGGGTGGAGCATGCAGGAACTGGTCGAACGGTATGGCGTGGGGCTGGTGTTCGTGAACGTGCTGGCGTTGTCGCTGGGCCTGCCTGTGCCGGCGATGCCCACCCTGATTCTGGTCGGGGCGGGCATCGCGTTGCATGCGGATCCCGCCTGGCCGGCGCTGCTTGGCGTGCTGGCGGTGTCGGTCGCGGCCAGCCTGCTGGGCGACACCGCCTGGTTCTACGCGGGGCGCCGCTTTGGCGGGCGCACCCTGCAGTCGCTGTGCCGGCTGTCGCTGTCGCGCGACAGTTGCATGAAGCAGACCGAGCGCGTCTACGGCCGCTTCGGCATCCGCGTGCTGGCGGTGGCCAAGTTCGTGCCGGGGCTGTCGATGGTGGCCGTGCCGCTGTCCGGCGCGATGCAGGCCGGCCTGCCGCGCTTCCTGCGCTATGACGGCCTCGGCGCGGCGCTGTGGGCGACGGTGGGACTCGCGCTGGGCGTGATCTTCGCCCGCCAGGTGGAAGGATTGCTGGTGGCGCTGTCGCAACTGGGCGTCGGCGCAGTGCTGCTGGTGCTGGCGGGGCTGGCGCTGTACGTGGGATATCGCTGGTGGCGCCGGCGCGCGCTGTTCCGGATGCTGGAATCCGCGCGCATCGATCCCCCCGCGCTGGACGCGCTGATGCAGGCGGGGATGGCGCCGGTGATTCTGGACATCCGCGCGCCGGGCTTCCGCGACCTCGATCCCTTCGTCATTCCCGGCGCGGTGTTTGCCGATGAGCGCCGGCTGGACGAATTGACCGCGACGCTTCCGCGCGAACGCAGGATCGTCATCTACTGCGCGTGCCCGGACGAAGTCTCCGCGGCCTGGCTGGCGCGGCAACTGCGCCTGCGTGGTTACGCCGACGTGCTGCCGCTGCGTGGCGGCATCGACGCCTGGCGGGAGGCCGGGTTGCCGGTCGAGGCCATCGGGGGGCCAGGCGAAGTCGCGGAAGAGTTGTTCGTCGCGGGACGCTGACGGGCATGCCGGAAGCCCGCGCAGCGGGCTCGACTCAGTATTCGATGCAGACGCGGTTGCGGCCTTCGCTCTTGGCCCGGTACAGGGCGGCGTCGGCGGCGGCCATCATCCGGCTGCAGGTATCGCGATGGGGCATGAGCGCGGCGATGCCGATGCTGACGGTGATCGACTGCGCGTCGCCGCCCGGCTTGAACACCGCATCGGCCACCGCCTGGCGCAGGCGCTCGGCGAAACCGAACGCGGCGTCGTCGTCGCATTCGGGCAGCAGCACCGCGAATTCCTCGCCGCCGATGCGGGCGGCGGCATCGTCGTTGCGGACGTGCCGGCGCAGGATGCCGGCGATCTGGCGCAGCACGTTGTCGCCGGAGATATGGCCGTAACGATCGTTGATGGGCTTGAACAGATCGACATCGATGATGCACATCGCCAGCGGCCGCTGGTGGCGCATGGCGCGGGCGATTTCGCGTTCGACCGCCTCGATGAAATGGCGGCGGTTGTAGAGATCGGTCAGCGCGTCATGGGTGGCGAGCTGGTAGATCTCCTCGTGGTAGTGCGCTTCCACGCTGGCATGGCTGATGAACTTGAGGATGCATTCGCCCAGGGTCAGGTGGTCGCCATCGGCCAGCACGGCCTCCTGGATCGGACGATCGTTGAGGCGGGTGGGATTGGTCGCGTCCAGATCGCGCACCCGGTACAGATCGCCGTCGCGCCAGATCTGGCAGTGCAGGCGCGACACGCTCCGGTGCGGGATATGCAGGTCGGCTTCGCGCGAGCGTCCGACCACCACCGCCTGCGCGTCGATGTCGGCGCGCCGGCCCAGGCCCTCGCCCTGGATCACCACCACGCAGGCCGAGCGCGAGCCCGACGGACGCGGTCCGTCGCTGAGGATCGTGCGCTGGGTGGTCTCGTGTTCGGGGGCCATGCATCCGGCCGCGGGGAGGGAGGGTGCCGAGTGTAGCGGTTCCGCGTCGCGGCTGCGTACGCTTCCGCTACCATGGCGGCACTCCAGGGGGATGCGCCATGAATCCAGTACCGCCATCGGCGGACCCGGAAGCCACCGAGCTTCTGGCGACGCGGTTGTCCGGGCAGATGCCCGCCGACGGCCAGGTGTTCCCGCCCGGCGCGCGGCTTGGCCGTTATCGGCTTGAAGCGCTGCTGGGACGCGGCGGCATGGGCGAGGTCTATCGCGCCGAGCAGCTGGAGCCGGTGCGCCGGGTCGTCGCGCTCAAGCTGTTGCGCGGCCATCGCGTGGAAGCGCGCCACCTGGCCTACTTCGAGATCGAGCGCCAGTTGCTGGCGCAGATGCGGCATCCGGCCATCGCCCAGATCTACGACGCCGGCGCCACCGACGACGGCGTGCCGTTCTTCGCCATGGAATACAGCGAGGGCCGGCCGGTCACCGCGTTCTGCCGGGAGGAGGGGCTGGATCTGCGCGAGCGGCTGGCACTGTTCATCCGCATCTGCGAAGGCGTCCAGCACGCCCACCACAAGGGCGTGATCCACCGGGATCTGAAGCCGGGCAACATCCTGGTCGATCGCATCGACGGGCGCGCCTCGCCCAAGATCATCGACTTCGGCATCGCCACCGCCACCTCGCGCGCACTGGCCGGCGTGCAGGAGCGGGCCGGCACGCCGGATTACATGAGCCCGGAACAGGCCGAAGGCGATCTCGCCACCCTCGACACGCGCAGCGACGTGTACTCGCTGGGCGTGCTGCTGCATGAGCTGTTGACCGGCAGCCGCCCCGGCGTGCGCGAGGGCGGCACCGCCGACGGCAGCCAGTTGCAATTGCCGTCCGAACAGTTGGCCACGCAGCGGGCGACGGAACCGATGCCCGGCCTGGCCGGAGGCGACCGGCGCCTGCGGCGCGCGCTGCGCGAGGAACTGGACTGGGTGGTGGCCAAGGCGATGTGCCGCGACCGCAACGGGCGCTACGCCTCGGTCGCCGAACTGGCCACGGATCTGCAACGGTTCCTGGACGGTGCGCCGCTGGCGGCGGTGCCGCCGACCCGGCGCTATCGCTGGTCGCGGTTCTTCGCGCGGCATCGCACCGCGCTGATCGCCGCGGCGGTGGTCGGACTCGCGTTGCTGGGGGGCCTGGCGGTGTCCATCTACGGATTGATGCAGGCACGCGAGCAGCGCGCCATCGCCGAACTGCGCAGCGTGGAGCTGGAGAAGATGGCGGGCTTCCAGCAATCGATGCTGGAAGACATCGACATCGAGGCCATGGGCAGCGGTCTGGCCAGCGGTTTGCGCGGACAGGTCGCCGAGGGCGATCCGGCCAGCCGCGCCGCGCTGGAACCCTTGCTGGCGCAGGTGAACACCGCGGATCTGGCGCGCGGCATGATCGATCGCGAACTGCTGGCCAATGCCGAAGCCGCCATCGACCGCGACTTTGCCGGCCAGCCCGCGCTGGCGGCCAACCTGCGCGAGTCGGTCGCGCGCGTGTACGCGGCGCTGGGCATGAGTCCGCAGGCCGCGCGTGAGTTCGGCAAGGTCGCCGATTTCCGTGCGCGCCAGTCCGGCGAGGCCGCGCCGGCTGCGCTCGCGGCGCGGTTGGCGCAGGCCGAGGCCCTGCTGGGCGCCGCCGACGTGGACGCGGCGGCCGCGATAGTCGAGCGCGTGCGGCCGCTGGCGCAGTCGCTGCCCCTGAACGATCCGACCCGCGCGGGCCTGGAGATCGCCCAGGCGAACGTGCTGTCGGCGCGCGGCGAGCGCGAGCGCGCCAAGACCCTGCTGCAATCGCTGTACGAGCGGTTGGCGAAGCAGGCGGGCGACCGCGATCCGGCGGCGATGGATGCGCTGAACGCGCTGGCGGACATGCAGCGCGCGGTCGGCGAGATGGCCGAGGCGCGCGCCAACATGGAGAAACTGCTGCCGTTGCGGGTGGCGGTGCAGGGCGCCGAGCACAAGGACACCCTGGCGGCGACCAGCAACCTGGCGGTGATGCGCATGCTCACCGGTGAAAAGGAAGGCGCGGTCAAGCTGCAACGGGAACTGGTGGCCACCCAGATCCGCCGGCTCGGCAACGACCATCCGCTGACCCTGCACGCGCGCGGCACGCTGGCGAGCATGCTGGCCGACTCCAACGCCGCCGAGGAAGCCCTGCCGATGATGAAGGCGGTGCTGGCCGGACGCGAACGCGTGCTCGGACCGCTGCATCCGCAGACCATCCGTGCGCGCCTGAACCTAGCGACCACCTACGCGCGCCTGGACGATTACGCCGCCGCGCTGCCGATCGAGCAGCAGGTGCTGGAACAGCGCACCCGCCTGCTCGGCGCCAACCATCCGGACACGCTGTCGATCCTGATCAACCATGCCGGCACGCTGCTGCGCGACGGGCATCCGCAGCAGAGCCTGGCGCTGCTGCGCGACGGCCTGCCGCTGGCGCGCGACGTGCTGGGCCTCAAGCATCCGCAGACCCAGCGGGCCTTGCTGATCCGGGGCGACGCCGCGCGTACCCTGGGGGATGCGGCTTTGGCGCTGGCGTCCTATCGCGAGGTGGTCGAGGCGCGCAGCCGCCTGCTGGGCGAACAGCACCCGGAGACCCTGCATGCGATCTGGACGCTGGCAACGGCCGAAGCGGGCTTTGGCCATCAAGCGCAGGCACAGGCCCTGCGCCGCAAATACCTGGAGCCGCTGCTGGCGGCCAGGCCCGAGACCCTGAGCGAACCCCTGGCCGCGCTGGCCGACGCCATTCGCGAGGGACGGCCGCCGACCGGGTTCAAGTAGGGATTCAAGTCGAGCGGATTCGATGCGGGCCGGCGCCATCGCGGCGGCTCGCGTGGAAGCGCCGGCGCAGGGCCGGGCGCAGGCGAAGCGGCCTATTCGCCCGGCTTGGCGGCCGAGGTGGCCGCTTCGGAGGCGGCCCTGCGCGACAGCACCGCCTCGCGATGGGCGATGTAGGCGTTGGCGCCGAAGATGATCGCCGCGCCCAGCAGGGTCCAGCGATCCAGGCGCTCGTCGAACAGCACCCAGCCGAACAACGCCACCACCGGCAACTGCATGAAGCTGATCGGCGTCAGCGCGGACACCTCGCCCAGTTTCAACGCGCGGGTCCACAGCATGTGCCCGCCGGTGCCCATCACGCCGGCGGCGATCACCCACAGCCAGGTGATGCCCTGCGGCCATTCCCACACGCTCAATGCGGGCACCAGCGACATCGGCACCCACAGCAGGGTGGTGTAGAGGACGATGCGGTCGGCCGGTTCGGTCTGCGACAGCTGCTTGATCTGGATCGCCACCAGCGCGCTCATCACCGCCGCCAGCACGGCGATCATGGCATCCATGCTGAACTCCGCGGTGCCGGGACGGACGATGATCAGCACGCCCAGGAAGCCCAGCACCACCGCGGTCCAGCGGCGCGCGCGCACCTTTTCGTTGAGCATCGCGGCCGCGGCCAGGGTGACGAACAACGGGGTGGAGTAGGACAGCGATACCGCCTGCGCCAGCGGCAGGTGGCCGATGGCCCAGAAGCCGGCCAGCATCGAGCAGATGCCGATCACGCAGCGGAACAGGTAACGCGGGAAATGCTGGGTCCTCAGCAGGCCAGGGCCGTGCTTGATCAGCAGCGGCAGCGCCGCCAGCAGGCCGAAGAAGTTGCGGAAGAACGCGATCTCGAAGGTATGCAGGCTGGCCGAGGCCAGGCGGATGGCGACCACCATCATCGCGAAGAACATCGTGCTGGCCAGCATCAGCGCGGCGGCGCGGAAGTGGACGGGAATGGCGGGCATCAGGATTCCACGAGCAGCGGGCATGGCGGCGCGGCCGCCGGGATGCCAGGAAGAAAACGAAGGTCATGCACCGGCGCGGCGGGGCCCGCGCGCCAGGGCGGACGGCGCTCCTCCCGCCCTCCGGCCCGCGCGCGCCGGACAGGCGAGTGGGGAGGAAGCGGGAGGGAGGCACGCGGGGACATGGCTACCAGCGCGCGCCGATGATGCGGGGTTCGGGTTCGATGGCGACGCCGAAGCGGTCCTGCACCGATTCGGCGATCCGGCGGGCCAGCGCCAGCAACTGCATGCCGCTGGCGTTACCGTGATTGACCAGGACCAGCGCGTGCGAGGCGGCCACGCCGGCATCGCCGTCGCGATGGCCCTTCCAGCCGCAGGCCTCGATCATCCAGGCGGCGGAGATCTTGCGAGTGTCCGCCGCGTCGCCGCGGAACACCGGCAGGCCCGGATGCGTGGCCTGCAGGGATTCGGCCAGCGCGGCCGGCACGATTGGATTCTTGAAGAAACTGCCGGCGTTGCCGATCACCGCCGGGTCAGGCAGCTTGCGGCGGCGGATGGCGATCACCGCCTCGGCGACGTCGCGCGCGTCCGGTCGGTCGATGCCCATCGCCGCCAGTTCCTCGCCGATGCCGGCGTAGTCCAGGCGCGGCGCGGGCGTGCGCAGCAGATCCAGTTCCACCGCGGTGACGATGTAGCGATCCGGCGCGTGCTTGAACACGCTGTCGCGGTAGCCGAACTTGCAGGCCGCGCGATCCAGCCGGCGGAGCACGCCTTCATCGCGATCCCAGGCCTCCACCGCGTGCACGAACTCGCCGACCTCCACGCCGTAGGCGCCGATGTTCTGGATCGGCGCCGCGCCGGCGGTGCCGGGAATCAGCGCCAGGTTTTCCAGTCCGCACAGACCCTGCTGCAGCGACCACATCACCAGCGCATGCCAGGGCATGCCGGCCTCGGCGCGCACGCGCGCATGGGTGGCGTCCTGCGCCAGCACCCGCGTGGTGGCATCGGTCAGCGCCAGCACCGGACCTTCGGCGTCACCGGCGAACAGCAGGTTGCTGCCGCCGCCCAGGACCAGCGGCGAGGTGCCGGCCAGTTCCGGCCGCGCCAGCAGTTCCGGCAGCGCGGCGGCCACATCGAGTTCCAGCAGCCAGGGCGCGCGCGCCTCCACCCCGAAGGTGTTGCGGTTGCGCAGCGAGGCGTCGCGGGTCAACCGGTAGGGAGGGCTCATTCCGGCGCCACCGCGCCACGGCTGGGCGCCTCGCGGCGGCGGCGGATGGCGTCGACGCATTCGCCGATCAGTTCGGGCCCGCGATACACCAGCCCCGAATAGATCTGCACCAGCGACGCGCCCGCGGCCATCTTGGCCACCGCGTCGGCGCCGGACAGGATGCCGCCCACGCCGATCAGCGGAATCCGGTCGGGCAGGCGCGTGCGCAGGCGGCGCAGCACCAGGGTCGACTGGCCCATCAGCGGTGCGCCGGACAGGCCGCCGGTTTCGTGCGCGAGCGGATCGTCCTGCACGCTGATGCGCGAGACCGTGGTGTTGGTGGCGATGACCCCGTCCACGCCCAGGTCCCCCAGCACGCGGGCGACCGCGTCGATGTCGTCGTCGGACAGATCCGGCGCCAGCTTGACCAGCATCGGCACCCGCCTGCCGTGCTGCGCGGCCAGATCCTCCTGCGCCTCGCGCAGGGTGCCGATGAGCTGGCGCAGCGCCTGTTCCTCCTGCAGTTCGCGCAGGCCGGCGGTGTTGGGCGAGGAGATGTTGACGGTGATGTAGTCGGCCAGCGGATAGACGCGCTCCAGGCAGAACAGGTAGTCCGAGGCGGCCCGTTCGTTGGAGGTGTCCTTGTTCTTGCCGATGTTGATGCCGAGCACGCCTTTGCGGCGGCGCAGCCGCTCGATGTTCCGCACCAGCACGTCGACGCCTTCGTTGTTGAAGCCCAGCCGGTTGATCACCGCCTGGTGGTCCGGCAGCCGGAACATGCGCGGCCGGGGATTGCCCGGTTGCGGGCGCGGGGTGACCGTGCCCACCTCGACGAAGCCGAAGCCCAGGCCGAACAGCGCCTCGACATGGGCGCCGTTCTTGTCCAGGCCCGCGGCCAGGCCGACCGGGTTGGGGAAGGTCAGGCCCAGCAGCTTGGTCGGCAGCGGCTGCGGCGGGCGCGCCAGCAAGGGGATCGTGCCGGTCCGGTAGGCGGTCTCGATGGCCTTGAGTCCCAGGCCATGGGCGCGCTCGGCATCGAAACCGAACAGGAAGGGGCGAGCGAGTTTGTACATCAGTGCAGGGTGCCGACGAACGCGCGGGTCAGGTAGTCGAAGCGGATCATGCCCTGTTCGGCGTGTTTATCGAATACCCGGCGCAGTTCGGCCAGCATCGGCGGGTGCCGGGGATCGTCGGCTGGCGGGGTGGAGGAAGAGGAACGCAGGCGGCCGTAGAGCGCGTCGAAGTCCAGCGGCTGGGCGTGCGCGAACCGCGCCATGGCGCGGAACCCGGAGCCGAACCAGGCCCGCATGGCGTCGTCGTCCGGATGGCGCTCGGCGACCCGCGCGTAGTCCTCGGCATGGGCGTGCAGCAAGGCTTCGTAGTCTTGCAGGAAGGGAGAAGCGGCGGCCACGCGGCTGTTCCAGAACACGCAGGCCAGCCCGCCGGGGCGCAGGAGGCGGGCCCATTCCCGCCGGGTCGCGACGGGCTCGAACCAATGGAAGGCCTGGGCGCTGGCCACCAGATCGACGCTGGCATCCGCCAGCCCGGTGGTTTCGGCGCTGCCGTCGAACACCTGCAATCGCGGGCCGGATTCACCGGCCAGTCCGGCCACCAGCGCTTCGCGCATGGCGGCGTTGGGTTCCACCGCCAACACGGGATGGCCGTGTCGCAGCCAAGCCCGGGTGGATATGCCGGTGCCGGCGCCGATGTCGGCGACGATCGCGCCGGGCGGCACGCCCTGTTCGTGGTGCAACCAGTCGAACAGGGCGTCGGGATAGCCGGGCCGGTAGCGGACGTAGTCCGCCACCCGGTTGCTGAAACGCCGCGCGCTGTCGCCGGCGTCCGTCACCGTGCCGGGCTCACTGGCTCATCGCGCCCAGCCAGACCAGCCCGCCGAAGAACAGCAGGAACACCACGATGCCGATGATCCACAGGGCCGCCGACACCCAGCCCAGGATCAGGCCGGCCACGGCGAAGCCGTCGCCCTCCAGGCGCTGCGGTTCGCGGCGGATTTCGGCGCGGGCCATGTGGCCGGTGATGATCGCGCCAAGGCTGCCCAGGAAGGGCAGCAGGGTCCAGCCGAGGATGCCGGCAATCAGGCTGACGATGGCCAGGGTGCTGGTCTGGCGGGCGGGTACGTTCATTGGCGTCCTTTTCGTTTACGGGGCTTAGAGGTCGAACTTTATACCCTGCGCCAGCGGCAGCGAGTCGGAGTAGTTGATGGTGTTGGTCTGCCGGCGCATGTAGACCTTCCAGGCGTCCGAACCGGATTCGCGGCCACCGCCGGTTTCCTTCTCGCCGCCGAACGCGCCGCCGATCTCCGCGCCGCTGGTGCCGATGTTGACGTTGGCGATGCCGCAATCCGAACCGGCCGCCGACAGGAACTGCTCGGCCGTCTTGAGGTTCTGGGTGAAGATCGACGAGGACAGGCCCTGCGGCACGCCGTTCTGCATGTCGATGGCCTCGTCCAGGGTCTTGTACTTCATCACGTACAGGATCGGCGCGAAGGTCTCGTGCTGGACCACCTCGTCGCTGTTCTTCAGGCCGGTGACGATGGTCGGCAGGACGAAGTTGCCGGGGCGATCGATCGCCGTGCCGCCGGTCTCGACCTTGCCGCCGCTGGCCTTGGCCTTCTCGATGGAAGCGAGGAACTGCTGCACCGCGCCCTGGCTGTTGAGCGGGCCCATCAGGTTGGCCGGATCGGTGGGATCGCCGATCTTGCCCTCGACCTGCTTGTACGCCTTGACCAGGGTGGACAGCACGGTGTCGTAGATGGATTCGTGCACGATCAGGCGGCGGGTGGTGGTGCAGCGCTGGCCGGCGGTGCCGACCGCGCCGAACACGATGCCCGGGATCGCCAGCTTCAGGTCGGCGGTTTCATCCAGGATGATCGCGTTGTTGCCGCCCAGCTCCAGCAGGCTGCGGCCCATGCGGCGGGCGACGCGCTCGCCGACGGTGCGGCCGACCTGGGTGGAGCCGGTGAAGCTGATCAGCGGAATGCGCTTGTCGTCGACGAACTGCTGGGCCAGATCGATGCCGGCGTCGTTGATCAGGAAGAAGATGTCCGGGAAGCCGGCGGCCTTCAGCGCGTCGTTGCAGATCTTCATCGACGCGATCGCGGTCAGCGGGGTCTTGTTGGACGGCTTCCAGATGCAGACGTCGCCGCAGATGGCGGCCAGGAAGGAGTTCCACGACCACACCGCGACCGGGAAGTTGAACGCGCTGATGATGCCGACCAGGCCCAGCGGGTGGTACTGCTCGTACATCCGGTGGCCCGGACGCTCGGAATGCATGGTGTAGCCGTACAGCATGCGGCTCTGGCCGACCGCGAAATCGGCGATGTCGATCATCTCCTGCACCTCGCCGTCGCCCTCGGGCTTGCTCTTGCCCATTTCCAGCGCGACCAGCGAACCCAGCGCATCCTTGTGCCTGCGCAGCGCCTCGCCGCACAGGCGCACGGCTTCGCCACGGCGCGGGGCCGGGGTGGTGCGCCAGACCTTGAAGGCTTCCTGCGCGCGCGCGACCACGAGTTCGTAGTCGGCCTGGCTGCTGGCATGGACCTCGGCAATCACCTCGTTGGTGGTCGGATTGATCGACTGCAACAGGCCGGCGTCGGTGGTCTTCGACCATTCGCCACGGCCCAGGTAGGTGCCGGAATTGGTCTGGCCAAGGCCGAGTGCCTTGAGGATGTCTGCGGACATGCGGTGCTCCAGGAAATATGCAGGAAAGGCGCGGCGCGACCTGCGCCGGCGGAACGCCGATTTTAGCAGAGCGATTCCGTCGGCCCGCCTGGATCCGGGGCTTCCGTGGATGTGCTGAGCCGCCTGTTCGATTCGCCGAGAACGCGACGGTGGCGCGGTCGGCATTTCGTCGATTCGCCGATCGACGTGATGGCGGATGGGTGGGCGGCGCGGGGAAGTGAAAGGGCCGATGGCTATCGGCAGGGCCCAGGCATGGCGACGAGCCTTTGCCCCGAAATGGAGCGGAGGCCGGGCGAGGGGCGGGCGCCCAGGAAATGGCGGCCCCGGCGCGATTCGAACGCACGACCTTCCCCTTAGGAGGGGGACGCTCTATCCAGCTGAGCTACGGGGCCATCGCCGGCATTCTCGCATGAACAGGGTGAAGGGGCGACCGCAGCGGCGGCTCCCGGCTCGCGCGCGGGAGGCCAGCCCTCGGCGCGCGCGGGCATTTCCAGAACGCGCCTCTGGTTCGTCTCGGTAGCTGACGCGTCTGGAAACCCATGCGCCGGATCGGATGCGGAGCGTCCACGACGGTCCGGAAGGCGAAACGGGAGCATGCGGAATTCGGCGCGCGTCAGGCCGCAGGTCGGATGATCCTGATTCATCGGATGGCGGAAAAAGTTTCTCGCTAAATCCCGCTGAAAAGCGCGGATTGATTCGTCATGTCCGGCATCCGTGACGGCATCCGGAGGCAGTCCGGAATTGTGCCGAATTCCGTATCCATTTCCCGCATCGCCGACTAGATGGCGAGCGCGCGCGGAAAAGAAGATGGATCCCGGTGCGGCGCGCACAGGCGCCCAACACAACGCACCACGACGCGCTTCCTTCCGTCCCCCTCCTCGCCGGTGGGCATGCGTCGGCACCGCTTCATTCCATTCGCTTTTCCAGGAGAGAGTCGCCGTGGTATCTGCCAGCCATCTGTCATCAGGAACATGTCGCCAGGGACCGGCGCTGACCCGTCTCGCCATCGCGCTGGCGATTGCCGTCGCGCCGCTGCCGGTCTGGGCGCAGGCGGCGGACGCCGCGGCCGATCCCTCCGCCCAGGCCACGGACGAGGAGGCGGTCGACCTGGGCTCGGTCACCGTCACCGCGCGCAAGCGCGACGAGCGCAGCCTGGACGTGCCGATCGCGGTGACCGCGATCACTGGCGAACAACTGGACGCCATGGGCATCGACAACGTCGGCGACGCGATCTCCTTCTCGCCCGGCGCCGCCGCCTACGATGCCGGCGGCGCGTTCACCTACATCCAGATCCGCGGCGCGTCCGCGCGCCAGGGCAGCAACGAGAACGGCTACTACCTGGACGAAGTGCCTTTCAATGGCGTGACGGTGCCCTGGTATCCGGAAACGCGCTCCTTCGACATCGAGCGCATCGAAATCCTCAAGGGACCGCAGGGCACCCTGTTCGGCGAAGGCTCCATGGGCGGCACCGTGCGGGTGATCACCCGCAAGCCCGAGTTCAATGCGTTCCGCGCCGGCGTGGAAACCTCCTTCAGCGATACCGAAGGCGGCACCGACGGCTGGGGCATCAAGGCGATGGTCAACGTGCCGCTGGTGGAGGACACGCTGGCCATGCGTTTCGGCGTCACCGACGAATCGCTGTCGGGCTGGCTGAAGAACCGCCAGACCGGCGAGGAGAACATCAACGAGCAGCGCATCAGGACCGGCCGCGCCAAGCTGCGCTTCGCGCCGAACGAGCGCTTCAACCTCGATCTGTCCTACTGGAAATTCAAGGCGCATTCGCCGGGCGGCTTCGAGGCGGCCTACGACGACATGACCGTGGATTCCTACTACGACGTGCGCAACGAATGGGATTCTGGCAGCCTGACCGCCAGCTACGCCTTCGATGGCTCGCAGTTGCTGTACGTGTTCTCCGACGGCAGCCTGTGGCGCGGCCTGAGCGGCATGATCAACGCGACGATGGCCTACGCCGGCACGGTCGATATCGGCGTGCGCACCCACGAACTGCGCTGGTCCTCCACCGGCGACCGCGCGGTGGACTGGACGATGGGCTACTACCTGCGCAAGGCGATCCGGCGGGATTCGTCCGCGATGACCGGGCTGTCGCCGACCCGTTCCTCGCAGACCAACGATTCGTTCTCGCTGTTCGGCGAAGCGACCTGGCACATCAACGAAAAGTGGGCGGCGACCGCCGGCGTCCGCTACTTCGAGGACAAGGTCGACTCGATGGATGTCAGCGAGACCACCCGCAACACCCTGCAGAAGACTTTCACCAACACCAGCCCGCGTTTCAGCCTGTCCTATGCGCTCGACGAGAACTCGACGCTCTACGCGAGCGCGGCCAGCGGTTATCGTTCCGGCCAGTTGCAGCCGATCACCTCGATCGAGCTGGCGGAGCGGGACGGCATCGATCTGCCCATCGGCACCAAGCCGGACGCGATCTGGAGCTACGAACTGGGCTACAAGGCGGTGTTCGACGAAGGCCGCCTGTTGCTGGAGACCGCGCTGTTCTACAGCGACTGGAAGGACGTGCCGGTCTACATGTCGCTGGCCGACGGCCTGTACAGCGGCATCCTCAACTCGGCCGGCTCCACCCAGAAGGGCGTGGAACTGGGGATCACCTGGATGCCGAACAAGTCCTGGGCGTTCAACTTCGGCGGCAGCGTGATCGACGCGGTCTACAAGGAGGATCTGGAAGGCACCCAGTTCCACAAGGGCACGCCGGTGTTCAACGTGCCCCGGACCACACTCAGCGGCGGCGTGGCCTACAACTGGCCGGTCGGCGATTCGCTCAAGGGCATCGCCCGCAGCGACGTGATGTACCACTCGCGGCGCGAAACCTCGGCCACCGCGGGTACCGAAGGCGGTGACGCGATCACCCGGCTGGCCGCGCGGGTAGGCCTGGAATCGCCCAGCGGTTGGGCGGCCTACCTGTTCGGCGAAAACCTCACCGACGAGGATGGCGCCACGGATGCCCGCAGCGCGAGGGGCGCGGCGACCCGCCTGCGGCCACGCACCTTCGGCGTCGAGTTCCGCTACAACTACTGAGCAGACCACCCCTCCCGGTTCCCGCCGGGAGGGGACGGGCAGGGCCGGACGATGCCATTGATGCAACGCAGCACTTGACAGCCCGCCCGCTCTTCGTGTCCCCTACGGACATGCGCCCGAACGCCCCGTCCATCCTCGATTCCGCTCGACCGGCCCCGTTGCCGGCGCCGGCTTTCGGCTGGGACGGCACCGCGTCGAGCGCCACCACTACCACCACCATTACCACCCCGATTAGCAGGGTGCGGCTGGTTGTGTTCGCGTAATTCGCAAACCACGGCCCCGCACCCGAATCAGGATGCGGGGGAGCCCAAAGCCTGATCCGTGTACCGGGCCTCCTACCGAGGTTCCGTCCATGTCGTCCAGCGTCGCCGCTCCACCCCAGCTTCCATCCGGAACGCCGCAGTCCTCCACGGTCGTCCACAAATTCGGCGGCACGTCCGTGGCCGACGCGGAGCGTTACCGCCATGTCGCCCAGTTGTTGCTGGCGCGCGAGGAAGCCCGGCAGATCACCGTCGTCTCGGCGATGAAGGGCGTCACCGACGCGCTCATCGCGTTGGCCGAACAGGCGTCCGGCAACCTGGCCGAATGGCGGGACCGCTGGCATGAATTGCGCGCGCGGCATCGTGGCGCGGCGGTCGCGCTGCTGGCCGAGAACGCCGGCCCGACCCTGGAATGGATGGACGCGCGCTTCGACGAACTGGCCGAAATCCTGGGCGCGCTGTCGGTGATCGGCGAACTGCCGCGTGAGGTGCTGGATCGCGTGCAGGGCCTGGGAGAAGTGTTTTCCGCGCACCTGCTGGGCGAGTACCTGGTGTCGCGTGGCGAGGATTGCGCGGTGCTGGATGCGCGCGACGTGCTGGTGGTGGATCGCGGCGACCTGGGCGTGGACGTGGACTGGCTGCAGAGCGCGCAGCGGCTGTCGGACTGGCGCGCCGGTCACCCGCAGCGCCGGCTGGTGGTCACCGGTTTCGTCGCCCGCGATCGCTCCGGCCGCATCACCACCCTGGGCCGCAACGGCAGCGACTACAGCGGCGCGATTTTCGCCGCGCTGTTCAACGCCGACGAACTGCATATCTGGACCGACGTGGACGGCGTGCTGTCGGCGGACCCGCGGGTGGTGCCGGAAGCGGTGCAGCTGAGCGCGCTCAGCTACGACGAGGCCTGCGAACTGGCCTATTTCGGCGCCAAGGTCGTGCATCCGCAGACCATGTCGCCGGCCATCGAGCGCGGCCTGCCGATCGTCATCCGCAATACCTTCCATCCCGAGCATCCCGGCACCCGCATCACCGCGGCCAGCGACACGCTCGGGCCGGTCAAGGGACTGACCCTGAGCCCGGATCTGGCGGTGCTGAACCTGGAGGGCACCGGCCTGATCGGCGTGCCGGGCACCGCCGAGCGCGTGTTCGCCGCGCTGCGCGACGCACGGGTGTCGGTGGTGATGATCTCGCAGGGATCCTCCGAGCATTCGATCTGCTGCGTGGTCAGGAGCGCCGAGGCGCAACGCGCGCAGAACGCATTGCTCAACGCATTCGCCCATGAGCTGACCATCGGCCAGGTCCAGCGCGTGCAGCGCACCGACGGGGTCAGCGTGCTGGCGGCGGTCGGCGACGGCATGGCCGGCACGCCGGGCGTGGCGGCGCGGCTGTTCGAAGCGCTGGGGCGCGCGCGGGTCAACATCCTGGCGATCGCGCAGGGTTCGTCGGAGCGCAACATCTCGGTGGCCATCGACAGCGCCGACGCGACCAAGGCGCTGCGCGCCGCGCATGCGGGGTTCTGGCTGTCGCCGCAGACCTTCTCGGTCGGCGTGATCGGTCCCGGCAATGTCGGCGCCACCCTGATCGAACAACTGCGCGCGGCCCAGCCGCAACTGCTGGGCAAGGCCAACGTGGACCTGCGGCTGCGCGCCATCGCCTCCAGCCGCCGGATGCTGCTGGACGAACGCGGGATCGGCGCGGACTGGCGCGAGCGCTTCGAGGCCGGCGCGCAGCAGGCGGATCTGGATCGCTTCACCGCCCATCTGCTGTCGGCGCACCTGCCGCACGCGGTCATCGTCGATTGCAGCGCCAGCCCGGAAGTCGCCGAGCGCTATGCCGACTGGCTGGCCGCCGGCATCCACGTGGTCACGCCGAACAAACAGGCCGGCGCCGGACCGCTGGCGCGCTACCAGGCCATCCGCGACGCGGCCGCCGCCAGCGGCGCGCGGTTCCGCTACGAAGCCACGGTCGGCGCGGGCCTGCCGGTGATTTCGACCCTGCGCGATCTGCTCGACACCGGCGATGCCGTGGTGTCGGTCGAAGGCATCTTCTCCGGCACGCTGGCATGGCTGTTCAACAAGTACGACGGCAGCGTGCCGTTCTCGCAACTGGTCACCGAGGCGCGCGCGATGGGCTACACCGAGCCGGACCCGCGGGACGATCTGTCCGGCACCGATGTCGGCCGCAAGCTGGTGATCCTGGCGCGCGAGGCCGGCCGGGCGCTGGCGCTGGAGGACGTGGAGGTGGAGAGCCTGGTGCCGGCGTCGCTGCGCAACGCCAGCGTCGAGGACTTCATGGCGCGGTTGCCGGAAGTGGACGCGGACTTCGCCGCCCGGCTGGCGCAGGCCAGGGCCGCCGGCCAGGTGCTGCGTTACGTGGCGCGGCTGGATGGCGAGGGACGCGCCAAGGTCGGGCTGGTCGCGCTGCCGGCGACGCACGCGTTCGCCAATCTGCGCCTGACCGACAACATCGTGCAGTTCAGCACCCGCCGTTACTGCGACAATCCGCTGATCGTGCAGGGCCCGGGCGCCGGTCCCGAAGTCACCGCGGCCGGCGTGTTCGCCGATCTGCTGCGGGTCGCGGCGGGACAGGGAGCCCGGTTGTGAAGGAGGAAAAGGTGGAAGCAACGGCAATGGCCGACACGGCGAGCGCGTTCTCGCCGGCCTCGGTGGGCAACGTGGGCGTGGGATTCGACATCCTGGGCCATGTGATCGAAGGCGCGGGCGACACCGTGCACGCGCGGCGCATCGCCGCGCCGGAAGTGCGCATCGCCGATATCCGCGGCGCCGCCGTGGATCTGCCGCGCGACGCGCCCGGCAACACCGCGGGCGCGGCGTTGATCTCGCTGCTGGAGGCGGAGCGTCCGGGCTTCGGTTTCGAGATCGAAATCGAGAAGGGCATTCCGCTGGGTTCCGGCATGGGCGGTTCGGCGGCCTCGTGCGTGGCCGCGCTGGTGGCGGCCAACGCGCTGCTGCCGCGGCCGCTGTCGCGCGAGGCGCTGTATCCGCATGCGCTGGTGGGCGAGGCGGTGGCGAGTGGAGGACGTCACGGCGACAACCTCGGCCCGATGCTGCTGGGCGGCCTGGTGCTGTCGACGGCCGATCGGCTGGTGCCGATTCCGGTACCCGACGCCTGGCACTGCGTGCTGGTGCATCCGGACGCGGTGCTGGAAACCCGCCGCGCCCGCGCGGCGCTGGCCGGCGCCTACGAACTGAAGGAATTCGTCGCCCAGAGCGCGCACCTGGCGCTGCTGCTGGCGGGCTGCCAGCGCGGCGACGCGGCGCTGGTGCGCGAAGGCCTGGACGACGTGCTGATCGAACCGCGCCGGGCGCCGCTGATTGGCGGTTTCGACGCGGCCAAGGCGGCGGCGCTGGCCGCCGGCGCGATGGGGGCGAGCATTTCCGGCGCCGGTCCCAGCGTGTTCGCCTGGTTCGAGACGCGCGTGCAGGCGCAGGCCGCGGCGCCGGGCATCCAGGCGGCGTTCGCGGCGGCGGGTTTCGACAGCCAGGCCTGGGTGTCGCCGATCGCGGCGCCGGGCGCGCGGCTGCTGTAACCAATGCCGCGGCCAACGCGCCACGCACTCCACTTCCGCATCCAACGTCGGCCGACCGCCTCGGCCGGCCACCTCACTCCGGATCACCGATGAACTTCATTTCCACCCGCAACGCCGCTCCTTCCGTCGGCCTCAGCGCGGCGATCGCCGCCGGACTCGCGCCCGATGGCGGGCTGTATGTGCCCGCGCAGCTTCCGCATCCGCGCGCGCTGCACCCCGGCGCGACCCTGGCCGACACCGCCGCCGGATTGCTGGCGCCATTTTTCGCCGGCGACGGCCTGGCATCGGAACTGCCGGCGATCTGCCACGAAGCCTTCGATTTTCCGGCCCCGCTGCGTCCGCTGGCGACGCCGCACGATCACGTGCTGGAGCTGTTCCATGGACCAACCGCGGCGTTCAAGGATTTCGGCGCGCGTTTCCTCGCCGCCTGTCTGACCCGGTTGCGTGCGGGTGATGCGCGGCCGCTGACCATCCTGGTGGCGACCTCCGGCGACACCGGCGCGGCGGTCGCCGCCGCCTTCCATCGCCAGCCGGGCCTGCGCGTGGTGGTGCTGTATCCGGATGGACGGGTGTCGCCGCGGCAGGCGCACCAGTTGGGTTGCTTCGGTGACAACATCACCGCCCTGCGCGTCGCCGGTTCCTTCGACGATTGCCAGGCGCTGGTGAAGCGCGCGCTCAACGACGGCGAGCTGCAATCGCGGGTGCCGCTCAGTTCGGCCAACAGCATCAGCCTGGGCCGGCTGCTGCCGCAGATGAGCTATTACGCCGACGCCGCCCTGCGCCATCACGCCGCCACCGGGCAGGCGCTCAACCTGGTGGTGCCGACCGGCAACCTGGGCAATGCCCTGGCCGCGATCCTGGCGCGCGCGCTGGGCGTGCCGCTGGGCCGGATCGCGCTGGCGACCAACGCCAACCGGGTGCTGCCGGATTACTTCGCCGGCGGCGACTACGCGCCGCAGGCAAGCGTGGCGACCCTGGCCAACGCGATGGACGTCGGCGCGCCGAGCAACTTCGAACGCCTGCGCTGGCTGTACCGGGAGGATGACGCCGCGCTGCGCGCCGGTTTCAGCGCCGCCAGCGTGGACGACGCCGGCATCCGCGAAACCATCGCGCGCCGCCACGCCGAATCCGGCGAGGTGTTCTGCCCGCATACCGCCACCGCGGTGAAGGTGCTGGAACATCTGCGCGCCGAAGGCGAGGCCGGCCACTGGGCGGTCGCCGCGACCGCGCATCCGGCCAAGTTCGAGAGCGTGGTCGAACCGCTGATCGGCCGAACGGTCGAGGTGCCGCCGGCGCTGGCGGATCTGTTGGCGCGGCCCGCCCATGCCGACCCGATGGCGCCGGACTACGACGCCTTGCGCGATCGGCTGGCGGCCCTATCCTGATCGGCATGAAAAAACCCCTTGCCATCGCCCTGGCCCTGGGCTGCGCCCTCGGCCTGTCCCTCACCGTCGCCACCGCCCAGACCGCGCAGGACGCCAGCCGGCTCAAGCCGGGCGAGTACATCTGGGCGCCGCAGGTCGCGCCGGAAGGCCCGGTGGTGCTGGTGGTCAGCCTGGACGAGCAGCGGGCCTACGTGTATCGCAACGGCATCGCGATCGGCGTGTCCACCATCAGTTCCGGCAAGCCGGGCAAGGACACCCCGACCGGCGTGTTCACCATCCTGCAGAAAAACAAGGACCACCGCTCCAACCTGTACAACAACGCGCCGATGCCCTACATGCAGCGGCTGACCTGGGACGGCATCGCCCTGCATGGCGGCAATCTGCCCGGCTATCCGGCCTCGCACGGCTGCGTGCGGTTGCCGCAGGCCTTCGCCGAGCAGTTGTTCGGGATCACCCGGCGCGGCGATACCGTGGTGGTGGCCAATGCCAAGGCGTCGCCGGCCAGCGTGGTGCATCCGGCCGTGCTGGCGCCGGTGACCCGCAGCGGGCAGGTGGCGACGGCGGCGCCGATGGGCGAATTCGAGGTGTACTGGGACGAAGCGGCCGCGCCGCAGGGCCCGGTCAGCATCCTGGTCAGTCTGTACGACCGCCGCGTGTCGGTCCTGCGCGACGGCGTGCTGATCGGTTCGGCGCCGTTGCAGCGGATCGGCGATGTGGAACTGAACGGCACCGTGCTGTTCGTGATGACAACGGAGATGGAGGACATCCCCAGTCTGCTGGACCCGCAGCAGCGCCAGCATCGCTGGGTCGCCCACCGGGTGCTGGGCGAGAGCGGCGCCGCCATGCCCACGCTGCAGGCGCTGGGCCAGTCGTTCTGGGTGCCTGAAGCGTTCTCGCGCCGCCTGTATGGCATCCTGCAGCCGGGCACCACCGTGCTGGTCTCGGATCTGCCGGGGGTGCGCGCAACGCCGGCCGAACAGCCGGCCGAGCCCGTCTTGGAATCGGAACCCGACGGCCCCATCCAGCCCTGACGCGAAGGCCAGCGGAACGGCGCTCGCTTCCCCCGTTGCCCGTGGTTGTCCCGTCATGTCGTTCCGTTTCCGCCTGCTCTCACTCGCCAGCCTGCTCGCCAGCGCCGCCCTGCCGGGGCACGCGCAGAACGCGCCGGCGACCGGCCTGGTCGACCAGCTCGCGCGCACCGCGCCGAACCTGGATCGCAAGGTGCTCTCGCTCGCGACCCGGGCGATGTCGTGCGCGCTGCGCGGATCGACGCTGCCGCCGACCCTGAGCGTGATCGACTACTCGCGGCCGTCCACGCAACCCCGCCTGTGGGTGTTCGATCTGGCGCGGCAACGCCTGCTGTTCGAGGAATGGGTGGCGCATGGCCGCAACACCGGCGAGAACCTGGCCAGCCGCTTCTCCAATGAAAACGGCAGCTACATGTCCAGCCTGGGCGCGTTCCGCACCCAGGAGGCCTACGTCGGCGGCAACGGTTA
Source organism: Pseudoxanthomonas sp. (assembly GCF_051953815.1). Lineage (GTDB taxonomy): Bacteria > Pseudomonadota > Gammaproteobacteria > Xanthomonadales > Xanthomonadaceae > Pseudoxanthomonas_A. The sequence continues at coordinate 43,181 of NZ_JBQCIJ010000010.1, read as the reverse complement.
TTCGTTGCGCCTGGAAGGGCTGGAACCGGGCATCAACGATCGCGCGCGCGATCGCGCCATCGTCATCCATGGCGCGCCCTACGTCAGCGAAACGCTGATCCGCCAGCAGGGCCGGCTCGGGCGCAGCCTGGGCTGCCCGGCGGTGCGTACCGCGGTGGCGCGGCCGCTGATCGACACCATCCGCAACGGTTCGTTCGTATTTGCCTACTATCCGGACCCGGACTGGCTGCGCCATTCTCAGCTGCTTGGCGCGGCCTGCGATGGCGGCACCGCCGGCACCACCGCCGCGCGCGCCCAACCCTGATGTCCTTCGGAGCCTTTCGATGAGCGAGAACCCGCGCCTGACCGTCACCCTGCACCAGGAGCAGGATTTCCAGTTCCGGGTCCGCTTCGACGGCACCGCCATTCCCGAACTGCTGACCGACGAGTCCGAGCCGCTCGGGCAGGGCGCCGGACCGAGTCCGGCGCTGATGCTGACCACCGCGATCGCCAACTGCCTGTCGGCGAGCCTGCTGTTCGCGATGCGCAAGTTCCGCAACCAGCCCGGCCCGCTGGTGACCACCGCCACCACCGAACTGGTGCGCAACGAACAGGGCCGGCTGCGGATTGGCCATGTGCAGGTGGACATCCAACTGGCGGAGGCGGCCGAAGCGCACCAGTCGCTGGAACGGTTGCTGGCCCAGTTCGAGAACTTCTGCACGGTGACCGAGAGCGTCCGCCACGGCGTCGACGTCTCGGTGAGCGTCCGCGATGCCGCTGGCGTGCAGCTGCACGGCAGCATCGAGGTCCCGGCCGGCGCCTGAGCCCTGCCGCGCGGTTTCGGCGGCCACCACCGGCCGCCGCTGCCGCCGGCCCGGCCGCGTGGCATGATGCCGGGGTATGCCGACCCTGCCCCGTCCCTCGTGATCGCTCCCATCAAAGGCAAGGCCACGTCGCTGGACATTGCCCACCTGGCCGGCGTGTCCCAGCCCACGGTGTCGCGCGCGCTGCGCGGCAGCCCGATGGTGAACGAGGAAACCCGCCGGCGCATCCAGGCGATCGCCGCGGAGCTGAACTACAAGGTCGACAAGAACGCCTCCAACCTGCGTCGCCAGCACTCGGGCACGATCGCGCTGCTGTTCTTCGAGGATCCGACCCCGGACGATTCACAGATCAATCCGTTCTTCCTGTCGATGCTGGGCTCGATCACGCGCGCATGCGCGTTGCAGTCCTACGACCTGTTGATCTCGTTCCAGCAGCTGTCGACCAACTGGCAGGCCGACTACGAGGACAGCAACAAGGCCGACGGCCTGATCCTGCTGGGCTACGGCGACTACCTGGAAGCGCAGTCGCGGCTGGAGCAACTGGTCCAGCAGGGCACCCACTTCGTGCGCTGGGGCGCGGTGCTGCCGGGGCAGCCGGGCGTTTCCATCGGCTGCGACAATTTCCAGGGCGGCCACGACATCAGCGTGCACCTGATCGGGCAGGGACGCCGCGACATCGCGTTCCTCGGCCACGCCTCCAACCACTATCCCGAGTTCTTCGAGCGCTACCGCGGTTACGCGCAGGCGTTGCAGGACGCCGGCAGCCCGGCGCAACCCTCGTTGCAGGTGGACGCGGTGACCAGCGAGCAGTCCGGCTACGAGGCGGTGCAGGAACTGATCCGGCGCAGGGTCCGCTTCGACGCGATCTTCGCTGCCAGCGATCTGATCGCGATCGGCGCGATGAAGGCGCTGCACGAACATGGCCGGCGGATTCCGGACGATGTGGCGGTGGCCGGCTTCGACGATATCCCGCTGGCCGCGTTCGTCACGCCCGGGCTGTCGACCGTCCAGCAGGACACCAAGCGCGCGGGGCAGATCCTGGTGGACAGCCTGCTCCGGCTGATCAACGGCGAGGCGGTGGAGAGCCAGTCGATTCCGGCGCGGGTGATCCCGCGCGGATCCACCGGCGCCTGATCCCGCGCCGGTCCCGACGCGGGGTCAATCGGCCTTCGGCGTCTTGCGCAGCATCAGATCGCGCAGCCGGGCGAGGGTGTCCGGACGGGTGATCGCGCCGTCGAAGAGGAACACCCGGACGCCGTGCGCGGGCACCTCGGCGCGCAGTTCGCCTTGCACCCGGATAGGCGCGCCGTCGAAGGCATCGCGCCATTCGCCGGCCTGCAGATGGTCGGTCACCCGCATCGACGCCGGCCGGTCCGCCTTGTTCAACAGCACCAGCGCGGTCTGGCGCTGGCCGGCGTGGTCGTAGACCCGGTAGAACAACGCTTCGTCGCCCTTGAGCTTCACGTTCAATTGCAGGCCGCGTTGCAGCGCGATGGCGTCGCGGCGCAGCCGGGCGATGCGGGTGAGCGCGGCGTGGATGGGATGGGCGGCGGCGGCATCGATACGCGCCTGGCCGAAATAGTTGCGGTTGCCGGCATGCTCGGCGCGGCCGCGCATGAAGCCGGTCTCCGAGCCGTAGTAGATCACCGGGATGCCGCGCGCGGTGAACAGCCAGTTGTGCGCGTCGATGAAGCCGGTGTCGGCCGCGTTCATGCGGGCCATGTCGTGGTTGTCGTAGAAGGTCATCAGGTCGTACGGGTTGGCGTACGGGCCATCTTCCAGGTACAGCGCCTTGCCCAGCTCGGCGAAATCGCTGCCGGGCTTCTCGAATACCTCGGCCAGTCTCGCCTTGAGCGGGAAATCCAGCACGCTGTAGCCGCCGTTGCGCCGCCAGGTATGGCCGGCGATGCTGGCGGCGTCGTAGTTGAAGTTCTCGCCGAACATGAAGAATCCAGGCCGCTTGGCGCGGATGCGATCGGCGAAGCGCTTCCAGAAGTCGTGCGGCATCCAGGCGATGGTGTCCACCCGGAACGCGGCCGCCCCCTGATCGATCCACTGCTCATAGGCGCCGACGAGATAGTCGAGCACGGCCGGGTTGTCCTGGTTGAAATCGGACAGCTGGGCCAGTCCGCCGCCGGTGTTGTAGAAGGCATGCAGCGGGTTGCCGGCGGGGTCGAGCTTCTCCGGCCGCAGGTTCTGGTGATCGGCGACCAGCCGGCCCTCGCGATCCCACAGCTTGCCGTACTGCGCCTGCGGAGCGGGCATGGTGTAGGACGGCGAGCCGTGGTTGGCGACGATGTCCAGCACCACGTCCAGCTGCCGGCCCTTCATCGCGCGGGTGAAACCGGCGAAATCCAGGCCGCGGCTCGGCAGGTGTTCGTCGAGGCGATAGAAATTGATGCCCCAGTAACCGTGGTAGCCGGTCTTGCCGCGGTCGGTGAACGCGCCGTTCCAGGTCACCGGTTCGCCGCCCGTGAAGGCTTCGTCCGGATTGTCGACGATGGGCGTCACCCATACCGAGGTGAAGCCCATGTCGCGGATGTATCCGGCATTGTCGAGGATGCCCTTGAAGTCGCCGCCGAGGTAGCCGACGTTGTCGGACTCGCCGGCCGGCGCGCCGGGGGTCGGCAGATCGAAGCTGCGATGCGCACCGCCCTGATCGCGATGGTCGTTGGACGGATCGCCATTGACGAAGCGGTCGGTGAGCACGAAGTACACCGCCTCGCGGGCGAAGGGTTCGGTGGTGCCGTAGAAATCCTCCGCGCGGACGGCGGCCGGGAACAGGACCCCCGCCAGCAGAGCCGCCAGCAACACGCGTTCGGGAACTCGCATCAATGCACCTGGGAAGAGAAGGGGGCGGGTTCGGCGGAGGCGCCGTGCTCCTGCACGCGCAGCAGCGACAGCGCCGCCAGCAGCAGGCTGGCGCCGCTGATCACCAGCGCGAAGATCGGCTGGTTGCCGAAGAAGCCGCGCAGCGCCGGACCCAGCAGGGTCGCCGCGACGATCTGCGGGATCACGATGAACATGTTGAAGATGCCCATGTAGATGCCCATGCGATCGGCCGGCACGTGGCTGGACAACAGCGCGTAGGGCATCGACAGGATGCTGGCCCAGGCGACCCCGACCAGCGCGAACGACAGGATCAGCCAGGCCGGCTGCGGCACGAACCACATCGACAGGAAGCCGAGCCCGCCCAGCACCAGCGAACCGGCGTGCACCGCCCTGCGGTTCAGCGGCAGGCGTGCGGCGTAGAGCGACAGCAGCAGCGCCACCAGCATCGACGACAGTCCGTAGTAGCCCATGTAGGAGCCCACCAGATCGGCGGCGTCCTGGAACGCGGCGTTGGCGCTCTGGAACGCGGCCGCCTGCGCGGGGACGGCCATGTCGAAGGCGGCCGGATCCGGCGCGGGCGCCTTGAACACGTGTTCGGTCAAGCCGGGCGTGGCCATGCTCCACATCGCGAAGAACGCCAGCCAGCTGAAGAACTGCACCACGCCGAGCCGGCGCATCTGTGTCGGCATGTGGACCACGTGATGCACGATTTCGCCGACCAGCCCGCCCTGCGCATCGCGGGTGGCGCGAAATCCTTCGCTGTCTTCGGGCGGATATTCGCGCGTGGTCAGCACCGTGATCAGGATGCTGGCGAGGAATACGAACGCGCCGATCGCGAAGGCGATCTTCACCGAGGGCGGCACCACGCCCGGACCGGCCTCGTTGGGCACGCCCAGGCGCGCGACCAGCCACGGCAGGTTGCTGGCCAGCCAGGTGCCGATGCCGATGATGAGGGTCTGCAGCACGAAGCCGTAGGAACGCTGGCTTTCCGGCAGCTTGTCCGCGACCAGGGCGCGGAACGGCTCCATGCTGATGTTGATGGAGGCATCCAGCACCCACAGCAGTCCGGCGGCCACCCACAGGGTCGGCGAGTGCGGCATGAACACCAGCGCGATCGAACTGAGGATGGCGCCGGCCAGGAAGTAGGGGCGGCGCCGGCCCAGCCAGGGATGCCAGGTGCGGTCGCTGAAGTAGCCGATCACCGGCTGCACCAGCAGGCCGGTCAGCGGCGCGGCGATCCACAGCAGCGGCAAGGAATCCTTCTCGGCGCCGAGGGTCTGGAAGATGCGCGACATGAAGCCGCCCTGCAGGGCGAAGCCGAACTGGATGCCGAGAAAGCCGAACGACATGTTCCAGATCTGCCAGAAGGACAGGCGCGGCTTCGGGGTCATGCAAGGGTCCTGGTGGATTCGATGCGGGCTCGCCGGAAGGCGGGTCGGCGAATCTTGACGCATCGCGGAGCGAATCCATGCTGCACCGCAAACAGGATTTGCCGCGAAGTCGAGTGGAGAAAAAGGTTTTGCGGACTGCGGGTGATGGAGAAAAACAACCTGTTTTTGGCTGTTTTGTTGAACTCGCTCGGGTTTTTTCCGCGACGCGGACGGGCCGGCGGCAACGCCGGCGCATCGGTCGCATGCATACGTATTCATGCCCGCCGACCACGCCGCCATCGCTTCGCCGATGCGCGGACATGGAATAGTGGCGCCCGTTGCGTGACCGGCCGGCACGCCGAACCCAATCCAGATCCGGGGAAGCGATGGACAACAAGCACTGGTGGCGTGGCGCGGTGATCTACCAGATCTATCCGCGCAGCTTCCTGGACACCGATGGCGATGGCGTCGGCGATCTGCCGGGCATCGTCGACAGGCTGGACTACATCGCCAGCCTGGGCGTGGACGCGATCTGGATATCGCCGTTCTTCAAGTCGCCGATGGCCGACTTCGGCTATGACATCGCCGACTATCGCGACGTGGATCCGTTGTTCGGCACCCTGTCGGATTTCGATCGCCTGCTGGACAAGGCGCATGCGCTGGGCATCAAGGTGATGATCGACCAGGTGCTGAGCCACTGCTCGGTCGAACATCCCTGGTTCAAGGAAAGCCGGGAGAGCCGCGACAATCCCAAAGCCGATTGGTACGTGTGGGCCGATCCGAAGGAGGACGGCACCGCGCCCAACAACTGGATGTCGCTGTTCGGCGGCGTGGCCTGGCGCTGGGAGCCGCGGCGCGAGCAGTACTACCTTCACAATTTCCTGGCCGCGCAGCCCGATCTCAATTTCCACAATCCCGAGGTGCGCGCGGCGACCCTGGACAACGTGAAGTTCTGGCTGGACCGGGGCGTGGACGGCTTGCGCCTGGATGCGATCAATTTCTGCTTCCATGACCGGCAATTGCGCGACAACCCGCCCAAGTCGAAGGAGAAGCGGGTGGGGCGCGGTTTCAGCGCGGACAATCCCTATGCCTATCAGTACCACTATCACAACAACACCCAGCCGGAGAACGTGGCGTTCCTGGAGGAACTGCGGGCGTTGATGGATCGCTATCCGGACGTGGCCGCGCTGGGCGAGATCTCTTCCGAGGATTCGCTGGCGACCACCGCCGAGTACGTCACCGACCGGCGCCTGCACATGGGCTACAGCTTCGAGCTGCTGACCGACGATCACAGCGCGGCCTACATCCGCGGGACCGTCGAGCGGCTGGAAGCGGCGATGACCGAAGGCTGGCCGTGCTGGGCGGTATCCAACCACGACGTGCAGCGTGCGGTCACCCGGTGGGGACGCAACGAACCCTCGGCGGCGCTGGCCGCCCAGCTGGTGGCGCTGGTGTGCTCGCTGCGCGGCTCGGTCTGCCTGTACCAGGGCGAGGAACTCGGACTGCCCGAGGCCGACGTGCCCTACGCGGACCTGCAGGATCCCTATGGCAAGACCTTCTGGCCGAACTTCAAGGGACGTGACGGCTGCCGCACGCCGATGCCGTGGACCACGCAGGACCGCGCGGGATTCAGCGAGGGCCGCCCGTGGCTGCCGATTCCTGCGGACCATCGCATGATGAGCGTTGCCACCCAGGAACAGGATTCCGGTTCGGTCCTTCACCAGGTGCGTCGCTTCCTCGCCTGGCGCAGCGCACGACCGGCGTTGCAGACCGGCGCCATCGCCTTCTTCGATGCGCCGGAGCCGGTGCTGGCATTCCGACGCGACGGCGAGGGCGAATCACTGCTGGTGGTGTTCAACCTGTCCGCGCAGCCGGCGCTCTGGGCCTTGCCCGACGGGCTTTCGGTGCAGCCACTGGATGGACCGGGACTGGCATCGGGATCGCTGGAAGAACGCCGATTGCGGTTGCCCGCGCGCGGCGTGTACTACGCACGCATCGACTGAGGGATTCCCCTTCGCGAGTGGTGGATTCGCCGCCGCGTATTCAGGCGCGCGGCGGACGACGCGTGCGCGTCCGGCGCGCATGGAACGCGGGTTACATGCGTCGGAAAAAGCCCATGAATACGTATGCAGGGCGATTTGTGCGGCGGTTCCGGCCACTACCATTGCCGCACGTTCCAGCGCGGACAGCGTTCTGGAACGACAGACCCGGACGATCGCCAACGACGCATCCGGATCAATGCACACAACGTCCTTGGAGAGGGGAACATGTTGCAACACAAGCGCAATCTGCTGAGCGCGGCGCTGGCATCGGCCATCGCATTGACCGCGACCGGCGTGCAGGCCCAGACCGCCGGCGCCACCACCGAACAGAAGCCGCAGGCCGACGCCACCGAACTCGACACGGTCACCGTCACCGGCATCCGTCGCGGCATCGAGGAGGCGATTTCGGTCAAGCGCGATTCCACCTCGATCGTCGAAGCGATTTCCGCCGAGGACATCGGCAAGCTGCCGGACATCAGCATCGCCGAATCACTGGCGCGCCTGCCGGGCCTGGCGGCGCAGCGCGTGGCCGGCCGCGCGCAGGTGATCAGCGTGCGCGGCCTGTCCCCGGACTTCTCCACCACGCTGCTCAACGGCCGCGAGATGGTCAGCACCGGCGACAACCGCAGCGTCGAGTTCGATCAGTATCCCTCCGAGCTGATGAGCGGCGTCACCGTCTACAAGACGCCGGACGCGGGCCTGGTCGGGCAGGGCCTGTCCGGCACGCTGGACATGCAGACCGTGCGCCCGCTCAGTTTCGACGCGCCGGTCGGCGCGATCGGTTTCCGCGGCCAGCGCAACTCGCTGGGCAAGGCCGCCGACGCTTCCGCCTACGGCGAGCGCGTCAACGCCAGCTACATCACCCAGTCCAAGGATCGCCGCTTCGGTTTCGCCATCGGCTATTCGCATTCCAAGACGCCCATCCAGGAAAACCAGGTGGGCCTGTACGAGCCATGGCAGGCCGTGGGCGACAACTGGCGTCCGGGCGTGCCGGCCGGCACCTTCTACTCCGACGGCATCAAGGCGCTGCGCCGCACCGGTGAAACCAAGCGCGACGGCGTGATGGCGACCCTGCAGTTCCGTCCCTCCAACGCCTGGACCAGCACGCTGGATCTGTTCCACTCCGAGGCCGAGCAGGTCAACACGGCCAACCAGTTCGAAGTGCATGTCGGCGACTACAACGGTGGCTATGGCCGGTTGAACGTCACCAATCCCGTCATCAACGGCCACAACACCTTCACCGGTGGCACCGCCAACAACGTGTATCCGCTGGTCCGCGGCATGTACAACTACCGCGAGGACGAGATCAACGCGTTCGGCTGGAACAACGAGTTCAATGCCGGCCAGGTCCGCCTGGTCGCCGATATCAGCTACTCCAAGACCAAGCGCGACGAGATCAACCTGGAGAACAACACCCAGCTGCTGCCCGCGCCGCAGCTGGATTCGGTCGCGCTGTCGTATCGCAAGGACAATTTCTCCCAGCTCAATCCGGGGCGCGATTATTCCGATCCCCGGTCGCTGTTCCTGAGCAACACCATCTACGGTTCCGGTTACGGCAAGACCCCGAAGGTGGAGGACGAGCTGAAGGCCATCAAGCTGGCCGCGTCGCTGCCGCTGCCCGAGTCCTGGGGCTGGTTCTCCGATCTGGACGTGGGCCTGAACTACGCGGATCGCCACAAGTTCAAGCGCCAGCCGGAAGGCAACATCAACCTCGGCGCGCAGGGCATCACCGCGATCGGTTCCGATCTCCAGTACGGTCTGGTGGATCTGAACTTCGCCGGCGTCGGCTATATCCCGTCCTGGAACGTGCCGGCGGCGGTCGCGCGCTACATGGTGTTCAATCCAGTCGACAACCTGTCCTACCTGATCCCGAAGGCCTGGGACGTGGACGAGGAAATCTCCACCGGCTTCATCCGCGCCAACATCGATACCGAATGGGGCGGCGTGCCGGTGCGCGGCAACATCGGTGTGCAGGTCCAGCACGTCGATCAGCAGTCGAAGGCGCGCTACTGGGACAGCACCCAGCCGGCCGGCAGCAACATCCAGCCGCTGGATGGCGGCAAGACCTACACCGACGTGCTGCCCAGCCTGAACCTGGCCTTCTCCTTCCCGAACGAGCAGACCCTGCGCGTGGGCCTGGCCAAGCAGGTCGCGCGTCCGCGCGTGGACGAACTGCGTTCCTCGCTGGAATTCGGCGTCAACACCGCGACCGGCGAGCCCGGCGCCAGCGGCGGCAACCCGAATCTGGATCCGTGGCGCGCCTACGCGTTCGATCTGTCCTACGAAAAATACTTCGGCACCAAGGCGTATGTCTCGGCCGCGTTCTTCTACAAGGACCTGCGCACCTACATCTTCACCGAGAAGCGCTACGGCTACGACTTCACCGACTTCCTGGTGGACTACGTGCCGGGTCCGAACGAGCCGCCGACCCAGACCACCGGCCCGTTCACCGCGCCGTACAACGGCAAGGGCGGCACCCTGAAGGGCCTGGAGCTGACCGCCTCGCTGCCGCTGGATCTGTTCAGCGACGCGCTGCAGGGCTTCGGCATCATCGCCAGCGCAGGCTTCAACGACAGCGACATCACCATCCCGCCGCCGCCGAACGCGCAGAGCAGCGTGGGCAGCCAGAACATCATGCTGCCGGGCCTGTCCAAGCGCGTGTACAACCTGACCATGTACTACGAGCGCAACGGCTTCGAGGCCCGCGTCAGCCAGCGCCGCCGTTCCGACTTCATCGGCGAGATCGGCAACTTCGACGGCGATCGCTCGCTGCGCTACGTGGTCGGCGAGGACATCACCGACGCCCAGGTCGCCTACAACTTCGGCGACGGCAGCGCGCTGTCCGGCCTGAGCATCCTGTTCCAGGTCAGCAACCTGACCAACTCGCCGTACCAGACCTACGCCGGCAGCAAGGACCGCCCGCTGGAGTACATCGAGTGGGGCCGCACCTACCTGTTCGGGGTGAACTACCGGTTCTGAGACCGACCCGCACGATCAGGCAACACGGACTGCCGGCGTGAGCCGGCAGTTTCGTTTCCGACGCCCGCGCGGCGGGGATCGGGGGAGCCACGAGGCCTGCGACGGGCCGGTGAACGGGCTGGTGAAATTTTCACCAACCATCTTGACAGCCTTGCGGCGCCTGGGCGGACGACGGTTATCCACATCTTTGTGCAGATTTCATCCACACGGGCTGTGGACAAGCGTGGCGCGGAGGGGCGACGCCGGGAAAGAACGTGGCGCAAAAAAGAAGGGCCAGACTCGCGTCTGGCCCTTCCGGTATTTTTGGTGGAGAGGATGGGGATCGAACCCACGACCTCGTCATTGCGAACGACGCGCTCTCCCAGCTGAGCTACCCCCCCACGAGGGTGAGGCAAGTCTAGCGCCTCGCGCTCCGGTTGCCAACCGGGACGGTTCAGGCGTGGTTGCCGCGGGGGAGGGGGCGGCGGTCGCCTGCCCATCCACGACGCGCTCCAGGGCGCGTCCGGCCGGCGTTCCGTGGAAGCGGGACATCTGCTCGAGCACGCCCGCCAGGCGCGCGCCATGCAGGCTCCGGACCTCGCGCGGCGCGAGATCCGGGCCCAGGCTGCGGACATAACCACCGGGCTGGACGACGTTGATTTCCCCCGGCGACACCACCGCGTGGTTGTAGTAGCTGCCGACGATCAGGGCGTCGCGGTCCACCGTGGCGTCCCGCAGCTCGCCGCCGACGCTGTAGTCGCGCGACGGGGAGGGACTGCCCAGCACGCCGGCCAGCAGGGTGGGAGCGACATCGAAATGACTGGTGCGGTGATGGATGTCGATGCCCGGTCGGCCCGGCCAGCGGATGAACAACGGGACCTTGATCTGGGCGTCGCTGAAATTGCTGCCGTGTCCCCAGTAATTGCGCCCGTTGTCGTTGAATTCCTCGCCGTGGTCGGCGGTGATCACCACGATGGTGTCGCGATCCAGGCCCTGCGCGCGCAACCCGTCCAGGATCTCGCCGACCAGGCGGTCGACGTGATGGAGCGCGTTGCGATAGCGGTTGCGGTAACCGGTGGGGTCGGTGCGGTTGTTCAGGCGGATGTGGTCCACGCGTTCCCAGAACGGGCGGAACGGCGTGGCGCCGCCGGCCGGCAGGCTGTAGCCATGCACCGCGTCGTAGAAAAGAAAGCCGAAGAACGGCTGTCCGCCATGGCGCGATTGCAGGAAGGCCAGGAATCGGTCGGTGATGCGGCGATCACGTTCGGCCGGCGTACGTCCTTCCGGACGCGGCGGCAGCCGTGGCATCGACGAGAACACGGTGCGATCGAACGGCGGATGGCTGAGCGACGCGGAGGACTGGATCGAGAACGCATAGCCCTCCCCGGTGAACGCGCGCATCAGCACCGGCGGCGTGCCGCCGCCGCGGAACATCGGCCAGTAGGTGGCAGGCAATCCGTAGAACAGGCTGAAGATGCCGGTTTCGGTGGCGTTGCCGCCGCTGATGTGGTCATGGTGGCGCTGCGCGTCGCGGGCGAAGGCGGCGATGCGCGGGGTGACGCCGGCATTCACCTCGTCATGCCGCCAACTGTCGATGACGATCAACAGGACGTTGTGGCGGGACGGCGTGGATGCGACGCGGACCGGACTCAGCGGATAGCGCAGGTCGGAGCGCGTCCGCGGCAAGACGTGAGAGCTCGCGACCGAGTAGGGAACACCGATGCCCAGCGCCTGCAACCTGCGCTTGGCGGTGATCGGCTGATAGAGCGGGAAGACATGGCTGTAGCCGGGAATGAGCGGACGATGGTGCGCATCCTCCACCGCGTGCAGGGTCTGGGAAACCAGCAGGCACAGGACAATCAGCGGATAACCGCCCCGGCGCGGCGGAAATCCGCGCAACGGCGCCCGCGCGCGCGCCGCCGCCCAGCCCATCACGCCTTCCACGATGAGCAGCCCGGCCACGAGCAGGCCGCCGGTCAGCCAGCTGACCCAGGACAGGGAAATGGCGTCGCCGCCACGGAGGAACAGATCGATCACGAATCCGTTGAGGTGGAAACGGTATTGGCTGAAGACCACGGCATCGACAAGCAGGAACATCGCCACGAAGGTGCCCAGGAGCAGGCCCGACAGCCGGAACAGCGAAGACGGCAGCCAGATCAGCAGTCCCTGCGCCAGCAGCGCGATCAGCGCGAACAGTCCGAACCAGCCGAGATGGGCGGTGATCAGGTAGACACCGGCGATCGGCATGTTGACCGGGACCGAGATCCACGGCCAATAGGCCAGGCCGAGCAGCGCGAACAGCAGCGCGTTGGACAGCCAGAAGCGGCTGGCCCAGCCGGCATTGGCGCGCAGGCGTGCGGACAGCGACGTGGAAGCGGAGGCAAACGGAAACAAGGGCATTCCTCGGGGCGACAGGCGCCGGCTTCCGGCGGAGGTGCGGAAGGGCGGGGAGGGGCTCGGTGGCGGCGGCCGCGACATGGGCTCATCGGCCAGGAGCACGCGGCGGCGTGCGGTGAACCAGGATCAGCTCATGTCAGGTCCTGCGGGCATCCATTCGACCCGCACATGCTCGAACCGCAGGCTTAGAAGTGGCTGAAGATTGCCGGACGGCACGGGCGTGGTTCAGCGAACAACCACGGCCGGACGCGGGCGGGAGGTCAATGCAGCGGCAGCAGCACCACCACGCGCAGGCCGCTCCCGCCGCCCTCGGAATGCAGCTGGATGCTGCCGGCATGCTTGTCCACCACCGACTTGACGATGGACAGGCCCAGGCCGCTGCCGGGTTGGCTCTGATCCGGAACGCGATAGAAACGATGGAACACCTGCGCATGATGTTCCGGCGCGATGCCCGGCCCGCGATCGGAAACCTGCAACCGCGCCTGATCGCCGCAACGCTCGATCTGGACGGTGACGAGCCCGCCGGGCGGGCTGTACTTGATCGCGTTCTCGACCAGGTTGTCGAACAGCGAGATCAGGCTTTCGCGCTCGCCGCGAACCCGCACGTCCTCGTCGTCGCAGTCCAGCAATTCCAGTTCGACATTCCGCTGCGCGGCCAGATCGTCGAGTACGGCGAGCCGGTCCTGGGCCAGTTGATCCAGCGCGAGGGTATGGGGCAATGAAATCGCCGCGTCGCTGCGCATCAGCTTGAGCAGCTGCCCGACCATGCGCGCCGCGCGCTCGTTGCTGCGCAGCAGGTTGTCGAGCAGTTCCAGGCGCGCCTGCTCCGAGCGGGGATGGCGGAGCGCCTCGGCGTTGACGCGTTGCGCGGCCAGCGGCGTGCGCAGCTCGTGCGCGGCGTCGGTGATGAAGATGCGCTCGCGCGCGGTGACTTCAGAGACCCGTTGCAGCAGATGGTTGATGCTCTCGACCAGCGGCCGCAGTTCCTTGTGCCGTGGAGAAAAGGTCAAGGGGCGGAGATCGGTCGGGGCGCGCCCGGCGATTTCGCTGGTGAGGCGCTTCCAGGGGCGCAGGGCCAGGCGGATCGAAAGCCAGGCCGGCAACAGCAGGAACGGCAGGCTGACCAGCAGCGGCAGCAGGTAGAAACCACTGGAACTGATGGTGACCGCGAGCTCCCAGGTGTCGGGCAGGACCAGCGTCACCACGGTGCCGCGCGGCGAGACTTCCGTCCGCGCGCGCCAGCGGGTGCCGCCGGCCTGCACGACTTCGAGCACGCCCACGCGGTGGTTGCGCACCACCGGCGCATTTGCATTCGACTGGTAGACCAGCTTTCCGTGCTCCCAGATGTAGAGGACCGGCGACATCCGTGATTTGCGGTCGCCGTCGCTGAAGGCGGCCGCCATCGAGTGGCCCATCGATGCCAGCGCGAGCTGGCGCGCCCGGGGCGCGTCGGCGAGATCTTCCACCGCCGCGAACGCCGCCCGGTACAGCTGCGGATTCTGGAACAGTTCCGGCGCCTCGCGCGCCCGCCACAGGACGAAGCCGAGCAGCGCGGTCCACAGCAGGGTCAGCACCACCATCTGCGCCAGCAGCAGGCGGCGCAGCAACGAAGCCCGCAGCAACCAGCGGATGAATCCGCGCAGCCAGTTCACGGGCGGCCCGCTTCGCCGGCGCCGGCGTGTTCGAAGACGTAGCCGATTCCACGGATGGTGCGGATGTGGCTGGGGCCGATCTTGCGGCGCAGGTTGGAGATATGCACTTCCAGCGTGTTGCTGCCGTTGGAATGCCCGCCGGGCAACACCTGGGCTTCGAGCACCCGGCGGGTGATCACCCGGCCGGCGCGTTTGAGCAGCAGCGACAGCAGTTCGAATTCGCTCGGCGAGAGGTCGATCTGCCGGCCATCGGCCAGCACCCGCCGGGTCTGCTCGTTGAGCGACAGGCCGCCGCGGGTGATGACCCGATCCTCCAGCCCATAGCTGCGGCGCGCCAACGCGCGCACCCGCGAAATCAGTTCGGCCAGATCGAAGGGTTTGACCAGGTAATCGTCGGCGCCGTTGTCCAGCCCGAACAGGCGGTCGTTGATGCTGTCGCGCGCGCTGAGGATCAGGATGGGCAGGTGCCGGCGTTCGCCGCGCAGGCGCAGCAGCAGATCCAGACCCGAGCCGTCGGGCAGGCCGATGTCCAGCAGCACCATGTCGTGCAGGTGTTGTTCCAGCTGGCGTATCGCGTCGGCCATCCGTCGCACCCAGACCACTTTCATGCCTTGCTCGGTCAGGGCGATGCGGACGCCGTTGCCGAGTTCCATGTCGTCTTCAACGAGCAGCAGGTTCATCACGGTGCGGATGCGGTTTTCGGGGCTGCGCAAAGCTAAACCAAAGGCGGTCGGATTGCTGCCCCCTTTTCTTCAGTAAGTCTTAAGAAAAAACCAAGGCGGGCTTAAGGAACGGGGCCGAGACTGGCGCGGCACTCCCCGGCCCGACGCATGGATTGATGGCGGCCGTCGGGGGGGCGACTCCCTCCCGACACGTTCATCCAGGCAAGGATTCCCCCTTGAAACACCTCGTCTTCGCCAGCGCCCTGCGCGTATCCGGTGTGGTCCTGCTGCTCCTCGCCGGCATGGCCGATGTCGCGGGTGCATCCACTCCGCCCTCGGACCGGCACGGCGCGCCGCGCGATGCCGTCTCCAGCTGGAGTTTGGCGCTGGAGTGGCGGTTGGCCATGGAATGCACCGCGCCGCGCGCGGGTTGGCCGCTGGCGTTCCGCTGGACTCCGAACGGACCGGGACGTGGCGTCCGGCTGGTCGTGGACGCCTGCCTGCCGCTGCCGCCGCGCGCGGTGATGGAGAGCGGCAGCCGCTCCTGAGCGCTGTCCGCCCACCCACAACAAGGACGCCCGGATCAAGTCCCAGCGCCAGGGCGCCGTTCTGCATACCAAGGCTGGGCAACCCCCTTTTCAAGGAAATTTTGATGACTGGATTTCATTGCGTTGCGCGCACGTCCCCCACGTACGCCGCCCCTCGCCGCCGTCCGCACGTCTGGCTGCTGCCGGCGCTGCTGGCGTTGTCGGCGCCGGCCTGGGCGGCCGATCCCTCCGATGGCGAGGAAGACGAGAACGTCCTGCTGATGGGCGCCGGTGTCGCGGTGTCGTCCAAATACTCCGGTTCGGACGAGAACCGGGTGACGCCGGCATTGGGCATCGACTACAGCATGGCCAACGGATTTTTCGCCAGCACCCTGCGCGGGGTCGGCTGGGGCAGCAGCGTCGGCGGATTCAACTACAGCGCCGCGCTGTCGTATCGCGCCGAGCGGGTGGACAGGGACGATGACGAAAAATTCCTCGGCGGCAGCACCAGCAACGGCGGCGACGAGCTTCGCGGGATGGGGCGGGTCGAGGGATCCGCGCTCGCGCTGGTGAGCGCCGGCTGGACGCCCAATCGCTGGTTCGGGGTGTCGGTGACCCTGGAGGAACCCCTGTCGCGGCGCGAGAACGGCCGCGCCTACCACGTCGGATTCACCTCGACCGTGTATGCCGGCGAACGCAACGACATCACTCTCGGCCTCACCGGGCATGGCGGTGATCGCGACTACCTCCAGACCTACTACGGCGTGACCGCCGCGCAGTCACGGGCGTCGGGTTTCCGCGCGTACGCGCCGAAGGCCGGCCTGTACGCGATCAGCACCGGCGTCGACTGGACTTACCGGATCAACGATCACTGGGGACTCTATACGTCGGTGGGCGCCGAACGACTGTCCGGCGACGCCGCCGAGAGTCCGATCGTGCGGCGCAAGACCGCGCCCAGCGCGTTCGTGATGGCGACGTATCGTTTCTGAGCAGGGCCATCCGGCCAACGTCCCGGTGCCCGCGCACCGGGACGCGGACGATTCAAGCGGCCGGGGTGGCCTCGGCGTCCAGCAGCGGCTCCAGTTCGGCCTTGCGCCAGCCGGACAGGGCGGCGGGCCATTCGCCCGATTCCAGCAGCACCTCCAGATAGCGGCGCGAGGCGAGCACGCCATCCGGCAGTCCCAGTTCGGCGCTCCGGCGGGCGACCGCATCCTGCATTCTGCGCAGGGCGGCCTTGTCGCGATCCGTGGCCGCGCGCGCCAGCGGGGCATCCGCTTCGTCCGCCAGCGGCGTGGACAGGCTCTCCCAGAGGCTGTCGGCGAGCTTGCGTGGCGACTTGGGCTGGGTGTCCAGCCAGCGGCCCAGCGCGGCGCGATCCGCCGGAGGGGTGCGCGCCAGCGCGGTCGCCATTTCGTTGTCGAGGATCCAGCTGCGCGGCTTGTCGGTCCGGCGCGCGGTGGCGTCGCGCCAGCGCAGCAGGCGCAGCAGGCGCTGCTGCGCGGGGGCATCAAGGAACTGCGCGCTGCGCATGGACAGGTGCGGCCAGCGCTCGCCGTCCTCCTGGCTGGCGCTTTCCAGCAGGCGCCGGCAATCCTCGGCCAGCCACTCGGCGCGTCCCTGTTCGTGCAATCGCGAGGCCAGCGTGTCGTGCAGCGCGAACAGGTAATGCACGTCGTCGGCGGCGTACTTGAGCTGCGATTCGCTGAGTGGCCGACGCAGCCAGTCCGACCGCGTCTCGCCCTTGGCCAGCACGACGCCGGTGATCTGTTCCACCAGCTTCTGGTAGCCGATGCCGGCGGCGACGCCCGCCAGGGCGGCGGCGATCTGGGTATCGAACAGCGGTTGCGGCGCGACGCCGCAGGTGTAGCCCAGCGCCACCAGATCCTCGCTGGCGCTGTGCATGACCTTGAGGATCCGGGTGTCCCCGAGAATGACCGCCAGTGCCTGCGGCATGCCCGGCTGCAACGGATCGATCAACAGGATGTCATCGCCGACCGCCATCTGGACCAGCGCGAGCTGGGGCCAGAAGGTGCGTTCGCGGACGAACTCCGTATCCAGGCCGATGCGGGCAGGGGGCGTGGTGAAGAACGCGGCGAGGGCGTCGGGGGTTTGAATCCAATGGGGCACGAAATCTCCGCTGAATGCATTGGTTGCCGAGTCGGGAGACAATAGCCTACCGTCGCGGGACGGATTTCGGTGAGGGTGGAGGGCGGTTTGCGCGCGTTTGGCCTGCTGGTGCTGACCGGTCTGGTGCTGTGCGGTTGCTCGCGCGAGCCTGCGGCTTCGCGGGATCAGCGCCGCGACGCCGTCGACGTGCGCATGCCGCGCATCACCGTCACCGGTGACGACAGTGTCAACGCCGCCCTCAACTGGCAGCCCCCGGCGGTCGCGCTCACCCGGGAGGGCATTCCCGACGCGCGCCGGCGCGCGGCGCAGGCGCTGGAAGCCGGTCGCCTGTACGCCAGCGCCGACGACGCGATTCCGCTGTATCTGGCAATCCGCCGGCTGGAGCCGGAGGACGCGGCGACGCGGCGAGGCCTGGGCCAGGCCCTGGATCGCCTGCTCGACCGTGGCGAGAAGGTCGCTAGGACCGCCGAGGAGCGGGATGACGATGCGCGCGAGGCGGCGGAAATCGCCGCGGTCGCGCGCGCCATCGATCCGGACGACGAGGCGGTGCTGGCCTATCTGTCGCGGGTCGATGAGATTGAACAGCTGAGCCGGCTCAACGTGGCCAGCGAACGCGCGCTCAACGAGGGCCGGCTGGGCGAACAGGGCGGCGGCGCGCTGGCGGGTTTCCGCGAGGTGCTGAAGTGGAAGCCGGGGCAGACGCGCGCGCTGCAGGGCCTGGCGGCGGTGGAAAGCGCCTTGATCCGGCGCGCCGAGGACGTGGCGCTGGCCGGGGACTTCGATACCGCGGCAATCTGGCTGGGCCATGCCGGCAAGATCCGCAACAATGCGCCCACGGTGGCGGATGCCCGTCAACGGATCGAGGCCATCCGCACCGTGCGCATCGCCGGTCTGCGTGAGTCGGGCGTGCAGGATCTGCAGTCGCCGCTGGGGCTGAAGGCCGCGCGCGAGAAACTGGCCGAAGTGCTGCGCATCGCCTCTCCCGGCGATCCGGTGGCCGCCGATTTCCGCCAGCGCATCGAACTGGCGACCCACTACGGACTGTTCCGTCCAGGCCAGGCTTTCACCGACGCGCTGGGCAATGGCGGGCGCGGGCCGGAAATGGTGATCGTGCCGCACGGCGCGTTCCGCATGGGCGCGGACGAGAACGAACTGGGCGCGACCGACGCCGAGAAACCCGCCCACTACGTGCGCTTCGATCGCGGTTTCGCGATGGCGCGCAACGCCGTCACCGTCGGCGAGTTCCGCCGGTTCGTGCAGGCCACCCAGTATCGTCCCCGCGCGACCCGGCGCGGGCATTCCATCGTCTACGACGAGCGCAGCGGCAACTTCGTGCGCCGCAGCGGGGTGGACTGGCAGTCCGACTACAGCGGCATGCCCGCGCGCGCCGACATGCCGGTCCTGCATGTCAGCGTCTACGACGCCGAAGCCTACGCGGACTGGTTGGCGAAACAGACCGGGCACAGCTATCGCCTGCCCAGCGAAGCGGAGTTCGAGTACGCCCTGCGGGCCGGCGTGCAGGGACGCTATCCCTGGGGCAACGGGGTACCGCCGGCGAAGGTCGAGAACCTGACCGGGGGCAACGACACCTCGCCCAGCGGCCGCCACTGGAACAACGCCTTCGTCGGCTACGGCGACGGCTACTGGGGACCGGCGCCGGTCGGCAGCTTCCCTCCGAACGCCTGGGGCCTGCACGACATGGGCGGCAACACCAGCGAATGGGTGGCCGATTGCTGGCATGCCAGCTACCGGCGCGCCCCCGGCGACGGCGCGGCCTGGTTCAACCCGGGCTGCCGCTCGCGGGTGGTGCGGGGCGGCTCCTGGGCCAGCGCGCCGGTGCAGGCGCGGGCGGCATGGCGTTCGTCCTCGGATTCGGATATGACTAATGCGCGGGTGGGCTTCCGCGTGGTGCGTGGCATCTAGCCGGCGACTGGGAGAAGGCGATGAGGAACGATCCGTTCGGGCAGGGACAGTACGATCAGGGCGGCGCGCCACGCCGGCGCGGCCTGTTCGGCAACGTCCGCTGGCTGATCCTGCTGGGGTTCGCGGGCTACGCCGCGTTCTACTGGTTCTCCAACCGGGTGACCGATCCGTATACCGGCGAAAAGGTGCTGATCGACAGTTCGATCAGCGTCGAGGAGGAAAAGGCGCTGGGCCTGCAGGCGTACCAGGAAATCCTCTCGCAGGAACGCCCGGTGGATCCGAATTCGCAGATCGCCCAGCAGGTGCGCACGATCGCGCAGCGGCTGATCAGCAAGATTCCGGAGGTCGAGGCGGCCATCGCGCAGGAGCGCGGCACCCAGCCCAGTGGCAACTGGCGGACCTTCGACTGGGACGTCAACGTCATCCAGTCCGAACAGGCCAATGCGTTCTGCCTGCCCGGCGGCAAGATGGCGGTCTATACCGGGTTGATTCCGGTGGCCAAGAACGCCGACGCGGTGGCGGTGGTCATGGGCCATGAAATCGCCCACGCGTTGCTGCGCCACGGCGCCCAGCGCATGTCACAGCAGAAGCTGACCCAGATCGGACAGATGGCCGGCGCGATGAGCGGCATGGATCCGCAACAGCAGCAGATGGTGATGGCGGCGATGGGCTACGGCTACCTGCTGCCCTACGCACGCACCCACGAGACCCAGGCCGACGAGGTCGGCCTGATGCTGGCCGCCGCGGCCTGTTTCAATCCGCAGGAAGCGGTACCGCTGTGGGAGCGCATGAGCGAGGCCAGCGGCGGGCAGGCACCGCCGGAATTCTCCTCCACCCATCCCAATCCCGGCACCCGCATCCAGAACCTGACCGCGTTGATGCCCAAGGCGATGGAGTACCGCAACCGCTTCTGCAAGGAAACGGCGGCGCAGTGAACATGCGTTTGCTGGCGACGGCGTTGCTGGCCTGCGGCCTGGCGCCGCCGGCGCCGGCGGCGGTCAAGGATCAGGCGGCCAACGGTTTCACCCTCGAGAACAGTCAATGGGTGCCGGTGAAACCGGATGCGGCCTGGAACGGGCTGCTGGCGATGGGTCATTGGTGGCCGAAGGACCATACCTGGTGGGGCGATGCCTCGCGCCTTAGCCTGGAGCCCCGCGCCGGCGGCTGCTTCTGCGAAATCGACGGCGCGCGCCAGGCGCGGCACATGACGGTGGTGTTCGCCGAACCCGGCAAGCTTCTTCGCCTCGCGGGCGGTCTTGGGCCGTTGCAGGGGATGGGATTGTCAGGGGCGATGGAGTGGCGCCTGGCCGAGGAAAATGGCGGGACCCGGATCACGCTGTGGTATCGGGCGGGTGGTTACACGCCGGATGACCTGCGGACGCTGGCGCCGGTGGTGGATCGGGTGCAGGGGCAGCAGTTGGGTGGGTTGGTGGAGTATTTGCGCCAAGGGAAGTAGATGTTGATTATCGGGCGCTGACGTGTGCGTCTGTCCGCTGACGCCACCACTGCGGAAGGGGCCCAAGAGCAAATAGGCATCGCTTTGTCTTTTCGGGGCGCTGACGCGGGTTTGTTTTCGGTGGCCGTACATGGCGCGCTGCCGCGGGGCGTTCCTTTCTTTGCTTGTGCAAAGAAAGTAACCAAAGAAACACACCCCGGTCCTCGCGCCCCAACGGCTGCGCCGTTGGGGTCCGTGTCGCCTGTGGTAATTTTGGGACGGCACATCCGTGTGCCGACCCAAAACGCCGCGCGTCCTGCGCGGCGCCCTGACGGGTTTGCCCACCGGCGCCACCGCTGCGGATGGGGCCCCAAGAGCAAGGCAGAGCCAAAGCCAAAGCCAAAGCGGTACGGCATAACCGTTCTCGGCACTCCGCTGTTGCTGTTGCCTTGCTTTTGCCTTTCGGGCCCCCGTTCAGGCGTGGCAAGCGGGCCGGGTAAACCCGCAGGGCGGCGCACATGGACGTGCGCCGTTTTCGGCAGGGGCAGGATGCCCCTTCCGAAAATTCCCGGGCCGGTTGCGGACCCTGTGCGCGCAGCGCGCAGGGCACGCCGCCAGGGGTGTGTTTCTTTGGTTCCTTTCTTTGCACAAGCAAAGAAAGGGACGCCCCGCGGCAGCGAGCCAGGTATGGCTGCCGATAGCAAACCTGCGCGTCAGCGCCCGAGCAGAAGAAGACCCAAACCTACGCCGTAATCCGCCGCGCAGCCTCAAACGTCTGATCAAAAATGCGCTGCACCGGCGGCCCCAGCTCCCCCGACAACAACGCCAGCAGGAACAACCCCAGCAACAACGCCGTCGGCAATCCCAGCTGGATCGGATTCAGCGCCGGCGCGGCGCGCCCCAGCACGCCGAAGGCCAGGTTCACCGCCAGCATCGCCACCATCACCGGCAGCGCCAGGCTCAGCGCCGCGCGCAGCATCTGCATGAAGAACGCCGGCGCGACCTGCAACACCGCCTGCGGATCCGGCAGCGCGGTGCCGATCGGCAGCGAGTGGTAGCTGTCCACCAGCAGCGCGATCAGCGCCAGGTGGCCGTTGAGGGTGAAGAACACCAGCCCGAAGGCCAGGTAGAACCATTGGCCGACCACGCCGGAGTTCACGCCGCGCAGCGGATCGGACATCTGCGCGAACGCCAGGCCGGTGCCCTGCGAGATCAGTTCGCCGGCCAGCGCGCCGGCCTCGAAGGCCAGCCGCAGCAGGAAGCCGATGCACGCACCCACCGCCAGTTCGCGCGCGGCGGTCAGCACGTTGACCGAATCGAAGGCGATCTGCGTCGGCGGCGACGGCAGCATCGGCGCCAACGCAAGCGACAGCGCGCCGGCCAGGATCACGCGGACCCGCACCGGCACCGCGCGGGTGCCGATCAGCGGCATCGCCATCAGCATCGCGCCGGTGCGCAGCATCACCCACAGCAGGGCGTTGATCAGGCCGAACGCCTGTTGCCCGTCGATGACCATCTGGGTGGCGGCGTTCATCCGAATCGCCCCGCGCGATCACCCGTGCACCCGACCCACCTCCGGACCAGGAAAAACGACGCGGCATCCGGACATTCCCCCCTTTGCAGAAGGGGGGGCAGGGGGGGATTTCCCCGCGATGCCGGGCCGGGCGGCGCCATCTCTTCAGCCAATCAGGTGCGGCAGCCGCTGGAACAGCGCCGTGGTGTATTCCACCAGCGTGCCCATCAGGTAGCTGCCCATCGCGAACAGCGCCGCGGTCAGCGCGATGGCCTTGGCGACGAAGGCGATGGTGGGTTCGTTCAACTGGGTCGCGGCCTGGATCACGCCGATCACCACGCCCACGATCAGCACCACCAGCAACAGCGGCCCACCCACCCACAGCGCGATTTCCAGGCCGCCACGCAGTTCGGTCAATGCGGTTTCGGGAGTCATTGGAAGTTCGGGGTTCGGAATTGGGGATCAGGAGTTGGAGGAGAGGCTTTTCGGATCTTGCGAAGCCCGAATCACCAATTCCCAATCCTGGCTATCAATTGAAACTCGCCGCCAGCGAGCCGACGATCAGCACCCAGCCGTCGACCAGCACGAACAGCAGGATCTTGAACGGTGCGGAGACCAGCATCGGCGAAAGCATCATCATGCCCATCGACATCAACACGCTGGCGACCACCAGGTCGATGATCACGAACGGGATGAAGATCAGGAAGCCGATTTCGAAGGCGGTCTTGAGTTCGCTGGTGATGAACGAGGCGACCACGATCGGGAACGGCACGTCGGCCGGGCTGGCGTAACTGGCGTGGCCGGCCATGCCGGCGAAGGTCATCAGATCGGTTTCGCGCACCTGCGCCAGCATGAAATCGCGCAGCGGGCCGGTGGTCAGGGTCCAGGCGCTGGCGAAATCGATCTGCCCGTCGAGATAGGGCGCCATGCCCTGCGCCCAGGCCTTTTCGCCGACCGGCATCATCACCAGCATGGTCAGGAACAGCGCCAGCCCCACCAGCACCTGGTTGGACGGGGTCTGGCCGGTGCCCAGCGCCTGCCGCAGCAGGCCGAGCACGATGATGATGCGGGTGAACGCGGTCATCGCCAGCAGGATCGACGGGATCAGGGTGATCGCCGTCATCAGCAATAGGGTCTGCAATGGCAGGCTGACGTTGCGATCGCCAATCTGGCCGACGTTCACGTCCGGCAGCGCCGGCAGGGTCGGCTTGCCCGGCGGCGTCGGCGCGGCGGGCGCGGTGGCGGTGTTCGCGGCGGCGGGCGCGGCGGGTGTCGCGGCGGCCTGCGCGTTCTGCGCGAAGGCCAGCACGGGCGCGGCCAGCAGCCACAGGCACAGCAGGAAGGGCAACAGGCGACGCATCGTCATTTCTCTTTGCGCAGGCGCTTGGCCAGCAGTTCGGCGAAGTTGGGCAGGGGCTGCGCCGGCACCGGCGGCAGCGGTTCGGGCAGGCGGTGCAGGGTGGCGATGCCGCCGGGGCTGACGCCGATCAGCAGCTGTTCGCCGCCGACCTCCACCACCAGCAGGCGTTCCTTGGTGCCGACCGACAGACTGGTCACCACGCGCAGCTGATCGTTCGGGCGCAGGCCCAGGCCGGTGCCGGGCAGGCGCTTGAGCAGCCAGGCCAGGCCGAGGATCAGGCCCAGCACCAGGATCAGGCCGACCAGCGCGCCGCCGATGCCGGGCGTGGCCGGCGCGGCGTGGCCGATTTTCTGCGCGGGCGCGGTGGCCGCGGCGAGGAGCGGAAGCGCGAACGACATCGGAATCAGCGCAGGCGGCGGATGCGTTCGCTGGGGCTGACCACGTCGGTCAGGCGCACGCCGAAGCGTTCGTTGACGACCACCACTTCGCCATGGGCGATCAGGGTGCCGTTGACGAACACGTCCAGCGGTTCGCCCGCGCCGCGTTCCAGTTCCACCACCGAGCCCTGGTTGAGCTGCAGCAGGTTGCGGATCGGGATGCGGGTGCGGCCGACTTCCAGCGACAGCACCACCGGCACGTCCAGGATGACGTCCAGGCTCATGTCGCTGAGGCTGCGCCCGGCGTCGGCCTGCAGGGCCTCGAATTGCGCGGCGGCGGCTTCTTCGGAGAGGGGATGGTTCATGGCTGGGAATCCTGGGTGGCGATCTCGGAGGCGGAGGGTGCGAGCGAAGGCGTGGCCGGCGATGGCGGCACCACCGCGCCGGGAGGACGGTGGGCGATGATCTTCACCGCGTTGTTGCCGTTGGAGGTGCCGAACTCGCCGGTGAACACCGGCACCTGTTCGACGCACACCGGCACCGTGCGCGGCAGGTCGATGGGCAGCACGTCGCCGACCTTGAGGCGGGTGAGATCGCGCAGGCTGATGCGCTTCTCGGCCAGCACGCTGGACAGGGTGACCTCGGCGCCGCGCAGCAGCTCGTTGACGCTGTCGCGGAAGCTGTCGTCGTCGTGCACGCGATCGGACTGGATGCCGGCGTCGAGCAGTTCGCGGATCGGCTCCAGCATGGAATAGGGCAGGGTGATGTGCAGGTCGCCGCCGCCGCCGTCCAGTTCGACGTGGAAGCGGCTGACCACCACGTACTCGCGCGGGCTGACGATGTTGGCGAAGTGCGGATTGACTTCCGAATTGATGTATTCGAACTCCACCGGCATCACCGGCGCCCAGGCGTCGATCAGGTCGGTGAAGGTCTGCTTGAGCAGCAGGTGGATGACCCGCATCTCGGTGGCGGTGAACTCGCGGCCCTCGATCTTGGCCGGATAGCGGCCGTCGCCACCGAAGAAGTTGTCCACCACCGTGTAGACCAGCTTGGGCTCGAACACCACTAGGCCCACGCCGCGCAGCGGCTTGAGCCGGATCAGGTTGAGGTTGGTGGGCACGTACAGCGAATGCAGGTATTCGCCGAACTTGATCATCTCGATGCCGCGTACCGACAGGTCGGCCGACCGGCGCAGCAGGTTGAACAGGCCGATGCGCCAGGTGCGGATGAAGCGCTCGTTGATCATCTCCAGCGTCGGCAGGCGGCCGCGGACGATGCGGTCCTGGCTGGCGAAGTCATAGATGCGGGCGACGCCGGGATCCGGCGGCGGCTCGTCGGTCCCGATCGCGCCGGAATCGACCCCGTGCAGCAGGGCGTCGATTTCGTCTTGCGAAAGCAGGTCGCTCATCATCGCGGGCGTCCCCTCACTGCATCACGAAGCTGGTGAACAGCAGTTGCTCGGCGCCGGGCTTGCCGGTTTCGGCCTTCATCAACTTGCGCACTTCGGCCAGGGCCTGCGCCTGCAGCTTCTCCTTGCCGGCGCGGGTGATCAGTTCCTCGGCGTTCTGCTGGGCGAACAGCATCAGCAGCTTGGCGCGCAGGGCCGGGGCGTGCAGTTCGATGGCCTTGAGGGATTCCGGATCCCGGGTCATCAACTGCACCTCGACCTGCAGGTAGCGGGCGCCGCCGGCCGAGCCGATCAGGTTGACCACGAAGGGCGGCTCCAGGGCGAAGTACTGGGCCGGCAGCGGGACCTTGCCGGCATCCGGCGCGGCCTTGGCTTCGGACTTGGCGGGCGCGGCGTTGCGGGAAGCGAAGAACCAGGCGCCGCCACCGGCCGCGCCGGCGGCGACGATCGCGACCAGCGCGATGATCAGCCAGGGCTTGCCCGCCTTGGGCGCGGGTTTGAGCAGCTTGGGGTCGGGTTTCTCGGCGGGGGGCACGCGGGGCATCTCCTGGGTGGACGGGGGAGGGGATGCAAGGGGTGTGCCGTGGGGGACGGGTTGTTCTGTCGGAAAACCGACGTGGGGAGTGGGGTCAGGGTGGGGGTGGGATCGTCATTTGTCCGGCGCGAGGGGGGGCTGGGGTGCGGGGGGCCGCTGCGGTGGGGCCTGGGAGCAGGGGCAAAGGCCATCGCCCTTTTCGGGGCGCTGGCGCGCGGGGTTGCTATCGGTTCTCAGCCATGATGCGCTCGCCGCGGGGCGTCCCTTTCTTTGCTTGTGCAAAGAAAGGAACCAAAGAAACACACCCCTGGCGGCGTGCCCTGCGCTTCGCTCCGGGTCCGCAATCGGACCGGGAATTTTCGGAAGGGGCATCCTGCCCCTGCCGAAAACGGCGCACGTCCATGTGCGCCGCCCTTCGGGTTTTACCCGGCCCGCTTGCCACGCCTTAACGGGGGCCCGTAGAGCCAAAGCAAAGCAACAGCAACGGCAACGGTGGCTATCCGGAAGTCGGCTTCTGCTTTTTGGGGCCCCATCCGCAGCGGTGGCGCCGGTGGGTAAACCCGAAGGGCGCTGCACAGGGATGTGCAGCGTTTTGGGTCGGCACATGGATGTGCCGTCCCAAAATTCCCGGCGGCGACACGGACCCCAGCCGCTTCGCGGCTGGGGCGCGAGGACCGGGGTGTGCTTTCTTTGGTTCCTTTCTTTGCACAAGCAAAGAAAGGGACGCCCCGCGGCAGCGCACCATCGGCGAGAACCGATAGCAACCCGCGCGTCAGCGCCCAACAGCCAACCCGATACCCGAGCGGAATCTCAAAGCAAAGGCATAGCCACCGCAGCGACCTTCGCAGACATGCCCGATATCCGACGCCGTGTCCGGGAGACGAGGCTCCCCGAACCGCTCAGGCGTAAGCGTCCAGCAACCCGCGCAATGTCCGCACCGTAGTCGTCACCACCCCCTGCCCGGATTCCCCCGCGCCACCGTCACTCCGTCCCCCCGCCGCCGATTGCGCGGGCGTGGAAGACTGCGACGGGGACTGCTGCCGATGTCCCACATCGGCCTGGGCCAACTGGAAACCCTGCTGCCCCAGCATCTCGCGCAGGCGCGGCAGGCTGTCCTGCAACGCCTGCCGGACTTCCGGCTGCGCGCTGCTGAAATCCGCGTGCACGCGATCGCCGTCCAGGCGCAGGCTGACCTCGATGGCGCCCAGGTCGCCGGGACTGACCCGGATGTGCGCGTGGCCGATCTTCTGCTCGGCCATCCAGGTCATCTGGGTGCCAAGCGTGTCGCCGAAACGATCGCCGCGCAGATCCGGCGTCATCGCGGTCAGCGGGTTGACGGTGGCGGTGCGGGCGAGGCCGTGATCGGACACCGGCGGCGGTGCGCCGAACAGGGCGGCGGACGTCGGCGCGGGCGCGTCGGCGTCGTTGCCGCTGGCGTCGCCGGTCAATTCCTTGAGCGCGGCGAAACCGAGAGCGAGCGGAGGCGGCAAGGACTCGCCGGTGGCGGCGATGTCGGGCAACGCGATCGCGGCGGCGGGCGAGGGGGGCGTGGACGGCGTCGCGATCGGTTCGCCCGTCGTGCGGGCGGAGGTCGCGGCGGCTTCGCCGGACGCGGGCGCGATGGTCGCGGCGACGGTCGTGCCGGCGGGCAGCGCGGCGTCGCCCGGAGTGATGTCGCCTATCCATGTGGGTGCGGCATTGCCGGACAGGCGCAGTCCCGACGCGGGCAGCGGGGGCAGTGTCGGTGCTCCGGTGAGCAGGGCATCCGTGGCCGGCGCGGCGACGGCGCCCGCGTCGACGGCATCCACGGGCAGCGGGATCGCCGGCAGGATCAGGCCCATCGGCGGCCAGGGCGCCGCGGTGTCGCGGTCGTCTTCGCCGGAGGCGCGCGCAGGTTCGCGCTCCGTCCCGGCGCTTGCATCGTCGACGGGTGTTTCGCTGGCGGAGCTCTTGTCGGCGCGGCGCGAGGCGCCGGTGCGGGTGTCGCGGGTGTCGGCGCGCGAGGACGGGGCGGATGATTGCGACGTGCGTTCGCGCGGGGCGGCGGCGGTATCGCGTTCGCGCGCTTCGGCCGCGGCCGCGCGTTCGCCGCGCGCCGGCGGCGAAGCGCGGCGCAGCAGGCGGTCGAAGGCGGGCGCCGGCTCCGCCGTGTCGGCGGGACGCGAACCCGGCGCACCCGCCGGCCCGGGCATGGCGCCGCCGGCGAGGCCGGACAGCCAGCCGGAAGCGTCGGCCTTCACTTGCTCTCCTCGGTTTCCTCGGCGGCGGTCGCCGCCAGGCGGGCGCGACGCGCGCCCAGATCGTCCATCTCGCGCTGGTTGCGGCGCTCGACCACCTGGTGCTCCTGCACCCGGTAGCTGGCGGCCAGCTGTTCCAGCACCTGCTTGTCGCGACTGGCCAGCAGCAGGCGATCGCGTTCGATGTCCACGCTGGCGCGGCTGCGATCCACGGTCTGCGCCTGCTGCTGCACCGCGCTGTCCAGGCGATCCAGGAACGCGCGCCGGTTGGCCAGCTGGGCCGGGCTGGTCGCCGCCATCTGGCTGCTGGCGTACTCCTCGGCGTACCGGCGCAGCTCTTCCAGCCGTGATTCGTGCATCGCCAGGGTGCGCTGGCGCTCGGCCAGATCGCGGGCCACCGCGTCTTCCTTCTCCTGGGCGCGGCGCAGCAGCGGATCGATTCGACGGGATTGCATCATGGCTTAGGGTTCCTTGCGGGCTTGCGCATTGCGTTCGACCAGTTGTTCCAGGGCGTCGCGGCTGTCCCGCAGATCCGCCGAACGGGCCACGTCCTGGCCGAGGAATTCGACGATTTCCGGCCAGCGTTCCAGGGCCTCGTCGACGGTCGGATCGCTGCCGCGCTGGTAGGCGCCGATGGCGATCAGATCGCGGTTGCTGGTGTAGGCCGACAGCAGCCGCTTGAGCTTGCGGATGCGATCGCGCCAGGTTTCATCGGCGATCTCGGTGACCACGCGGCTGACCGAGGATTCGACGTCGATGGCCGGGTACAGGCCGCTGTCGGCGACCCGGCGCGAGAGCAGGATGTGGCCGTCGAGGATCGCGCGCGCCGCGTCGGCGATCGGATCCTGCGGATCGTCGCCTTCGGTCAGCACGGTGTAGAAGGCGGTGATGGAGCCACGCCCGGCCGAGCCGTTGCCGGCGCGTTCGACCAAGGCGGGCAGGCGCGCGAACACCGACGGCGGGTAGCCGCGGGTGGTCGGCGGTTCGCCCACCGACAGGCCGATTTCGCGCTGGGCCTGGGCGAAGCGGGTCAGCGAATCCATCAGCAACAGGACGTTCAGGCCCTGATCGCGGAACCATTCGGCGATCGCGGTGGCGCGGTAGGCGCCCTGCAGGCGCGCCAGCGGCGGGCGATCAGCCGGACTGGCGACCACCACCGCGCGCGCCAGGCCCGCCGGGCCCAGCGTGCTTTCGACGAAGTCGCGCACTTCGCGGCCACGCTCGCCGATCAGGCCGACGACGATCACGTCGGCGGCGGTGTAGCGGGTCATCATGCCGAGCAGGGTCGATTTGCCGACGCCCGAGCCGGCAAACAGGCCCACGCGCTGGCCGCGTCCGATCGGCAGCAGCGCGTTGATCGCGCGCACGCCCACGTCCAGCGGCTGGGTGATGGGTTCGCGCGAGAGCGGATTGATCGCCACGCCCGACAGGCTCACGGTGGATTCGGCGCGGATCGGGCCGCGTCCGTCCAGCGGCACGCCGTCCGAATCGATGACCCGGCCCAGCAGGCCTTCGCCGACCTCCACGCCGCCGCGCCGGCGCAGCGGCACCACCCGCGCGTTCGGCAACAGGCCGTGCAGTTCGGCGCTGGGCATCAGGTAGGTGCGCTCGCCGGCGAAGCCGACCACTTCCGCGTCCACCCAGCCGCCGTCGACGACTTCGACCTTGCAGGTGGCGCCCAATGGCGCCTCGCAGCCGATCGCTTCCAGGGTCAGGCCGACCGCGCGGCGCAGGATGCCTTCGCGGATCAGGCCGTGGCTGCCCAGGTTGGGGCGGATCTGCGACAGCCGCGCGGCCAGCCGCAGGTCGCGCGCGTTCAGCCATTCCAGCGGTTGCGCGCTCATCCGGCGGCGCCTCCGCGTTGCAACACGTTTTCCAGCGCGCCGCGCAGGCGCGCTTCCAGGGTGCCATCGATGCGCACGCTCTCGGCATGCACGCGCAGATCGCCGCGGCTCAGCGAGGTGTCGGCGGTCAGGCGGGTGGACGGCATCATCGACAGCACCGGCGTCAACGCGGCGATGTCGTCCGGATGCAGGCGCAGCTCCACCTCGCGGCTGGTGCCGCCGACCGCGTCGAGCGCGGCGCTGGCCAGTTCCGACAGCAGCATCGGATCGGCCTGGTAGGCGCGGCCGACCAGGCTGCCGGCGATGCGCACCGCCAGCTCCGACAGGGCGCCCATCACTTCGTTTTCCAGCCGGTCCAGCGGACGCGAGAAGTTGTCCAGGATGCCTTCGATCTGCGCGGTCAACCGGCGCACGTCGGTCTGGCCCTGGGCGAAACCCTCGGCGTGCCCTTCGGCGCGGCCGCGTTCCAGTCCCTCGCGGTAGGCGGCTTCCTCGATGGCCTGGATTTCCTCCAGGCTCGGTGGACGCAGCACCGGCACGTCGGTCGCCGGTTCGCGGCGGGCCACGAAGTCCAGCGGCGGGGCCATCCAGCGCACGGGATCGCTCATACCATCTCCTCACTGCTGGCGTTGAGCGAAATGACGCCCTGGTCGGCGAGGCGGCGGACGATGGCGAGGATTTCCTTCTGCGCGCCTTCCACGTCGGACAGCCGCACCGGGCCGCGCGCCTCCATGTCCTCCATCAGGATCTGGGCCGCGCGCTGGGACATGTTGCGGGTGATCTTCTCGCGCACCTTGGCGTCGGCGCCGCGCAGGGCCAGCCCCAGGCGATCGTTGGGCACTTCGCGCAGCATCGCCTGCAGTTCGCGGTCGTCCAGGTCGATCAGGTTGTCGAACACGAACATCAGGTCCTGGATGCGCGCGCCCAGTTCGGAATCGATCTGGTTGATCGCGCCCAGGATGGTCTGGTCCTGGCCGCTGTCCATGAAGTTGAGGATGTTGGCCGCCACCTTGATGCCGCCGATGGTGGAGGACTTCAGATTCTGGTTGCCGGAGAACTGCCGCTCCATGATCTCGTTGAGTTCGTTGAGCGCGTTGGGCGGGATGCCGTCCAGGGTGGCGATGCGCAGCAGCACGTCCGAGCGCGCGCGCTCGGGCAGCATCTTCAGGGTTTCGGCCGCCTGGTCGCCGTCCAGGTGCGAGAGCACGATGGCGATGATCTGCGGGTGCTCGTTGCGGACCAGATCGGCGATGGCGCGCGGATCCATCCACTTCAGGGTGTCCAGGCCGGTGGTGTTGCGACCCAGCAGGATGCGGTCGATCAGGCTGCCGGCCTTGTCCTCGCCCAGCGCCTGCACCAGCACCTTGCGCACATAGTCGTCGGCGCCCATGCCCAGCGAGGTCTGCTTTTCCAGCGAGTGGTTGAAGGTGTCCATCACCTGCAGCACCTGCTCGCGGCTGATGCCGCTGATGGTGGCCATGGCGATGCCCAGCTTCTGCACTTCCTTGGCGTTCATGTGCTTGAGCACTTCGGCGGCGTCCTGCTCGCCGAGCGAGAGCAGCAGAACGGCGGCGCGCTGCACGCCGGTCAGTTCGGCGACGTTCGGATTAGTCATCGCTGGCCACCCAGTCCTTGACCACCTGCGCGACCTGCTTGGAGTCGTTCTTCACCGCCTCGCGGGCATGCCGCAGGCGATCCTCGTAGGCGTCCGAGGCGAGCGCGCGCGGGACGCTGATTTCGGCGTGATCCTGGCGCAGCGCGGCGACGATGCGGGCATCCTCGTCGCCTTCGTCGACCAGGCTCACGTCGACTTCGGCAGGCGGGTGCTTCTTGGCGCGCGGCTGGATGATCTGGCGCATCGCCGGGCGCAGCACGCCGAACAGCAGCGCCAGCACCACGATCGCGCCCAGGCCGTAGCGGGCGACGTCGCGCACCATCGGGTTCTGCAGCCACGGGCTTTCCCAGAACGGCACGTCCTCCGCCGGCACCGGCTCGCGCACGAACGGCGCGTTCATCACCGACACCGAGTCGCCGCGCGCGGCGTCGAAGCCGACCGCTTCCTTCACCAGCGCCTCGACCCGGGCGAGGGTGGCCGCGTCCAGCGGCACCATCGTGGACTTGCCGTTGGCGCCGGTGCGCGGCACGTGGTCGACCAGCACCGCGGCGGTGACCCGGCGCACCCGGCCGGCGGGCTGGCGGGTGTGCTGCAGGGTGCGATCCATCTCGAAGTTGCGGGTCGCGCTGCTGGCGGTTTCCACCGGCGCGTTCGGGTTGGGCGCGGCGGCCGCGTTGGGACCGGGCGGGGTGTTGCTGGTCGCGCCGGGCACGCCTTCCGGGCCGGGCTGGGCGACGGTGTTCTGGCTGACCTGCTCGCTGCGCACCTTGGCCGGATCGTTGGCGAAGGTCTCGCGCGCTTCCTCGACTACGGAGAAGTCCATGTCCACCGCGACCTCGGCGTTGACCCGACCGGGACCGGTCAGCGGCTCCAGCAGTTCCTTGATGCGCTGGTTGAGCGAGGTTTCCAGCTTGCGCACGCGCTCGAACTGGGCGGCGTTGAGCGCGGCCTCGCTGTTGGGATCGCTGATGGTCAGCATGCGGCCGCTCTGATCGACCACGGTGACGCGTTCGGGCGCCAGATCCGGAATGCTGGAGGACACCAGATGGACGATGGCGTCGACCTGGTTGCGTTCCAGCATCGCGCCGGAACGCAGTTCCAGCACCACCGAGGCGCTGGCGACCTCGCGCTGGCGGGTGAACGCGCTGGGCTTGGGAATGGCCAGGTGCACGCGGGCGTCGCGGACCGGGCGCAGGGTGGTGATGGTGCGCACCAGTTCGGTTTCCAGCGCGTGCTGGTAGCGCGCGTTCTCGACGAACTGGCTGACCCCGAAGCCGGGATCGCGCTCCATCAGTTCAAAGCCCAGGCGACCGTTGTCGGCCAGTCCGGAGCTGGCCAGCTTGAGGCGGGCGTCGTGCAGGTTTTCCGCCGGCACCGAAATCGCGCCGCTGGCCTGGTCGAGCTGGAACGGAATCTGCGCGGCGCGCAGCAGGTCGGTGGCCTCGGCGGTGGCCTTGGCGTCCAGGCCGGTGTAGAGCGGGGTGAAGTCGGGCTTCTGCGACCAGAAGAACACCATCAGGCCGACCGCGACCGCGCCGGCGATCATCAGCAGCGTGCCGAACTGGCGGAACACCGGGAAGTCCTGGATTTTCGACAGCGCCGCGCCCGCCTTCTCGGCGTTCAGCGATTCCTTCAGCGATTCCTTGGACAGGGTCAGGGCCATGGGCGTGCGGTTCCGGTGCGTTCGGGCTCAGGCGAGGGGAGTTACAGCGGCATGTTCATCACGTCCTGGTAGGCCTGGACGAGACGGTTGCGGACTTCGACGGTGGCGCGGAAGGCGACCTGCGACTGCTGGGCGGCGACCATCACCCGGGCCAGATCGGCGCGGGGGTCGCCCAGCTCGAACGCCTGCGACAGGGCGCCGGCGGTTTTCTGCGCGTCGTTCACGCCCTGCAGGGCGTTCTGCAGGGTTTCACCGAAGCTGGGCGCCTTGACCGCGGGCTGGCCGAACTGCACCGCGTTCGGGTTCTGCACCGGCTCCAGCGTGCGCGTGCCCAGCTGGTGCTGGTAGCTGCGGATCTGCGAGAGGATGGAAGCGACGGAATCGGACATGGGCGCGGGCGTTCGACGGAGTGTCTGGGGTCATCGGTGCAAGATGCGTGCCGCAACCGTCGCGCCCGGCCTGTCAGTTTTCCGTCGCCAGCGCGTCCTCGCGTTCCACGCCGTACTTGCGCAGCTTTTCCACCAGGGTGGTGCGGCGCAGGCCGAGCAGCTGGGCGGCATGGGCGACCACGCCGCCGGCGCGATCCAGGGCGTCGCGGATCAGGTTCAGTTCGATGCGGGCGATGTGCTCGCGCAGATCGATGCCGTCCTCCGGCAGGCGGTCGCCGGAGGGCTGCGCCGCGGGCGCCTCGACGGCGACGACGGCGGCGGAAGCGGGATTGGACGCGACGGCCGGCGCCTCGATGGCGGGCATGGCCGCCGGCGCGCCGTCTTCGGGCTGGTAGCGCCGCGGCAGATCCTGGGCGCGGACCAGGCCGCCGGGATGCAGCACCGCCATGCGCTCGACCAGGTTGGTCAGCTCGCGCACGTTGCCCGGCCAGGCATAGGCGCGCAGCGCCTGCAGCGCTTCGTCGGCGAAGCGCACCTCGCCGCGGCCGGTGCGGGCCAGCTGCATCGCCAGGGTGGCGACCAGCGCCGGCAGATCGTCCAGGCGTTCGCGCAGGGCCGGCATCTCGATCGGGAACACGTTGAGGCGGTAGAACAGATCCTCGCGGAAGTGCCCTTCGGCGATGCGATCCTCCAGGTTGCGGTGGGTCGCGGCGATCACCCGCACGTTGCAGCGGATGGTCTGGTTGCCGCCCACGCGCTCGAAACTGCGCTCCTGCAGCACGCGCAGCAGCTTGACCTGCATCGGCAGGCTCATGTCGCCGATTTCGTCCAGCAGCAGGGTGCCGCCCTCGGCCATCTCGAAGCGGCCCTTGCGCGCGCTGAGCGCACCGGTGAACGCGCCTTTCTCGTGGCCGAACAGTTCGCTCTCCAGCAGGTCCGGCGGAATCGCGCCGCAGTTGATGGCCACGAACGGGCCGTCGCGGCGCGGCGAATGCTCGTGGATGGCGCGCGCCACCACTTCCTTGCCGGTGCCGGACTCGCCCAGCACCAGCACGGTGGTGTCGAACGCGGCGACCTGATCGATCAGCCGGCGCAGGCGCACCACCGCCGGGCTGTTGCCGGTCGGGCCGTTGCCCTGCGCGGTCTGGGCCTGGTGTTCGGTGTCCAGGCGCTTGAGGCTGGCGCGGCGCAGGCAGCTTTCCAGCTGGCTGTGGCGGATCGGGGTGTCCAGCGGCCAGACCCCGGCCTCGTGCAGGCCATGCGCATTGGCGAAGGCGGCCGGTTCGTTTTCCAGCAGCAGCACCGGCGGCGGCAGCGGCGCGTTGCCCAGCCAGGCGAAGAACGCGCGGGTCGCCGCGCTCTCCTCGATCCGGCCGACGATCACGGCCATGAAGTCGTGCGGCCGGTGCCGGCCGATGTCCACGTCGCCGGTCTCGGCGGCCCAGCGCGGGGTCAGATCCATGAACTCCAGCAGATCGGTCACCCGCACGGCGCGGGCGGCATCGGCGTCGAGGACCAGGATTCGGGATTCACTCATGGCGGTTGTCTCGGAACTTTTCCAGGATGGGCAGTACTTCCTGGATGTAGGAAAGCTTGCTGACGAATTCGTCGGCGCCGGCGCGGGCGGCGTGCTCGCGGTGTTCGGCGTCGTCGAAATGGCTGGCGATGACCACGAACGGGGGCTGGTCCTGGGTCTTGATCAGGCGGGTGGCCTGCAGGCCGCCCATCTCCGGCATCGCCAGATCCATCAGCACCACGTGCGGGCGCAGCGCCTCGGAGCGCTCGATGGCCTCCAGGCCGTTGCCGGCGCGGCCGACGACCTCCAGCCAGTCCAGCTTGCGCAGGTGGCGGATGGCCGCGTTGATGAAACCCTCGTGGTCGTCCACCAGCAGTACGGTGATCTTGTTCATGCGCGTGCGTCCTATCCGGCCCTGGCCAAGGTCGACACGTTACCGCGACGGCGGTCGCGCGCGGAGGCGATGTCCAGTTGCTCGCGGTACTTGGCCACGGTGCGGCGGGCGATGTGGATGCCCTGGCGCGCCAGCAGGCCGGCGATGGCCTCGTCGGCCAGCGGCTTGTGCGCCGGTTCGTTCTCGATCAGCCGGCGCACCATCGCGCGCACGGCCGGACCGGCGACGCTGGCGCCTTCCAGGCGCACCGCGAAGAAATGCTTCAGTTCGAAGGTGCCGCGCGGGGTCTGCATGTACTTGCCGGTGGTGATGCGCGAGATGGTGGATTCGTGCATGCCGATTTCGTCGGCGATTTCCTTCAGGGTCAGCGGCGCCATCGCCTCGTCGCCATGGGCGAGGAAGCCGGCCTGGCGTTCGACGATGGCGCGGGCGGTGCGCAGCAGGGTTTCGTAGCGCATCGACAGGCCGCGGGTCAGCCAGCGGGCTTCCTGCAGCAGTTCGCGCAGGCGGCGGGCGCCTTCGCTCTGTTCGGTGCGCGAATCCAGTTGCTCCAGCGCACGCTCGTGCATCGGCGAGACCGACAGGCGCGGGGTGGTGGCCGGGTTCAGCGCGACCCGCCAGGCGCAGTCGGCGTGCCAGGCCACCACGTCCGGCACGATGTGGCCGGCCGGCGCCGGCAGCAGCGTCTCGGCCGGGCGCGGTTGCAGCGAGAGAATCAGGCGGATGCCTTCGCGGATCTGTTCCGGATCCAGGTGCAGGCGCGCGGCCAGCGCGGCTTCGTCGTGCGCGGCCAGCAGGTCCAGCGCGTCGGTGAGGATGTGGCGGGCGATCAGGCGGGCCGGGGTCCGGCCGGGCAGGGCGGCCAACTGCACCAGCAGGCATTCGCGCAGATCGCGTGCGGCCAGGCCGGTGCATTCGCCCTGCAGGATGCGCTGGCGGACGGCTTCGGCGTCGGCGGCGTCCACGGAGAAGCGTTCGGCGGCCAGGTTCGCCAGCGCCGGGGCGTCGGTGGTCAGGTAGCCGGCGTCATCGGTGTGCTCCAGCCAGAACGCGGCCACCTCCAGCGCGGCCGGGTCCAGTTCCAGCGCCAGCGCCTGCAGGGCGCGCAGTTGCGGGTCGGTGGTGCCGCCGTCTTCCAGGCGTTGCAGGCGATCCTCGTCGCCGTCCTGCCAGCCGCCGCCATGCACGTCCCACATCGAGCTTTCCGGCAGTTCGTCGAACGCGGCGGTTTCCAGACTGGCGCTGGCGACGTCGGCGCGTTCCTCCACGGCGGCGGGTTCTTCTTCCAGTTCCAGCAATGGATTGGCGTCGAGCGCGCGGCGGACTTCCATTTCCAGTTGCAGGCCGTCCAGCTGCAGCAGCCTGATCGATTGCAGCAACTGCGGCGTGAGGTGCAATTGCTGGCCGAGCTGCGTGGCGAGTCCCGTCTTCATTCCCTTTTCCCCGTTGCCCCGATGCGACGCTCACGTGGATTTCACGTCGTGGGGAAACTGTGCGCCGCGCGCGGCGGAAAAAGAATCAGGGCGTTTCTGGTTGTGGTGGGGGCACGCCCGAGCGCGCTGTCGGGATTTCCCCGACATCGCCGGACTTTGGACGCTGGAAGGTTGTCGGGAAGGTGGCGGGGGAAGGGCGGGCGACGTTACGCCGCCGCGGGGACGGCGGGCGTCCCCCTGTCCTGCAAGGCTCAGGCCAAATCGTTCTGGTGGCGCGCGGCCAGCAGCAGCAGATCGTTGGCGCGCCGGCAACCGAGCGATTCCATCATGCGCGCGCGGTGGGTTTCCACGGTCTTGACGCTGATGCCCAGGTGGGCGGCGATTTCCTTGCTGCTCATGCCGCCGCCGAGTTTGCGCAGGATCTGGCGCTGGCGCGGCGACAGCGCGTCGATGCCGGTCGGCCGGGCGTTGCCGAGCATTGGCGCGAGCATCTTCGACGACACTTGCGGGCTCAGGAAGACCTGGCCCGCCGCGGCCGCGCGCAGGGCCAGTTCCAGTTCCATCGGCGCCGCTTCCTTAACGACGAAGCCGGCGCAGCCGCGATCCAGCGCGCTGCGCACCTGGCCGGGATCGTTGTGCATCGACATGATCACGACCTTGGTCTGCGGCAGCGCTTCCTTCAGCGGCTTGAGCAGATCCAGGCCGCTGCGATCGGGCAGGGACAGATCGAGCAGGATGACGTCCGGCCGGTGGATCGCCGCCATGTCCAGCGCCTGCTGGCCGTCGGAGGCCTCCGCCACCACGTCCACGTCCGCGATCGACTGGAGCAGGCGGCCGATGCCGGCGCGCACCAGGGTATGGTCATCAACGATCAGGACACGCACGGGACGGGAGGGGCTCGTGAGGAGGTCGCGCCACGATAGCGGCACGTCGGGATCCCGCCAATGTTACTTTTGTGTCGAAGCCATCAAAGCTTGAAGCTCGTCACACAAGCTCGGCCCGTGGCGCCGGATTTCCGTCGATGCGGCGGTCGATGCGTCCGACGGTCCGGCGTCGCTTCCAGCCCGTCCGGATTCCGTCGCGCGCGCGGCGCGGGGACGGCAGGAACAACGAGGAGATCAATCGGCCTGGCGCGCCATCAGGCGGGCTTCGGCAATCTGGCGGCGATGCAGGCGGAACAGATGGCGTTCCAGCGCATCGGCCAGGCCGGCGCCGAGCGGGGCGAAGCGCAGCCACAGATGATGCTGTCCATCGGCGGTCGCGGATGTCGCCAGCACCTTGGCCGGCAGTTCGATGTGATCGCTGAGCCAGCTGGCCGGCTCGATCAGCGCCACGCCGGCGTCATCGTGGGCGAGATCGAACGCCTGCGCGGCGTCCAGGCGCAGGCCCAGGTGCGACCAGCGCAGGCCGCGCAGGGGCAGCGCGTCGTCGCGCTGGCGCGCCAGCTTGCCGACCAGGTTCATCAGCAGATCGACCTTGGCTTCCAGGCGCTGGAACGAGATCGGCGGTTCGCCCTTGCGGTCGTCGGCGTCATCGCCCCGCGCGTCCTCGGCCACCGCCAATGCGTGCAGCAGGCTCTCGGCGGCGGCCGGCGGCTGGCGCGGTTCGCCGACGCGGAAACCGGCCGGCAGCCACGCCTCGCAGGTCAGGGCATCGCCGAACAGTTCGGTTTCGGCCGGGTGGGTCAGCATGGGCACGCGCGTGGGCATGGCTCAACCTCCCGGGGTCGACAGATAGGCGCGCGTGGCGCGCTCGGCCTGCTGCGATTCGCGCAGCTTGCGGGCGGCCGCGTCGCGCGCGTCGCGCAGGCGGTCCTGCAACTGCAACTGCGCGTAGAGCAGGTTGGACAGCGTGTCGGCGCCGGTGTCGCGGCTGCCATGGGCCTGCATGAAGCCGCGTACGTCGCGATCATGCTGTTCCAGCAGTTCCTGCACGGTGTCCAGGGCGCCGTTCTGCAGGCTGTCGTGCATCGCCTGCAGCTGGGCGAACAGGGTGTCCACCGTCACCGCGGACATCTCAGGCCTCCTGGACCACGGGCGGGCGCTGGCGCTGTTCGGCGGGAATGGCGTTCCAGGCCGATTCGATTTCGCCCAGCAGTTCCAGCGACTCGCGCAGCGCGGCCGTGTCGTTGTGCAGATTGGCCTCGATCAGGCGGCCCTGCAGGTAGTCGTACAGCGCCGAGAGGCTGCCGGCGATCTCGCCGCCGGCCTCGTGGTCGAGCGAACCATTGAGGTGCCCGATGATGGCGCACACCTCGCCGATCGCCTTGCCCTTGCGGGCCAGGTCGCCGTGCTCCATGCAGGCTTCCGCCAGCCGGATGCGCTCGCAGGCGCCGGCCAGCAGCAGCGCCACCAGGCGATGCGGATCGGCTTCCATCACGGCACTGCTGAGGCCCGTGTTGCGGTACTGCGCGGCGTAAGAATGGGCTGACATTCCTTCTATCTCCTGGTCTTCCGCGGAAAATCCTTCCGCGGAGGTGGCCTCACTGCGAGGCCAGGGCAGCAAGCTGCTGCGAAAGGTAAGAACTGGTGCTGTTCATGCGCGACATCATGTTGTCCAGCGCCACGAACTGCGCCTTGTAACGGTTGCCGACCGCTTCCATGCGCGCATCCAGCGCCTTGCGCTGATTGCCGATGTCCTTGATCTGGGCATTGAGTCCATCGGTGCGGCGGGTGAGCGATCCTTCCTTGCCGATGTAGGTGGCGACGGTGGCCTGCAGCTTGCCGGCGAAACCGTTGTCGCCGGTGAAGGCGGCGCGGACCTTTTCCGGATTGGACGCCATCAGCGCGTCGAACTTGGCCGTGTCCAGGGTCAGGCTGCCGTCCGAGGACGGATAGCCCTTGGTCTGCAGGCCCAGGGTCTTGGCGTCCAGGCCCTGCTTGGCGAGCTCGCCCAGCAGATCGCCCAGTACCCCGCGCATCTGCCCGGCGATGCCGCGCATCTGCGCGTCGCCGGTCAGCGCCGACGGGGTGTCGGTGCCGGCGTCGTACTTGGTGGAGCCGTTGATGGCGGTGATCACGCCGTTGTAGGCGGTCACGAAATCCTGCACCAGCTTGCGGCTGGCGGCCACGTCGCTGGATACGGTGACGGTGCTGGTGCCCTTGGCCTTCAGATCCAGGGTCAGCCCGGGCACCGCATCGGTGATCTTGTTGCTGCTGGCGGTCACGGTCAGGCCGTCGATCGAGACCCGCGCATCCGTCGCCGGGACGCGTTCGACCATGCTGTTGGCCAGATTCTGCAGATCCGCGCCGCCTTCGCTGAAGGCCAGGCTGATGCCGTTGGCGGCGCCGGGTTTGTCCGAGGCCACTGACAGGAACAGGCCCTCGTTGGAGGTAATCACGCTGGCCTGCACGCCCTTGCTGCGGGCGGCGTCGTTGATCGCGCTGCGCACGTCGACCAGCCGGGCGCCCTCGGCGATGTTGATGTCGAGCGTTTCGCCGCCGACCGTCAGCGTCAGTTTGCCGGCACCGAAGGTCTGTTCGGCCGTCACCGGCTGGTTGGCGGTCCATTTGTTGGCGGTGGCCAGATCCAGCACCTGGATGGTGTATTCGCCGCTGGGCGTGCCCTTGCCGGCGGTCGCGCCCAGCACGGTGTCGGTGCCGACCTTGCTGGTGCGGCTGTCGAAGGCGTCGGCCGCCTTGAGCGCCTTCAGCGCGGTTTCCAGGGTGCTGAAGGCCGAGCTGACCGTGCCCAGCGCGGAGACCTTGAACTTGGCGGTGGACTCGATGCGGTTGAGGCGGGCGTCGGCGGGCTTGCGATCCGCAGCCACCAGGTTCTCCACCATGCCGGTGATGTTCAGGCCGGAGCCGATGCCACCGTAACCGAGCGAGTAGTCTGCCATTGCCCAATCTCCTGTCGTGCCCGTTCCGGAACGGGCGTCGGGGCGACCCTGACATCCGCTGATGGATGGCGGTGTCGCCCGTGTAGTGGTAGCGGCCTCCGGAGGCCGATCTTTAGCCCGCATTTCTCCGTCTCCCGCCGCCATGGCTTGGGCCAGGGTCGGCGAGAAATGCGGGACGTGTGGGGTGATGCAGGATTTGTGCCACGGGTGGGGCGAACGGTCGGTGACCCAGTTGTTCAAGGCGCTGATGCGCGTTGTTGCCATCGGCTCCTAATCATGGCGCGCTCGCCGCGGGGCGTCCCTTGACCAGCCTTCGGCTGTTGAGAAGCGCTTCTTTGCTTGTGCAAAGAAAGCCAAAGAAACACACCCCGGTCCTCGCGCCCCAGCCGCGAAGCGGCTGGGGTTCGTGTCGCCGGTGGGAATTTTGGGACGGCACATCCGGGTGCCGGCCTAAAACGCCGCGTGTCCTGCGCGGCGCCCTGCGGGTTTACCCACCGGCGACACCGCCGCGGATGGGGGCCCGGGAGCAAGGGCAAAGGCCATCGCCTTGTTTCCGGGCGCTGGCGCGTGGGTTGCTATCGGTTCTCGCCGATGGCGCGCTCGCCGCGGGGCCTTACTTTCTTTGCTTGTGCAAAGAAAGTAAGCAAAGAAACACACCCCGGTCCTCGCGCCCCAGCCGCTGCGCGGCCGGGGTTCGTGTCGCCGGTGGGAATTTTGGGACGGCACATCCATGTGCCGGCCCAAAACGCTGCACATCCATGTGCAGCGCCCTTCGGGTTTGCCCACCGGCGCCACCGCTGCGGATGGGGCCCCAAGAGCAAAGCCGACCTCTCGATAGCCGCCTTTGCCTTTGCTGTTGCTTTGGCTCTTCGGGCCCCCGTTAAGGCGTGGCAAGTGGGCCGGGTAAACCCGCAGGGCGGCGCACAGGACGTGCGCCGTTTTCGGCAGGGGCAGGATGCCCCTTCCGAAAATTCCCGGACCGATTGCGGACCCTGCGCGCGCAGCGCGCAGGGCACGCCGCCAGGGGTGTGTTTCTTTGCTTACTTTCTTTGCACAAGCAAAGAAAGTGAGGCCTCGCGGCGAGCGCACCATCGATGGCGACCGACGGCAATGGCGCGCGTCAGCGCCCAAAGAAAAAAAGACCAATCCCCAATCCCCGACCCCGACCCCGACCCCAAAAAGAAACCCCTCCCGTTTCCGGAAGGGGTTTGGGTACTGCCAAGACGGAGGGAGACGAATCCGCCCGTATGCGACAGGAAGCTGAAAAGTGGAGCGGGTGAAATCGATCAGCGCAGCAGGCTGAGCACGTTCTGCGGCACCTGGTTGGCCTGGGCCAGCATGGCCGTACCGGCCTGCTGCAGGATCTGGGTGCGGGTCAGTTCGGCGGTTTCCTTGGCGAAGTCGGTGTCGCGGATACGGCTGCGCGAAGCGGCCAGGTTTTCCGAGCTGGTCTGCAGGTTGGCGACCACCGAGGTGAAGCGGTTCTGGATGGCACCCAGGTCGGCGCGCGCGCTGTTGACCGAGGTCAGCGCCTTGTCGACGATTTCCAGCGCCTGCTGCGCGCCCTTGAAGCCGGAGATGTCCAGGGCCGACACGAAGGTGTTGGTGGCGGTGGTCGTCGCGGCGGTCTTGGCGGTGTAGGTCTGGCCCGAGTCGGCCGCGTTCACGCCCGTCCAGGTGCCGACCGTGGCGGTGATCGCCTTGAACGAACCGTCGGTGTTGGTGCTGTCCTTGACCGAGGTCAGGGTGACGCCGGTGGTGCCGTTGACTTCGGCATAGACGCCGGTCTCGCCCATCTTGGCGTTGATCGCGGTGACCAGCGCGCTGCGTGCGGCGGCGGCGGTTTCCGCACCGCTGGCGCCCTGGGCGACGTTGACCTCATCGATGCTCACGCCGTTGACCTTCAGGCCGGTGACCTTGACCGCCGCATTGGTGGTCAGGTCGCCCAGGGTCAGGGCGTTGGCATCGAACTTGGCGCCGCCCAGCGCATCGGCCTTGGCGTTGACCACCTTGTCGATGGCGATGGCCTGGCCGGCGTTGGCGCCGACCTGGAACAGCTGGCTGGAGAACGAGCCGTCCAGCAGCTTGGTGCCGTTGAAGTCGGCCTGCTTGGCGACGCGGTCGATTTCCGAGGCCAGCTGCTTGACTTCGGCGTTCAGTGCGGCGCGGTCGGAACCGGAGTTGGAGGCATTGGCCGACTGCACGGCCAGTTCGCGGATGCGCTGCAGGTTGTTGCCGATTTCGGTCAGCGAACCTTCGGCGACCTGGGCCAGCGAGATGCCGTCGTTGGCATTGCGCACGGCCACGTCCAGGCCCCGGATCTGGGTG
>NZ_JBQCIJ010000009.1:0-42724 GCF_051953815.1 Pseudoxanthomonas sp. | reverse complement strand
TTTTTTTTTTTTTGTTTGGTTTTTTTTTTTTTTTTTTTTCCCGCCCCTTGGTGGGGGGGGTGGCGTCCCCCCCCCCCCGACTTACTTGCCCAGGTATTTGCCGAGGAAGGCTTCCATGCGCCGGTACAGCTCGGCGCGGTTCTCGGGCTTGTAGAAGCCGTGTCCTTCGCCGCTGACGACCAGTGTTTCGACCGGCGTGCCCTGCTTCTTGAACGCGCCTTCCAGCGCGTTGAACTGATCCATCGGGACGCGCTGATCCAGGCGACCCTGCACCAGCATCACCGGGATCTTGATCTTGTCGACATTGCGGGCGGGCGAATTGGCGGCCAGCGTGGCCGGATCGTTGCCCAGCACGCGGTCGAGATAACGACGCCCGGACTTGCTGTCGTTGATGTCGCCTTCCTTGTGCATGACCTGCAGGTCGTAGACGCCGACATAGCCGATCGCGCACTTGTAAAGTTCGGGATAGCGGATCGGATTCATCAGCGCGGCGTAGCCGCCGAAGCTGGCGCCATACGTGCAGATGCGATCGGG
Source organism: Pseudoxanthomonas sp. (assembly GCF_051953815.1). GTDB lineage: Bacteria > Pseudomonadota > Gammaproteobacteria > Xanthomonadales > Xanthomonadaceae > Pseudoxanthomonas_A. The sequence goes on along the minus strand of NZ_JBQCIJ010000009.1, from coordinate 42,190 downwards.
GGCGGCCAGCTTGTTGTCGATTGCCCACCGGACGCCGTCGGCGATGTCGTCCATCATCTTGCCGCCCCATTCGCGGTAGCCCAGGCGCTGGAACGCTTCGCCGCGTCCACCGGAACCGCGGAAATTGACCTGCAGCACCGCGTAGCCGCGGCTGGCCAGGAACTGCACGTCGTCATCGAACGTCCAGCTGTCATAAGGGCCGTACGGCCCGCCGTGGGCCATGACGATCAGCGGTTGCGGGCCCGTGGCGCCGGCCTTCGCCGTATAGAAACCAAACAACTTCAGGCCGTCCCGCGCCTTGAACTCGAACGGCCGCATCGGCGCCATCTGTTCGGGTTTGATCCAGGCACGTACCTGGCTGAGCAGTTGGACTTTGCCCGCTTCGCGGTCCAGTACGTAATAGCTGCCGGGATGACGGTCGGACCAGGTCGTAAACAGGACTTTCTGGTTGTCGCGGCTGAAATCCAGAATGCTGACCATCTGTCCCGGAAACGCCTTGAGCAGACCTGCATGCAGTTTGGCCCATTCCGAAGTGTTGTCCAGATATCGGATGGATGGCTTGTCCGAATCGAAGATGACACCGAACGGAACGCCGTCATGACCGCCATACAGAAGGCGGGTTACGGAAGCATCTTCCCGACCTATCAACAGGCTGCGGGTGCCGGCGGAAAAATCCACCTTGTACAACTGCGCGGGTTCACGATTGTCGGAGATCAAGGCGTACGCGCTGTTGTTGTCCTTGTCGAAGGTGAGGCCATACATGGTGTAACCGGCCAGGTTCTTCGGCACGGGCTGCCAGTCGCCATTCGCGGAGGGGCGATAGTGCAGCACCGGTTCGTCGTTGGTGCTGGTGGTGATACGGAGGCGAGGCTTTCCGGCACGGTCGTAGTAGAAGCTGGCGGGCCTCGACGAGCGCTCTATTTCCTGGCGATTGCCGGTGCGGGTATTTACTTTGTAGATGACGGTCGGCGATTCCTCGCCGCAGACGCTTGACCAGCAGGTGAAATCGACCAGCACGCTGCCGGGTTCGCTTTCCAGAATATGATCGATGGCGGCAAATCCCTGGTCCTTGCGGCGTCCGGTGCGCGCGCCATCATCCTTGACATAGGCAAACAGGGTTTCCTGGGTCTTGCCGCGAATGTCCGAGGAAATCAGCTCGCCGTAGCTGTAGGGACGGGCATGCAGGGGTTCCATCTTGGCGCGCGACACGACGATCTGATCGTCGTCGCTCCAGATGGGGTCGGAGACATGCTGCTGCGGGCCGAATCGCAGTACTTGTACGTTGCCACTGCCATCCAGCGGAACGATCTGCAACTGGGTTTCCAGACCGTCCTCCGTGGGAACGGCCATGGCCACGTATTTGCCACTGGGTGATAGGGACAAGGCACTTACCGTGCCGTGGCGGGCGAAATCCTCAACGGGAATCGATTGCGCGGAGGCGGTCGCTACCCACAGGCCACACAACAGCGCGGCCCACTTCAATCCATTTGATGCGTACACGGTTCCTCCCCAGGAACTTGTGCGGGTGTGCGCGGATGGTGCCATCGCCGTTGGCCGCTTGTCATCGGGCGACGCACCAGCCCCCTGAAAAGGGGGCGGGCATGCGGGAAGCCGGGGGAGGGCCGGAATCGATGCCGGGCCGTGGGCTGGAGCCAGATTCAGGCCCCAACCGCGCCAGGGGAAGGGCGCGGATGCGGGAAGGCGACGCCGTCGCCACCGCTCATGCCAAGGAAAAGCCGGATCAGACTTCCAGCGAAGCCAGATCGCCCTTGGTCTCCAGCCAACTCTTGCGTTCGCCCGCCCGCTTCTTCGCCAGCAGCATGTCCATCAGGGAATGGGTCTGGTCGCCGTCTTCGACGGTCAGCTGGACCAGCCGGCGGGTGTCGGGATGGATGGTCGACTCGCGCAGCTGCGAGGCGTTCATTTCGCCCAGGCCCTTGAAGCGGGTGACATTGATGGCGCCCTTGATCTTCTCGCGCTGGATCTTTTCCAGCAGCAGGCGCTTCTCTTCCTCGTCGAGGGCGTAGAACACCTGTTTGCCGACATCGACGCGGAACAGCGGCGGCATGGCCACGAACACGTGGCCGGCCTGCACCAGCGCCGGGAAATGGCGCAGGAACAGGGCGCTCAGGAGGGTGGCGATATGCAGGCCGTCGGAGTCCGCGTCGGCCAGGATCACCACCTTGCCGTAACGCAGGCCGGTGATGTCCTCCTTGCCCGGATCGCAGCCGATCGCCACCGCTAGGTCATGCACTTCCTGCGAGGCCAGCACGCTGCCGGAGGCGACCTCCCAGGTGTTCAGGATCTTGCCGCGCAGCGGCAGGATGGCCTGGAAATCCTTGTCGCGCGCCTGCTTGGCGCTGCCGCCGGCCGAATCGCCCTCGACCAGGAACAATTCGGTCCGCGACAGATCCTGGCTGATGCAGTCGGCCAGCTTGCCCGGCAGGGCCGGGCCCTGGGTGACCTTCTTGCGGACGACCTGCTTCTCGGTCTTCAGGCGCGCGGCGGCGCGCTCGATGGCGAGCTGGGCGATCTTCTCGCCCAGGTCCACGTGCTGGTTCAGCCACAGGCTGAAGGCGTCGTGGGCGGCGCCCTCGATGAAGCCGGCGGCCTGGCGCGAACTCAGGCGTTCCTTGGTCTGGCCGCTGAACTGCGGGTCGGTCATCTTCAGCGACAGCACGAAGGCCACGCGATCCCACACGTCTTCCGGCGCCAGCTTGACCCCGCGCGGCAGCAGGTTGCGGAAGTCGCAGAACTCGCGCAGCGCATCGGTCAGGCCGCTGCGCAGGCCGTTGACGTGGGTGCCATGCTGGGCGGTGGGAATCAGGTTGACGTAGCTTTCCTGCACCAGCTCGCCTTCCGGCACCCAGGCCACCGCCCAGTCGACGATCTCGGTGTCCTTCTTCAACTGGCCGACGAACAGATCCGGCGGCAGCAGCTCACGGCCCTGCATCTCGCCCTTCAGGTAGTCGCGCAGGCCGTCCTCGAAATGCCAGGTGTCGCGCTCGCCGGTGGCTTCGTCGTACAGCTTGACGGTCAGGCCGGGGCACAGCACCGCCTTGGCGCGCAGCAGGTGGCGCAATGCGCGCGCGTTGAACTTGGGGGTGTCGAAGTACTTGGCGTCCGGCCAGAAACGCAGGCGGGTGCCGGTGTTCTTCTTGCCGACGCTGCCGACGGTTTCCAGCTTCGAGGCGGCATCGCCGTCGCGGAACTCCATCCGGTACTCGTTGCCTTCGCGCTTGATGAAGATCTCCACCTTCTTCGACAGCGCGTTGACCACGCTCACGCCGACGCCGTGCAGGCCGCCGCTGAAGGTGTAGTTGCGGTTGCTGAACTTGCCGCCCGCATGCAGGCGGGTGAGGATCAGCTCGACGCCCGGGATTTTCTCTTCCGGATGGATGTCCACCGGCATGCCGCGACCGTCGTCGCTGACTTCGCAACTGCCGTCCTTGTAGAGGGTGACCTCGATCTCGCCGGCGTGTCCGGCCAGGGCCTCGTCGACCGCGTTGTCGATGACTTCCTGGGCCAGGTGGTTGGGCCGGGCGGTGTCGGTGTACATGCCCGGGCGGCGCTTGACCGGATCCAGGCCGGAAAGGACTTCGATGTCGGCGGCGTTGTAACGACTGCTCATGAATTCGCTGTTGTCTCGGGTTGCGGGTGCGGCTCAGGGACGGGAAACGTCCAGCGGCCGGCCGGTATAGGGGTTGTACATGAAATCGCCGGGGAACGACTCGCCGGTGGCGGCATCGCGCTTGTCCGGCAGCAGGCTGCCCAGCGGCAGGCGGAAGTCGTGCACCTTGTTGGTGGTCCTGATCCGGGCCTGGCCATCGCCCAGGGGATCGATCAATCGGTTGCCCTGGGCGTCGTTGCCGGGGAACACCAGGAAATACATGCTCCGGCCCATCGGCCCGATGCCGTTGGCCAGGATCGGCTTCAGGAAGGCCAGGGTCGACGCCAGCCGGGTCGGTATCTTGTCCTCGGGCAGCACGGTATGGGTTCGGCCCTGCGGATCGATCAACACGGTGGACTCGCGCACGTCGGCCTCCGGGGTGAAGCGATACTCCAGATCGTCGGCGACGGTCGCCTGCACCACCGCCACGACGTTGTAGTCGTTGAAGGTCTGGCCCAGCCCGGAAAGCATTTCCGGGGTCGCTCCCTTCTGCTGGCCCACGCTGATCTGCCAGTACTCCGGCGGGATCCACCAGACCACTTCCATGGTGCCGCTGCCCAGGCTGTGCTTCTGGGTGTCGCGGGTCAACGCGTCAAGCTGCACCTGCTGGGGCGGCAGCGCGACGCGCGCCGCCCGGGCCGGCGCCGGCAGGGTCTGGGCAAGCAGCAGGAACAACGCGGAGCAGATCAGGGCAGGGCGCATCGGATGGCGGCATCGGAATCCCACGAGACGCGAAGTGTGCGGCCAGCGCGCGGTTTTTGCACGTTCAGGAGCAGGCGAGGGCGGCTGGGGTATGGTGCGCGCGCCAGCTTGAATCCGGGTCGTTCCGGCCCCATCTGGCGACGTACGAGTGAAACGGAGACATGCCATGAAACCGCGCAAGCTGCTGATCCTCGCCCTGGCGGCCGTCACCGCCGCCACCGCCGGCCTGGTGCTGGCGCAGCAATCCAAATCCGGCGGCCAGGACGCCGACAAATCCGCCTCTTCGCAGTCCGATGCCTCCGACGCGGATCGCAAGGCGCAGCGCCGGGCCGCCAACGAGGCCGCCGCCGCCGCCCGCGCCAAGCAGAAGGGCGAGCAGGACAAGAAGTCCGGCGAGAAGGAAGAGGAAGAAGAGCGCAAGCCCTGATTCCCCTGAAACCCTTGCCAGGCAAGGCTTTCGAGCCTTTCCGGCGGCCCCGGACGCCCCGCCCCCGCGGGGCGTTCGGCTTTTAGAAACCCGGCGTTGCCGGTAGACTATGGCTTTCCGGAGCCCTGCTGATGACTCCCCTTATTTTCGTTACCGGCGGCGTCGTGTCCTCGCTAGGCAAGGGCATCGCCGCCGCTTCGCTTGCGTCCATCCTCGAAGCACGTGGCCTCAAGGTCACGATGATGAAGCTGGACCCCTACATCAACGTCGATCCGGGCACCATGAGCCCGTTCCAGCACGGCGAGGTGTACGTCACCGACGACGGCGCCGAGACCGATCTGGACCTGGGCCACTACGAGCGCTTCGTGCGCACCCGGCTCAGCCGCAAGCACTCGATCACCACCGGCCGCATCTACGAGAACGTCATCCGCCGCGAACGCCGCGGCGATTACCTCGGCGCGACCGTGCAGGTGATCCCGCACATCACCGACGAAATCCGCCGCTGCATCGACGAGGCCACCGAGGGCCACGACGTGGCGCTGGTGGAAATCGGCGGCACGGTGGGCGACATCGAATCGCTGCCGTTCCTGGAGGCGATCCGCCAGATCCGCACCGAGCGAGGACCGGAAAAGGCGCTGTTCATGCACCTGACCCTGGTGCCGTTCGTGGCCGCGGCCGGCGAACTGAAGACCAAGCCGACTCAGCATTCGGTCAAGGAACTGCGCTCGATCGGCATCCAGCCGGACGTGCTGCTGTGCCGCTCCGAGCAGCCGATTCCCGATTCCGAACGCCGCAAGATCTCGCTGTTCACCAACGTGCCCGAGCGCGCGGTGATCAGCGTTCCCGACGTGGACGTGCTCTACAAGATCCCGCTGGGCCTGCACGGCCAGGGCCTGGACGAAATCGCCATCCGCCAGTTGCGCCTGGACGGTGCCCGCGAGGCGGACCTGTCCGAGTGGGAAGCGGCGGTCGACGCCACCCTGAATCCGCTGGACGAAGTGACCATCGCCGTGGTCGGCAAGTACGTCGATCACCAGGATGCGTACAAGTCGGTCGGCGAGGCGCTCAAGCATGGCGGCCTGCGCCAGCGCACCCGCGTCAACCTGAAATGGATCGAAGCCCAGGAACTGGAAGACAGCGACATGTCGCTGCTGGATGGCGTCGACGGCATCCTGGTCCCGGGCGGCTTCGGCGATCGCGGCTTCGAGGGCAAGGTGCTGACCTCGCGTCACGCGCGCCAGACCGGCGTGCCTTACTTCGGCATCTGCTACGGCATGCAGGCGGCGGTGGTCGACTACGCCCGCCACGTCGCTGGCCTGGAAGGCGCCAACAGCACCGAGAACGACAAGCAGTCGCCGCATCCGGTGATCGGCCTGATCACCGAATGGCGCACCGCCAGCGGCGACATCGAGAAGCGCGACGAGCGCTCGGATCTGGGCGGCACCATGCGCCTGGGCCTACAGGAGGCGCGCCTGAAGCCCGGCACGCTGGCGCGCGAACTTTATGGCAAGGACGTGGTGGCCGAACGCCATCGCCATCGCTACGAGTTCAACAACCGTTACCGCACCCAGCTGGAAGACGCCGGCCTGGTGATTTCCGCCAAGTCGATGGACGATCTGCTGGTGGAAATGATCGAATTGCCGCGCGCGGTGCATCCGTGGTTCCTGGCCTGCCAGGCGCATCCGGAATTCCTGTCCACTCCGCGCGACGGCCATCCGCTGTTCGTCGGCTTCATCCGCGCCGCGCGCGAGCGCAAGGCCGGTGGCAAGCTGCTGAAGGAAGCGCGCGCCTGAATCCGCTCCGGCCGGTCGCGAGGCATGGCGGCCGGCGGGTGTCCTGGTGTCATGGTCGCGGCTGACGTCGCTCCTACGAGGTATTGCAATGAAACTCTGCGGTTTTGAAGTCGGCTTGGACCAGCCCCTGTTCCTGATCGCCGGCCCCTGCGTGATCGAGTCCATGCAGTTGCAGCTGGACGTGGCCGGCCGCCTGAAGGAAATCACCGGCAAGCTGGGCATGAACTTCATCTTCAAGTCCAGCTTCGACAAGGCCAATCGCACCTCCGGCACCAGCTTCCGCGGCCCGGGCATGGAAGAGGGCCTGAAGGTGCTGGCCGAGGTGAAGAAGCAGATCGGCGTGCCGGTACTGACCGACGTGCACGAATACACCCCGATGGATGAAGTCGCCTCGGTGGTGGACGTGCTGCAGACGCCGGCGTTCCTGGTCCGCCAGACCGATTTCATCCGCAAGGTCTGCTCGGCCGGTCGCCCGGTCAACATCAAGAAAGGCCAGTTCCTGTCGCCGTGGGACATGAAGCCGGTCGTCGAGAAGGCCAAGTCCACGGGAAACAACGACATCATGGTCTGCGAGCGCGGCGCCAGCTTCGGCTACAACAATCTGGTCAGCGACATGCGCTCGCTCAGCGTGATGCGTGACACCGGCTGCCCGGTCGTGTTCGACGCCACCCACTCGGTGCAGTTGCCGGGCGGGCAGGGCAGCAGCTCCGGTGGCCAGCGCGAGTTCGTGCCGGTGCTGGCGCGCGCTGCGGTGGCGGTTGGCGTGGCCGGCCTGTTCGCCGAAACCCATCCGGATCCGGCCAAGGCGCTTTCCGACGGTCCCAACGCGTGGCCGCTTGACAAGATGGAGGCGCTGCTGGAAACCCTGCTGGCGCTGGACGCGATCACCAAGCGTTCGGGATTCCTGGAGCAGACGCTGTAAATCCTTCCGGGCAAGCGAACGGCGATGAAAATCGCCGGTTCGCCGGGGCCGATGCGGTCGAGAAAACCCAGACTTGGGCGCGTGGAATTGTCCGGCGGATCCACGGGCAATCCGCGACGACGAAGGAGTGCGGACGGCGAATCTTCGAATCGATGGAGTGCCCATGCGAGGCGGCGCCGGTTTTGCACATGTCAATGTGATTTGGCGGGTCTTGATGGGGCGCGGATAATCGAGGCGCGACCGAATCCGGTCCGCCTCCTCTCGCTTCCGGTGTTTGTTTACCCATGAGCCGTATCCCTGGCGCGTCTCCGCGCACGTCTTCTTTCGCCCTCCTGCGTGCTGCCAACTCTCGCTTGCCACGCCTGCGTGGCGCATGCGCAACCGCCCTGTTCTGGGCAGGCCTGTCGATAGCGCAGGCCCAGGAATCCAGTGCCTGGCGCATGCCGGAAAGCCTGGATGATCTGTCCGAATCCGGGGTGCTGCCATTGACCGAATCCGAGCTGCCCGCGTTCGCCGCCAAGGCCGAGTCCGATCCCGCGCGTCGCGCCGAACTGGTCGAAACGCTGCGTCGGGCTTCGGTGGTGCCATGGACGCCGGCCGAACGCGCGGCGTTCGTCGCCGAACTGGGGCAACTCCGGCAGTGCGAAGCCGGGCGCGGCGGCGAGGATCGGGATGACGGCACGCTCGACGAACGCCTGAACGCCATGGTGGCCTCGGGCGAATTGGAACGACTGATCCGTGATTACGCCCGCCTGATGGACGTACCGGAACTGGTGGAACCGCTCGACGCGCCGGACTGTGGCCAACCGGAACTGATGGAACAGATGCGGCAACTGGCGACGCTGCCGATGACCGCCGCCATGCTGGGGACGCTGGCCGGCCCAATGCCGGCGCGGCAGTTGCGCAGCGACGGCATCGAGCGGTTGCTGGGCGCACGGATGATGGGTGGCCGCTGCGCGCCCTCGGAGACGTTCGTCCGGCTGTTGATGACCACGCCGGACAACCCGCGCGGCCTGCGCACCGCCGATGACCAACTGCGCTGCAAGGCCGGAGCGGCCTACACGAGCGTGTGGACCGAAGCAGAGCACGCGCGGCTGATGGCTGCGATGCCGCAGATCAGGCAGTGCCTCGCGCGGGGCAACGACGGCGGCTTCGACCTGGAAGGGGCCCGCGCGCGTTTCGCCGACAGCCCGGAGCTGCCGCGCCTGTTCACGGCCGCCTACGAATTGCTGGCCCATGCGGGCATGTCGAAGTCGTTCGGTTACGAACTGCCGGCCGATCCCGGGGAACGGTCCGACGAGCTGGCTACCGCCATGGCGAACGTCGGAATGATGGTCGAGCAGTATCATGACGGGGCGGAAAACACTTCGGCGGCGGGCGCGCGCCAATTGCAGGCCACTGGCCTGCTGGCCCTTTACATCGCCCGTCTGGCCCCGGAAACCTGTAACCTTCCGAACGATTTCGTCCCCTTACTCAAACTGAACAGTCTGGCCGACCCCTCATGACCACGATCGCCAAAGTCCATGCCCGCGAAATCCTCGACAGCCGCGGCAATCCCACCCTCGAAGCCGAAGTCACCCTGGCCGACGGCTCGTTCGGCCGCGCGATGGTGCCGTCCGGCGCCTCCACCGGCACCAAGGAGGCCGTGGAGCTGCGCGACGGCGATAAGACCCGCTACCTGGGCAAGGGCGTGCGCAAGGCGGTCGAGAACGTCAACGGCCCGATCGCCAATGCGCTGCACGGCTTCGACGCGGCCGACCAGGAAGGCCTGGACCGCCGCCTGATCGACCTGGACGGCACCGAGAACAAGGGCCGCCTGGGCGCCAACGCGCTGCTGGGCGTGTCGCTGGCCAACGCCCATGCGATGGCCGCCTCGCGCAGGCAGCCGCTGTGGCGCTACCTGGCCGGCGGCGACGCGGTGACCCTGCCGGTGCCGATGATGAACATCATCAACGGCGGCGCCCACGCCGACAACAATGTCGACTTCCAGGAATTCATGGTGCTGCCGGTGGGCTTTGACTCCTTCGCCGAGTCGCTGCGCGCGGGCACCGAAATCTTTCATTCGCTCAAGTCGGTGCTGAAGGGCCATGGCCTGAGCACGGCGGTGGGCGACGAGGGCGGCTTCGCCCCGGATTTCCGCAGCAACGTCGAGGCCCTGGACACCATCCTGGAAGCCATCGGCAAGGCCGGCTACACCGCCGGCGAGGACGTGCTGCTGGGCCTGGACGTGGCTTCCAGCGAATTCTTCGACAACGGCAAGTACCACCTGGTGGGCGAGGGCAAGCGCCTGACCAGCGAGCAGTTCGTCGACTTCCTGGCCGACTGGGCCGCGCAGTACCCGATCATCACCATCGAGGACGGCCTGGCCGAGGACGACTGGGCGGGCTGGAAACTGCTGACCGACCGCATCGGCGGCAAGGTGCAGCTGGTCGGCGACGATCTGTTCGTCACCAACCCGAAGATCTTCAAGGAAGGCATCGAGTCCGGCACCGCCAACGCGATCCTGATCAAGGTCAACCAGATCGGCACGCTCAGCGAAACGCTGGAAGCCATCGCCATGGCCCACAACGCGAACTACGCGGCGATCGTCTCGCACCGCTCCGGCGAAACCGAGGACACCACCATCGCCGACATCGCGGTGGCGACCACGGCCACCCAGATCAAGACCGGTTCGCTGTGCCGCAGTGATCGCGTGGCCAAGTACAACCAGCTCCTGCGCATCGAGGAAGCCCTGGGCAGCGCGGCGCGTTACGCCGGCCGCGACGCCTTCGTTTCGCTGAAGAAGTAAGCCGTATGCGTCGACTGGTCTGGCTGCTGCTGGTATTGATGCTGCTGCTGGCCTGGCTGCAGTACCGGTTCTGGTTCGGCGCGGGCAGTTCGGGCGAGGTGGTCGCGCTGGAAAGCCAGGTCATCGTGCAGAAGCGCGAGAACGCCGGCCTGCAGGAACGCAACGACGCACTCGCCGCCGAAGTCGAGGACCTCAAGTCCGGCGAAGCGGCGGTCGAGGAACGCGCGCGCAGTGAGCTGGGCATGATCAAGCCCGGCGAGAAGTTCTACCGCGTGGTGGAGCCGAACGCGCCGGTTCCCCCGCCGCCGGCGTCCGGACAGGACGGCGACGCGGCGCCCGAACCGGCACCGATCAGCGAACCGGAGCACCAGCCCTGATGGCCGGGATCTGGGCGGTCATTCCCGCCGCCGGGCGCGGCACGCGCTTCGGCGGCGAGGTGCCCAAGCAATACCTGCGGGTCGGTGGCCAACTGCTGCTGGAACACACGCTGGCGGCGCTGTTCGCGCACGACGCCGTGCTGGGCGCGGTGCTGGCGATTTCCGCCAACGATCCCGACTGGCCGGGCTGGACCTCGTTCGCCGGCCGGCCGCTGCTCACCTGCACCGGCGGCGCGACCCGCGCCGAATCGGTGCTGGCCGGGCTGAACGCGCTGCCCGACGACGTGCGCGCCGACGACTTCGTGCTGGTGCACGATGCCGCCCGCCCCAACCTGGCGCTGGCCGATCTGGCGCAGTTGCTGGAGCGCGGCCGCAACGACCCGGTCGGCGCGATCCTCGCCGCGCCGGTGCGCGACACCCTCAAGCGCGCCGGTGACGATGGCGGCATCGACGGCACCGAACCGCGCGAGCGGTTGTGGCGCGCGTTCACCCCGCAGCTGTTCCGTCGCCTGCACCTGCAACGCGCGCTGGAAGGCGCCGCCGGTGCGGGCATCGAAGTCACCGACGAGGCGATGGCGATGGAGCGGCAGGGCCTGCGCCCTCTGCTGATCGAAGGCGCCGAGGACAATTTCAAGATCACCACCCCGGCGGATCTGGCGCGATTCGAGTTCGTGCTGGCCCAGCGCGGACGCTGATTCCCCCAGGGTGCGAGAATCCGCCGCATCCGACCCTTTTTCCGTGGGACCCGTACATGTCCGACCCTCTTTCCATCCGCATCGGCCAGGGCTTCGATGTCCATGCCTTCGGCGACGGCGACCACCTGATGCTCGGCGGCGTCCGCGTGCCGCATGATCGCGGCGTGCTGGCGCACAGCGATGGCGACGTGGTCCTGCACGCGCTGTGCGACGCCATCCTCGGCGCGCTCGCGCTGGGGGATATCGGCAGGCATTTCCCGCCGTCGGATCCGCGCTGGAAAGGCGCCGACAGCCGGCACTTCCTGCGCCATTGCAACGCCCTGATCGGCGAACGCGGCTGGCGGGTTGGGAACGCCGACGTCACCGTGATTGGCGAGCGTCCCAAGGTCGGACCACATGCGGACGCGATGCGTGCCGCGATCGCCGAGGATCTCGGCATCGCGCTGGATGCGATCAGCGTCAAGGCGACCACCACCGAGAAACTCGGCTTCACCGGTCGTGGCGAAGGCATCGCCGCGCAGGCCGCGGTCTTGCTGGTGCGCGCATGAGCGCGGATCTGCCGCGCGCATTCGGTCCACCGGTGCTGCAGGCGCGTTTCCGCGCCGCGCCGGAGGATTTCTTCGTCGAGGAGTTGCCCGGTTTCGAGCCCACCGGCGAGGGCGAGCACCTGTTGCTGACAGTGCAGAAACGCGGCATGAACACCGCCTTCGCCGCCAAACGCATCGCGGCATGGGCCGGACTGCCGGAAATGGCGATCGGCTACGCCGGCCTGAAGGATCGCCACGCGGTCACCCGCCAGCGTTTCAGCGTGCATCTGCCCAAGCGCAATGCGCCCGACATCGCTGCCCTGAACGCGGACGATTTTCTGGTGCTGGAATCGACCTGGCACAACCGCAAACTGCCGCGCGGCGCGCTGGCGGGAAATCGTTTCGTGCTGGTGCTGCGCGAAGTGCTCGGCGAACGCCGCGCCATCGAACAGCGCCTGGCGGATATCGCCGTGCAGGGACTGCCCAACTGGTTCGGCGAACAGCGCTTCGGTCGCGACGGCGGCAATGTCGCCGCAGCGCTGGCGATGTTCGGCGGCCGCCGCGTGCGCCGCGATCAGCGTTCGATGCTGCTGTCGGCCGCGCGCTCCGAACTCTTCAACCGGGTGCTGACGGCGCGCATCGTCGCCGGCAACTGGAACCGGGGCGTCGACGGCGAAGTGTGGATGCTGGATGGCAGCCGCAGTGTGTTCGGGCCGGAGCCGTGGAGCGACGTGCTGGCGCAGCGGCTGGCCGCGTTCGACATCCATCCCAGCGGCCCGCTGTGGGGAGCGGGGGAACTGCGCAGTGCCGACGCGTGCCGCGAACTTGAGCTGACGGCGTTGGCCGACGACACCGCAATGCGGTTGCGCGGCGGGCTGGAGCAGGCCGAACTGCGCCAGGAACGGCGCGCGCTGCGTCTGCGCCCGCAGGGGCTGGCCTGGGAATGGTTGGCCGATGACGTTCTGTCGCTGGGCTTCGCGCTGCCGCCGGGCAGCTACGCCACGGCACTGCTGCATGAACTGGGCGAGGTCATCGAGGCCGGGCGCGATTCCGAATCCGCGCCATAGCCGTCACCGGCCGCGTGGCCGGTGACGCGTCTGCCCAACCGGAGCCGTCAGCGTCGCGCCAGCAGCACCAGCACCGCGCCGGTGCCGCCCTGCGCGGGCGGCGCCGAATGGAACGCCAGCACGTCGCCGCGCTGCCGCAGCAGGCGATCCACCAGATTCTTCAGCACCGGAATCTCGCGCTCGTTGCGACGGCCCTTGCCATGGATGATGCGCACGCACCCATGCTCGTGCGCATGCGCTTCCAGCATGAACTGGCGCAGCAGGCGCTCGGCCTCGGCGGCGGTGGCGCCATGCAGATCCAGTTCGTCCTGGGCCGAGAACTGGCCCTTGCGCAGGCGCTGGAACACCCGCGGCGGCACGTTGTCGCGGCGGAAGCTGAGCACGTCGCCGGCCTCCAGCAGCGCCAGATCGTCCAGCCCGCGCTGGAATTCGCTGCGCGCATCCACCTCGTCGCGCTCGGCCATCCGCGCGGCCGGACGCGGCCTGGGCCGGCGCGGCGGCGGGGCCGCGTCGGCCAGGGGCTTCACCTCGCCGATGGCCTGGCGGAACAAGGCGGCGTCGTCGTCTTCGGGGGGATCGGACATGCGCCACAGCGTAGCGCGGCGGGCGCGTGACGCAAGCGCGGGAAGCGGTCACCCGCTTCCGGTATCATGGGCCATCCCCCGAGGAAGCACATGCGCGTACTTGTCAGCAACGATGACGGCGTCGACGCCCCCGGTATCCGCGTTCTGGCGGAAGGGCTGCGCGAGGCCGGCCACGAGGTGTTCGTCATCGCGCCGGATCGCGACCGTTCCGGCGCCAGCAATTCGCTCACCCTGGATCTGCCGATCCGGCTCAAGCGGATCGATCACTACACCTGCAGCGTCGCCGGCACGCCGACCGACTGCGTGCACCTGGCGCTCACCGGCATGCTGGAGTTCGAGCCGGACATCGTGGTCTCGGGCATCAACAATTCCGCCAATCTCGGCGACGACGTGATCTATTCCGGCACCGTGTCGGCGGCGATGGAAGGGCGCTTCCTCGGCCTGCCGGCGGTGGCGATGTCGCTGGTCACGCGCAATCACGAGCCGCGCCATTTCGAGACCGCCGCGCGCGCCGCGGTGGAGATCGTCGCGCGCCTGAAGGCCGATCCGCTGCCGGCCGACACCATCCTCAACGTCAACGTGCCGGATCGCGCGTGGAGCGAGGTACGTGGCTTCGAGGTCACCCGCCTGGGCAACCGCCATCGCTCCGAGCCGTGCGTGACCCAGCAGGATCCGCGCGGCAACACCGTGTACTGGATCGGCCCGGCCGGTCCGGAACAGGACGCCGGCCCCGGCACCGATTTCCATGCCGTGCGCATGGGCAACATTTCCATCACGCCGATCCACGTCGATCTGACCCGCTACCAGGCGCTGGAAAAGGTCGCCGGCTGGGTCGACGGCCTGACCTCGTCGCTGGAGAACCCGGCATGACCCCGCGGCTGCGCCTGCAACCGGAAGCCGTGGGCATGGGCATGACCTCGCAGCGCGTGCGCGATCGCCTGGTCGAGCGCCTGCGCGAATCCGGCATCCGCGACGAGACCGTGCTCAACGCGATCCGGCTGGTGCCGCGCCATCTGTTCGTCGACGAGGCATTGGCCACGCGCGCCTACGAGGACACCGCGCTGCCGATCGGCCACAGCCAGACCATCTCCCAGCCGTGGGTGGTCGCGCGCATGACCGAGGCCCTGTTGCAGGGCGCGCCGAAGAAGGTGCTGGAAATCGGCACCGGCTCGGGCTACCAGGCCGCGATGCTGGCCGCGCTGGGCCTGGAGGTCTACACCGTCGAGCGCATCGGCGATCTGCTGCGCCAGGCCCGCAAGCGCCTGCGCCAGCTGGGCATGAACGTGCGCAGCAAGCATGACGACGGCCGCATCGGCTGGCCGGAACATGCGCCGTACGACGGCATCCTGGTCACCGCCGCCGCGCCGGCGCTGGTCAATGCGCTGATCGAACAGCTCGCCGTGGGCGGCCACCTGATCGCGCCAGTCGGTGGTTCCGGTTCGCAATCCCTGGTCAAGCTCACCAAACGCGAAGACGGCAGCGTGCAGGAAGAAACCCTGGCGCCGGTCGTGTTCGTTCCCCTGTTGTCCGGTACCCTGGATTGATCGCGGATGCAGATCTTCAAACCGCTGTACGAGCGCGCGATCCTGTGGGCCCGCCATCCGCGCGCGCCCGCGCTGCTGACCGGATTGAGCTTCGTGGAGGCGATCATCTTCCCGGTGATGCCGGAGGTGATGCTGGCGCCGATGTGCGTGGCCAATCCCAGGAAATCCCTGTGGTTCGCCACCCTCAGCCTGATGGGATCCATGGCCGGCGCGCTGGTCGGCTACGCGCTGGGCCACTACGCCTTCGAGGCGCTCAAGCCGCTGTTTGCCGCGCTGGGCATGCTCGACGGCATCGAGGCGGGCATCGACCTGGTCAAGGCCAAGATGGCCGAGTCGCCGTGGGCGGTCTTCACCTTCCTGGTGCTGGGTGGTTTCATGCCCATCCCGATGAAGGTGTTCACGTGGGCGTCGGGTATCGTGGGCGTGCCTATGCTGCAATACGTGCTCAGCATGCTCATCGGGCGCGGCAAGCGGGTCTACCTGCTGGGCATCGCGATCCGGTTGGGCGGGGCGCGTGCCGAGGCGGCGCTGCGCCGCTGGATCGAGCCGGTGGGCTGGATAGCCACCGCGCTGGTGGTGGCGCTGGTGGGCTGGCTGATCTGGCGCGCTTCCACCTGATTCCCGAGTTCCGCAGAAAGTGAGTGAACGGATGACCAAAGCCACGCGTGCCCTTGTCCTGAGCGTCGCGGTGATGACGGGCCTGGCGGCCTGCCACAGCACCGTGGTCCGGCAGACCGGTTCCTCGAGTGGTGGCAGGGTCGTGTCGCAGCCCAAGTACGGGCAGACCGTGCGCGTGCAGCGCGGCGATACCCTGTACGGCCTGGCATTCCGCAACGGCATCGACTTCCGCGACCTGGCCGCGTGGAATGGCATAGCGTCGCCTTACACGATCTATCCGGGCCAGAGCCTGCGCCTGTATCCGTCTTCCGGCAGCCGCCCGGCGACCGGTACCGTCGCCACGGGCACCCCGCCGCGCTCCGCGACGCCGCCGCCCACCAACGCGCCCAAGCCGCCCCCGCCGCAGCCCGCACCCGTGAGCAGTGGTTTCAACTGGCGCTGGCCGGCGGATGGCCACGTGATCGGACGCTTCGTCGCCGGCGATGCCACCAAGCAGGGCATCGACATCGCCGGCTCCGGCGGCCAGGCCGTGCGTGCCGCCGCCGATGGCGTGGTGGTGTACTCCGGCGCCGGTCTGGTCGGCTACGGCGAACTGATCATCGTCAAGCACAGCGAGGCCTGGCTGTCGGCCTACGGCCACAACCGCAAGCGGCTGGTCAACGAAGGCCAGAACGTGAAGGCCGGACAGCAGATCGCCGAAATGGGCAGCTCGGGCGCCTCGCGCGAAATGCTGCACTTCGAGATCCGCTACAACGGCAAGCCGGTGGATCCGCAGCAGTACCTGCCGGCCCGCTGAAGGGCGTGCCATGAAGCGGCTGTTCGCGAGCATTCTGGCTCCCGTCCTGCTGGTCGTCCTGACCGCCTGCGCGCAGGCACCGGCGCGTGGCGAAACCGCGACGACCGTGTCCGCCGATGCGCCCACGCTCGATGTGGTCACCCTCAACCTCTGGCACGACAAGCAGGATTGGCCACGCCGCCAGGACCTCATCGTGCGCGAGCTGGCGCAGCGGCAACCGGACGTGATCCTGTTGCAGGAGGTTTTGCAGGATCCGGGCCTGGTCAACCAGGCGCAGCGCCTGGCCGAACGTCTGGGCTACCAATACCGCTTCTTCTCCGTGGATCCGGAAGGGCAGGCGCATCGCTACGGCAACGCCATCCTGACCCGTCATGCCATCGGCGCCAGCGATGTGATCAAGCTGCAGCCCCTGGATGACTACCGCGTGGCGGGTTGGGTCCGCACCGAGTTCAACGGCCGGCCGCTCAACGTCTACGTCACCCATTTGCACTACAAGCCCGAAGGCGACGCCATCCGCGCGCGCCAGATCGCGGACGTGCTGGCCTTCATCGATCGCACCGGCGAGCAGGCGCCGGCCATCATCGGTGGCGACTTCAATACCGGTGACGGCGCGCCCGAGCTGGCGGCGTTGTCACCGCGGTTCAGCAGCGCCTATCGCGCCGCGCATCCGGATCAGGACGTGGACGCGCCCGCGCATACCACGCTCAATCCCCACATGGGACATCCGGCGCAGCGCATCGATCACGTGTTCTTCCAGACCGATGCATTCCGGGTGGACGAGGCGCGCATCCTGTTCGAGCGCGCCGATGCCGATGGCACCTGGGCCTCGGATCACTTCGGCCTGTTCGTGCGCCTGCGACCGATGCGCTGATCCGCATCGTCCGACGGCGATCGCGCGGAAGCCCGCATCACTTCGGTTGAATGCACAGCGACGTGCCACGGCGATGATCCGTGCCCCAGGTGCGGAATCCGGCGGTGTCGATATGGATGCGTTCGGGCGAGTAGAAACCCAGCCCCATCGCCCGGTCCGGTCCGTGCCGGCGCCAGTAGCCGCACAGCCGCGCCGGGGGCACCGCGGGATCCAGATCCAGGTCGAGCGCGCGATTGGCCAGGTGCTGGCTGCGCGAACTCCCGCCCGAGCATTGGTTGTTGCGGGCATCGCGCCAGCCGGAACGGACGCGCCGGCCATCCAGCAATCCTTCGCTCTGGAGCTGGTGCAACAACCGGAGGGTCGGCAACAGCTGCGGCCATTGCGCGCGTGGCGGGACGGCGAACTCGGGAAGGTCGCATTGGCGCCAGCGTCGCGACGTTCTCAGCAGCGAGGACAGCGGGGCGACGTCGGCCATCTCCTGGGCCTCCAGCCAGGCCCGGTAGGCCCCGGCTTCGGCGGCATGCGCGCTTTGCCACTGCTGGAAGCGTGATTCCTCGGTTTCCGCGTTGAAAAGGTCACGCTGGCAGGCGGCCAGCAGGCCCAGGGACAGCAGCGCGATCAGCGCCCGCCGCCGATTCACGCGGCGGAGGCATCCAGCAGGAAACCGGCCACCACCCGGCGCGACTCGCCCGCCAGGACGTTGAAGGTGCGGGCGGCGGCGGCATTGGTCATCACCTCGATGCCCACGCCGCGGGTCAGCCCGGCCGCCAGCACCGCGGCCGGCGGGAAAACCTGGCGATCGCCGGTGCCCAGCAGGATCACCTCCGGCTGCATCGCCAGCAGCGGAGCCAGGTCCTCGGGCGTCAGCGAGGCGACATCGCGCGGACCCCAGTCCTCGCACAGCTCGGACGGCGACAGCACGAAACTGGCGGTCAGCACGCGGTCGTTGACCTTGGCGCTGCGACCATCAGCCGCGCGCAGGGTATAGGCGTAATCGGGGAGTTCGTGGCTCAGCTGCATGGGGGCGACTCGGAGCCGGGCAGGGCGTCAGGCCCGCGGCAGGACAATCTGGCGGCGTTCCTTGCTGGGGCGGTACAGCACGGCGGTATGACCGATGCGCTGGACCAGCGCCGAACCGGTCTGCTCGACCAGCTCGGCGATCATCGCGTCGCGGGCCTCGCGGTCTTCCCCGGCCACCTTCACCTTGATCAGCTCGTGGTGCTCCAGCACGCCGTCCAGTTCGGCGATGAACGCCGGGGTGACCCCCTTGCCGCCAATCTGCAGCAGCGCTTTCAGGTCATGGGCCTGGCCACGCAGGAAACGGGTCTGGGCGGAGGTCAGAACGACGGGCATGCACAAATCAGGGTGGGGAAGGGCGTTCAGGGTATCATGGCGGCCTTTCCCGCCGCCGTTCCGCCCGCTGTCGCAAGGCCGGCGGAGATTGATGCCCCATGGCCACCCGCAGCAAAAGCAGCCAACGCTGGCTCCGCGAACACTTTTCCGACCCCTACGTGAAAAAGGCGCAGGCCGAGGGCATGCGCTCGCGCGCCGCCTACAAGCTGGAAGAACTGCTCGAACGCGACCGCCTGCTCAAGCCGGGCATGGTGGTGGTGGATCTGGGGGCCGCCCCCGGCGGCTGGTCCCAGTTCGTCCGCCAGGCCATGGGCGACCACGGCCGGGTCGTGGCCATGGATATCCTCGACATGCCGGCACTGGCCGGGGTCGAGTTCCTTCATGGAGACTTCAGGGAACAGACCGTGTTATCCCAGCTGGAGTCCATGCTGGACGGCCAGCCGGTGGACCTTGTGCTGTCCGATATGGCCCCCAATAAGAGTGGTGTGGACGCGGTGGACCAGCCGCGGGCGATGTACCTGGCCGAATTGGCGATGGAATTCGCCGATGGCCACCTCAAGCCCGGCGGTGCGTTCCTGATCAAGTTGTTCCAGGGCACCGGTTTCGATGACTACGTCAAGGAAATGCGGCGCCGGTACGACAAGGTGGTCATCCGCAAGCCGGACGCCTCGCGCAAGCGGTCGCCGGAAGTCTATGCGCTGGGGCAGGGCAAGCGTGCCCGGATGAAGTAAGGTGGCTTAACGTGGATATCGTGAAAGAGGAACGGCGGGGCCGATGAGGATGAACGACTTGACCAAGAATCTGCTGCTGTGGGTAGTCGTCGCCGTCGTGTTGATGGTGGTGTTCCAGAGCTTCTCGCCGAAGATGGGCGCCGGCGCCGGTGGTGGCGAGGTGACCTACTCCGAGTTCCTGCGCGAGGTCGACAGCGGCCGCGTGTCCTCGGTGCGCTTCACCAAGGACGGCAACCTCACCACCAACGCCATTGAATACAAGCGCGCCGATGGCCAGACGGGCACCGTCTATGGCCCGGTCGACGACCAGCTGGTGAATCAGCTGGTCAACAAGAACGTCACCATCACCCGCGATGCGCCGGAATCGGGCATCAGCCTGGGCATGATCCTGCTGAACTTCCTGCCGGTCCTGCTGATCATCGGCTTCTGGATTTTCATGATGCGGCAGATGCAAGGCGGCGGTGGCGCCAAGGGCGCCATGAGCTTCGGCAAGTCGCGCGCCAAGCTACAGGGCGAGGACCAGGTGAAGATCACCTTCGCCGATGTCGCCGGCTGCGACGAGGCCAAGGAGGAAGTCGGCGAACTGGTCGAGTTCCTGCGGGATCCCGGCAAGTTCCAGAAGCTCGGTGGCAAGATTCCGCGCGGCGTGCTGATGGTCGGCCCGCCCGGCACCGGCAAGACCCTGTTGGCCAAGGCCATCGCCGGCGAAGCCCGGGTGCCATTCTTCAGCATTTCCGGTTCCGACTTCGTCGAAATGTTCGTCGGCGTCGGCGCCAGCCGCGTGCGCGACATGTTCGAGCAGGCCAAGAAGCACGCGCCGTGCATCATCTTCATCGACGAAATCGACGCGGTCGGCCGCCATCGCGGCGCCGGCCTCGGCGGTGGCCACGATGAGCGCGAGCAGACCCTGAACCAGTTGCTGGTCGAGATGGACGGCTTCGAGGGGGGCGAGGGCGTGATCGTCATCGCTGCCACCAACCGTCCGGACGTGCTGGACCCGGCGCTGCTGCGCCCGGGCCGCTTCGACCGCCAGGTGGTGGTGGGCCTGCCTGACGTGAAGGGACGCGAGCAGATCCTGCGCGTGCACATGCGCAAGCTGCCGCTGGCCGACGACGTCGAGCCGATGGTGATCGCCCGCGGCACCCCCGGCTTCAGCGGCGCCGACCTGGCCAACCTGGCCAACGAAGCCGCGCTGTTCGCTGCCCGCGAAAACGCAAAGGAAGTGCGCATGGATCACTTCGACCGAGCGCGCGACAAGATCCTGATGGGCACCGAGCGCCGCTCGATGGCCATGAGCGAGGACGAGAAGACCCTCACCGCCTACCACGAGGCCGGCCACGCCATCGTCGGTCGGCTGGTGCCGGAACACGACCCGGTCTACAAGGTCACCATCATCCCGCGCGGCCGCGCGCTGGGCGTGACCATGTACCTGCCGGAAGGCGACAAGTACAGCCTCAACCGCGTCGCCATCGAATCGCAGCTGTGCTCGCTGTACGGCGGCCGCGTGGCCGAGGAACTGATCTTCGGCGCCGACAAGGTCACCACCGGCGCGTCCAACGACATCGAGCGCGCCACCAAGATGGCCCGCAACATGGTCACCAAGTGGGGCCTGAGCGACGAGATGGGCCCGATCGCCTATGGCGAGGAAGAGGACGAGGTGTTCCTGGGTCGGTCGGTCACCCAGCACAAGAACGTGTCCAACGAGACCGCGCGCCGCATCGACGAAGTCGTGCGGGGCATCCTGGATCGCGCCTACCTGCGCACCAAGACCATCCTGACCGAGAACCTCGACAAGCTGCACGCGATGTCCCAGCTGCTGCTGCAGTACGAGACCATCGACGCGCCGCAGATCGACGCCATCATGGAAGGTCGCGAGCCGCCGCCGCCGGCCGGCTGGGGCAAGTCGGGCAAGGACGGCGACAAGCCGGAATCGCGCCCGCTGCCGCCGCTGGGCGGTCCGGCCGCGCAGACCTGAGTCCAGGCTGCCTCCGGAAGGTCACGAAAGGCGGCTTCGGCCGTCTTTTGTTTTGCGTGGATAATGGGCCGCATCGGGCGACCCCGCCGCGCGAAGGAGTCTTCCATGAAGAACTTCAAACCCAATCCCGGCGTGGCCATCGCGCTGGGCATCGCCATCGGCGCCGCGGTCGGTGTCGCCACCGGCAACCTGGCCCTGTGGCTGGCCCTCGGCGTGGCGATTGGCGGGGGGCTGTCCGCCGCGGCCGCTGCCCGCAAATCCAAGGATCCCGATTGATGTTCGACACCACGCCGCAACTCGACTGCGCCGGCCGCATTCTCAAGCTCGATCGCCCGCAGGTGATGGGCATCGTCAACGTCACCCCGGATTCGTTCTCCGACGGCGGCGCGCACGACACCCTGGAGGCGGCGGTCGCGCATGGCCTGAAGCTGGCGGAAGAGGGCGCGGACATTCTCGACATCGGCGGCGAATCGACCCGTCCGGGTGCGGCCGACGTGCCGGTGGAGGAAGAACTGCGGCGGGTGGTGCCGGTGATCGAACGACTGGCGAAGGAAATCGCGCTGCCGATCAGCATCGACACCTTCAAGCCGGAAGTGATGCACGCGGCGGTGCAGGCCGGCGCCGGCATGATCAACGATGTCTATGGACTGCGCCGCGAAGGCGCGCTGGAAGCCGCCGCCGCGCTCGGCGTGCCGGTGGTGCTGATGCACATGCAGGGCGAGCCGCGCTCGATGCAGGACGCGCCGCATTACGACGACGTGGTGGGCGAGGTGCACCGCTTCCTCGCCGAGCGCATCTTCGCCGCCGAAATGGCCGGCATCGCCAAGAAAAACATCCTCGTCGATCCGGGTTTCGGCTTCGGCAAGAACACCCGGCACAACCTCGCACTGCTGGCGCAACTGGAGCGCTTCGTCGAACTGGGCGTGCCGGTGTTGGCCGGCCTGTCGCGCAAGCGGACCCTGGGCAAACTCACCGGCCGCGAAGTCGCCAGCGAACGCGTCGCCGCCTCGGTCGCCGCGCACCTGATTGCCGCGCAGCGCGGCGCGGCGATCGTGCGCGTGCATGACGTGGCCGCAACCGTCGATGCGCTCAAGGTGTGGAACGCGGTGGCCGCGGTGCCGCAACCGCGCGCGAAACCGGCCGCGCCGACGATTCGCTGGCCGGATGAGGATTGAGGGGCTTGCCCGCTTCTTGGCCCCCTTTAAAAAAGGGGGCGGGCACCTGCGAGGCAGATGACGGGGGATTTGTTTTTCGCGCCAAAAGCAAATCCCCCTTAATCCCCCTTTTTCGCTCTCAACAGCCGAATGGCTGATCAAGGGGGAGATAAAAACCCACCTTCCTATCCAAGTCCCCAATCCCGAATCCCGAATCCCCAACCAACCCCGCATGCCCGCCGACACCCGCCCGCTCGCCATTGCCCTGATGGGCCCGACCGCCTCGGGCAAGACGGCGTTGGCGATGGAATGGGCCGAGCGCTGCGGTGGCGAGATCGTCAGCATCGATTCGGCGCTGGTGTATCGCGGCCTGGATATCGGCGCGGCCAAGCCGGATGCGGCGATGCAGGCGCAGGTGCGGCACCACCTGATCGATGTGCGGGATCCGTGGCAGACCTATTCGGCAGCCGAGTTCGCCGCCGACGCGCGCGCCGCGCTGGCCGATATCGCCGCGCGCGGCAGGCTGCCGATTCTGGCGGGCGGGACCGGGCTGTATTTCCGCGCATTGCTGGAGGGATTGGCGCCGATGCCGGAAGCCGATCCCGACACCCGCGCCGCGCTCGCCGCCGAAGCGGTCGAGCGGGGCTGGCCGGCCCTGCATGCGGAGCTGGCCCGGGTCGACCCCGCCGCCGCCGCGCGTATCCACGCCACCGATCCGCAGCGCATCCAGCGCGCGCTGGAGGTCTACCGGCTCAGCGGCAAGCCCATCAGCCAATGGCAGCGGGAACCCGGACCACCGCGGCTGCCGTTCCGGGTGCTCAAGCTGGTGCTGGCGCCCGCCGAGCGCGCCGTGCTGCATGCGCGCATCGAACAACGTTTCGACACCATGCTGGCCGAGGGTTTCCTGGACGAGGTCCGGCGCCTGCGCGCGCTGCCGCGCATGCAGGCCGTGGTCGCGCCGCTGGACCTGCCGGCGGTGCGCGCGGTGGGCTATCGCCAGGCCTGGGAACACCTGGACGGGACCACTTCCGCGGCAGAATTCCGCGACCGCGCCATCTTCGCCACCCGCCAGCTCGCCAAGCGCCAGCTGACCTGGCTGCGGGGCGAACTGGACGCCCGCTGGTTCGATCCGGGGCGCGATTCGGCCGCCCTGGAGCGGGCCCGACGGCAGTTTCTGGGCGCTGTGTAGCTGGTCAAACCGCCCCGGTTGTGTAACATCGGGGGCCGGGCCGCCAGGGGATACCAAGCGCGCGGACCCGGAAACACCACAATTATTCCTATAAGCGACACTTCGGGAGTTCGCCATAATGTCCAAGGGGCAATCCTTGCAGGATCCTTTCCTGAACGCTCTGCGCCGCGAGCGGGTGCCGGTTTCGGTCTACCTGGTCAACGGCATCAAGTTGCAGGGCACGATCGAATCGTTCGACCAGTTCGTGGTCCTGCTGCGCAATACCGTCAGCCAGATGGTCTACAAGCACGCCATTTCCACCGTGGTGCCGGCGCGCAACGTGCGCGTGGGACCGGGAGGCGGCTACGTGCAGTCCAATGAGGGCGGCGCGCCGGGCGAAGAAGAAGAAACCGAGTAACCACCCGGGAAACCGGTGAAGATTCCAGGGTGAAATCGGGGGCCGGCGCCCCCATGTAATGGGATCCGGGCGCCACGGCGGCCGGATCCTCCCTGACATCGAGTCCAAACCGCTTCCCCATGTTCGAACGTTCCCGCAAAGGCGAACACGCCCTCCTGATCCAGCCCCACGCCGGCGGCCCGCCGGATGATGGCGCCTCGGAGGAGTTCACCGACCTGGCCCGCTCCGCCGGCGCCACCATCGCCGCGTTGCTCACCGCCCGCATCGACCGGCCCAATCCGTCCACTCTGATCGGCAGCGGCAAGCTGGAAGAAATCAAGGCTGCGGCCGAGGCCACCGGCGCCGATCTGGTGCTGGTCAACTATCCGCTCTCGCCCGGCCAGGAACGCAACCTGGAGAAGTACCTGGAGCGCCGCGTGCTGGACCGCACCGGCCTGATCCTGGACATCTTCGCCCAGCGCGCCCGCAGCCACGAGGGCAAGCTGCAGGTGGAACTGGCCCAGCTCAAGCACATGGCCACCCGCCTGGTCCGCGGCTGGACCCACCTGGAGCGCCAGCGAGGTGGTTCCATCGGCCTGCGCGGCCCGGGTGAAACCCAACTGGAAACCGACCGCCGCCTGCTGCAGAAGCGGGTAGAGCAGTTGCAGAAGCGGCTGGAGAAAGTGGAAGTGCAGCGCACCCAGATGCGCCGCGCCCGCGTGCGCAGCGAACTGCCGCGCGTGGCCCTGGTCGGCTACACCAACGCCGGCAAGTCCACCCTGTTCAATGCCCTGACCGGCGCGGAGGCGTACGCGGCCGATCAGTTGTTCGCCACCCTGGATCCCACCGTGCGCCGCATTGAGCTGCCCGGCGGCGGCGTGGTGCTGGCCGACACCGTCGGCTTCGTCCGCGACCTGCCGCACGAACTGGTCGCCGCGTTCCGCTCCACCTTGTCCGAGGCGCGCGAGGCGGACCTGCTGCTGCACGTCATCGACGCGGCGGATCCGCTGCGCGAGGAACGCATCACCCAGGTCGACGAAGTGCTGCAGGCCATTGGCGCCGGCGATATTCCGCAGTTGCTGGTGTTCAACAAGATCGATCGCATCGAGGGCGCCACGCCGCGCCACGATCAACCCAACGAGGGCCACGAGCGCGTGTGGATTTCCGCGCGCGACGGGGCCGGGCTGGACGTGCTCAAGGAAGCGCTGGCGCAGAAGCTCGGGCTGGAACGGATCATCGGCACCGTGCACCTGGGCGAACGTTCGGCGCGCCTGCGTTCGCGCCTGCACGCGCTCGGCGCGGTGCGCGGCGAACGCCACGACGAAACCGGCTGGCACCTGGATCTGGACATGGCCCTGGCCGACGCGCGCCGTCTGGCCGCCGAGGCGGGCGGCCACGCGCTGGAAACCCTGCTCCCCGAACCGGTCGAAGACACCTTCTGACAGAAATCCGCGAGAACAGCGCGGGCTCGTGTGGGAGCAGGCAGGTGGGGCTCCTGTAGGAGCGACGTGAGTCGCGACCGAATATCCCACCCGCCCCACAAACCACCCCGCCACCCACCGCCACCCACCGCCACCCACCCGCGAAAAACCGCCCGCCCCATGCCCTTCAGCCCTTGTCCGGCGGCCGGGCGGCCCTATCTTGTAGAATCGGAAACGCGTCGGTTTCGGCCCACGCATCATTGACGACGGAGTGGGCATGGCCTGGAACACCCCTGGAAGCGGCGGCTCTGGTAGCGGCGGCGGAAACGGCAACAACGACAACCGACGGGGCTGGAATCCCCGCGGCGGCAACAGTGGCGGCGGCCTCGGCGACCTGCTGGATCGCCTGCGTGGCTCCTTCGACGGCAACGGCCCCCTGCGCTGGATTGGCGTGGCGCTGCTGCTGGTCGTCCTGTTCTCCAGCTTCCAGCTGATCGGCGAACAGCAGCGCGGCGTTGTCCTGCGCTTCGGCCAATTCTCCCGCGTCATGCAGCCGGGACCCAACTTCAAGTGGCCGTGGCCGATTGAAAGCGTCACCAAGGTCAACGCCACCGAGATCAAGAATTTCAGCAACACCATGCCGGTGCTGACCCGCGACGAGAACATCGTCACCGTGTCGGTCAACGTGCAGTACCGCATCGCCGACCCGCGCCTGTACCTGTACGGCTCGCGCAATGCCGACGACGTGCTGCAACAGGCCGCGCAGAGCGCGGTGCGCGAGCAGGTCGGCCGTTCGGATCTGGACACCGTGCTCGGCGAGCGCGGCCCGCTGGGCAGCCAAGCCAAGGAGCGCCTGCAGGCCTCGCTGGATGCCTACAAGACCGGCCTGGTGGTGACCGAACTCAACCTGCCCGACGCGCGTCCGCCGGAGGAAGTGAAGCCGGCCTTCGACGAGGTCAACTCCGCCCAGCAGATCAAGGATCGCCTGGTCAACGAAGCGCGCGCCTATGCCGCCCGCATCGTGCCCGAGGCGCGCGGTACCGCCGCCCGCACCCGCACCGAGGCCGAAGGCTACAAGGCCGCCGTGGTGGCGCGCGCCCAGGGTGACGCGGATCGGTTCTCGTTGCTGCAGGAACAGTACAAGAACGCGCCCGACGTCACCCGCAAGCGCCTGTGGCTGGAAACCGTCGAGCAGGTGTTGCAGCAGAACAACCGCAAGGTCGTCGGTGGCGACAGCCGCCAGCTGATCTACCTGCCGATGCCGGCGCAGGCCGGCACCAATAATCGGGCCGTACCCGCGCCGACGCCGGAAGTGGTGATGCCCGCCGTGGAAAGCAGCGCGACAACCCCGCTGCGCAGTGCCGAGCGTCCCGCGCGACCGGCCGGACGTGAGGAGAGTGGACGATGAGACTTCCCGCAATCGTGGCGCTGCTGGTCGCCATCGTGCTGGGCCTGATGGGCTCGGTGTACGTCGTGCGTGAGGACCAGACCGGCCTGGTCCTCAACCTGGGCCGCGTGGCCCGCGCCGACATTCCGCCGGGGCTGCACTTCAAGTGGCCGCTGGTGGAAACCGCGCGCGTGTTCGATCGCCGCTTCCAGGTGCTGGAAACCCAGCCCGAGCGCTACCTGACCTCCGAGCGCAAGGATGTCAGCATCGACTTCTTCGCCGTGGGCCACATCTCCGACGTGCGCGCGTTCTACCGCGCCACCGGCGGCGACGAAAAGCTGGTCAATGATCGCCTCGCGCCGATCATCACCGACTCGCTGCGCAACGAAATCAACGCCCGCACGCTCACCCAGCTGGTCTCCGGCGATCGCAACCAGATCGTCACCGCCCAGCTTAAGAGCATCAACGAGGGCGCCGCCACCCTGGGCATGCGCATCACCGATCTGCGCCTGAAGCAGATAGACCTGCCCACCGACAGCCAGGTCATCACCGACGTCTACGAGCGCATGCGCGCCCAGCGCAAGCAGGTCGCCAGCCAGCTGCGCGCCGAAGGCGAGGAGCAGGCCCGCACCATCAGCGCCCAGGCCGATCGCGATCAGGCCGTGCTGGTGGCCGAAGCCGAGCGCGACGCCCAGCGCCTGCGCGGTGAAGGCGACGCCGAGGCGGCCCGCGTCTACGCCAGCGCCGCCAACAAGGACCCCGCGTTCTTCGCCTTCCAGCGCAGCCTGGACGCCTATCGCGCCTCCTTCCGCGACGGCAACAGCGTCATCGTCCTGGACAAGGACGATCCGTTCCTGCAGTACCTCAAGAGCGACCGCTAAGCGCGGTCGCTCCGGGAATCGGGAGTGGGGAATCGAGCCTCGGTTTTCCCATTCCCCGGCCCGGCCCGGGCGGTGAATCCGCCACGCTGCTGAAACGGGGATCGGGCCTAAGCCCGCAAACGATCCGTTCGCCGGCGGCCCACGATTCCCGATTCTCCCTTTCCCCATTTCCGGCCACTCAATGCCCGATCTCTGGTCCGCCCTCTGCCTGGTCGCCGTCCTGGAAGGCCTGTTCCTGCTGGTCTCGCCGGGGCTGTGGAAGCGGGTGGCGTTGCAGTTGCTCAACCTGCCCGACGCCCAGATCCGCCAGGCCGGCGGCCTGGTCCTGATCATTGGCCTGACCCTGCTGTGGTGGCTGCGGCACTGAGGTCCCCGTCGCTCCCTGTGGGAGCGACGCAAGTCGCGACCGGCAAGCCGGACAGAAGCCGGAAATCCGGAAGTCGATAACCCCGGCGACAGTGGCCGCATGGTCGCGGTTTGCGCCGCTCCTGCCAGGCAAAGAGGGCAGGGGCCGCTGGCCGGATTTCCCCCCGTTCAGCCAATCGGGGTAGCCCCCTTCACCCAAAACCCGGATAATGCACAAAAGCCGGACGGGCGCTCGCCAGAGCCAACCCCGCCGGCTTTTTCCGTGTCTGGGCACAGCGTAGTGGACCCCTCCCCGATGGAGACGGCCCGCATCGGTAACGCCGCGCCCGGTCCGGCCCATCCCGGCGGCCCCGATGGTCGCCAACAAGCGAAGGAGTTACCCGTCATGGGTCAGTCAGTCGTCGTGCTCGGCGCCCAGTGGGGCGATGAAGGCAAAGGCAAAATCGTCGACCTGCTTACCGAGGAAATCGGTGCGGTCGTCCGCTTCCAGGGCGGCCACAACGCCGGCCACACCCTGGTCATCAACGGCAAGAAGACCGTCCTCCACCTGATTCCCTCCGGCATCCTGCGGCCCGACGCCCTGTGCCTGATCGGCAACGGCGTGGTCATCAGCCCGGCCGCCCTCAAGAAGGAAATCGAAGAGCTGGAAACCAGCGGCGTGGACGTGCGCTCGCGCCTGAAGATTTCCCCGGCCGCCCCGCTGATCATGCCGTACCACATCGCCCTGGATCAGGCCCGCGAAAAGGCCGCCGGCGGCAAGGCCATCGGCACCACCGGCCGCGGCATCGGCCCGGCCTATGAAGACAAGGTGGCGCGTCGCGGCATCCGCATCGCCGACCTGCATTACCCCGACCAACTGGCCGAAAAGCTGCGCAGCGCGCTGGACTACCACAACTTCGTCCTCACCAAGTACCTGGGCGTAGACGCGGTGGACTTCCAGCAGGTCTACGACGAAGCGCTGGCCTTCGGAGAATACGTCCAGCCCATGAAGTCCGACGTGGCCGGCATCCTGCACGACCTGCGCAAGCAGGGTAAGCGCGTGCTGTTTGAAGGCGCCCAGGGCGCCCTGCTGGACATCGACCACGGCACCTATCCCTACGTCACCAGCTCCAACACCACCGTCGGCGGCGCGCTGGCCGGCAGCGGCGTGGGCGCGGACGCCATCGACTACGTGCTGGGCATCGCCAAGGCCTACGCCACCCGCGTGGGCGGCGGCCCGTTCCCGACCGAACTGGACGACGAAGTGGGGCAGGGCATCCGCGACCGCGGCCAGGAATACGGCGCCTCCACCGGCCGTCCCCGCCGCTGCGGCTGGATCGACATCGTCGCGCTCAAGCGCGCCGTGGCCATCAACGGCATCACCGGCCTGTGCATCACCAAGCTGGACGTGCTGGACGGCATGGAAAAGCTGAAGATGTGCATCGCCTACCGCTACCGCGGCAAGGAAACCGAGTACGCCCCGCTGGACGCCCAGGGCTGGGAAGAATGCGAGCCGGTCTACCTGGAATTCCCCGGCTGGTCCGAAACCACCCACGGCATCACCGAATGGGACAAGCTGCCCCCGGCCGCCCGCGCCTACCTGCGTGCCCTGGAAGAACTGTCCGGCTGCCCGCTGGCCATCGTCTCCACCGGCCCGGACCGCGACCATACGATGACGTTGCAGGATCCGTTTGCTTGAGTTGAGGTTGGGCTTAGGCCGACCGAGCAGTGAGAGAAAAGCCCCGCATTGCGGGGCTTTTTTTATATGTTAAGTAAAGTATTCGGTATTTAGTTCGACCAAAAGCGGAATTCATGTAAATGTGCAATCATCGGGGCGTCTGCTGAGTGATTTACATGGAGAAAGTGCATGTCTGAGGATGAACCGATTACGCTTTCGATGGCATGGGGGATTGCGCAGGATGTGATCACTAGAGCTGGTGCGATAGATGTGACGCTCAATTGCGACACAAATCTATTCATTGATCCTCTACTTTTGTCGGAAGCGTCAAATAAAGATTTCCGAGAATGCGCAAGCACAGCATATGAGGGTAGATTCAATCAGCTAATAGAGCTTCTGGCGGCATCGAAGTCAGTCGATGACGCTGCGTGGCGCGCCGCAAAGAAGAAAATTTCATTTCATGAAATCGGATATACCCATCTCGGTTACTCGTCAGGCACTAGCGGGTCTGGATTTGGTGACAAACTTGCAGGAAATCTGATTTCGACCGCAAAGGAAGTTGTTAGTTTGGGTGTCGACAACCCGAATCTTTTTGTTGCTCTCGCATTGTTCGAGGACGGCGTGGGTGCTGACAGGATCAGCGACATGACTACCAACATCATAGTCGCGTGCCTTGCTCGATTTACGGCTTCAGCATGTAGTGATATCGGCGTGGCAACTGAAAAATTCAAAATTGGGGGTGTTTTCTATGATTTGCCACCAAATCCAATTAAGAGATCTGAGCCAATTCTCCTTGTTCCTAAGGATGTTGTAAGGGATCTTCCTGTTGCTTCTGACTGGAACTCAGTTGGCTCGGCGGCCAGGGAGACCGAGGATTTGCGGGAGCGTGTAAATGCTCATATCGGTGAGATATGGAAAGCAAAAACACGAAAAGACAAAGAGGAGGTTCGCAAGAATGCGATGCGAAGCAAGGCGTCTTTCGAGACCTTCTTGGAGGTAATTAGAAATGCCGCTGATGAGTCCTACGATGTAAAGAACGACCATCGTGGCGAAATATATCCAGCGGACCTTCGTAGGGGGATATCCAGAGCCCAGCCCCTCGACTTACATAAATATTCCAACAGAAAGCTTAGTTTGGATGAGGTTGATGAGGTTGTTGTGGCGATAATTTCGCAGTTCAAGGACTTGGTGGAGAATCGCGGGTTATGGAAGGAATTTTGGGATGATAGGCAGGAGAATCCTCGACTAGAGAAGGCCATGCAACGTATCTTTTATGCTGTTGCTCTTTCTTATTGCGAAGCAAATGACCTGGATATTTCTCCTGAGTCGGATGGTGGTGCGGGGCCGGTTGATTTCAAAGTTTCCGGTGGCGCTAGATCAAAGGTTCTTCTTGAGTTAAAGCGTTCCACGAACCCAAAACTGGTGGACGGATATACCAAGCAATTGGAAGCTTATCGCGCATCTGAAGGAACGACCCGTGCGCACTACGTCGTAATTGATGTTGGCGGTCTCACGCCTGCGAAGATGAAGGGATTGAGTGATGCTCGATCTGACCTTATCAAGGCGGGCCTTGAGCCATCCGAATTTGTAATTATTGATGGTGGCGTACAAAAATCGGCTAGCAAGCGATGAGTTGATCTCGGCTTGTAAAAATTTCACTCGCCTATCTATTGTCATTCAATATCTACGCTGATTTGGAAATTGACTTACGTATTGGAAATGATGCTCGCCTAGGCTCAATGTGCGTTGACACTACCCGCCCCAGCCCTTAACCATTGCCCCCGGAGCCTCGAAACTCCTCACTAAGCGGTACCCACCTCCGAAACACTGGTGGGTTTTTATGCCCGAACTCACCTTCGGGCATAATTTCCCGTCGCAGGCTTCCTGTGTCGGGAGGGCGGCTAATACAACACCCCACAAGGGGAATACGCCCGCCGTCTTAGTGCGGTTTCGAGCCTCCCGACATCCCGCCTGCGCGTGCAGGCGGGCCACCGCACTGCAAGGGAGCACTGCCATGGGCGACGATCGCCACACCCACTCTCACCCCCACCAACGGCCGCGCGAAGAAAAGAAGCGCACCGGCTACCTGCTGACGCAGGAGGCCTATCACCTGCTGTACGGCCTGCACCAGCGGGTGCAACTGACCACCACCTTGTCCCGCTCCCGCAGCGAACTGCCCAAGCGCTACGAACCCAGCCCGCCGGTGGGCGATTGGGCCTACATCCTGGAAAAGTGGACCGAGGAACTGGACTTCATCCTCAAGAACACCGCCTGGCAGCCGCGCTAACTGGCACGTGAAAACCGGGCGGCGGCGTCGCCCGGTTCCAAGGCATCAAGCTGGCGGCGGGGAGGGCGCGGAGCGCCGCGTCCGAACAAGCGCCACCATTGCGTTCCCGGCTGACCAGAGAAACAGCAGAAGCAGGGAGATGCCAGCAAGCAACGTCCACAGGAGATAGGCCGCGTAAGCGGGAGGAACATGGGTTCCACCCAGAAACAGGGCGCCCTGCAAGAACATCCCCGACGCCGCCAGGGCGAACAACGCACGCAACCAACTGCGTTGATAGGACGGTGGCCGCAGCAGGAAGTACACCATCACAGCCTGCACGGCCATGATGAATAACAGAATCAGGACCAGGTAGATTGGATACGGCGGAGGCGATGGCGCATCCCATATGTCCCCATAAGGGTCGATGTACCGAGATCCCATGCCGATGACGCCAGCAGCCCCCAACAGCCACGTCAACGGAATGGCGATAGCTTGGAACCGGCGCTTATGGGCGGTGGACATGCGGACCTGTCTTTCCTTGGAGGACGCCGCGGTAGCGTATTCCTTCTCATACACCGTGAGGAGTGGGCGAGGCGGGCTTCGGGCGTTCTAGGGTCCGCGGTCGGGGAGGGCCCTTCAGAGGTGAAAATGTGATTTTCCTCGCTTATGCTTTGAGGCATGGGGTATTGGTGGGTCAATCACAAGAAGACCGGCAAGCGGGAGGTCCAAGGAGGATTCCTGTGGTCGCCTAAGCGCGATCGTCGTGGTCGCCCTTTGCGGGGCTACGACAACATGGAATTGGCCCAGCCCGGCGACGTCGTGTTTTCGATGATTGGCGCCCAAGTAGGGCACATCGGCATCGTTCAAGCACTGGCCGAAACCGCGACCAAGCCGGAGGAATTTGGGAAGGCAGGCGATGACTGGGCCCGCGAGGGCTGGAAGCTACCGGTGACATTCCAGCCGGTTCCCCAGTCCTTCCGACCCAAGGCGCAGTTAGCGCGATTGAAGCCGCATCTGCCGAAAGCACACTCCCCCATCAATCAGGATGGGGGCGGCAGCCAGAATCTGTATCTGGCTGAGATCTCTGACGACTTGGGCGAAGTGCTGCTGGAACTAGTGGGTCTTGCCGGCCAGGTTAGGCCAACTTCAACGCCTGCTGTGTCTAGCACCGAGGTGCTGGCGGATATCCAGCAGATTGAGTCCGATCAAAAGCTCAAGCCCACGACGCGGGAGCAATTGGTCAAAGCGCGCTTGGGGCAAGGGGTATTCCGCAATCGGGTGCTCAAGCTTCATCCCGTTTGCAAAGTGACCGGCATGGCCGACCCCCGTCTACTCCGCGCCAGTCACATCAAGCCTTGGCGCGAGTGCAACAACACAGAGCGATTAGATGGTGCCAACGGCATCATGCTGTCACCGCATATCGATGCGTTGTTTGATCAAGGACTGATCTCGTTCGAGAACGATGGCCGCATGTTGGTGCGCCCAGACCTCCCTGCTGAGGTCCTAAACCAATGGTCGATTCCGGCGAGCCTTACCGTGTCGCCCTTCCATGCCAGCCAATGGGAGTACTTGGCTTGGCATCGGGAGCAATGGGCTTCGACACAGGCCGCAGGTTAGTACGCTGCTCTCTACCGTTGGTCGGGCAGCCCACCTGACCTGACAGCACCGCTTCCTGTCTGCCGTCTTCCCGCCGACGAACGGCTACATCCGCGTGGCCGGCCGGTGCGTACCTCCGCGTGGTCTCGGTCAACGGATTCCTGTTCTTGCAGGTGCCGAGGGAGCCGGCATGCGCCAGGGCAATGTCTATCGATCGCCGGTCTCGCACGGATGCGCCGCCGAGGTGCGCCCGGGGTGGTGGCGTGCGGCCCTGGCTTCCTGCCTTCGT
This sequence comes from Pseudoxanthomonas sp., assembly GCF_051953815.1. Taxonomy (GTDB): domain Bacteria; phylum Pseudomonadota; class Gammaproteobacteria; order Xanthomonadales; family Xanthomonadaceae; genus Pseudoxanthomonas_A. The sequence goes on along the minus strand of NZ_JBQCIJ010000009.1, from coordinate 8,168 downwards.
TTGCCTGATGGCATCGCCGCGTCGGGGCGACCTTTCGCATTCCGCTCAGCCCAACACCACGGGGCCGCCATGGGGGCGGCTTCGCATCGTGCCAGGAGGGTCATGCAATGCGCTTCAAGTCCAAGAGCCAGCAGGGGTTCCAGATTTTCGCGGTGACCGGGGTCAACACTATCAGTTTCGGCATCCAGGCCAGCGCCGCGGCGCGCAAGGGTCTGTTGGGGTTTGCCATCGAGCGGGAGGATCCGGTGGAGGATCAGCGGTACTTCATGCCCGGATTCAAGGTGTTTGAGTCCATCGTTCCGGTGCCGGGCGAAGATACCCGGGTCAGCACGGAGCAGCATCCCATCCAGGATTTCATCTGGAGCGACTTCACCGCCAAGGATGGCCGCAACTACACCTATCACTTCTATCCAATGCGCGGAAAGCCGAAGAACCTGGCGCGCGGTCCGGCGGTGAGTATCCAGGTACGGACGGAAAAGCTGTACACCACCGGCGAGCATGACGTGTTCTTCAACCGGGGTGTTGCCAGCAGCCAGGCGTACACCGCGAAGTTTGGCAATCGTCGGCCGGATCAACTGAAAGGCGCCAAGCAGCAGGAAGCCCTGGCCTGGTTGAGCCGGGATCTGGACGAAGCGCTGCTGAAGTTCATCCAGCAGGCCAAGAAGGGCGATGCACTGCGGGGGTGCTTCTATGAATTCCGCTATCCGCCGGCGGCCGAGGCGTTCAAGGCGGCCATCCAGCGCGGGGTGGACGTGAAGCTGATTGTCGACGCCAAGGAAAACGGCCAGAAGAACAAGAAGACCGGCAAGACGGAGCCGCCGTTCCCGCGCGAGGAGAATCTGGCGACGATCAAGGCGGCCGGCCTTCCCAAGAAGTCGATCGTCCTGCGCGAAGCGCGGCCCAATGAAATCCAGCACAACAAGTTCATGGTGTTACTGAAGGGCAAGGCACGCAAGCCTGCGCAGGTGTGGACCGGTTCCACCAACTTGTCCGTGGGTGGCATCCATGGCCAGACCAACGTGGGCCATTGGCTGCGCAACGAGGAGGTAGCCGATGCCTTCCATCGTTACTGGGAACTGCTGGAGACCGACCCGGGCGCGGTCCGCGATGACCCGGAGGCTCGACAGCACAACGCCGAGCTGCGCACGGCGGTGGAGGAACTGTGCGACGTTCCTGTGGCGCGCGAGGACATTCCCAAGGGCGTCTCGCCGGTGTTCAGTCCACGCAGCGGACCGAAGGTGCTGGATCTGTACGTGAACCTGGTGGACGAGGCGGACTACAACGCCTGCATCACGCTGGCGTTCGGAGTGGGCAAACAGTTCAAGGACAAGCTGGGCGACAACACCCAGGACGGCCACCTGTTGCTGATGTTGCTGGAAAAGCAGGACAAGCCCGGGAAGAAGAATGCCGACGAGTTCGTCACCCTCAACGCCAGCCAGAACATCTACAAAGCCTGGGGCAGTTACATCGACGATCCGGCCTATCAATGGGCGCGGGAAACCAATGCGCGGATACTCAAGTTCAATTCACACGTGAGTTACGTGCATTCCAAGTTTCTGCTGCGGGATCCGTTGGGACCCGACCCGATTGTGGTCACCGGCTCGGCCAATTTCAGCAAAGCATCCACCAACGACAGCGACGAGAACATGCTGCTGATTCGCGGCAACCGGCGGGTGGCGGACATCTACTTCACCGAGTTCAACCGGATCTTCTTCCACTACTACTTCCGTGCGGTCCGGCAGCAGGCGGATGAGATGGGGAAAGAGGCGCCGCCTTACCAGTTCCTGGCCGACAAGCCGGAAGGATGGTTGAAGCAGTACAAGCCCGGTTCGCTTCGGCAGAAGCGTCTGGACATGTTGCTGGAGATGAAGGGATTCGAGCCGTAGAGCTTGCAGTCGCGATTCACGCCGTTTCCGGCCAGGCGCAAACAAGATGCCTGGCCGGACTGGCGGCTTGGCTTACTGCGGCACGCGCATGGGACGCCCACCCTGGCAACTCATCTCCGATCCTCCGGCGAAGCGCGCGGTGACCAGGTTCTCGACGAAGCCGTTGAAGGCTTCGCCCCAGATCTTGCTGTGGCCGTTGACCAGTTTTCCCTTCACCCGCACGACCATGTACGGGGAATGCGGATCCGGGGCAGGGGTGCTGTCGGCGTAGCGCTTGAGTTCCACGCCATCCAGGCTCCAGGTGTTGGCGTTGCCGCAGATGAAGTCGTCCCAGCCCGGATAATTGGGGCGGATGGCGTCGGCGATCTGGCCGAGGGTCTTCATGCCCATCAGGCTCTGGATGCCCAGCAGTTGCCGGGTCCGGTCCGGCACGTCCAGCGTGTGGGTCCACTTTTCCTTCAGGTGGCCCAGCGCCACCAGATCGCGTTTGCGCTGGCCCTGGTCGGCGTAGTTGTTGGTGAGGGTGGAGAAGAAACGGCCGGCGGGAAAGGCGTAGCGCGTGGCCTTGTCCTTCTCCGACATGAAGACCGCCAGGATCGGCATCTGTCCGCGCGCGAAGGGAATCTGCCGCGAGCGGGCTTCCAGCGGGTCGTAGCGGGTGTTCTCGAAGGCCGGGTTGACCAGGATGACCATGTCGGCGACCGAAGCCGGCACCGGCTTGCAGGCGTCTTCCTGCAAGGCCACGCCCTCGGCGGATTCCACCCGGGTGTTGGAGAACGGCGCGATCTTCAGTTGCGGTTCTCCGGCACCGGCGGCGGGCACGCATTGCTGCGCTTCCACCAGTTCGCGCATCAGCAGATGCTCGGTGGCGTTGTAGACCAGCGCGCCGCCGAAGCTGTGCCCGGCGATGACCAGCGCATGCCGGCCGCCGTTGGCCGCCGGCTGCGAGCGCAGGGCGGACAGCTCGGAAATGATTTCGATGGCGCCGTCGGTGCCGATGCGATGCGCGGTGGCCTTGCGGCGCCAGAAGGTCAGTTCCTTGCCCGGTTCCCATTTCGTGCTCAGGCCGCGCCAGCCCAGGTAGACGCCTTCCACCTGGCGGCGCCGTTCGGGTGGAATCTGGTGCTCGGCCTCGTAGGCGGCCAGGTTGGCGCGCAGCTTGACCAGCAGGGCCTGGAAGTCGCGCACGTTTTCATCGCCGACTTCGGCGTTGTGCTTCCAGCCGTGGGCGAACAGCACCAGCAGGGTGGCGCGCTGGCGGGTGCGTTCACGCAGTAGATCCAGCGCCTGGCGGGTGCGGGCGCGATCGTGCAACGCGCCCTGGTCGTCGAACTCCACGTAAGTGATGTAGGCGCCGTCCGGCCCGCTGCGCAGCGGATGCCGGATCGCCGCGCGGCAGTCGCGCTGATCGGTTTCCTGGCAGGGCGTGGCCGATGCCGGCTGCACGCGATAGGCGACGTTGTGCGCGCAGCCGGCCAGCCACAGGCAGGCGACCGCGACGAGCGGACGGAACAGATGCATGGCCAATCCCCGGTTGATCCTTCAAACCTCCCTGCCGGCGGCCCGTGGCCGTCAGCCCCTCTTCCTCGCCGGCCCTCCCCAGGGCCATATCGGCGATATCGGCAAGCGTATACCAGGACTGAAGCGTCGGGCTTGGCCGGCGGCGCCAGACGGCGGAAGCACGCACGCTCCCGAGGGGCGGGGCTGCGCCATGGCGGGAGCGGAGAAAGCGGGAGGGCCTGGGTCCACCATCGCGGTGCCGGGCGGTGGGTGAGCCTGACGCGGCTTCACCCGGGAGCACCCGGTGACGGCAATGGTGGGCCGAGGCCCACCGGTGATCAGGCCGCCTGCTTGCGGGTGCGCGCGGCCTTCTTGGCGGCCGCCGAGCGCTTGGCCGGGCCTTTGGTGCGGGCGGCTTTCTTGGCCGCGGCGGAGCGGTCGGCGGCGGTGCGCTTGCTGGCGGCCTTCTTGGCCTGTTTGGACAGGGCGGTGCGGCTGACCGCTTTTTTTGCGGTCTTCTTGCTGGCGGTCTTCAGCGCTTTCTTGGCGCCGGCCGAGCGTTTGGCGGCGGGACGCTTGGCTGCGGCGGTCTTCTTCCTGCCCTTGGCGATGTCCTTGCGCGCCTTTTTCTTGACGGCGGGCGAGGCGGTGTCGCCGGGCTCGACGTCGATGCCGGCGCGGCGGGCCTTGGACAGACCGATGGCGATGGCCTGCTTCGTGTTCTGGACACCGTGCTTGCCTTCGCGGACGTGCTCGATTTCCTCGCGGACGAATTCGCCGGCCTGGGTGCTGGCCGACTTGCCTTCGCGCTTGTCGCGGGCGACGGCGCGGCGGGTTTTTTCTTCCGGCATGGCAGGGTTCTCCTTCGGGACAACGTGCCTGTGTTAGTCCTGTCGACGTGAACAGGCGGCGAAGGATGCGCGCCGGCGGACGCGTCTATCGCCGCGATAACGCTTGCTTGACGGCGGCGTGACATGCGCGGGACTAGCGTGAAGCCACCCTGTTTCGAGGGAGTATCGTCATGCACACGCCACAGGAACTCGAAAAGAAATTCTGGAAGCTGCTCAAGTCCGACATGGTCGTGATGATCGGCCTGGAGGGCGCCGAGGACGGACATACCCGTCCGATGACCGCGCAGGTGGAGGAGGAAGGGCACGGCCCCATCTGGTTCTTCACCACCACCGACAATCGCCTGGCCCAGCGCGTGGACACGCCGCAACGGGCCATCGCGACGTTCTCGGCCAAGGGCCACGATCTGTTCGCCAGCATCAACGGCATGCTGGTGCAACACACGGATCGCGACGTGGTGGATCGGTTGTGGAATCCCTATCTGGCCGCCTGGTACGAAGGCGGGATGGAGGACCCGCGCCTGTGTCTGTTGCGCTTCGAGGCCGAGCACGCGGAAATCTGGTTGAACGAAAATCCGATGCTGGCCGGCGTGAAGTTGATGCTGGGCATGGATCCGAAGAAGCACTATCGCGACCGGGTGGCGGAGGTGAATCTGCGGCATTGAGAATGGTCGCCTCCCTCTGCCGGCCGGAGACTCGTATGAGACATGGGCGGTCTCTTGCCGTGAGGTGGGAAAGGGAGGGCTGTCGGGTGCAAGAAGCAAATCCCCCTCGGTCCCTCTTCTTCGAAGGGGGAAGCAAAGCGGCGCGTACCCGTATCAAGTGCGCGATACCCGTTCCGCGCGAGCGAAGCAAGGAAAGTACGGCTGCTGCCCGTTGCGCGACGAACCCATGGGAGTCGGCATGCACTACAAACACCTGCGATTTGGACAAGGCTTTCGTACCGCGTTCGCGGTGCGGGAAGTGCAGGCGGCGGAAATGGTCATCGCGCCGGGTGAGGCGGAAGGCGGGCCGGACAATCGGCATCGCGGCGCGGACCAGTGGTTGTACGTGGTGTCCGGTACCGGTGTGGCGACCATCGAGGGCGAGCGGCAGACGCTGCGCGCGGGCAGCCTGCTGGTGATCGAGCACGGCGAGCGCCACGAGATCCGCAACACGGGGCGGACCTTCCTGAAGACGCTCAATCTCTACTATCCGCCGGCTTACGATCAGGACGAGGAACCGTTGCCGGCCGGCGAGGGCTGAGCAGGCACAGGCGTGGCACGAGGCACGCCTGCCGGACATGACGCGGCGGTCGCCGCGCCATGTCGCTGAATACGGGGCGCGGGATATTCAGTTCCGGCTTCACCCGCCCGAACGGTGAATGACCATGGCGCGTGCGGCTTGTCCGATCCGTCACGCCCGCCGCGTGAGGGAAACCAACGACGCGGAGAGGGGGCTTTGCGGCGATGCCCCCTCTGTCGGAATCCGATTGCATGCTTTTGTCAGACACCCAGATCCAAACCCACCTGTGCCGGCTGGAAGCCACCGACGCGCGCGCCATCGGCCAACTGGAAGCGCTGAGCGTCTGGATGGCGGCGCTGGTGCAGACCCACCCGGAGGGCGAGCGCCTGCGCGCGGTCGCCCACAAGCTGTCCTTGCGCGGTCCGTTCCAGGCGATGGCCGGCTACCAGGAAGAAGCGGCCGCCTACGACGCCACCTTCTGCCAGTTGATGGCGCTGAGCGACGGCACCCGCCCGGCGATACCGGCCGCACCGCCGCCGCGCGTGTGACCCGGGAGTGGGATAGAGTCGGGCTCCCTCGAACAAAGCGGTTGCCCATGTCCGTCGTCTCGCTGGTCCCGATGAACGAGCGCGCCTTCCGTGCGTTCCTGCATGCCGCGGTGGAAAACTACGCGGAAGAAAACGTCTCCGCCGGTCGCTGGCCGGCCGAAGGCGCGCGGGAACGTTCGCAGGCCGCCTTCGCGCAGTTGCTGCCGCAGGGCGCGGCGACGCCGGATCACCATCTGTTCGAGATCGTCGCCGGCGATGCCGGCGCGGTGGGATCGCTGTGGTACGGCGTATACACCGAGGGCGAACAGCGGCAGGTGCATGTGTATGACGTGCTGGTGCATCCGGCGCATCGCCGCCGTGGTCATGCGGCGGCGGCATTCGCCGCGATGGAAGCGCAGGTACGCGCGCTGGGCATCGACCGGATTGGCCTGCATGTGTTTGCCCACAACGCGGGCGCGCAGGCGTTGTATGCGCGGCTGGGGTATCTGACGGTGAGTCACAACCTGGTCAAGTCGCTGTAGCGGTCGCCTTCATCCATCCTTCGGATTCCGCTGGCGGGAAGGATCTGGTGCGTAGTCGGCGCTAAAGAGCAAATCCCCCTCAATCCCCCTTTTTCAAAGGGGGAGGTAAGGGTGGGCTTCCCGACAGGAACGCAGGGCTTCGATAGCACCCTTTGAAAAAGGGGGCGGGCGCCCGCGAAGCGGGTGACGGGAGATTGGCTTCTGGCGCGGAAAGAAAATCCCCCGGAGAAAAAAAGCCCCGCATCGCGGGGCTTTTTTCTTACATCACGTTCGGCTCGCTGAAGGCTTCCGGTTCGCCGGCGAAGGCTTCCACCGGGATGCAGCTGCAGAACACGTTCTTGTCGCCGTGCACGTTGTCCACGCGCGCCACCGGCGGCCAGTACTTCTGCAGCTTGAGGCTGGGCAGCGGGAAGGCGGCCAGCTCGCGCGGGTAGGCGTGAGTCCATTCGCTGGCGCTGACCTGGGTGGCGGTGTGCGGGGCGTGCTTGAGCGGGTTGTCCTCGCGATCCAGGCGGCCGTCCTCGACCGCGCGGATTTCGTCGCGGATCTGGATCATCGCGTCGATGAAGCGATCCAGTTCGTGCTGCGATTCGCTCTCGGTCGGCTCCACCATCAGCGTGCCGGCCACCGGGAAGCTCAGGGTGGGGGCGTGGAAGCCGAAGTCGATCAGGCGCTTGGCCACGTCCTCGGCGCTGATGCCGGTCTTGTCCTTGAGCGGACGCAGATCCAGGATGCACTCGTGCGCGACCAGGCCGTTGCGGCCGGTGTACAGGGTTTCGTAGTGCGGGGCCAGGCGCTTGGCGATGTAGTTGGCGTTGAGCAGCGCCACCTGGGTGGCCTTGCGCAGGCCGGCCGCGCCCATCAGGGTGATGTACATCCAGCTGATCGGCAGGATGCTGGCGCTGCCGAAGCTGGCCGCCGACACCATGCCCACGTCGCCTTCGCCGCCCAGCGTGCGCGGCAGGAACGGCGCCAGGTGCGACTTGACCGCGCACGGGCCCACGCCCGGACCGCCGCCGCCGTGCGGAATGCAGAAGGTCTTGTGCAGGTTGAGGTGGGAGACGTCCGAACCCCACTTGCCCGGCTGGGCCAGGCCCACGAGCGCGTTCATGTTCGCCCCGTCGATGTAGACCTGACCGCCCGCGGCGTGGACCGCGTCGCAGACCTCGCGCACGTCCGCGTCGTAGACACCATGCGTGGAGGGGTAGGTGATCATGATCGCCGCGACCCGGTCCGCGTTGGCCTCGATCTTCGCGGCGAGGTCGGCGTGGTCGATCGTGCCGTCCGAGGCGGTGGCGACGACGACGACCTTCATGCCTGCGAGCACGGCCGAGGCCGCGTTGGTCCCGTGCGCGGAGGCCGGGATGAGGCAGACGTCGCGCTGCGCCTGGCCGCGGGAGTGGTGGTAGCCGCGGATCGCGAGCAGGCCGGCGAGCTCGCCCTGCGAGCCGGCGTTGGGCTGGATCGACACGGCGGCGTACCCGGTGATCTCGGCGAGCCACTCCTCCAGCTGCTCGACCAGGACGCGGTAGCCGGCGACGTCCTCGAGCGGCGCCAGTGGGTGCATCTCGGCGAAGCCGGCCCACGAGATCGGCTCCATCTCCGCGGTGGCGTTGAGCTTCATCGTGCAGGACCCGAGCG
>NZ_JBQCIJ010000008.1:0-33893 GCF_051953815.1 Pseudoxanthomonas sp. | reverse complement strand
GCGCGGCTCGCCGCACTCGACGGACGCGCGGTCACGCTCGATCTCGCCGGCGCGACCGGCCGAAGCGCGCCCGCGTTGCGCATCCTCGTCGGAGGCGACCGCCTGCGCGTCGGCCCCGCCTTCGAGGGCGACAGCGCGTTGCGCGTCGCGGCGACGCCCGGCAGCCTGCTCGGGCTCGCATTCGCGCGCGGACGCGACGACGCGTTGCCGCCGGGGCGCGTGCAGATCGCCGGCGATGCCGAACTGGCACGACGGCTCGAGCAGCTCGCGCGCGGTTACGCGCCCGACATCGACGCCGCGTTCGCGCAGGCGTTCGGCGACGTCGCCGGCACGGCGATCGCGCGCGCCGTGCGCGGTGCGTTCGGCGGGGCGCGCGCGTCGGCGCGCTCTCTCGCGCGTGACGCCGCCGAGTTCCTGACGGAGGAAGGACGCGACCTCCTCGCGCGCGCGGAGCTCGACGGCTTCCTCGACGACGTCGATGCGCTGCGCGAGCGCGCCGAACGGCTCGACGCGCGCGTGCAACGCCTGCGAACCGGTCGCGCATGATCCCGCTGCGCCAGTTGCCGCGCCTGCTGAAGATCGCGCGCGTGCTCGCGCGCCATCGCATCGACGAGCTGCTGCCGGCTTCGCGACGGCCGCGCGTGCTCGCCTGGCTGCGCGCCGTCATACCGGCGCCCGGCGCCGACGTGCTCGCACTGCCGCGCGGCGAACGCCTCGCCCTCGCCCTCACCCAGCTCGGCCCGATCTTCGTCAAGTTCGGGCAGATCCTCTCCACCCGGCGCGACCTGCTGCCGGCCGACGTCGCCGATGCGCTGACCCAGTTGCAGGACCGCGTCGCGCCGTTTCCCGCCGGGCAGGCGCGGGCGGCGATCGAGCGTGCGCTCGGCGACACCATCACGGCGCGTTACGCGAGTTTCGACGACGCGCCACTCGCTTCCGCGTCGATCGCTCAAGTGCATGCGGCGACACTCGCCGATGGCCGCGAAGTGGTGGTCAAGGTGCTGCGCCCGGACATCCATGCGCGCATCGATGCGGACGTCGCGCTGCTGCGCGCGCTCGCCGGCGTGGTCGAGCGCACGCACCCGAGCGCGGACAAGATCCGTCCGCAGGCGATCGTCGACGAGATCGAGACGACGCTCGTCAACGAACTGGACCTGCAGCGCGAGGGCGCCAACGCATCGCTGCTGCGGCGCAATTTCGCCGGCTCCGACGATCTCTACGTGCCCGAAGTGCACTGGTCGCACACGAGCGCCGGCGTGCTCACGCTCGAGCGCGTGCGTGGCATCCCGGTCGACGATCTCGCCGCGCTCGACGCCGCGGGCATCGATCGCGTGGCGCTCGCCGAGAAGGGCGTGCGCCTGTTCTATACGCAGGTGTTCCGCGACAACTTCTTCCACGCCGACGCGCACGCCGGCAACATCTGGGTCGACAGCGATCCGGCGCGCAAGGCCAACCCGCGCTTCATCGCCCTGGATTTCGGCATCACCGGGCAGCTCTCGCCGGAAGACCAGTACTACCTGGCCGAGAACTTCATGGCCATCTTCAACAAGGATTACCGGCGCATCGCCGAACTCCACGTCGAGGCGGGCTGGATGCCCGCGACGGTGCGCATCGACGAGCTGGAAGCGGCCGCGCGCGCGGTGTGCGAGCCCTATTTCACCCGTCCGCTGTCGGAAATCTCGCTGGCCGAGGTGCTGCTCAAGCTGTTCCGCACCGCGCAGAAGTACGAGCTGACCCTGCAGCCGCAGCTGATCCTGCTGCAGAAGACCCTGCTCAACATCGAGGGCGTCGGCCGCCAGATGGATCCGCACCTGGACATCTGGGCGGTCGCGCGTCCGGTGCTGGAGAAGATCCTGCTGGAGCGTTACAGCCCGCAGCGCGCGGTGCAGGAGTTCCGCAAGCGCCTGCCGGAAATCATGACCCATGCGCCGGACATGCCCCGGCTGGTGCATGCGTGGCTGACCCAGCAGGTCGAAGGCAGGCACGAACTGGCGATGCGCTCGCGCGATCTGGCCGATCTGGCGACCACCCTGCGCGGCATGCAGCGCCGCATCGTGGCGGCGATCCTCGGCGTGGGCCTGCTGCTGGTGGCGGCGGTGCTGTACGGACTGGACGCGGGCGGACCACGCATCCTGTCCGTCCCCGCTTCGGCGTGGATCGCGGGCATCGGCGGCCTGTGGGCGCTGCTGGCGGCCTGGCCGCGCCGGTGATCGGAACCCGCTCCCGTAGGAGCGACATGAGTCGCGACCGGATACCCGCCGCGCTTTCACGACTCACGTCGCTCCTGCAGTTACCCCATGACGATCTTGGCAATCAGCGAGTGATGACCCGATGCGGAAACCGGTATCCCTGAAGTTATTGCTGGCGTTGACGGTCCTGGCGCTTGGCGCCTGCACGCACCTGCCGAAACAGGAACACAATCCGCTCGCGCAATGGACGCCGTCGCCGAACCACGAGGCGCGCCGGCCGATCCTGATCGTCATCCACGCCACCGAGCAGAACTCGGTGGCCGAAAGCCTGGAAACCCTGCGCACCGAGAATTCCGGCGGGCCGGTGAGCGCGCACTATCTGATCGGCCGTGACGGCGACCGGTACCAGCTGGTGCCCGACGAACTGCGCGCCTGGCACGCGGGCGGCGGACGCTGGGGCACGATCACCGACGTCAACAACGTGTCCATCGGCATCGAGCTGGACAACGACGGACGATCCGAATTTCCACCCGCGCAGATCGACAGCCTGCTCGTCCTGCTGGAGGATCTGTGCGAGCGGTTGTACATCCCGCGCACCCAGATCGTCGCGCATGCCGATTTCGCGCCGACCCGAAAACAGGATCCCGGCACGCGCTTTCCGTGGCAGCGGCTGGCGCAGGCGGGATTCGGCATCTGGCCGGCCGCGGACGCGCCGCCGGCGCCGGACGGTTTCGATCCCTGGAACGCGCTGCGCCTGCTCGGCTATCCGCTGACCGATCGCGCCGCCACCGTACGCGCCTTCCACCGCCGCTTCCGCGGCACCGAGAACGACGTGCTGGACGCGGAGGGCCTGCGCATCCTGGCGTCGCTGGTGCAGCAGCAGGCCGGCGCCGAACGATAACGTCGTCGTCGCGCGCTAGCGGCCCGACAGGCCGTAGGCGGCGGGCGATCCGGCCTTGAAGGACAGATCGGGACGCGGCGTCAGCGTGTCGCCCTCCAGGCGGAACGCATGCACGCGATGTTCGATCATGCTCTGCGCGAACACCGTGCGGGAATCGTCGAGGAAACCGACGCCCTGCGCCCAGCCACCGAGCTCCGCCTCCGCCACCGGCCGCAGCCGTCCGGATTCAATCGCCAGCACCACCAGCCGGCTGTGCGTCGAATGCAGCGGGTGCGAGCGCGGCATCGTGCTCATGTTCTGCAATGCCGCCGCCGCGTGGCGGCCATCCGGGGCGCAGGCCACGCCTTCGGGGGAAATGCCAACCGAGGTGGTGTCGATCACCCGCGGCAGCGCGCCGCGCGTATCGATCAGGCTGATGGTGTCGACATCGCCGGTGACCTTGCCGTAGTTCGCGACCACCGCCAGCCCGGTGGCGCCACAGAACGACAGCGCCGTGGGGCCGATGCCGGCGCTCAGTTCATGCACGGCCGGCAGCACCGGCCGTCCCTCGGCCACCGCCAGCCAGGCAATCCGGCCGCTGCCGGGCAGGCTCAGCAGCGCGTGGGCGCCATCGGCGCTGAAACCGGCGGCGATCGGCGCGCTGCCCGCCTCGAAACGGACCACGTCGATGACCTCCCAGCGATCCGCGCGCTTCTCCAGCACGCTGACGCTGTCGGCGCCGGTATGCGGCACCCAGGCGTGGCGCCCGTCCGGATGCAGGCTGACCGATGAAGGCGCGGCGGCCAGGGTCAGGGTCTGGCTGACGCGCAGGGGCGTGGCGGCCAGATCGATCACCGCCATCGTGTGGTTGGCGGTGAACGCGCCGGCGCGCTCGGGATCGGCGCGGGTGAAGGCGGTGACCAGCGCTTCGCGACGGTCCGCGCTGATGGCGACGCTGGAAGGCGGGCCCTGGAAGCTGGTCGGCACCGCCGCTTCGCCCAGCGGGCGCCAAGGTTCGACGGCGGTGTCGTAGAACGCCACGCGATCCGGCGCCGGGGTTTTCAGGATCTCCACTTCGCCGTTGCTCATCCTGGCCTTGCCGTCCAGCGCCACACCCAGGACCTGAGCGGGCAGTGGACCGGATGCGAGCAGGCACGTCGCGAACCATCCGGCGGCCATGGCGCGGCCGAGCAGGGCGTGACGAAGGCTGGAGCGACGGGGCATGGGCGTGTTCCCGGAACAGGGCGAAGGAGGCGAATCCTAAGGGCATCGGCGCGCCACGCGTGTTCAGCGGGCGTGAGCGCGTCCTTCATGAACGCCAGCGAGCCGGGGCGGGGCCGCGGGCGGCGACTTAAAGCCCTTTTAATGCCGCCGGCGCAGGATGCCCCCGACGCAACGCATGCCCCCGCCCGAGGAAACCCATGAACCTGTTCCCCGCACTCGTGCCGCGCAATCGTGTACCCCTCCGGATGTTCCAGGCCGCCGCCGGCCCCGTGGTCACCCGGGTTTCCCGCCAGGACGTCGACGTGCTGATGGCGCTGTGCGACCTGCATGGACAGGCCGCCCAACTGCCGGTGAGCGACATCGATGCGCAGGACGGCATGCTCGAACTGATGGAAGCCCTGTTCGAGGCGCCGCTGCGTGCCTGGGCCTGGATTGCGCGCGAGCGCGAAACGCCCATGGGATACGCCGCCGCGACGATCGGCTATTCGCTGCTGGAACGCGGTTACTACCTGCGCCTGGAGTCGCTCTACGTGGACCCGGCCCATCGCGGACGGGATGTCGAAGCGCGCCTGCTGGCTTCGGTACGCGAGACCGCGGCGCAGCTGGGCTGCATCGCCGTGCACTGGCAACAGGGCGCGCAGGTTTCGCCGCTGCGCGTCGAAGGCGCGCGTGTCGACGCCGCGGGCAATGGCACGTTGCGCCTGGCAAGCCCGGTCGCGTCATGAGCCGCAGGCGCCGCCGCTCCTCCCCCCGGCGGCGCCTCGGCCGGCGCCTCGCCACCTTCTTCCTGATCCTGATCGTCGGAACGCTTTACATGTCCCTGTCCGCCTGCAGCACCGTCGCCTATCCGCAGTCCCCGCAATACCGTGAGCGCGCTTTCCGCAATCCGGTGGAGCCGCGCCAGCCGGCCACCCGGGAAATGCCCGGCCTGTGGTGGCGTTTCATGTTCGGAAAATCCGACCGCACCGTGCCGCCGGCCGCGTTGCCGATCCGCTCCATCACCCGCGCGGAACTGGAGGCGGCCGCGGACGGCACGCTCTACCGCATCGGCCACTCGACCCTCCTGCTGAAACTGGAAGGCGGCTACTGGCTCACCGACCCGGTGTTCTCCGAGCGCGCCTCGCCGGTGCAATGGGCGGGACCCAGGCGCTTCCACGCGCCGGCCATCGCGCTGGCCGATCTGCCGCCCATCGCCGGCGTGATCCTGTCGCACGACCACTACGATCACCTGGACAAGGCCAGCATCCGCGCGCTGGCCGAGCGCACCGAGCGCTTCATCACGCCGCTGGGCGTGGGTGATCTGCTGGCGCGCTGGGGCGTGCCGAGGGAGAAGATCACCCAGCTCGACTGGTGGCAGTCGGTGCGTGCCGGCGGACTGCACCTGACCGCCACGCCCGCCCAGCACTTCTCCGGCCGCGCGCCCTTCCAGACCAATCCCACCCTGTGGGCATCCTGGGTCATCGAGACGCCGCGGCAGCGGATTTTCTTCAGCGGCGATACCGGCTACTTTCCCGGCTTCCGCGAGATTGGCGATCGGTTCGGCCCGTTCGACCTGACCCTGCTCGAATGCGGCGCCTACGATCCGCTGTGGGAAGGCGTGCACATGCTGCCGGAGCAGAGCGTGCAGGCGCATCTGGATCTGCGGGGCCGCTGGATGATGCCGATCCACAACGGTACCTTCGATCTCGCCTTTCACGACTGGAACGCGCCGATGGAAGCGGTCAGCGGCATCGCCGCCAGTCGCGGCGTGGCCGTGAGCACGCCGATGATCGGGCAGGCGGTTTCGATTGCCGAGCCGCAGCCGTTCACGCCGTGGTGGCGGCTGCCGCGCTGATCGCGCTCAGCGATCCGGGAAACGCACTCGGACCGAGAGGCCACGGCCATCCAGGCCATCGTCCAGCGTGATCCCGGCGCCGTAGGCCTGGGCGATGCGCCATACCAGCGACAGGCCGATGCCGCTGCCACGCTCGCCGTTGCCGTTGCTGCCCCGGAAGAAGCGATCGAAGATCTGGCCGCGTTCCTCCCGCGGAACCCCGGGACCATTGTCGGTGACGGTCAACTCCACGCCGGTGTCGTCCGCATCGCGCCCGCAGGCGACCACCACCCGGCCGCCTTCGCCGCTGTAGCGGATGGCGTTGTCGATCAGGTTGCGCACCAGCACGCCCAGATCATCCAGATCCCCACACACCGGCGCGACCGCGGTGTTGAGCACGATGGTCTGCTGCCGGCGCGCGGCCATGATCTCGAATTCGCGGACCACCATCGTGACCACCTCGGCCAGTTCGACCGGCGCGTGCTCGTGACGCCGCTGCGAGGCGTCGATGCGCGCCGAGTCGAGCAACTGCTGGGCCAGCCGGGAGGTGCGTTCGATGCCGTGTTCCAGCTGGCCCAGCGCCTGGCGAGCGTCGGATTCGGAGCCGGCGCGCAGGGCGACCTGGGTCTGGGTCAACAACGCGGCCAACGGCGTGCGCAACTCGTGCGCCGCATCGGCCAGGAACTGGCGTTCGCCCTGCATGGCCTCGCCCAGTCGCGCCAGCAATGCATTGAACGAATCCAGCAGCGGCTGGATCTCGCGGGGGATGCCGATGGTGGAGAGCGGGGCGAGATCCATGGCTTCACGCCGCGCCATCTGGTCGCGCAGGCGATTCACCGGCCGCAGGCTCCAGTGGATCGCCGCCCAGATCGCCAGCGCCAGCCCGAACAGCAGCAGCACCGCCGTCAACAGGCTCATCTTGATCCAGAACGCCAGCTCGGACCGCAACTGGGAGCGCGACATGCCGACCTGCACCTGCACGCGACCGGTCGCGTCGGTCACCGCATAAACGCGCCAACGCTCGTTGGCGGCGTCGGTGGACGCCAGCCCGGGCTGGAAACTGGGCTGCATCGGCGTTTTCGGCGCGCCGGCCGAGGAAATGATGCTTTCGCGCCGCTGCAGGCTCCATACCTGGAAGCGGATCTTGTCGAACTTGTTGAGCGGCCCGGTGGGCACTTCCGGCGGCAACGCCAGACGCGACCGGCCGCCGATGCTGTCGACGTCGCTGGGCATCGACATCAGGATCTGCTGGCCCACCTCGCGCAGCGTCTGGTCCCAATGGCCGCTTTGCTGGCGCGTGACCTGTACATACTGGCATCCCAGCCAGATCAACCAGCCAATCAACATCACGCCCATCAGTATCGCGAGCAGCTTGCCCTTCAACGAACGATGGTGATGATGCCGCCTCATTCGCCGTCCCCGATGCGATAACCGAAACCATGCACGGTGGTGATCAGATCCTCGCCCAGCTTGCGCCGCAGCTGGTGGATGTAGACCGCGATGGTGTTGCTTTCGATGGTGCCGTCGCCGCCGTAGACCAGCGACTCCAGCGCATCGCGCGCGATCACCCGCCCCTGGCGTTCCATCAGCGCCAGCAGCGTGCGGTATTCGTGCACGCCCAGCTTGACCGCCTGTCCACCCCGGGTGACCTGGCGCGCGGCCGGATCCAGCACGATGTCGCGGTAGGACAGCACCGGCGCCACCCGGCCCTGGCTGCGACGCACCACCGCGCGCAGGCGCGCGCACAGTTCATCGGTCTGGAAAGGCTTGACGATGTAGTCGTCGGCACCGGCGTCCAGCCCGCGCACGCGGTCGCTGAGCTGGTCGCGGGCGGTGACGATGAGCACCGGGGTGGTGTCGTAGCGCTGGCGCAGCGCGTGCAGCACGTCCAGGCCCGAGCCGCGCGGCAAGCCCAGGTCCAGCAGGACCGCGGCGAAGGCGTGATCGATCAGCGCCGTCTTGGCCGCGCCGGCATCCTCGGCGCGCGCCACCTCCCAGCCATCCTGGCGCAATGCCGCGGCCACGGCGTCGCCGAGCATGCGGTCGTCTTCCACCAGCAGGATCGGGGTCACGGCAGCGGTCCGGGATTCAGGGAGCACGATGGTAAACGGCCGGCTTTAAAGCCGTCTTAATCCGTCTCCGCGCGCCGGCCGCCGACGAATCAGCAGGCCTGGCGGAACGGGATCACGCCAGGCCAGGAAAATGCGGGTGGTTCAGGGGCTCCCGCCGGAGCAGACCTGGCCGCCGTTCGAGTCCTGCGTACAGGTCCGGGGCCGGGAAGTGTTCTTCCATGTCTGGACGCGGTTGACCCGGGCAATCTCGTCGCGGCGTACCTGTTCCTGCGTGTACTCGGCTTGATCCCGGAAGCGTTCCGATTCCGATTTCTGTCTGGCTTCCGCAACCGGGCGTTCCTTCTCCTGCGTGGAAGCGCAGGCCGCCAGCAAGCCGACCATGGAAACGAGGACGATCCGATGAACGACGGTGCACATGCTTCTCTCCTTGTCCGGAAATGAATGCTTGTGGAAATCCCGGTCGCAAGGACGACCGGGTGGCATAGCGAGACTCGTGGGCGGGGGAATCGATCTGGCGACAGTCCGGATGAATGGAGAGGGAACAAACAGGAACTATGGACTTTTCGCCTGCCCGCTCGCCGCGTCCGGCGCCGGGAGAGCCTTGGCGAAATCACCGGCCACGTACACGCTCAGCGTCTCGGGTTTGAAGTGCTTGCGGAGGGCGGCGTTGACCTGTTCCCGGGTCAGCGCGGCGTAGGCGGCATCCAGATCGGCGGTGAACTGCATGGTTCGCCCGTAGTACGCCTGGTCGGTCAGCATGCCGGCGACCGCGCCGTCCTCGGCGCGGCCCTGGCGGCGTTCGGTCAAGGTGCCCGACACCGCGTCGCGCAGTTCCTCCTCGGTGATGCCGTCCTTGATCAGGCGGGCGAGCTCCTCGCGCACGGCGGCTTCGACCCTGGCCATGTTTTCAGGCGCGGCGATGGCCTGGATGTTGAAGCTGCCGTTGTCGTCGATGCCCTCGCGGCTGTCGTCGGCGCGCACGGCGCTGGAGACGCCGTAACTCAGGCCTTCCTTCTGGCGGATGCGATCGCCCAGCCGCGATTTCAGCGCGCCGCCGCCGAAGATGCGGTTGGCCAGCAGGATCGCCGGATAGTCCGGGTCGGTGACCTTGAGCGACAGGTTGCTGCGCGCCAGCAGCACCGCATTGGGTTTGTCCGGGGTGGACAGGCGCTGGTTGACCGCCGGCACCGCCGTGTAGCGGGTATTGATGGGCGCGTAGGGATGCCGCGAGGTCCAGCCGGCGAACAGGGATTCCAGCTGCGCGCGCACCTCCACCGGATCGAAGTCGCCGACCACCGCGATCTCGCCGTCGGCGCTGCCGTAGAAATCACGATGGAACGCGGCCAGGTCTTCGCGCTTGAGCGCCTTCACCGCGGCGATGGCGTCGTCGAGAGTGTCGATGTGCAGTGGATGGCCCTTCGGCCAGGGATCGAAATGATGCGCCAGCGCCTGGCCCGCGACCGCGCCGGGTTCCTTGCGCGAGGCCTCCATGCCGGTGAGCGCCTGCAGGCGCAACTGCTCGAACTCGCTTTCCGGGAACGCCGGATGGCGCAGGATGTCGGCCGCCAGCGCCAGCGCGTCGGCCAACTGCGCGCGTCGGCTGAGCAGCGAAATGCCCGCGCCCTGCAGGCCGCCGCTGACGCTGGCCTGGGTCTTCAGCGCTTC
The DNA here is from genome assembly GCF_051953815.1 of Pseudoxanthomonas sp. Lineage (GTDB taxonomy): Bacteria > Pseudomonadota > Gammaproteobacteria > Xanthomonadales > Xanthomonadaceae > Pseudoxanthomonas_A. The sequence goes on along the minus strand of NZ_JBQCIJ010000008.1, from coordinate 24,050 downwards.
GAAGCGCTGATCGATCTGCTCCCGGCTCAGCGTGGTGCTGCCACGCATCAGCATGGCGCCCGCCAGACCCGAGGCGTCCTGCCGGCCGGTCAGCGAGGCGGCGTCGCCGAAACGGAAGTTGGCGTCCACCACCACGGTTTCGCCGCGGGTCTTGCGCGGCAGCAGCGCCACCCGCAGGCCGTTGCCCAGGGTGAAGCGCTGGGTGCGCGCTTCCAGGTTCTGCGGCGTGGGATCGAACTGCTCGCCGGTGGAAACCGCGGCGCGCCCGACGTAGCCATCCACCAGTTTCGCCACGTCGGGGCGCGGGGTGATGGTGACGCGATCCGGCGGATCGGTGGGAATGAAACGACCCAGCGTGCGGTTGCTTGGCTTCAGGTATTGCCCGGCCACGCGGTTGACGTCGGCGGCGGTGACCTTGGCGATCGCGTCGCGGGTGATGAACAGCAGGCGCCAATCGCCGGCGGCGAGGAATTCGGACAGCCCCATGCCGACCGCGTTGACGTCGGTGAAATAGAGATCGTACGCATTGGCGATGCGCTGCCTGGCTTCCTCCACTTCCGCCTCGGTCACCGGTGTGCGCGCCACGCCTTCGACCTGCGCGAGCAGTTCCTGTTCCGCCTTGGCCGCGTCGCCATCCTTGGGCAGCACCGCCAGCGCGGTGAACAGGCCGGGATCCCGCATCGACTCGCTGCCCGCGCCGGTGCCGGCGGCGGTGCGCGGCTGCACCAGCGCCTTGTGCAGGCGGCCGCCGGGAGTGTGGCCGAGCACGTTGCCCAGCACGCTCAGCGCGGCGCTGTCCGGATGGCCGGCGGCGGGAATGTGGTAGGCCGCGGCGACGATGCGCACGTCGCCGACCCGGCGCACGTCGACCTGGCGTTCACCGTCCTGCGCCGGCTCGGCGGTATAGAACGCGGGCAGTATCCGGGCGGGTTTCTTCAGCGGGCCGAAACGGGCGGCCACACGCGCCAGCGCCGTGGCCGGATCGATGCGGCCGGCAAGGATGAGGGTGGCGTTGTCGGGCTGATACCAGGTCCGGTAGAAACCCTGCAGGCGTTCGATCGGCACGCCTTCCACGTCCGAACGCGCGCCGATGGTGCTGTTGCCGTAGTTGTGCCACAGGAACGCGGTCGAACGGATGCGCTGGAACAGCACGCCGCCGGGATTGTTCTCGCCGGCCTCCAGCTCGTTGCGGACCACGGTCATCTCGCTGTCCAGATCCTTGCGGGCGATGTTGGAATGGACCATGCGGTCGGCTTCCATCGCCAGCACCCAGTCGAGGGTGGCGTCGTCGGCGGGGAACGAGGCGAAGTAGTTGGTGCGATCCAGCCCGGTGGTGGCGTTGAACTGGATGCCGCGCTTCTTCATCTCGCCGCTGATGTCGGCATGGGTCGGCGTGCCCTTGAACAGCAGATGCTCCAGCAGGTGCGCCATGCCGGTCTCGCCGTAGTTCTCGTGCACCGAACCCACGCCGTACACCAGGTTCACCGTCACCGTGGGCTTGCTCGCGTCCGGGAACAGCAGGACCCGCAGACCGTTCGCCAGCCGATACTCGCTGATGCCCTCCACGCTGGGGCCGGCGACCATGCCGCGGGGCAGGGCGGCGTCGGCGAATGCCGTGGGCAAGGCGCCGAGGCTTAGCGTCAGGCCCAGGCCAAGTGCGAGAATGAGACGGCGTGGTTGCATGCAGGACTCCTGGAAAACAGCAGTCCCGAGTTTCGCAGATTTGCCGGAGACAGGCGTTACATGAGCGATTTCGAAAGCGGACAGGACATCGGCGGCGTGCTGTACCAGGATGCGGATCTGGCGGTCATCGACAAGCCGGCCGGGCTGATGGTCCACGACAGCAAGCTGGCGCGTGGCGAGACGGAGTTCCTGGCCGACCGCCTGCGCGAGCGTTTCGGCAGGCCGATCTTCCTGATCCACCGGCTGGATCGCGCCACCAGCGGTTGCCTGCTGATCGCGTTCGACCGCGAGGTAGCCTCGGCGCTGGGCCGCACCTTCATGTCCCGGGAAGTGGAGAAGGACTACCTGGCCATCTGCCGTGGTTGGCCGGAGCCGCGGATCGATCTCGACTACGCGCTGGATGGCGGACCGGGCAAGCCGGAGAAGCGGCCCGCGCTGACCCGCTTCACCCGGCTGGCGACCGGTGAACTGCCGGTCCCGTCGGCGGGATTCGACAGTTCGCGCTACGCGCTGCTGCGCTGCCGCCCGGAAACCGGCCGTTTCCGCCAGATCCGCCGCCACCTCAAGCATCTGTCGCATCATCTGATTGGCGACAGCAGCCATGGCGATGGCCGCCACAACCGCAACTTCCGCATGCAGGGCGTGCATCGCATGCTGCTGCACGCGGTGCGGCTGTCATTCCTGCATCCGAACAGCGGCGCGCGCATCGAAGCCGTCTCGCCGCTGGATGCGGAGTTCAGGCGTGCTTTTGCGCTGTTCGGCTGGGACGAAACGCTGCGCTGAAATCGCAACTCCACGCGGCGGGAGGATGGCCCGGCCGCGCTTCCGTCATCGCGCTCCGACGTGCCGGATCAACCGATCTTCAGCGCCGCCATCACGATCAGGGCCAGCGCGCTGGCGAAGCCCAGCGTCCATACCAGACTGCGCAGCGCGGCCTGGTTGGCGATGTAGAGCATGCCGTGCAGGACGCGCGCGACGGTGAACACGATCGCCAGCAGGTTGATGGTGGCGGGATCGACGCCGGCCAGCTGCGCCATCAGCACGCCGGCGACGAACGCCGGGAAGGATTCGAAACCGTTGAGATGCGCGGCATGGGCGCGATGCGAGCGTGGATTGTCCTGCCTGGCCTGCCACTCCCGCGGTGAGCGGTTGTTGTAGCGCTCGCCGGAACGCTTGGCGATGGTCACCCACAGGTAGGGTAGGACGGCGGTGATCAGGATGCACCAGTAGGCGATGGACATGGATTCCTCCTTGGATTGCGGCATAGCCTAGCCGAAGCGCATGCGCGCGGGATGTCCCGGCCTGGGGAATGTGTGCCCGGAAACAACAACGGCGCCCAAGGGCGCCGTTGTTCTCACGTCATCGCGGCTTACTTCGCCGCCGGCTGCATCATCTTGTCGCGGGCCGCCTTGAACGGATTGCCCGGATACCAGTTCGGCCACTTGTCGCCACCGGCGATCTCCTTGCCGACGCCGTACAGCGTTTCCAGATCCTGCACCGTGCCATCCAGCTTCCAGGTTTCCGGGTAGTACTGATCGCTCGGCGAGTGATAGTGCTTGGCGTAGTCCTCGGCCGCCCGCTTGCCGGCCTCGGTGCCGCCATCGATCAGATCCTCGCCGCCGTCGGCGTACAGCGCAGGCACGCCGGCCTTGGCGAAGTTGAAGTGATCCGAGCGGAAGTAGAAGCCGCTCTGCACCGAGGTCTCGCCATGCAGCGTGCGACCCTGCGCGGCGGCGATCGGCTTGAGCACGTCCTCGAGCTCGGAGCTGCCGAAGCCGACCACGGTGATGTCCTTGGCCTTGCCGGCCACCGACATCGCGTCGATGTTGATCACCGCCGCGATCTTGTTCAGCGGGAAGGTCGGGTGGGCGACGTAGTACTTGGAGCCGAGCAGGCCGGATTCCTCCAGGGTCACCGCCAGGAACACCAGCGAGCGCTTCGGCTTGGGCTCCTGGTGGGCGAAGGCGTCGGCGATTTCCAGGATGCCGGCCACGCCGGTGGCGTTGTCGATGGCGCCGTTGTAGATGTTGTCGCCGGTCTCGCCCTCGTGCTTGCCCAGGTGATCCCAGTGCGCCATGTACAGCACCGCCTCGTCCTTGCGATCGGTGCCGGGCAGCACGCCGACCACGTTGCGCGAGTTCTTCTCGCTGATGGTGCTCTTCAGATCGATGGATGCCTTGGTCTTCAGCGTGACCGGCTTGAAGCCGCGCTGGTTGGCGGCCTTGTAGGAGGCATCCAGATCCAGGCCGGCATCGGCGAACAGCTGCTTGGCCGCCTCGGCGGTCAGCCAGCCCTGCACCGGGATGCGGCGTTCCGGATCGTCCTTGGCGGGCAGGTCGTACTGCGCGCCGGACCAGGAATTCTTCACCACGTCCCAGCCATAGCTGGCGCCGGGCGTGTCATGGACGATGAACGCGGCGGCGGCGCCCTTGCGCGCGGCTTCCTCGAACTTGTAGGTCCAGCGCCCGTAGTAGGTCATGCGCTTGCCTTCGAACAGCTTCTCGTCGCCGACATGGAAGCCCGGGTCGTTGACGAACATGACCACCGTCTTGCCCTTCCAGTCCTGGCCGGCGTAGTCGTTCCACTGCTGTTCCGGCGCGTCCACGCCGTAGCCGACGAACACCATCTCGCTGGCGTCGACCTTCACTTCCTTCTCGCCGGTGCGGGTGCCGGCCACGAAATCCACGCCGAACTTCAGCTCGCGCGATTTGCCGTTGCTTTCCAGCTTGAGCACGGTGCCCTCGCTGGCGGTGGTCTCCACCATCGGCACGTCCTGGAAGAAGCTGCCGTTGTTGCCCGGTTGCAGGCCGATGCGCTTCATCTGCGCTTCCAGGTAGGCGACGGTCTTTTCCTCGCCGGTGGAACCGGGGCCGCGTCCTTCGAACTCGTCGGAGGACAGGGTCTTCACCAGTTGGGCGAAGTCGGCCTCGTTGATGGCCGGGGCAAAGGCGTGTTCCGCCGGCGCCGGAGCGGCGGGCGCGGCGGCGGCCGGCGCTTCGGCATCAGGCTTCTTGCACGCGGCGAGCAGGGAGGTGGCGGCCAGCACGGCCGCCGCCAGAGGGAGCTTGCGGGACATCGGGATTCCTCGAACCGGGGAATCCCGAGTGTATGCGATCGCTCCGGGGGATGCGCCCGATCAGTCGGCCGGCGCGCTGGGGGTATCGAACGACTTGGCGGTGGCGCCGGTGATCGGGCCGGTCTTGGCCGTGCGGTGGACGTACAGGACCACCTCGCGCTCGAACACCATCGGACCATCGATCACGGCGTTCGGGCCGATCACGATGCGCGGCAGGCGCTTGCGCTCGAAATTGAAGTTGCCCTTCGGCTTCACCACCTTCAGTCCGCCGCGCACGTGCGAATCCACGCCCACCGTGATGTCGCCATTGACCGTCTCGATGCCGCCGCCCACGTCGGTGCCGACCAGTCCGATCGCGCCATTGACGGTGGAAACGCCCTCACGCACCTTGCTGCCGCGATCCAGGAAGATCGAGCCGTTGACGGTTTCGACCTCGCCGTCGACCTGCACCTTGCTGCCGGCCTTGATGTGCCCGTTGACCGTTTCCAGGCCGCTGGTGCGCGCGCCGTTGCCGACGTCGATCGAACCGTTGACGACTTCGGCGCTGCCGGTGACGGCGTTGTCGTCGATGGTGATGGAACCGTTGACGGTGCTCAGATCGCCATGGGTCCGACCCGCCTGGGCGGTGATGGAGCCGTTGACCTTGGAGACATCGTCATCGGCGAAGGCGGGGGCGGCCGCCAGCGCCAGGGTCAGCAGCAGGGCAGAGGAAGTACGGGTCAAGGTGAAGTCCTGTTCGTCGAAAGTTACGGGTTGGATGCCGGCGCGGCCGCCAGGGTTTAAGCCGCCTGGCAAAAACGATGGGCCGGCCGTGTTCAGGGTAACGCCGCCATCGCAGCACGCTTCGCTACAATCTTCATCTGCCTGAAGTCACCGGAACCCCCGCCGTGTCCCCATCGCCGTCCGCCTCCCCGCGTCCCAAGCCCGTCGTCCTGCTGATCCTGGATGGCTGGGGCCACCGCGAAGACCCCACCGACAACGCGCTGGCCCAGGCGGATCTGCCGAACTGGCGGCGCCTGCTGGCGACCGCGCCGCATACCCTGATCCATACCGAGGGCCGCCACGTCGGCCTGCCGGATGGTCAGATGGGCAATTCCGAGGTCGGCCACATGAACCTCGGCGCGGGTCGCATCGTCTACCAGGACCTGACCCGCATCGACGCCGCCATCGAGGATGGCAGCTTCTTCGACACCGCCGAGCTGGTGGCCGCCTGCGACGCCGCCAAGGCCGGCGGGCACGTCCTGCACCTGTTCGGCCTGCTTTCCCCGGGCGGCGTGCACAGCCACGAGAACCACATCTTCGCCATGCTCGAACTGGCCCACCGCCGGGGCGTGCCGAAGGTGGCCGTGCATGCCTTCCTGGACGGCCGCGATACCCCGCCGCAGTCGGCCGAGCCGAGCCTGCGCGCGTTGCAGGACCTGTGTACCCGCCTGGGCAATGCCGGGCTGGCCACGGTCAGCGGACGCTACTACGCGATGGATCGCGACAAGCGCTGGGATCGCGTGCGCAAAGCATGGGACGCGATCGTCGAGGCGCGCAGCGAATACCACGCCGCCGACGGCGTGGCCGCGCTGCGGGCCGCGTATGCGCGTGGCGAGAACGACGAGTTCGTGCTGCCGACGGTGATCGACGGCGCCCGGCCGATGGCCGATGGCGACGCGGTGGTGTTCATGAACTTCCGCGCCGATCGCGCGCGCCAGCTGACCGCCGCGTTCGTGTTGCCGGATTTCGATGGCTTCCAGGCCCGGCGTCCGCAGTTGTCGCGATTCGTCTGCCTGACCGAGTACGACGCGAAGCTGCCGGCGCCGGTGGCGTTCCCGCCGGACGATCTGCGCCACACGCTGGGCGAGCTGCTGGCCGAGCAGGGCCTGACCCAGCTGCGCATCGCCGAGACCGAGAAGTACGCGCACGTGACCTTCTTCTTCAGTGGTGGCCGCGAGGATCCCTTCGCCGGCGAGGAGCGCATCCTGGTGCCCAGCCCCAAGGTCGCGACCTACGATCTGCAGCCGGAAATGAGCTGTCCCGAACTGACCGCCAAGCTGGTGGACGCGATCGGCTCGGGCCGCTTCGACGTGATCGTCTGCAACATCGCCAATCCCGACATGGTCGGCCATAGCGGCGACCTGCACGCCGCGATCCTCGCCGCGCAGGCGGTGGACCAGGCCATCGGCGCGGTGGATGCGGCGGTGCGCGCCGCCCATGGCGCGATGATCATCACCGCCGATCACGGCAACCTGGAAATGATGCGGGATCCGGCGACCGGGCAGCCGCACACCGCCCATACGGTCGGTCCGGTGCCGCTGGTCTACGTGGGCGAACGCGCGGTGACGCTGCGTGCCGGCGGGGCCCTGCGCGATGTCGCGCCGACCCTGCTGGATCTGCTGGGCCTGCCCAAGCCGGCGGAGATGTCCGGCCAGTCGCTGCTCGCCGCCGCGCAATGACCCCGCGCCTGCTCCGTGCCGGCGTCGCCCTGCTGATCACGCTGGCCGTGATCAGCGGCGCAGCCCTGGCGCAGAGCCAGCGGGAGGCGCAGAAGCGCCTGGAAAAGGCGCGCGGCGAACTGAAATCGATTGCCCAGGAGCGGCGCAAGCTGGAAGGCGAGCGTGGCGACGCCTCGCGCAAGCTGCGCGAGGCCGACGAGCAGGTCGGCCGCAGCAGCCGCACGCTGTCGGAAACCGAATCCTCGCTGCGGCGCGAGGAAACCGCGCTGGCCGAACTGCAGCGCAAGCGCGGACGGATGCTGGAACACCTGGGAGGACAGCGCGAGCAACTGGCCGCGCTGGTGCGCTCGGCGTACATGGCCGGTGGCGATGCGCCGTTGAAGGTGCTGCTGTCGCAGGATCGCGCCGCCGACGCCAGCCGTACCCTGGCCTATCACGGTTATCTGCAGCGGGACCGGGCCGCGCGCATCGATTCCCTGACCACCGAGCTGCAGGCATTGGCGCAGGTGGAACAGGACATCGCCGCCCGCCGCGCGCAACTGGATGCGAACCGCCAGCGCCTGCGCGGGCAGGTGACCCAATTGCAACGGGATCGGCAGAGCCGGGCCAAGCTGGTGGCCGATCTGGACGAGCGCTATCAGGATCGATCGGTCCGGGAGAAGGCGCTTGGCCAGGACGTGCGCTCGCTGGAGCGCCTGCTCGCCAATCTGCGGGCGGCGGCGGCGCGCGCCGAAGCCGAACGCAGGGCCGCCGCGCGCAAGGCCGCCGAGGAACGCGCCCGCGCGCAGGCGCGTCCGGGCGCGCCGCGCGCTGCGGAAACCCCGTCGCGGTCACGCCCGGAAGTGGCCAACGCCCCGGCGCTGAAGGTCGGCGGCCTGGGCTGGCCTTTGTCCGGCAACCTTCTGGCCCGCTACGGCGGACGCATGCCGGACGGTCGCACCAGTTCCGGCGTGCTGATCGGCGCGCCCACCGGCAGCACGGTGACCGCGGTGGCCGACGGCACCGTGGTGTTCTCCGAGTGGATGACCGGCTATGGGCTGATCCTGATCATCGACCACGGCAACGGCTACATGAGCCTGTACGCGCACAACGAAAGCCTGCTGCGTGACACCGGGGATCGGGTCAAGCGCGGCGATCCGGTATCCAAGGTCGGCACGTCCGGCGGGCAGGGCACCCCGGCGCTGTACTTCGAGCTGCGTCGCAACGGCCAGCCGGTGGATCCGGGCAGCTGGCTGCAGCGGCGCTGAACCGGGACGCCATTCACGGCCGGTTCGCGCATAATCGGGCGAACTCCGTGGACCGCGCGGGGTCCATGGTTCCGCCGCTTTTCCCACGGAGTTTCAATGCGCTCTTCCCTGCCTCTGGCCCTGCTGTTCGCCCTCGCCGGCGCGCCCGCGTTCGCGCAAGAGACCGCCAAGGAACCGGAGGTGGGCGCCAGCGACGACCCCTCGGCCGCGGAAACCGCGCCCTCGAAGGTGCCGCTGGAGGAAATCCGCCGGTACGTGGCCGTGTTCAACGCGGTCAAGGAGGCCTACGTCGAGCCGGTGGATGATCGCAAGCTGATGCAGTCCGCCATCCGCGGCCTGCTGCTGGATCTGGATCCGCACAGCATCTACTTCGACAAGGAAGACGCGCAGGCGTACGACGAGCAGACCTCCGGCGCCTACGAAGGCATCGGCGTGGATCTGCTGCAGCAGCCCGACAACACCCTGCTGGTCGTTTCGCCCATCGACGACACGCCGGCGGCCAAGGCCGGCATCAAGGCCGGCGACCTGATCGTGGCCATCGACGGCAAGCCGATCGAGAAGACCGACGGCATGGAGCCGCTGCGCGGCAAGCCCGGCAGCAAGGTCACCCTGACGATCGTGCGCGAGGGGACCGCCAAGCCGTTCGACGTCAGCCTGGTGCGCGACACCATCCGCATCGCCAGCGTGCGCAGCCGCCTGCTCGAACCGGGGTACGGTTACGTGCGCATCAGCGCGTTCCAGACCGAGACCGCCGCCGATTTCCAGAAGCACGTCGCCGACCTGGAGGCCAAGGGCAGGCTGCGTGGACTGGTGCTGGACCTGCGCAGCAATCCCGGCGGCCTGTTGCTGGCGGCGGTGCAGATTGCCGACGACCTGCTCGACAAGGGCAACATCGTCTCCACCCGCGGCCGCATCGTGATCAGTGATTCGCGCTTCGACGCCACCCCCGGCGATCTGCTGGAAGGCGCGCCGGTGGTGGTGCTGGTGGACGCCGGTTCGGCTAGTGCCTCGGAAGTGTTGGCCGGCGCGCTGCGCGACAACCAGCGCGCGCGCATCGTCGGCAGCCGGACCTTCGGCAAGGGTTCGGTGCAGACCGTGCTGCCGCTGGACAACGGCGATTCGGTGAAGCTCACCACCGCGCGTTATTACACGCCCAGCGGCAAGTCGATCCAGGCGCGCGGCATCGTGCCGGACGTGGAGCTGCATCCGGAATCGACGACCCGGGCGCCGGAGCTCATCGACTACAGCGAAGCCACCCTGCCCGGCCACCTGCGTGGCGACGACGAGGGCCAGGAGGGCTATACCGCCGGTGAAGTGCTGGATGGCGAGAAGCCGATCACCGCCGCGCTGGCCGAACTGAAGAAACAGGCGGCGGCCGCGACGGGGAAGGCGCCGGCGGCCCGGCGCTGAGCGCGGAACCCGCTCAGGCCGGTCGTTCGGCCACCAGTCCGTACATCAGCGGCAGGCTGGGCATCGACGCCGGCGGATACATGCGCCGGCCCTCGCCTTCGCGCATGCCGTCGAATCCGCGCCAGCCATTGGCATACGGATACTCCCGCAACTGGCGCAGCGACAGGCCGGCGCGCAGCAGCGCGTCGACCACCTCGCCCAGGCTCCACTGGAATTCGTAACTCGGATGCGGATTGCGGAAGTCCCGCACGCCGGCTTCGTTCCCCGAGGGCGCCAGCGCTTCGCCGGACAGCGCCACGTAGTCGCTGACGCCGTCCTCCCAGACCAGCGGCTCGCCGTGGGCGAAGTACGGATACTTCGGTTGCCACTGCGGATCGAAGATCATCGCGACCGGATGGAACTCGACGCAGACGAGACGTCCGCCCGGTTCCAGCACCGCGGCCAGCCCGCGCGCCCATATGTCCAGATCCGACAGCCAGCAGAGCGCGCCGTAGGAACTGAAGGCGACATCGAATCGCCGTCCGGCGGCAACGGCCTGGTCGAACCAGTCATACACGTCGGCGCGCTCGAAGCCCGCCGCGATGCCGGCTTCGTCCGCCAACCGGCGCGCGAAGTCGATCGCGGTGTCGCTGATGTCCACGCCGGTGACCCGCGCGCCCAATCCGGCCAGGCTCAGGCTGTCCTGGCCGGCATTGCATTGCAGGTGCACCAGGCGCCGGCCGCCGATGTCGCCCAGCAGGGCGACTTCTTCCGGGAACAGCGTGCTGCCGCCGGCGCGGAAGAACGCCGCCTGATTGCGCTTGTGGCTGTTGTGGGCCACGGTGGCGGCGTTCCAGGAATGGCGGTTGCCTTCGTGCAGGTCCTTGCGCATGGCGGTTCCGGCGGAAGAGGGAGCGCCGATTCTAGGGCAACGGCTTCCTGCTCCGGGTGCGCTCAGGGCAGCGAGGGATCGCCCGCGATCGGCGCCGCGGGCGCGCCATGGTTGCGCATGATCCGGTTGAACAGCGGCGTGGCCATCAGCGTGGTCAGGATCGCCATGATGACCAGGATCGAGAACAGCCCGGGTTTGATCACGCCGGCCTGCAGCCCGATGTTGATGATGATCAGCTCCATCAGGCCGCGCGCGTTCATCAGCGCGCCGATGGCCATCGCATCGCGCGGCGGCTCGCCCGACAGCCGGGCGGCCGCCCAGCAGGCGATCGCCTTGCCGCCGAACGAGGCCAGCAGGATGGCCACGGCAGGCAGCAGCATCGCCGGATCCAGGAATACGGACAGTTCGGTCTTCAGCCCGGAATAGGTGAAGAACAGCGGCAGCAGGACCACCACCACCATCGGCTGCAGCAGCTCGCGCAGGCGCTCGGTGAGCGCGCCGCGCGGCAGGCAGACGCCGAGGATGAAACCACCGAACACGGCGTGGATGCCGATGGCGTCCATCGCCCAGGCGCACACGAAGAACAGGGCCATGACCCAGGCCAGCACCGAGGACGGCAGTGGCCCGTGTTCGGGGACGCGCGCGGCCAGTGGCTGCAGCAGGCGCCGCCCGGCCAGCAGCATGAAGCACAGATAGGCGATGCCGCCGCCGATGGCCAGCCACGCCTGCATCCAGCTGCCGCCGAAACTCGCCAGCACGATCGCCAGGATGCACCACGCCGCGGCGTCGTCCATGGCCCCGGCGGTCAGCGCCAGCGTACCCAGCGATGTTCCGGCCAACCCACGCTCGTGGATGATGCGCGCCAGCATCGGGAACGCCGTGATCGCGATGGCCGCGCCCAGGAACAGCGCGACTTCCAGGAAGCGGATCTTGTCCGAGAACAGCCCGGGCACATGCTGCAGCCAGGGCGCCAGCGCGAATGCCAGCAGGAACGGCACGGCGATGCCCGCCCACGACACCGCGATCGCGCTGCGATAGCGCGCGCGGAAATGGTCGGCGCGGAATTCGGTGCCGACCAGGAACATGTACATGCCCACGCCGACCTGGCCGCCGACATAGAGCATGTCCAGGGTGGGCTTGGGGAACAGCGCCAGTTGCGCCGCGGGCGCCAGCGCACCCAACAGCGACGGCCCCAGAGTGACGCCGGCGATCATTTCGCCGACCACCTGCGGTTGTCCGAAACGCTGCGCCAGGCGGCCGACCAGACGGCAGACCACGATGATGACGCCCGCCTGCAGGAAGAAGTAGACGGACAGCTGCGCAGTGGACATCAAGACGACCCCGGAACCCGACGCGCCATCATAGGCGGTCGGCGGGGCGGAGGAGCGTACCGGGGGTTACCGCGACGCTGCGGTCAGCGCGGCTTGGCCGGCAGCGGGAACGGCGTGACCACCTTCTCGCCGGTGGCGGCGTCGCGGATGGCCGACTGGCCTTTGCGCTCCACTTCCTCGACCCGGATGATGCTCTGCATCGGCAGGTGCAGCACCCGGGTGTCGCCAAACTCGTCGCGCAGGCGTTCCTCGGTGGGATCGACCACCACGCCGTCGTGCAGATCGAACACCAGCTCGCCCACTTCGGTGAAACCCCACAGGCCGCTGGCGCCCACGTGGCCCGCGTAGAGTTCGTAGACCTTGTTGTGGTTGAGGAAAGTGACCTTGTAGAGCTTCTTCGCCATGGGCCGGGAACAGGAATGCGATGCGGTGAGCAGGAGATGTGGCCGCCCGCCGGCGGTTCAATAGCCCTGCCGCTTGCGCAGGCGCCGGGCGATGGCGGCGCGGACGAACAGGGCGAATACCACCCCGAACAGGAAACCGGCGATGTGCGCCGACCACGCCACCGCGCCGAACGCGGGGCCGGTGTACGCGAACACGACCTGCAGAAGCGCCCAGATGCCGATCAGCAGCGAGGCCGGCGCCTTCACGAATTCCAGGAACAGGCCCAGCGGCAGCACCACGCCCAGCTTGGCGGTCGGGAACAGCGCCAGGTAGGCGCCAATCACCGCCGAGACCGCGCCGCTGGCGCCGATCACCACCCGGTCGGGCGCGCCGATGGTCAGCACCGCGGCCAGGTTGGCGACCGCGCCGCCGAGCAGGAACAGGACAAGGAAGCGCCAGGGTCCCATCGTCCGCTCCGCCGGCATCCCGAAGATCAACAGGAACACCAGGTTGCCCAGCAGATGGGCCCAGTCCGCGTGCAGGAACAGCGCGGTGAACAGGCGCAGCACGCTGCCGTCCTGCAGGTCCGCCAGCCAGGCCGGCAGCGAGGTCAGCCCGCCCGACAGCGCGCCCCATTCCTGCAGCAGGCGCGCGCGGTCCGGCTGCATCGCCGCCCACAGGAACGCCAGCCACAGCAGCCCCAGCAACGTGGGGGTGGCCCAGCGCAACGAGGGCTTCCGGCGGGAGGGCAGGGACACGAACATGCCGGCTCACTTTACCTCGCACCGGCTGTCGCCCGGCGTATTTCCCTGTTCAGGAATCTCCTCCGGACCGTGCCATGAGTTTGTTAGCTTTCGGTTAGCGGACGTGCGTATACTGCATACGGCGTCGTATGTCGGGAGGGGCTTCCGGCGGACGAACCGGCGGGCATAACGCCGGGCGTTCCAGCGACGCATTGACCGCAACCCACGTCCTCCGGAGAGAGACACCATGCATTCCGTCAACAGTTTTGCCCGTATTTCCGCGCTGGCCTTCGGCATCGCCGGCGTCTTGGCTTTCGGTCAGGCGCACGGCGCCGCATTCCAGCTGAAGGAAAACAGCGCCAAGGGCCTCGGCCGCGCATTCGCCGGTTCCGGCAGCGCCCCGGGCGACGCCTCGGTGATCGCGACCAATCCGGCCGCCATGCGCCACCTGAAGGAAACCCAGTTCCAGGCTGACGTCAGCGCCATCAGCTTCTCGGCTGATTTCAAGGGCGGCGGCCGCCTGCCGAGCTTCACCACCGGCCCGGGCACCGGCGCTCCGCTCACCGGCGGCAACGGCGGCGACGCCGGCACCATCGCCGCGGTCCCGGCTGCCTACTTCCACACCATGATCGGCGAGAAGGCCCACCTGGGCGCTTCGCTGACCGTGCCGTTCGGCTTCAAGACCGAATACGACCGCAACTGGGTCGGCCGCTACCACGGCGTCAAGACCGACCTGAAGACGGCCGACCTCGGCCTGGCCTTCTCCTACGACGTGAACCCGTACGTGTCCTTCGGCGCCTCGGTGTTCGTCGAGCGCCTGGAAGTGGATCTGAGCAACATGGTCGACCTGAGCACCGCCGTGGTGTCCTCGGCGCCGGCCGCGCAGCGTCCGACCCTGATCGGGATGGGCTTCGTGCCGGGCAGCGCCGACGTCTACTCGCAGCTGGAAGGCAGCAGCAATGACTGGGGCTTCACCGTCGGCGGCCTGTTCAGCGTCAACGAGCAGACCCACCTGGGCCTGAGCTACCGCTCCAAGGTCAAGCACGAGATCACCAACGGCAAGGCCAAGTTCACCGCCACCAACACCCAGGCCACCCAGGGCCTGGCGCTGATGGCGCCGCGCGGCGTGTTCGTCAACACCGGTGGTCGCGCCACCATCGAACTGCCGGCTTCGGCGACCCTGAGCTTCACCCGCCAGGTCAACGACAAGCTGACCATCATGGCCGACGTGTCGCGCACCTTCTGGAAGCCGTCGTTCGACGCCGTGACGGTCGACTTCGCGTCCAACCAGCCGAACAACGTGCTGCCGTTCCATTACCGCGACACCACCTTCAGCTCGATCGGCGCCGACTACCGTCTGAACGACACGCTGACCCTGCGCGGCGGCGTGGCCTATGACCAGACCCCGACCACCGCCGAGCACCGCGACGTGCGCGTGCCCGACACCAGCCGCAAGTGGCTGTCGCTGGGCCTGACCTGGGCGCCGTCGGAGAAGGCCGAGTACAGCTTCGGCTACACCCACCTGTTCACCAAGGATCCGACGGTGAACCTGCGTTCGGCCACCGGCAGCACGCTGGTCGGCTCCTACGACGTGGCGGGCGATGTGCTGGCGGCTTCGATCAACTACAAGTTCTGATCGCGCGCGGCTTCATCGATGCAATCCGGAAAACCCCGCTTCGGCGGGGTTTTTCTTTTGCGCGCCCACCAAGACGCGCGAGCGCGTCCCCGGCGGTGGGCTGGAGGATGCGTGCCGGCTCAGCGCGCCGGCGCGGGATGCAGCCGCAGTTCGATGCAGTTGCGTCCGTTGCGCTTGGCCGCGTAGAGCGCCTCGTCCGCCAGCCGCATCATGTCGTTGAACACGGTATGGCGGTGGCGCGTATGGGCGATGCCCAGGCTGACGGTGATCCGGAATGCCGGTGAAGCGAATTCCAGCGACATCACCTGGGTACGGATGCGTTCCGCCAGCAGATGGGCGACTTCCGGCGAGGTCTCGCGCAGGACCAGCATGAATTCCTCGCCGCCCAGTCGCACGAACAGATCGTCGCTGCGGATGCATCCGCGCACGACGTCGGAGAATCGCTGCAGCACCCGGTCGCCGGTCTGGTGGCCATGGTGATCGTTGACCGCCTTGAAATGATCCAGATCCAGCGCGACCACCGCGAGGCCGCCTTCCAGGGTGACGAAGCGCGCGCTGGAACGCAGTTCGCTGTCCAGGCCACGGCGATTGAGCGCGCCGGTCAGCGGATCGAACAGCGCGCTCTGGCGCAACGATTCGGCGGCACGGAAGCTGGCCAGCATCAGCATGCAGAAATTGAGCATGAACCAGATCGACAGATCCGCGTTCACCCAGGACGGATTCGGTCCGTAGCGTCCGGTCAGCGCATGCGCCAGGTCGCGGCCATAGAGATAGAGCAGCGCCACGCAGGCGATCATCATCAGTCGCGCGGGCACGTGATCCGGTCCGGTCCGCAGCAGGCGCAACTGCCAGATCATCACCGCCAGCGCGAATACCTCCACCGCGCTCATCGCCGCGCCCTGGGCATCGCTGTCGCCATAGAGCACCCAACCGCCCAGCGGCAGCGCCAGCGCCAGCGGCATCAGCGCGCGTTCGACGGGAAGCAGCGCGCGCTGGTGCACGAACTGGATCACCGACCAGGCCAGGCCGATCAGGCCGGCGCAGGCCAGCACTCCGCCCAGCCCGGCGATGACGCGCGCCAGTTCCGGCGAACCGGATTGCGAGACGACCTGCGCGGTGCCGTCGAGCAGGGCGGCGCCCAGCGAATAGACGAAATGCGCCACGCCCCAGGCGGTGATGCCGCGCACGCCGCGCGACACCCTCGACACGTAGAAGAAGAGTCCCAGCAGTACCGCCGCCAGCGCGCAATCGCTGATCAGCAAGTGGTAGAAATCGGTGGTCATGAAGCCGGTTCTGCCCGTGTGGCCCGTGCAACGTCCTGTTTAATGCCACAACGCAGAACGCGGCGGATTCCGGCTATCGGATTTCATGGGCGGCGCGGGCCCTGGGCCGGACGCGGGTGGGAAGGCGTCGGCGGGTTCAGGGATGGATTTCGACCCGGTTGCGGCCCTTGCGCTTGGCCGCGTACAGGGCGTCGTCGGCGCGCCGCATCAGTTCGACGAAGGGTTCGCCCTCGCTGTCGCTGGTGGCGATGCCCAGGCTGATCGTCACCCGGAACGGCCGTCCCTCGGACGGAGTGAAATCCAGCCGCATCATCTGGTTGCGCAGGCGTTCGGCCAGTTGCCGCGCGGTTTCGCGGTCGGTGCCGGGCATCACCACCGCGAATTCCTCGCCGCCCATGCGCGCGAACAGCTGATCGCTGCGCAGGCTGCCGCGCACGGATTCGCTGAAGCGCTGGAGCACGCGGTCGCCGGTATCGTGGCCGTGGCGATCGTTGATGGTCTTGAAATGGTCCAGATCGATGGCGATCACGGTCAGCCCGCGATCGTCGCGTTCCAGCCAGGTGCTCAGCTCGCCGTGCAGGCCCCGCCGGTTGAGGGCGCTGGTCAGGGGATCGAACATGGCGCTGAGCTTCAGCGACTCGGCGGCGCGGAAACTGCTCAGCATCAGCATGCAGAAATTGAGCATGAACCAGATCGACAGATCCACGCTGACCCAGATTTCGTCGAAGCCGAACTGGCTGAACGACCAGCCGGGCACCACGCTGCCGTACAGCGCCGCCAGCAGGCCGCAACCCAGCATCATCATCCGCGCCGGCAGGCGGTAGGGATCATCGCGCAGCACGCGCAGGTGCCACAGCATCCACAGCAGCACCACCAGTTCGACGCAATTGAGCGCCACGCTCTGCGCTTCCCAGTCTCCGCCCAGGGCCCAGATCAGCAGCGGTATGCCAGCGGCAATCGGGACCGCGGCCGTTTCGCCCGGATGCAGCGGACGCCGCTGGACGAACCGCACGACCGCCCAGCCGAGCCCGGCCATGCCGCCACACAGGATGGTGGCGCCCACATGCGTGGAAAGTTCGGCCGCCGTGGCCAGGCCGGCGCTCTCGAAACCCGCGGTACCGGCGTCCAGGAGCGTCGCGCCGACCGTGTAGAAGAGGTGGGCGGTGCCCCAGGTGAGGATGCCCTGGACATTGCGCGACACCCGGGCCACGTACCAGAACAGGACGAACAGGACGACCGCCAGCAGGCAGTCGCTCAACAGCGTCAACAGCACCGACAAGCTCATCCGACCGCCGGCTCCCCCCGGATCCTCACCAGCATGTTATCGGCACTGCGTCACAAAACAACAGGGCCGCGCAAGGCGGCCCTGTCGGGGAGCGACGGCGCGCCGGCCGATCCGGGGCTCAGTCGCCCAGGGTCAGCAGCGAGGCGTTGCCGCCGGCGGCGGTGGTGTTGACCGTCACCGTCTTCTCGGTGGCGAAACGGGGCAGGTAGTGCGGGCCGCCGGCCTTCGGACCGGTGCCGGACAGGCCCTGGCCGCCGAACGGCTGCACGCCCACGACCGCGCCGATCTGGTTGCGGTTGACGTAGACGTTGCCCACCTTCACCCGCGCGGCGATGCGGTCGATCGTCTCGTCGATGCGCGAATGCACGCCCAGGGTCAGGCCGTAGCCGGTGGCGTTGATGGCGTCGATCACCTGATCCAGCTGATCGGCCTTCCAGCGCACCACGTGCAGCGCCGGGCCGAAGATCTCGCGGTGCAGCTGGTCCAGCGACTTCAGCTCCCAGGCGCGCGGCGCGAAGAAGGTGCCGTGGGCGGCGTCCTCGCCCAGGTGGGCCTGCTTGATCAGGCGGGCCTCGCCGGCCATGCGGGCGGCGTGGTCTTCCAGGATCTTCAGCGCGTCGGCGTCGATCACCGGGCCGACATCGGTGGACAGCAGGCCGGGGTCGCCGACCTTCAGCTCGTCCATCGCGCCGGCCAGCATCGTCATCACCTTGTCGGCGATGTCGTCCTGCACGAACAGCACGCGCGCGGCCGAGCAACGCTGGCCGGCGGAGGTGAAGGCCGAGCCGATGGCGTCCTTGACCAGTTGCTCCGGCAGCGCCGAGGAGTCGGCGATGAAGGCGTTCTGGCCGCCGGTCTCGGCGATCAGCACGCCGATGGCGGCGTCACGCGCGGCCAGCGCGCGGTTGATCGCGCGGGCGGTCTCGGTGGAACCGGTGAAGGCCACGCCGGCCACGCGCGGATCCTTCGTGAGCGCGGCGCCGACGGTGGCGCCGTCGCCGGGCAGGAACTGCAGCACGGCTTCCGGCACGCCGGCTTCGTGCAGCAGCTTCACCGCCGCATGGCCGATCAGGTTGGTCTGCTCGGCCGGCTTGGCGATGACGCTGTTGCCGGCGGCCAGCGCGGCGCTGACCTGACCGAGGAAGATCGCCAGCGGGAAATTCCACGGGCTGATGCAGACGAACACGCCGCGGCCATGCAGCTGCAGTTCGTTGGACTCGCCGGTCGGGCCGGGCAGGCGTTCGGCGGCGCCGAACTGCGCGCGCGCCTGGGCGCCGTAGTAGCGCAGGAAATCGACCGCTTCGCGCACTTCGGCGACGCTGTCGGGCAGGGTCTTGCCGGCTTCCTTCACGCACAGCGCGATGTATTCGGGCATGCGCTGCTCCAGCAGGTCGGCGGCATGCTCCAGGATCGCCGCGCGGCTGGCGGCCGGCGTGCGGTCCCAGGCCGGCTGCGCGGCCACCGCGTTCTGCAGCGCCTTTTCCACGGACGCGCTGTCGGCCGGCTGCCATTCGCCGACGGTCTGGCGGCGATCGGCCGGATTGGTCACCGCCAGCGCCGCGGTCGCGACCACCGCGCCGGGCACCAGCGGCGCGGCCCGCCACGGCTTGACGGCGGCGTTGACGCGCTCGGCCAGTGCACGCAGGTCGTTGTCGTTGGCGAGATTGGCGCCCATGGAGTTGTTCCTGTCAGAAGTCGGGATGGGGGCTGCCTGGTTGCGGAAGAGGTCACGCGGCAGCGGGATGCGGGGATGCGGAATCGAGTCGAACGCGGACACGGTTTCCACCGGGTCGCGAATCAGATCCTCGATGGCCACGCCCTCGTCGGTGATGCGATTGACGAAGCTGGAATTGGCGCCGTTCTCCAGCAGGCGGCGGACCAGATAAGGCAGCAGGTCCTCGTGCGAACCGACCGGGGCGTACACGCGGCAGGGCACGCCCAGGCGATCGGCTGGAATTACTTCCGCGTACAGATCGTCCCCCATGCCGTGCAGCTTCTGGTGCTCGTAGGGACGGCCCCGCGCGATCGAGCGGATCGCGGCGATGGTCTGCGCGTTGTGGGTGGCGAACATCGGATACAGCGCGTCGCCGTGCTCGAACATGCGGCGCGCGTTGGCCAGGTAGGACACGTCGGTGTTCGGCTTGCGGGTGAACACCGGATAGCCCGGATGACCGTCGATCTGGGCGCGCTTGACCTCGGCGTCCCAGTACGCGCCCTTGACCAGGCGCACCGGCATGCGCCGGCCCACGCGGCGGGCCAGGTCGGCGAGAAAGTCGATCACGTACGGCGTGCGCTTCTGGTAGGCCTGTACCGCCAGTCCGTAGCCTTCCCATCCGTCCAGCGACGTGTCGGAGAAGGTGGCTTCGATCAGGTCCAGCGACAGCTCCAGGCGATCAGCCTCCTCCGCATCGATGGTGAAGCCGATGCCATAGGACTTGGCCAGCTGCGCCAGTTCCAGGATGCCCGGCGCCAGCTCCTTCATCACCCGCGCGCGCTTGGCGTGCTCGTAGCGCGGATGCAGGGCGGACAACTTGATGGAAATGCTGGGGGCGGCGAACACGTCGGGGAAGGGGCCCCCCGCATCGCCTTGGCGGTGCGGACGGGTGTGCTCGCCGATGGCGTGGATCGCCTTGCGGTAGGCCTCCAGGTAGCGCGCGGCGTCCTTCGAGGTCAGCGCGCCTTCGCCCAGCATGTCGAACGAATACCGGTAGTTGGCGTTGTCGCCCTTGCGCGAGCGGCCCAGGGCTTCCTCGATGGTCCGGCCCATCACGAACTGGTGGCCCATGATGCGCATGGCCTGGCGTACCGCCAGCCGGATGACCGGTTCGCCGACCCGGCCGATCAGGCGCTTGAACGCGCCGGGCACGTCGTGGCGGGTCAGATCGTTGAGGTTGACCAGCTTGCCGGTCAGCATCAGGCCCCAGGTGGACGCGTTGACCAGCACCGAATCGCTCTGGCCCAGGTGCTTTTCCCAGTCGGCGTCGCCCAGCTTGTCGCGGATCAGCTTGTCGGCGGTCTCCTGGTCGGGAATGCGCAGCAGCGCCTCGGCCACGCACATCAGCAGCACGCCTTCCTCGCTGCCCAGGTCGTACTGGCGCATGAAGGCCTCGATGGCGCCCTGGTCCTGCGCGCGCGCGCGGACCCGCTTGACCAGATCGGCGGCCAGCGCCTGCGCGCGGGCCTGCTCGTCCGCCGGCAGGCGGGCCTGGGCCAGCAGTTCGCGCACATGCTCGGTCTCATCGCGCAGCCAGGCCGCGGTGATGGCGGCCCGCAGCGCCGGCGGCGGGGCGGGGAGTTCGGGGGAAACGATGCCGGCGGGCGCCGGCGGCGGGGCCGCCTCGGTGCCGGGCTGGGGCTGGGAGCTCATGAACGTCTTCGGAAGCGGGCGATGGAGCCGGATAGTGTAGTGAGCCGGGGCACCGTTCGCGAACGGATGGAAGCGCATGGCGCCGGTCTTTCCCGGCCCTTCCCGGCGCGGGCGGCCGGAACCGCCCGGCGCCGTCCCGCCATTGACCGAGATCATTGCAACTTGCCGCAACAGGGGGGTGAGGCTAACATTTAGAGGTTTTCCGCGGCCTCGTTGCGCGGTTGGCAGCATGATCGAAGTGCTTCCGTCATTGCCGGGTATCCACGGCGCGCGGCTCCGGCTGCGTCCGCCCCGGGCGTTGACGGCCCGCCAGTTCGTGGCCTTGTTCGCCGCGCTGGCCGGGGCGATGTGGCTGGTGGCCCTGCTGGGCTGGCTGGCCGGCAACGCCTTCGCACCGGCCTTCGCCCTGCTGCACAGCGCACTGGTGGCCGCGGCGTTGCGCTGGCTATGGCGCAGCGGCGAGCGGAGTGAGGACATCACCATTGGTCCGGAGGTCGTGGAAGTCAGCCGCCCCCCCGAGACCGGGACGGTGTTCCGGGCGCATCCGTATTGGGTGCGGCTCCGTATCGAAGCGGATGGCGAAAGGATTTCGCTGGCTTCCAGCGGTCGCCGGGTCGAGGTGGGCAATTTCCTCGGTCCGGGCGAACGCCGGCAGCTGGCGGACAAGTTGCAGGATTTACTGGCGGCTGCGAGTGGCCGCAACCGATGACGCATTTGGGGTCTAGGCAATGACGCAATTGAATGGGTATTGGAAGCGTTTGATGACGGCCTGCGCACTGCTGGCTCTGCCGGCGCTGGCTTGGGCGCAGTCGGCGGACCCGAAGCCGTGGCAGCTGAACATGGGCAAGGGCGTCACCGCCTCGTCCCAGCATGCCTACGACGCGCACATGGTGGCGCTGATCGTGTGCGTCGTGATCGGCATCATCGTGTTCGGCGCGATGGCCTACGCGATGTTCAAGTTCCGCAAGTCCAAGGGAGCGGTGGCCGCGCAGTTCAGCCACAACACCACCGCGGAAATCATCTGGACCGTCATCCCGGTGCTGATCCTGGTGGTCATGGCCTGGCCGGCGACCGCCAAGCTGATCGCCATGTACGACACCCGCGATTCCGAGATGACCGTCAAGGTCACCGGTTACCAGTGGATGTGGAAGTACGAGTACCTGGGCGAGGACGTGGCCTTCACCAGCCGCCTGGACCGCGAGTCCGACCGCATCCGCCAGAGCGGCGAGCGGCCGGATCTGGCCAAGAACCCGCACTACCTGCTGGACGTGGACAATGAACTCGTCCTGCCGGTCAACACCAAGATCCGCTTCGTGATCACCGCCGACGACGTCATCCACGCCTGGTGGGTGCCGGCGCTGGGCTGGAAGCAGGACGCGATCCCGGGCATCGTCAACGAGGCCTGGACCGACATCAAGGAACCGGGCGTCTACCGCGGCCAGTGCGCCGAGCTGTGCGGCAAGGACCACGGTTTCATGCCGATCGTCGTGCGCGCGGTGCCGAAGGAAGAATTCCAGAAGTGGCTGGCTGCGAAGAAGCCGGCTCCGGCCCCCGCTCCGGCTCCGGCGGCTCCCGCCGCGCCGGCGGAACAAGCCGCGCCCGCCGATGGCCAGGCCGCTCCGGCCCCGGCCACCGACGCCGCCCCCACCAGCGAGCAGGCCGCGCCTCCGGCGCAGGCCTAATCGTCCGCTACAGCTGCAAGAGATCACGAACATGGCCCATACCGCCGTCGATCACCACGACGATCACCACGGTCACCAGCAGAGCTTCATCGAGCGTTGGTTCTTTTCGACCAACCACAAAGACATCGGTACGCTCTACCTGATTTTCAGCTTCATCATGTTCATCATCGGCGCGGGTATGTCGGTGATCATCCGTGCGGAGCTGATGACCCCGGGCCTGCAGTTCGTCAAGCCCGAGTTCTTCAACCAGATGACCACGGTGCACGCGCTGGTCATGATCTTCGGCGGCGTGATGCCGGCCTTCGTCGGCCTGGCCAACTGGATGATTCCGCTGCAGATCGGCGCGCCGGACATGGCGCTGCCGCGCATGAACAACTGGTCCTTCTGGATCATGCCGTTCGCCTTCAGCATGCTGCTGCTGACCCTGTTCCTGCCGGGCGGCGCGCCCGCCGGCGGCTGGACCCTGTACCCGCCGCTGTCGCTGCAGGGCGGCGCCAACGTGGCCTTCAGCATCTTCGCCATCCACATGATGGGCGTCAGCTCGATCATGGGCGCGATCAACATCATCGCGACCGTGCTGAACATGCGCGCCCCGGGCATCGATCTGCTGAAGATGCCGATCTTCTGCTGGACCTGGCTGATCACCGCGTTCCTGCTGATCGCCGTGATGCCGGTGCTGGCCGGTGCGGTCACCATGCTGCTGACCGACAAGTTCTTCGGCACCAGCTTCTTCAACGCCGCCGGCGGCGGCGACCCGGTGATGTACCAGCACATCTTCTGGTTCTTCGGTCACCCCGAGGTCTACATCATGATCCTGCCGGCGTTCGGCGTCGTGTCGGAGATCATCCCGACCTTCGCGCGCAAGCCGCTGTTCGGCTATCAGGCCATGGTGTATGCGACCGCTTCGATCGCGTTCCTGAGCTTCATCGTCTGGGCGCACCACATGTTCGTGGTCGGCATGCCGCTCGGCGGCGAGCTGTACTTCATGTATGCGACGATGCTGATTGCGATCCCGACCGGCGTGAAGGTATTCAACTGGGTGTCGACGATGTGGGGCGGCTCGATGACGTTCGAGACGCCGATGCTGTTCGCGATCGCGTTCGTCATCCTGTTCACGATCGGCGGCTTCTCGGGCGTCATGTGCGCGATCGTGCCGGCCGACTTCCAGTACCAGGACACCTATTTCGTCGTCGCCCACTTCCACTACGTGCTGGTCACCGGCGCGGTGTTCGCGATCATGGCGTCGGCGTACTACTGGCTGCCGAAGTGGTGCGGCAACATGTACTCGGAGCGCTGGGGCAAGATCCACTTCTGGTCGAGCGTGATCTCGGTCAACGTGCTGTTCTTCCCGCAGCACTTCCTCGGCCTGGCCGGCATGCCGCGCCGCATTCCCGACTACAACGTCGCGTTCGCCGACTTCAACATGATCTCGTCGATCGGCGGCTTCTGGTTCGGCGCGAGCCAGCTCATCTTCGTCGGCGTGGTGATCCACGCGGTGTACTTCTCGAAGAACCGCGCGACGACCCAGGTATGGGAAGGCGCGCACGGTCTCGAGTGGACGGTGCCGTCGCCGGCACCGCACCACACGTTCACGGTGCCGCCGGTGATTCG
>NZ_JBQCIJ010000007.1:0-51667 GCF_051953815.1 Pseudoxanthomonas sp. | reverse complement strand
CGACGCCAATGGCTGGGACGTGAAGCGCGAGTTCTACTACAACGACGCCGGCGCCCAGATCGACAACCTCGCCAGGTCGGTGCAGGCGCGCGCGCTCGGGAAGGGCCCGGACGACGCCGGCTGGCCGGAGGACGGCTATCGCGGCGACTACATCGTCGACGTGGCGCAGGCCTACCTGCGCGGCGACACCGTGTCGTTCGAGGATCACGCCGTCACCGGCGCGAAGGATCCGCAGGACCTCGACGCGATCCGCCGCTTCGCCGTGGCGTGGCTGCGCCGCGAGCAGAACGCCGACCTCGAGGCCTACGGCGTGTCGTTCGACGTGTACTTCCTCGAGTCGTCGCTGTACGCCGACGACAAGGTCGAGGAGACCGTGCGCGCGCTCGTCGCCCACGGCCACACCTACGAGGAAGGCGGCGCGCTGTGGCTGCGCACCACCGACTTCGGCGACGACAAGGACCGCGTGATGCGCAAGTCCGACGGCACCTACACCTATTTCGTGCCGGACGTCGCCTACCACCTGTCGAAGTGGCAGCGCGGCTACGAGCGCGCGATCACCGAGCTCGGCGCCGACCACCACGGCTCGCTGGCGCGGGTGAAGGCCGGCCTGCAGGCGCTGGACTGCGGCATTCCCGCCGGCTACCCGGACTACGTGCTGCACCAGATGGTCACGGTGATGCGCGGCGGCGAGGAAGTGAAGCTGTCCAAGCGCGCCGGCAGCTACTTCACCCTGCGCGATCTGACCGAGGAAGCCGGACGTGACGCCACGCGCTGGTTCCTGATCGCCCGCAAGCCCGATTCGCAGCTCACCTTCGACATCGATCTGGCGCGCCAGCAGAGCAACGACAATCCGGTGTTCTACGTGCAGTACGCGCACGCCCGCGTCTGCAGCCTTCATCGCCAGGCCTCGGAAAAGGGCTATGCCTACGATCAGGCCAACGGCCTGGCCCATCTGGCGCGGCTGGACGACGAGTTGTCGCTGGCGTTGATGGTGGAGTTGTCGCGCTATCCGGAAGTGGTGGAAAACGCCGGCGAGTCGCTGGAGCCGCATGCCATCGCGCAATACCTGCGCGAGTTGGCCTATGCTTTCCACACGTGGTACGCCGGCACGCCCGTGCTGATCGAGGATGCCGATGCGCGCGACGCGCGGCTGGCGCTGGCCTCGGCCGTGCGGCTGGCGCTGGCCAACGGCATGGATCTGTTGGGCGTGAGCGCGCCCGAGAAAATGTAACCGGAGATTTTTTGAATGGCGGCACGTCGCGGCAAGAGTCAGGCCACCCGTAATTCCAGCCATGCCACCCCGGCCTGGGTGTGGCTGCTGCTCGGCCTGTTGATCGGCCTGGCGATCTATTTCATCGCCCCGGGCCTGATGAAGAAGGACGGCGACGGCTTCTTCCGTCCGCAGCCGAATCCGGACGCGCAGCCGGCGCCGGTGGCCTCGGCCGATGTCGAGGCGGTGGTGCCCGAATCGGCGGGCGCCTCGTCCAGCGCCGCGCCCGTCGCCGATGGTGGCGCCGACACGCAGGTGCCGGCCAAGGAACCGCAGTACGACTTCTACACCCTGCTGCCCGGCAAGGAAGTGCAGATGTCCGACGCCGAGCTGGCCGCCAGCGCGCGCGAGGAAGCCGCACGCAAGGCGCGCGAGGAGAAGGCCGCTGCCGCGGCCGCTTCGGCCGCCGCGACACCCGCCACCGGCACGACGGCGGTGGTCGGCGCCGCGCCGGGCGCGTTGCCGCGCCCCATCGACGAGGCGCCCTCGGCGTCCGCGCCCCCCGCCACGTCGCCTGCCGCCGCTTCGACGCCCAAGCCCGCGGCAACCCCGCGCACCGTCGCCGACGCGGACACCAGCGCGCGCTACATCCTGCAGGCCGGCGCGTTCGGCGCCTCCGGCGATGCCGAAGCCACCAAGGCCAAGATCGCCCTGCTGGGCCTGAGCGCGCGGGTGGAATCCGCGCAGATCGGCGGCAAGACCGTCTATCGCGTGCGCATGGGGCCCTATGGCACCGCCAGCGAGCTGGCCGAAGCCAAGCAGAAGCTGGCCAGCGGCGGGCTGCCGGCGATGGCCATCAAGGCCCAGTGATCGCGCCGGACTCCCGCGAACGCCGAGGAGTCCGCATGCCACGTTCCGTTTCGATATCCGCCCGCCATGCGCCGCCCGCATGGCGGGCTTTTCTTTGCATCCCCACCCGCGTGCGGCGTTCCCTGCCCCGCCGCTGATTTTTCGAAGGAGCCCCCATGACCCGAACCGCCCTCATCACCGGCGCGACCTCCGGCTTCGGTGCCGCCGCCGCGCGCCGCTTCACGTCCGCCGGCTGGCGGGTGATCGCCACCGGTCGCCGCGCGGACCGGCTGCAGGCGCTGGTCGACGAACTGGGCGGCGAGCGCGTCCACGCGGCAAGCTTCGACATCCGCGACGAGGCGGCGATGGATGCCGCGCTGGCCACGTTGCCGGAAGCTTTCCGCGACGTCGACCTGCTGATCAACAACGCCGGGCTGGCGCTGGGTACGGCGCCCGCGCAGTCGGCTGATCTGAACGACTGGCGCACGATGATCGCCACCAACATCGACAGTCTGGTCACGCTGACGCAGCGCCTGCTGCCCACGCTGATCGCGCGCAAGGGCGCCATCATCAACATCAGTTCGATCGCCGGCACCTATCCCTATCCCGGCGGGAATGTCTATGGCGGCACCAAGGCCTTCGTCACCCAGTTCTCGCTGGGACTGCGTTCGGATCTGCACGGCACCGGCGTGCGGGTGACTTCGATCGAACCGGGCATGGCCGAAACCGAATTCACCTTGGTGCGCACGCATGGCGATCAGGCCGCGTCCGACAAGCTGTATGACGGCGCGCAGCCGATGACCGCCGAGGACATCGCCGAAACGCTGTTCTGGGTCGCCACGCTGCCGCCGCACCTGAACATCAATCGGTTGGAGCTGATGCCGGTGACGCAGTCGTTCGCGGGATTCCAGGTCTACCGGGGATGAGGTTTTTGCGCGGTCTTTGATGGCCGCGGTGCGCCCCGCTTGCTCCCCATCCGCCCTGGGGACACCTTCCCCCGCAAGCGGGGGAAGGGACGATGTCGGGCTTATGCCAGCGGTTCGTCGGACAGGTAGGTGTAGCCGGTGAGGCCGGCTTCCAGCGCGTCGGACAGCGCCGCCGCTTCTTCCTGCGGCAGACCGGCTTCGGCGACGCGGGTGTGGTACGCCGCGCGCAGGTCGTCGAGCCGGTAACCCACGTAGTCCAGCATCACGTCGGTGGTGTCGCCGCGGCGCTGCTGGGTGAGCAGGTAGCCGGTGCCGGTGTCGGCGCTGACTTCCACCGCGTCGGTGTCGCCGAACAGATTGTGGATGTCGCCGAGGATTTCCTGGTACGCGCCGACCAGGAAAATGCCCAGGCGATAGCTCTCGCCCGGCTTGAGCGAATGCAGCGGCAGCGAGGTGTCCAGGCCCTCGTTCTCGACGTAGGTCTCGACCATGCCGTCCGAATCGCAGGTCATGTCGGCGATCACGCCGCGGCGATCCGGCGCCTCGTCCAGGCGCTCGATCGGCAGGATCGGGAAGACCTGGTCGATGGCCCAGACGTCGGGAATCGACTCGAACACGCTGAAGTTGACGAAGTACTTGTCCACCAGCCGCTCGTTCAGTTCATCCAGCAGATCCCGGTGGCTGCGCTCGTCGCTGCTCAGGCGGCCGCGCACGGCGTGCGCGATGGCGTAGAACAGATCGTCGATGCGCGCGCGATGGACCAGATCCAGCTGGCCCAGCGCATACAGCGACAAGCCCTCGCTGTGGTGATGCTGGGCTTCGTGGAACAGCTCCACCGCCGGCCGCTCGTCCAGCTCGGCATGGATTTCGCGCAGGTGGCGGATCACCGCCGGCTCGTCATCATGCGCCGGCGGCACCCGGCCTTCCGGCGCCTGTTCCACTTCGGCCACGTTGACCACCAGCACCGCGTGGTGCGCGGTCATCGCGCGTCCGCATTCGGTGACGATGCGCGGCGGCGTGAGCCCGTGCTGCTCGCAGGCGTCGGCCAGCGGCTGCACGATGTTGCTGGCGTACTGGTTCAGGCCGTAGTTGATCGAGCAATAGCTGCGCGAGCGGGTGCCTTCGTAGTCGATGCCCAGCCCGCCGCCGACGTCGACGTGGCTGATGGTCGCGCCCAGCTTGGACAGCTCGACGAAATAACGGGTCGCCTCGCGCATGCCGTTGGCGATGTCGCGGACGTTGGAGATCTGCGAGCCCATGTGGAAATGCAGCAGCCCCAGGCAATCCTGCAGGCCGGCGTCGCGCAGGTACTTCCACAGATCCAGCACCTGGCGCGGCGACAGGCCGAACTTGGCCTTGTCGCCGCCGCTGTTCTGCCACTTGCCCGCGCCCAGCGTCGCCAGCCGCATGCGCACGCCCAGGCCCGGCTTGACGCCCAGCTTGCGCGCCTCCTCGATGACCAGCGGCAGCTCGGAGGGCTTCTCCACCACGATGAAGGTCTGCAGGCCCAGCTTGCGGCCGATCAGCGCCAGGCGGATGTACTCGCGATCCTTGTAGCCGTTGCAGACGATGAGCCCGCCGGGGCGCGACAGCGCCAGCACCGCCATCAGTTCCGGCTTGCTGCCGGCTTCCAGGCCGAAGCCTTCGCCGGCGTGCGAGGCCAGCGTGCCGGCGACGCCGCGATGCTGGTTGACTTTGATCGGATACACGGCGGTGTAGCCGCCCCGGTAGTCCCAGTCGGCCTGCGCCTGCGCGAAGGCGGCCTGCAGCTTGCCCAGGCGGTCGCCCAGGATGTCCGGGAAACGCACCAGCAGCGGCAGCTTGGCGCCATTGGCGCGGGCGGCGTCGACCACTTCCGGCAACGGGATGGCCGGACCCTCGGCGCCCTTGGGCGAGACCACGATGCGGCCGGCGGCATCCACGTCGAAATACCCTTCCGCCCAGTGCGGGATGGAATAGGTCTTGCGGGCTTGGTCGGTGGACCACTCGCTCATCGCGGCAACTCGGGTAATCCAAAAAGGGCGTGCATTCTAACGCCCCCGCCGCTTCGGTCCGGTTACCGCCGGTAGAACGGCTCGCCGGCCTGCGCGCGCAGCCGCGGCAGCAATGGCGTGCGTTCGGTGGTGGTCAGCACGGTGAAGGTGCCCGGCAGCGTCAGCTGGCCGGTCAGGCGCGGCACCGCGGCCCGCTCGCTGGCGACCGAACCACCCCATTCCAGCAGCAGCAGGTAATGCGGCAGCACCGACAGACCCGGCGCCTTCCGGCGCACCAGCCAGGCGGCGACCACGCGCGGATGGCCCGCCAGCACCCTGCGGACCGCCTGCAACGGCTCGTCTTCCAGCGCATGCGGCTGGAGATCCTCATCGCTGGACGGCGGCGCATCCGCTTGCTGGCCAAAGGCGTGGTGAAGCTGCCGGACCGCGGCATGCAGGCGGTCGTCCTCCTGCATGGACGGCAGGTGATCGTCCATTTCGCGCAGCAGCGAAGGCGACAGCGACGGCGACAGCCGCATGGCGCGCTCCAGATGTTCCAGTCCCGCTTCGCCGTGCCCCTGGCGCAGCAGGAGGATGCCCAGGCGCCCGTGCCCGGCCGCGTGCGACGGGCGTTGGCGGACGCCTTCACGATAGATCGGCACCGGATCCGCTCCGGGACGGTGTTCTTCCAGCAGCGTGGCGTATTCCAGCCATTCGTCCGGGGTGCGGGTCGCGGCATCCGCCAGGATCTGGAGACGCCGCTCGGCCTCCTGCGCGGCGCGGTGGCGCGCTTCCCACCCCGGTTTCGTCGCCGCCAGCCATTCCCGGCTGAACCGCTGCTCGAGCCGGTCCAGCAGCGCCTCGCCCAGCATCGCGGGCGCCGCCGCCGGGCCGGGCCGCCCCAGTGCCATGTCCAGCGCCACGCCAAGGGCCGCCAGGCGCTGCGCCAACGCCGGATGGGTGTCATCCGGTTCGGGTTGCTCCCTGCGCACCCACGCCGGCACCGCCTCCTGCCGCCCGCGCCAATCGGCCAGCGCCCGGGCCAGCTGAAGGTGCACCTGCGCCGGCGGATGCGACGAGATGTGCGCGGGCCGCAGGAGGTCCGGCCAGAACCGGCGCGCCAACCAATCCGAGGCCAGGTGGACCCGCGTGAGCGCGGAGGCCGCCGGCACCGCGCCCGCCACCCGCGCGGCCATCGCGTCGGCGACGTACTCCTGCCGGCGCACCAGCACCATGCTGCGTTCCTCGAAACGTGGCGCGTACCAGCGGAAAAACCAAAAAAACAGTTGCGAGGTGCTTCCCTGCGCGGAAAACCCGTCCAGCAGGCGCCGCCAGCTGACGCGCACGCGATAGATCCAGCCACCGAAGCGACCATGCCCGCCATGGAAATGGCCGAACTCGTGGGCAATCACCGACGCCAGCTCATGGCGGTCAAGCAACTGCAACAAGGGCAGTCCGATGACGAGATAGTGGCGTTGCCGCAGTCCGAAGCCATCGGGGAGATACGCGGCGGCGGCGTTGAGACTGTCGTCGATGACGATCCCGTGCAACCGCTGCGCCCCCACTTCGCGCCGGATCCGCTCGACCTCCTCGCGCAACGCGGGCGCTTCGCCGGGACCCAGCCGATGGCCCTCGGGAGGGCTGGAGCGAAACCACAGCGCGCGCAGCAGGGTGATCGCCAGCATGCCCAGCAGGAGGATCGGAAACACGATCCGCCAATCCTCCAGCGATCGGGAGGCGGCCAGCACGATCAGGGTGATGCACAGGCCGGCGGCGACGATCAGCCCACTCGCCAGGACCGCGTATCCCAGCCCCGCCCACAGCGCCAGCCGCAGGCGGTAGACGCCGGGCGCGGCTTCGTACTGCCGTTCCAATCGTTCCATCCGCGCGCGGCGGGCTTGTCCCGGCTCCATTCCCGTTGCTTCCCCTGCTCCGTTTCCCCCCGATGCTAAGCCATGCGCGGGCGGCCCATCACCCCGGTTCCGGTACAATCTGCGCCCCCTGAACGCTGGACCGCCGCCGCAATGACGAACGACAACTGGTACATCGAACATTTCCAGCCCACCGGCTCGGCCATCGGTTACCGCATCACCGGCAAGCTGGACGAGGTGCAGTCGCCGTTCCAGAAGATCGAGATCTACGACACCACCGACTGGGGCAAGCTGATGATCATCGACGGCGCGGTGATGCTGACCACGCGCGACAATTTCTTCTATCACGAGATGATCAGCCATCCGGCGCTGTTCACCCACGCCGCGCCCAAGCGCGTGGTGATCATCGGCGGCGGCGACTGCGGCACACTGCGCGAAGTGCTCAAGCACCCGGGCGTGGAAAGCGCCACCCAGTGCGATATCGACGAACAGGTCACCCGCATGTCGGAGAAGTACTTCCCCGAGTTGTGCGAATCCAACGACGACCCGCGCGCCGAACTGCTGTTCGACGACGGCGTGGCCTACATGGCCAATTGCCCGGCCGGCAGCGTGGACATCGTGATCGTCGATTCCACCGATCCGGTCGGTCCGGCCGAGGGCCTGTTCAACAAGGCCTTTTATGAAAGCTGCTTCCGCGCGCTGAAGGACGACGGCATCCTGGTGCAGCAGTCCGAATCCCCGCTGGCCCTGCTGGACCTGATCAAGGAAATGCGCGGCGAAATGGGCAAGGCCGGCTTCACCACCTTCAAGACCCTGCCGTTCCCGCAGCCGTGCTATCCGACCGGCTGGTGGAGCGTGACGATGGCGCGCAAGTCCGGCGGTTTCGATTTCCGCCAGCAGGACGCCGCCAACCAGGGCTTCGACACGCTGTACTACAGCGCCCACCTGCACACCGGCGCGCTGGTCGCGCCGCCGTTCGTGGCCAGGGCGCTGGGCGAGTAGGCAACCATCTCAGTGCCCCTGCAAGAAAGAAGCCCCGCGTCGCGGGGCTTCTTTTTTTCCATTGGCCGTGTGTGTTTCAGCGGGCCAGCAATCGCTGGATCTCTTCCCGTTCGTCCAGCGGACGCTGGAAGCCCGCCGGATACACCGGTTGGTAACCGCGACCGGTGAGCAGGAATATGCCCTTCTGGCCGGTGAGCTGCGCCTGCATGCCGCCCAACTGGTAATGCCACATCGTCCACAACGGCACCCGCACCGAGCGGGAAACAGGCGGCAAGCGCGTGAAAATCACCTCGTGGATGTCCAGATGCAGGCGCATCTGGTTGGCCAGGCCCGGACCGGTGCGGGCCTCGGGATCCGTCAGCAACCTGCCCTTGCCATCCACCATGTCGACCCGGGTGATGGTCGCCACCACCACGTGGTCGGCTTCCCGCACCATGTCCGCGAGGGGCTTGGGCGGCACGCTCGTCGCCGATGCGGTCACGGCCAGGCACACCAGCACAAGCGACAGGAAGCGCTTCACCGTCCGCCTCAGAGCGCGTCGGCGTCCAGCTCGCCGGTGCGGATCCGCACCACCCGCTCCAGATCGTAGACGAACACCTTGCCGTCGCCGATCTTGCCGGTACCGGCGGCCTTGACGATGGCCTCTACCACCGCGTCGACCTGTTCGTCGGTCACCGCCACTTCCAGCTTCACCTTGGGCAGGAAGTCGACGACATATTCGGCGCCGCGATACAGCTCGGTGTGGCCCTTCTGCCGGCCGAAGCCCTTGACCTCGGTGACGGTGATGCCGGCGACGCCGGACTCGGCGAGGGTTTCGCGCACGTCATCCAGCTTGAACGGCTTGATGATGGCCATGATCATCTTCATCGGGAATGTCTCCGGAAATGCTGGCGGCAGCATATCGCGGTTGCGGCCGGGGCGGGGGTCGGGTTCAATGACGCCCACGCTGACGGAATTTTCCGAGGGCGCGAAGCGGTGAAGCCCGATGGCCGGGACAACGCCCGGATGCAATGCTCGGCCTCACTGCCGGAGAACCCCCATGATCGATCTCAATCATCTCGACGACCTCGCCCGCCGCCTCAGCGACCTCGTGCCGCCCGGACTGCGTGAATCCCGCGAGGAACTGGAGCAGGCGTTCAAGGGCGCCCTGCAGAGCGGCCTGACCAAGCTGGACCTGGTGACCCGCGAGGAATACGAAGTCCAGCGCGCGGTGCTGCTGCGCACCCGCGAGAAGCTCGAAGCCCTGGAGCGCACCGTCCAGGCACTGGAAGCGGCACCGCCCGCCTCCTCGCCCGCCACCCAGTCCTGATCCCGCCGCCATGAGCCTGGCGCTGGTGCACAGCCGTGCACGGGCGGGCGTGGCCGCGCCTCCGGTGCGGGTGGAAGTCCACCTGTCCGGAGGACTCCCGCAGACCCATATCGTCGGCCTGCCCGAGGCCGCCGTGCGCGAAGCGCGCGATCGGGTGCGCGCCGCCATCCTGTGCGCGCAGTTTGAATTTCCTGCCCGTCGCATCACCGTCAACCTGGCGCCGGCCGACCTGCCCAAGGATGGCGGACGCTTTGATCTGCCCATCGCGCTCGGCATCCTGGCCGCGAGCGGGCAGATTCCACGCGATGCGCTGGCCGGGCACGAGTTCGTGGGCGAACTCGGCTTGACCGGCGAGCTTCGCGGCGTCGATGGCGTGTTGCCGGCGGCGCTGGCTGCCGCGCGCGCGCAGCGAACCCTTGTCGTCGCTCCCGCCAACGGACCGGAAGCCGCGCTCGCCCGCGAAGGCCGGGCGCGCACCGCGCGCACGCTGCTGGAGGTCTGCGCCGCACTGGGTGGCCAGCGCGAATTGCCGGTCGCCGAGACAGCGCAGGCGGAAGCCGCGCTCATTCCCGACCTGGGCGACGTGCGCGGGCAGGTGCAGGCGCGTCGCGCACTGGAGGTCGCCGCCGCCGGCAACCATCACCTGCTGCTGGTCGGTTCACCCGGTTGCGGCAAGACCCTGCTGGCGTCGCGCCTGCCCGGGCTGTTGCCCGAAGCCAGCGAAGCCGAAGCGCTGGAAACCGCGGCGATCGCATCGATCAGCGGGCGCGGACTGGATCCCGCGCGCTGGCGGCAGCGGCCGTTCCGCAGCCCGCACCACACGGCCAGCGCGGTGGCGCTGGTGGGCGGCGGCGCCGAGCCGCGCCCGGGCGAGATCTCCCTGGCGCACAACGGCGTGCTGTTCCTCGATGAGCTGCCGGAGTGGGATCGGCGCGCGCTGGAAGTCCTGCGCGAGCCGCTCGAATCGGGCACCGTGTCCATCTCGCGCGCGGCGCGCAGCGCCGAGTTTCCCGCGCGCTTCCAGCTGGTGGCGGCGATGAATCCCTGCCCCTGCGGCTGGGCGGGCGACAGCAGCGGGCGCTGCCGCTGCTCGGCCGATGTCATCCAGCGCTATCGCGGCCGCATTTCCAGTCCGCTGCTGGATCGCATCGATCTGCACGTGGAGGTACCGCGGCTGCCACCCCGCGAACTGCGCCCGGATGCGGTGGCCGGTGAGTCCAGCGCACAGGTGCGCGCGCGGGTGGAGAAGGCCCGCATCCGCCAGATCGCCCGCAGCGGCAGGCTCAATGCCCAACTCGGCCAGGCGGACACGCTGCAACTGTGCCGCCTGAGCGACCCGGACCAGGAACTGCTCGAACGCGCTATCGATCGGCTTCGGCTCTCCGCCCGCTCCATGCAGCGCATCCTGCGGGTGGCGCGCACCATCGCCGATCTCGCGGACGCGCCCGACATCGATACCCCACATCTCACCGAGGCGCTGGGCTATCGGCGCATGGATCGCGCGGACGCGCGCTGATACCGATCACGCCACCCGCTGGCCGGCCGGCTGGCGGGTGGCGACATTGAGCCGGTTCCACACGTTGATGTTGGCGATGGCAATCAGCAGCGAGGCGAGCGCGGCTTCGTCGTAGTGCGCGCGGGCACGTTCCCAGACCTCGTCGCTGACGGCGTCGCCGCGGTCGGCGATGCGGGTCACCGCTTCGGCCAGTTCCAGCGCGGCGCGTTCGGCGTCGGTGAACCAGGGCGCCTCGCGCCATGCGGCGACCGCGAACAGGCGCTCGTCGCTCTCGCCCGCCTGACGGCATTCGCGGGCATGCATGTCCACGCAGAAGCTGCAGCCGTTGATCTGGCTGACCCGCAGATCGATCAGATGCAGCAAGTTGTCCGAAACGCCCTTGCCCTGGGTCGATTTGTGGAGGGCGAACAGGGCCTTCATGGCGTCGTTGTGGATCAGAACAGGGTTGGGCATACGGGCTTGCATGGCGGGGCTCCGGGATTTGAGGGACGGACATCGGGATGACGCGCCGGCGCCTTGGCATGTGACGGACGCCACCGGCATCGCCGCGCGACATCGCCATCCCCTTCGCCGTCACATCCACGCGCGCTGGCGCGTCAACAGGCTTTCCCCCAGGATCTTCCCCATGAATGATTCGCATCGACTAGCCGAACAGTTCCAGTCCAACCGGTCCCGACTGGAAGCCGTTGCATTCCGCATGCTGGGCTCGCATGCCGAGGCCGAGGACGTGGTGCAGGAAGCCTGGTTGCGGCTCAACCGCACCGATGCCAACGAAGTCGGCAACCTCGCCGGCTGGCTGACCACGGTGGTGACGCGACTGGCGCTGGATCTGCTGCGCGCGCGCAAGGTGCGGGCCGAGGAATCGATGGATGGCGTGCCGGAAACCGCATTGCCGATCACCGATGCCAACGCCGGCCCCGAGCACGACGTGCTGCTGGCCGATTCGGTCGGCCCGGCCCTGCTGGTGGTGCTGGACACGCTGGCGCCGGCGGAACGCGTGGCGTTCGTGCTGCACGACATGTTCGCGGTGCCATTCGACGAAATCGCCCGCATGCTGGATCGCAGCCTGGACGCGACCCGGCAGTTGGCCAGCCGCGCACGCCGCCGGGTGCAGGGCGCCGGCGCCGAGGCCCTGGCCGATCGCGAGCGTGCGCGCCGGGTGGTCGACGCCTTCCTGCTGGCCTCGCGCACCGGCAACCTGCAGGGCCTGCTATCGCTGCTCGCACCGGATGTGGTGATGCGCGCCGACGTCGCCGCGGTCGAGGGCAGCCGGGACAAGCAGGGCCAAGGCGCACCGGTGCTGGCACGCGAACGGCACGGCATCGACGCGGTGGTCAGCGCCTTCCTGGGCCGTGCCCAGGCGGCGCAGTCGGCGTTGGTCGATGGCCTGCCCGCCGCGATCTGGGCGCCGGATGGCGTTCCGCGCGCGTTGTTCCGGATCGCCGTGCGCGAGGGTCACATCGTCGCCATCGACGTGGTGGCCGAGCCATCGCGGGTCGCGTCGGCCACGGTCACCGAGATCGGCCCGCTGCCCTGAAACACCACGGCAACCCTCCGGGCCCGCCGAACCCTCCATCCGTCTACAGGACTTCCGACACTGCAATGTGGCGAGGGAGCATGTGGTCTACTGCGACGCAGCGGCACCCACCGCACCGCACGTTGACCGGCCCATCCAGGAGGAACGCCATGCTTCGCACCACCCTGATCGCCGCGGCGCTGTCCGCCGCCCTCGCCTCATCTCCCGCATCCGCCCAGCAGATCGCCGGCGCCGCCGCGCCCGCGAACGAGGTCGAGCTCATCCCGCGCGAAATCCTGTTCGGCAATCCCGAGCGCAGCACGGTCCAGATCAGTCCGGACGGCCGCTACCTGAGCTGGGTCGCGCCGGTCGACGGCGTCGCCAACGTCTGGGTCGCTCCCGCCGACAATCCCGCGCAGGCGCGCGCGATCACCGCCGACAAGGCGCGCGGCATCCGCCAGTACTTCTGGTCGTATCGCACCGACACCCTGCTTTACCTGCGCGACACCGGCGGCGACGAGGATTTCCACCTGTATGCGGTGGACCTGAAGTCCGGCCAGTCCAGGGATCTGTCGCCATTCCCGAAGACCCGCGCGCAGGTCGCGGGCGTCAGCGATCGCCATCCCGACACGATCCTGGTCGGCATGAACGATCGCGACCCGCAATGGCACGACCTGTACAAGGTTGACCTGGCCAGCGGCCAGCGCACCCTGGTGCAGAAGAACGATGCCCAGATCGCCGGCTACATCACCGATGCGGACTACACGCCGCGCTTCGCGACCCGCGCGCGGCCCGACGGCGGCCAGGACGTGCTGGCCGCCGACGGCAAGGGCGGCTGGAGCAAGTTCGACGACGTGCCGTTCGAGGATTCGCTGACCACCGGCCCCGGTGGCCTGACCAGCGACGGCAAGACGCTGTACTTCACCGACTCGCGCAACCGCAACACCGCCGCGCTGTTCGCCATCGACGTGGCCAGCGGCAAACGCACGCTGGTGTTCGAGGATCCGCGCGCGGATGTCGGCGATACCTTGAGTCATCCCGTCACCGGCCAGGTGCAGGCGGTGGCGTCGGATTATCTGCGCGAGGCCTGGAAGGTCGTGGATCCGTCGGTGCAGGCGGATCTGGAACGCCTGCGCGTGATCGGTCCCGGCGACGCCAATGTGGCGGCGCGCACCCACGACGACAAGATCTGGATCGTCGTCTACTCGGCGCCGCAGACTCCGGCGACCTACTACCGCTATGACCGGCCCGCCGGCAAGCTGACCCGCTTGTTCTCGGTGCAGCCCAAGCTGGAAGGCAAACCATTGGTGGCGCAGTGGCCGCTGGAAATTCCGTCCCGCGACGGCAAGACCCTGGTCAGTTACCTGACCCTGCCGCGCGGCGCCGACGCCGACAACGATGGCAAGGCCGACAAGCCGGTGCCGATGGTCCTGCTGGTGCATGGCGGTCCCTGGTCGCGCAACGCCTACGGATACAGCAACAGCAACCAATGGCTGGCCAACCGTGGGTATGCGGTTCTGTCGGTGAACTTCCGCGGTTCCACCGGCTTCGGCAAGGAGTTCACCAACGCCGGCAACGGCGAATGGGCGGCCAAGATGCACGACGATCTGATCGACGCGGTGCACTGGGCGGTCAAGCAAGGTGTGACCTCGCCGGACAAGGTGGCGATCATGGGCGGCAGCTACGGCGGTTACGCGACCCTGGTCGGCCTGACCTTCACGCCGGACGATTTCGCTTGCGGCGTCGATATCGTCGGGCCCTCCAATCTCAACACCCTGCTCGGCACGGTGCCGCCGTACTGGGCCAGTTTCTTCGAGCAGTTGGCCAAGCGAATGGGCGATCCGCGCACCGAGGCGGGCCGCAAGTGGCTGACCGAGCGTTCGCCGCTGACCCGCGCCGACCAGATCAAGAAGCCGCTGCTGATCGGCCAGGGCGCCAACGACCCGCGAGTGAAGCAGGCCGAGAGCGATCAGATCGTCAAGGCGATGCAGGCCCGCAGCATTCCGGTTACCTATGTGCTGTTTCCTGACGAAGGTCATGGTTTTCAGCGCCCGGAAAACAGCAAGGCCTTCAACGCCGTCACCGAGGGTTTCCTCGCCCAATGCCTGGGTGGACGCGCCGAACCGATCGGCAAGGATTTCGCCGGTTCCAGCATCAGCGTGCCGGCCGGGGCGGATGGCGTGCCCGGCCTGACCGAAGCACTGAAGACACACCAGCAGTCGGTCAAGAAGTAAGCATCCATCGCCCTCTTCCGCGGGCGCGGAAAAGAAAAACGCCGGGCCTCGAAGGCCCGGCGTTTTTTCTTGCGCGACGATCAGGCCGCCTTTTCGGCGAACTGCTCTTCCTCGGTCGAACCCTTCAGCGCGGTGGTCGAGGACTGCCCCTGCTGGATCGCCTGGGTCACCGCGTCGAAATAGCCGGTGCCGACTTCGCGCTGGTGCTTGACCGCGGTGAAGCCCTTGTCGGCGGCGGCGAACTCGGCTTCCTGCAACTCCACGAACGCGCTCATCTGGCGGCGCGCGTAGCCGTGGGCCAGGTTGAACATCGAGTAGTTCAGGCTGTGGAAGCCGGCCAGGGTGATGAACTGGAACTTGTAGCCGTAGCTGGCGATTTCCTTCTGGAACTTCGCGATGGTGGCGTCGTCCAGGTTCTTCTTCCAGTTGAACGACGGCGAGCAGTTGTAGGCCAGCAGCTTGCCGGGGAATTTCGCGTGGATCGCCTCGGCGAACCGGCGCGCGAATTCCAGGTCCGGCTTGCCGGTCTCGCACCACACCAGGTCCGCGTAGGGCGCGTACGCCAGCCCGCGGCTGATGGCCTGGTCCAGGCCGTTGCGGGTCTTGAAGAAACCCTCGACGGTGCGCTCGCCGGTGGTGAACGGCTGGTCGTTGGCGTCGATGTCGCTGGTCAGCAGATCGGCGGCCTCGGCGTCGGTGCGCGCGACCAGCAGGGTCGGCACGCCCATCACGTCGGCGGCCAGGCGCGCGGCGTTCAACTTCTCCACCGCCTCGCGGGTGGGCACCAGCACCTTGCCGCCCATGTGGCCGCACTTCTTCACGCTGGCCAGTTGGTCCTCGAAATGCACGCCGGCCGCGCCAGCCTCGATCATCGCCTTCATCAGCTCGAACGCGTTGAGCACGCCGCCGAAACCGGCCTCGGCGTCGGCCACGATCGGTTGCAGGAAGTCGGTGCTGTCGTCGCCCTCGGCGTGATGCAGCTGGTCGGCGCGCAGCAGGGTGTTGTTGATGCGCTTGACCACCGCCGGCACCGAGTCGGCCGGATACAGCGACTGGTCCGGATACATCTGGCCGGCCAGGTTGGCGTCGGCCGCGACCTGCCAGCCGGACAGGTAGATGGCCTTCAGGCCGGCCTTGACCTGCTGCATCGCCTGGTTGCCGGTCAGCGCGCCCAGCGCGTTGATGAAGTCCTCGGTCTGCAGGTAACGCCACAGCTTTTCCGCACCGATCTTCGCGATCGAATGCTCGACCGGAACGGTGCCGCGCAGGCGCACCACGTCCTCGGCGCTGTAGTTGCGGGTGATGCCTTGCCAGCGTGGATTGGTGTCCCAGTCCTTCTGGATTTCCTGGGCGGTGGGCAGCTTGTTCATGGGTGTTCTCCTGGATGGGGGCAAGCAATCAGTCGATGCGGGTGTAGGCGGGCAGGGTCAGGAATTCGGCCAGTTCGTCGCTGCGGCTCAGCGCGTCGAGCAGGCCGATGGCCTCGTCGACCTTGTCGCCGCCGGGCAGCGATGCGCGGTCGCCCAGGCGCGCGGGCAGGTTGCGCAGGGTGGCGTCGAGCAGGGCGAAGTCGATGGCGGTGCCGTCGGCCAGATGCAGGCCGGGCGTATGCAGCCACTGCCAGATCTGGGTACGCGCGATCTCGGCGGTCGCGGCGTCCTCCATCAGCCAATGGATCGGCACGCAGCCATTGCCGTCCAGCCACGCGGCCAGATAGCGCACGCAGACCTCGACGTTGCCCTCGAAGCCGGCGCGGGTGATGGTGCCGGTGCTGGGGCGGATCAGATCGTCGCGCGACACCCGCACGTCCTCGCGCAGGACGCCGTGCTGGTTCGCGCCGGGCATGTGCTCGTCGAAGATCGCGCGGGCGATCGGGATCAACGCCGGATGCGCCACCCAGGTGCCGTCATGTCCGGCGGTGACCTCGCGCAGCTTGTCCGCGCGCACCCGCGCCAGCGCCTGTTCGTTGGCGGCCTCGTCGTTGCCGATCGGAATCTGCGCCGCCATCCCGCCCATCGCGTGCGCGCCACGGCGGTGGCAGGTCTGGATCAGCAGTTCCGAATACGCCTTCAGGAACGGCTGGGTCATCGTCACCTGGCCGCGCTCTGGCAATACCCGGTCGCGATGGCGGCGGAAGGTCTTGATGTAGGAAAAGATGTAATCCCAGCGGCCGCAATTGAGGCCGACGATGCGGTCCCGCAGCGCATGCAGGATCTCGTGCATCTCGAACACCGCCGGCAGCGTTTCGATCAGCACGGTGACCTTCATCTGGCCCTGCGGCAGTCCCAGCGCGGCCTCGATGTGCGACAGCGCGGTCTCCCACAGCGCGGCCTCCTCCATGCTCTGCAGCTTGGGCAGGTAGAAGTACGGACCGCGATCGCGGGCGGCCAGCGCGCGGGCGTTGTGGAAGGCGAACACCGCCAGATCGAACAGGCCGCCGGCAATCGGCTGGCCATCGACCAGCACGTGCTTTTCGTCCAGGTGCCAGCCACGCGGCCGCACCAGCAGCACCGCCTGCTCCCCGTACGGCTTCAGTGCGTACTGCTTGCCGTTGGAGGCGGCGTGGGTCAGGTCGCCGCGCACCGCGCCGATCAGCGCCTGCTGGCCGATCAGCAGGTTGTTCCAGGTCGGCGAGGTCGAATCCTCGAAATCGGCCATGTACACCTTCGCGCCGGAGTTCAGCGCGTTGATGACCATCTTGGGATCCACCGGACCGGTGATCTCGACCCGGCGGTCCTGCAGCGCGGCCGGCAGCGGCGCCACCCGCCAGTCGCCCTCGCGGATGGCCCGGGTGTCCTCGCGGAAGTCGGGCAGGCCGCCGGCGTCGAAGAACGCCTGCCGCTCCCGGCGGGCCGCCAGCCGGGCCTGGCGACCGGGCTCGATCGCACGGTGGAGCGAGACCAGCAGCGCCAGCGCGGCGGGCGGCAACAGGGCGGCCTGCTGATGGTGACGGGTGGTCAGGCTGATGCCCGGGGTGGGACGGGACGCGGGTTCGGGTTGGCTCAGGGCAACGGCGGCGGACATTTCGGGACTCCTGCTGCTTGGAGGCCCACCGTGCGCCGCAGCAAACTATTTGACAAAACAGTTTTGTCAATGCACTTAATAAGCACAACTTATATTTCACTCAACGTGCCGGAAAAACGCCCGCCCACGCTGCGATTTGCCTACAAGTCGGACCGGCTCAAGCCCCTGCGGGCGTTCTGCCAGACGGTCCGGCTGGGCTCGGTATCCCGCGCCGCCGAGGCCCTGTTCGTCAGCCAACCCGCCATCACCCTGCAATTGCAGGCGCTGGAGCGCGAACTGGGGGTGGTTCTGTTCGAGCGCAGCGGCCGGCGCCTGAGCCCCAGCCGGGAGGGCCAACTGCTGTTCGAGCTGGCGCAACCGCTGGTCGAGGGTATCGACGGGCTGGAGGCGACCTTCCATGACAAGGTCGCCGGGCTGGACGCCGGCGAACTCAACATCGCAGCCAACAGTTCCACCATCCTGTACCTGCTGCCGCGCATCGTGGAGCTGTTCCGCGAGCAGCATCCGGACGTGCGCCTGACCCTGCACAACGCGATCACCGCCGACGGCACCGACCTGCTGCGCGCCGACGCGGTGGATCTGGCGGTCGGGTCGATGATGGACGTGCCCGCCGACCTCAGCTACGCGCCGATCTATCGCTTCGAGCCCCTGCTGATCACGCCGCCGGAGCATCCGCTGGCGAAGAAGCCGCGACTGGAGCTGGCCGACATCTCGCCCTACGGCCTGATCCTGCCGCCCAAGCGCCAGATCACCTACCGGTTGGTGGATCTGGTGTTCCAGCAGCATCGCGTGCCTTACACCGTGGCGCTGGAGGTCGGCGGCTGGGAGGTGATCAAGCAGTACGTGGCGATGGGCATGGGCGTGTCGATTGTCAGCTCGATCTGCCTCACCGACAGTGATCGCGGCCGGCTGGCGACGCGTTCGCTCGGCGACTGGTTCCCGTCGCGCAGCTACGGCGTGATCGTGCGCAAGGGCAAATTCCTGTCGCCGCAGGCGCGCGCCTTCATCGAGCTGATCCACCCGGATCTGTTCACCCGTCGCGACTACGACGACAGCGGGCACTCCGAACGCTGATCCGGCATCGCGTTTTTGAAGGATCCGGAACCCAGGCGCGGCGACGGCGGGGATGAAGGCCGACCACAGGAACGCGTAACCTGTCGCCATGCCCCGTGATGCCGCCCATACCCCGCCGCCCGACACGCCGGCGTACCGCGAACTCGCGCCGATCGCGCCGCTGCGTGCCGGGTTGACGTGCGCCTGGACCTATCGGGCGCCGTCACGCCCGGCATCGGAGGTACTGGTCATTCCCGATGGCTGCGTCGATCTGATCTGGACGCGGGACGACCTGTTCGTGGCCGGTCCGGATCCGGTCGCGCAACAGGCGCGCATGGCACCCGGCGCGCTGCTCACCGCGGTCCGGTTCGCGCCCGGTGCGGCGCAGGCGTTCCTTGGCCTGCCGTTGCAGGCCATCGCCGGCCAGCGGGTCGCCCTGCGCGATCTCTGGGGATCACGGGCGCGACATCTGACTGACGCCCTTGCATTCGACGCTGTCGACCCGTGGGAACGCCTGCGTTCCCTGCAGCACGCCATCGCCCGCCAAGGTCCGCCAGTCCCGG
Organism: Pseudoxanthomonas sp.; assembly: GCF_051953815.1. GTDB lineage: Bacteria > Pseudomonadota > Gammaproteobacteria > Xanthomonadales > Xanthomonadaceae > Pseudoxanthomonas_A. The sequence continues at coordinate 32,621 of NZ_JBQCIJ010000007.1, read as the reverse complement.
ATCCCGCCATGCACGCGCTGTTCGCGCGCCTGGCTCATCCCGACGCCCCGCCACCGGCCCGGCTCGCGCGCGAATTCGACATCAGCGAACGCACCCTGCGGCGGCGCTGCCATGACGCCTTCGGCTATGGCCCCAAGACGCTGGCGCGGATCCTGCGCCTGCAACGTTTCCTGGGCGCGCCCGCGCAATCGACGCTGCTGCGGCGCGCGCTCGACGCCGGTTACGGCGACGCCTCGCACCTGGTCCGCGAAGCCCGTCTGCTCACCGGCTTGACCCCTGGCGCACTGCTGGCGCAGCGGCACGGCTGAGCTGGCCGTTTTTTCCAAGACGCCTTCCCGCCACGGCGCGATACTGCGCGTCCACTTTCTCCACGAGTCGCGCCATGAGCGAATCCAACCACCATCGCATCGACTATGTCGAATTCAACGTCGCTTCCATCGCCGCGTCCAAGGCGTTCTACGGCGAAGCGTTCGGCTGGACCTTCCAGGACTATGGCCCGGACTACTGCGAATTCCGCGATGGTCGGCTGACCGGCGGCTTCACGCATGGCGAACCGCGCCCGGGTGGCGCGCTGATCGTGATCCAGTCCGATGATCTGGAAGCCAGCCAGACCGCGGTGGAAGCGGCCGGCGGCCGCATCAGCCAGGCGATTTTTTCATTCCCCGGCGGCCGCCGCTTCCATTTCCTGGACCGCGACGGCTACGAACTGGCGGTGTGGTCGCAGGAATAGTCCTCCACCCCGCCCGTGGGAGCACGCCCGGACTTACTTCTTCGGCATCGGCAGCGCGTCGTCGGCGAAGATCGCCACGTGCGGCACGCCGTCGGCGCCGATCCAGCCGCGGTACATGCCTTCGGTGTTGAACGGGAACGCGATGCTGCCGTCGGCGGCCAGCGCGATCGCGCCGCCATCGCCGCCGGCCTTGGGAATCTCGTCGTTGATCACCGCCTTGGCGGCGCTGGCGATGTCCTGGCCCGCGTAACGCACGCGCGCGCAGATGTCGTGCGCGGCGACCGCGCGGATGTAGTACTCGCCCCAGCCGGTGCCCGACACCGCGCAGCGCGCGTCGGCATAGGTGCCGGCGCCGATGATCGGCGAATCGCCGACCCGGCCGTAGCGCTTGTTGGTCATGCCGCCGGTGGACGTGCCCGCGGCCAGGTGGCCCTGCGTGTCCAGCGCCAGCGCGCCCACGGTGCCGAAGTGCTTGGCGGTCTCCAGATCGGCGTGGGCCTGGCCGGAGGCTTCTTCCTTCAGCGCCTTCTGCAACTGCTGCCAGCGCTTCTCGGTGCGGAAGTACGACGGGTCCACCAGGGTCACGTCCTGCTCGGTCGCGAACGCCTCGGCGCCGTCGCCGACCATCATCACGTGCTTGGACTTGTCCATCACCAGCCGGGCCAGCTGGATCGGGTTCTTGACCCGGTGCACGCCGGCCACGGCGCCGGCCTTGCCGGTGGCGCCGTCCATGATCGAGGCGTCGAGTTCGTTCTTGCCGTCATGGGTGAACACCGCGCCGCGTCCGGCGTTGAAGCTCGGCGCGTCCTCCATCACCGAGATCGCGGCGGCCACCGCATCCAGCGCCGGCTTGCCGGCGGCCAGCTGGGCGTGGCCGGCGCGCAGCGCATCCTCCATCGACTTGCGCGCGGCGGCGACTTCCTCGGGCGCGAGATCCGCACGCTCCACGCCGGCGCCGCCATGGATCACCAGGATCGGTCGGTTGGCGTCGGCGGCGACGGCGGCGCCCGCCATTCCCAACAACGCAAGGCAGCACGCACGCAACAGGTTCGTCATGGCAGTCATTTCCGCAGGGGCAGTGGATCAGGGAGTCGATTCTAGCGAGGCGGTGCGCGCGGCGTCGCCCAGGACGCCGTTCACCACGTCGACGCGGCGCTCGAACGCGGGGCGTTCGACGGCGAAGCCGGGAAACCGCAGCACGCTGCCGGTGTCCAGGCCGATCACCGGCACGTCGCGGAAGGTCAGCGGCTTGCCGGCGGCGAACACATCGGCCTGCCGCCGCGGACGCACCAGCCACACGTGGCCGCCGTCGCCACTGTGGACCCGGGCGACGCCATGGGCATCGATGCACAGCGCGGTGTACTCGTCGATGCCGATGCCGGCCAGATCCGCGCGCCGCTGTTCGGCCGACAACCGGGCCACGAACGCGATCAGGCGCCCCAGCCGGTCCCGCTCGCCGAAGTGGCTGTCGGTGATCACGTTCTGCAAATAGGGCATGTGCAGGAAATCCTCCACCAGGGTGACCTCCGGGCCCGCCGGATCGGTCATCGCCGTGTTGGACACGATGCTGCCGCCGTCCATCGCGCCGTAGGCAAACGCGCCCAGGATCGCCAGGCCCGCGCTGGTGCCGCCAATCGGCTTGCCGGCGCGCACATGCGCGTCCAGCGCTTCGTTCAACGGCGTGCCCTTCCAGAAACGCACGTAGTTGGACTGATCGCCGCCGGCCAGGAAGATGCCGTCGGCCTCGCGCACGATGCGCAGCACCTCCGGATCGCTGGCGGCGCGGCGATCATCGAACACCAGCGTCTGCGCGGCGGTGATGCCGCCGATGTCCTTGAAGAATTCGTCCTGCGCCTCGACCGTGCCGGACGCGCGCAGGATCGCGATGCGGCCGTGCCCGGCCTTTTCGATCATCCAGCGGAAGGCGTCATATGGCCAGTCGCCGCCGCCCACCAGCATGAGTCCGGCTTCGGTCGCACCGGGACGCGGTGCCTTCAGATCGCCGATTTCGAAGTAGCGGTAACCGTCGCGGCGCGAAGCGTCCGCCGTGGGCGCCTGGTCGGCGGCAACCGCCCCGGTGGCGCCGGCGAGCGTCAGGATCAGCAGCGCGCAGCGTTGCAGGAACAGGCGGCGGGACAGCGGTGACGGCATCTCTTCGCTCCAGGTGGCACCTGCATTGAAGACGAACGGATGCGCGCTTCCCCTCCCCCGTTCGTCGCTGCTGTGCAGCATCGATGGTCGTCGTTGGCCCGCGTGGATTGGGGTAATGTCGTGGCATGACCGAATCCACCGACGCCTGGTTCGCCCGCGAAATCCTCGTCCACGAGGAGGCGCTGGTGCATTTCCTGCGCCGTTGCTGGCCCCATCGGGAAGAAATCCACGACCTGCGCCAGGAAGTCTACGTGCGGGTCTACGAGGCCGCCGGCAAGTCGGTGCCGACCGCGCCCAAGTCGTTCCTGTTCGCCACCGCGCGCCACCTGATGACCGACCGCCTGCGCCGCAGCCGGGTGGTCTCGATCGAGACAGTGGGTGATTTCGAGTCGATAAACGTCTTGATAGACGAGGTGTCGCCCGAACGGTGGTGCGGCGGCCGGCAGGTGCTCAAGCGCCTGGCCGACGCCTTCGACCGCCTGCCGGACCGGTGCCGGGAGGTCATCTGGCTGCGCCGGGTCGAGGAACTGCCACAGAAGGAAGTGGCCTCGCGCCTGGGCATCAGCGAGAAGACCGTGGAAAAGCATGTCGCCAAGGGAATCCGCCTGATCGCCGAACATTTCTACGGCGGGGGCGGCACGCGCGCCCGCGCGCGGCAGGCCTTGCAGGACGCAGGAAAGGAACCGGGACATGGCCAGCAGCAGACAGATTGAACAGGCCGCGGCGGCGTGGCTGGCGCGGCGCGAAAGCGGCGCGTGGACCGACGCCGACCAGGCCGGGCTGGACGCGTGGCTGGCCGAATCCACCGCCCATCGGGTCGCTTTTCTGCGCCTGGAGTCGGCCTGGCACGAGAGCGGACGCCTGGCCGCGCTGGGCGCGGGCCAGAGCCCGGGCGCGGCGCCGCCACGCGGGCAATGGGCCGCCTCCCCGCTCGATCGCACCGTGCCCCCGCGCGTCTCGCCGGTGGCCGCGACATCCGCGCCGGCGGGCGGACCGCCGGACCTCGCCGGGCTGGTGTTCGCCCCGCGCAAGCGCGAACGGCCGGCGGGCTGGCCACGCCTGGCCGCCGCCGCGTTCGCCGGCGTCCTGGTCATCGCGGGCGCGGGACTGGGCGCGCACCATTACTTCCATGGCGTGATCGAAGAAGCCGCCTATGCGACCGCGCTGGGCGACCTCAACCGGGTGCCGCTGAGCGACGGCTCCGGCGCCACCCTCAGCAGCGACAGCCGCATCGCGGTCAGCCTGTCGCGCAGCGAGCGCCACATCGACCTGCAGCGCGGCGAGGCCTTCTTCGAGGCCGCCAAGGACCCGCGCCGGCCGTTCGTGGTCAGCGCCGGCCCGCGCCAGGTGGTCGCGGTGGGCACGCGTTTCGCGGTGCGCCGCGACGGCGCCGATCTGCGGGTCGTGGTCACCGAAGGCACCGTCCGGCTGGAAGCCTCGCCCGACGCCGAAGGACACCCGCAACCGACCACCCTGCTGCCGGCCGGCAGCCTGGCCATCGCCAGCCGCAACGGCGTAGTGGTGCGCAGCGGCTCGGTCGCCGACGCCGAACGCCTGGTCGACTGGCGCAGCGGCTTCGTGACCTTCCGCGACACCTCGCTGGCCGAGGCGGCCTCTGAGTTCAACCGCTACAACGCCCGCAAGATCGTCATGGGCGACCCCGCCGTGGGCGCGCTGCGGGTCGGCGGCAACTTCCGCTGGTCGAACGTGGATGCGTTCGTGCGGCTGCTGGAGCAGGGTTTCCCGGTCCGGGCCGAAGCCCGCGCCGACCGCGTCGTCCTGCACAGCCTCTGACCGTCCGGAGGGGACGGGGGATTTCCCCGGCTCGTTCGTCCTGATAGCCAAGGGCGCCTTCCCGTGCGCCCATGGGGAGAGCCATCCAATGCGGTCGTCGTTGCGTGTCCTGTTGTTGAGCCTGGCCTGTTCAGCCGCACTGAGTGCGCAGGCGCAGAATTCCAAACCCGCGCAGGTCAACATCCCCGCCGGGGATCTGGTGGCGGCGCTGGATACGCTGGCGCGCCAGTCCGGCACCCAGTTCGTCTATCGCGCCGACCAGCTCAAGGGCCTGCGCACCCAGGGCGTGCACGGCAATCTCTCGGCCGACCAGGCGCTGGACAAGGTGCTCAGCGGCAGCGGCCATGTCGCCCGCCGCGACGCCGCCTCCGGCGCGGTGGTGATCGTGCGCCAGGACGCTCCGCCCCGCCCGGCGCCCGCCGCCCGCCCTACTCCGGCTCCCACCGGCCAGTCCGCTGACAACGCCGAGGAGCCGGTCACCCAACTCGAGAACGTGCAGGTCACCGGCTCGCGCATTCCGCGCGCGCAGATCGAAGGCCCCGCGCCGATCACCGTGGTCACCGCCGAGCAGATCCAGGCGGCCGGTTTCACCTCCGTCCCCGACGTGCTGCGTTCGCTCAGCCAGAACAGCGGCAGCGTGCAGGGCCAGCAGAACACCACCAGCGCGCAGTCCACGCCCGGCGCGCAGGCGGTCGATCTGCGCGGCCTCGGCCCCAACCACACGCTGGTGCTCATCAACGGCCGCCGCATCGCCGACTTCCCGCTGCCGCTCAATGGCCGCAGCAATTTCACCGACATCGGCAACATTCCGCTCGGCATGATCGAGCGCATCGAAGTGCTGACCGGCAGCGCCTCGGCCGTCTACGGCTCCGACGCGATGGCCGGCGTCATCAACTTCATCCTCAAGAAGTCCACCGACGGCACCACCCTCGACTACCGCTACGGCGACACCAGCCGCGGCGGCGGCGAGTCGCACAAGCTGACCCTGACCACCGGTTTCGAGCGCGGCGAGTTCAGCGGCATCGTCGGCGTGGAATTCATCGACAAGCGCCCGCTGTGGGGCTATGAGCGCAGCGTGCAGGATTCGACCCGCGACGCGCCGACCTCGCGCCGCCGGTTGCCCCGCCTCACCGCGCAGCTCTATGACTGGGACGATGACGTCAACATCGCGCCCGCCGACGGCTGCGCGGCGATGGCCCGCCTCAACGAAGGCACCACCGTGCTGGCCGAGGATCGCTTCGGCGAGCCGTACTGCGGCAGCGAGCGCGCCATCGCGTATCGCACCATCCAGAACGAGCGCAAGGGCTACAACGCCTACGGTTCGTTCGAATACCGCTTCTCCGACACGCTGTCCTGGTTCGCCGATGTCCAGCTCGGCCGCCAGAAGGTCAAGCTGCTCACCGGCACCAACGGCAACGACGTGGTGAGCGATGTCATGGGCTGGGAGTTCCACGACCCGGCGTCCACCGACAACAACGACAAGGTGTTCTACAACGCCGTCACCGGCCACTACGAGACCTGGTCGCGCCAGTTCACGCCGGAGGAAATCGGCGGCCTGCGCAACCGCATGAACACCACCACGCAGAAGACCTTCGCGGTGACCACGGGCCTGAAGGGCGCCTTCGGCGAAGCGTGGAACTGGGAAGCGGCCTACAACCATTCGCAGTACAAGGCCGACGTGGGCATGCCCCGCATCTGGGCCGAGGCGGCCAATCGCCTGTTCCTGGGCGAGCGTCAGGGTTACGACGCCGACGGCTATGCGATCTACAGCCCGGATCCGACCCGCCTGTTCACCCCGCTGACGCCGTCCGAGTTCGCCTCCATCGCGGCGATGTCCACCTTCCGCCCGAAGGCGGACAACGACAACCTCAGCTTCACCCTGGATACCCCGGCGCTGTTCACCCTGCCGGCCGGTGACGTCGGTTTCGCCGCGGCGGTCGAGTTCGGCCGGCAGTCGTACGAGGTCAATCCGGATCCCTATGCGCTGACCGCCGACGCCTATTACGGTCCGCGCTACGGCGATGGCGAGGGCGATCGCGATCGCTGGAGCGTGGCGGGCGAGTTCCGCCTGCCGCTGCTGTCCACGCTGCAGGCCAGCCTGGCCGGCCGCTATGACCGCTACAAGTACGGCAACAAGAATCCGGGCAAGTTCACCTACAGCGCCGGCCTGGAATGGCGCCCGTTCGAGACGCTGCTGGTGCGTGGTTCCTACGGCACCGGTTTCCGCGCGCCGGACATGCACTACCTGTTCGCCGGCGATGATTTCTACCGCACCGTGTCGACCGACTACTACCAGTGCCGCACCGAGGAACCGGGCTTCAGCGACGGCGACTGCTACGACGACGGCAGCTGGGACATCAACACGTTCGACGTCTACGCCGGCAACATGGACCTGGACGTGGAAACCAGCAAGTCGTTCACCGCCGGCTTCGTGTGGTCGCCGGTGGCCAACTTCGACCTGGCCGTGGATTACTACAAGATCGAAGTGTCCAACCAGGTGCAGACGCAGAGCCGTGAACTGCTGCGCTCGACCGAAGCCGACTGCCGTCTTGGCGTGACCGACTCCGGCGCGCGGGTCGACATCAATTCGCCCACCTGCGTGGATGCGATCTCGCGCGTCATCCGCGACGAGGACGGGTTCATCACCAGCGTGCACTTCAGCCCGATCAACATCGCCAAGGAAGAAACCTCGGGCGTGGACGTGACCGCGAACTACCGCCTGTTGACCGCCAGCGCCGGTGACTTCGCCTTCCGCGCCAACTACAACTGGACCCATCGCCACACCCGCCAGCTGTACCCGGGTGATCCGACCGAAGACATGCTGGACGTGAGCTTCGCCGACACCACCCTGCCGCGCACCAAGGGCAACGTGGGCGTGAACTGGGACAAGGGCGCGTTCGGGGCCAGCCTGTTCGGCAACTACGTGGGCCGCGTGGCCAACTACAACAACGATGCCTGGACGCAGTCGACCTGGCGCTTCAACGCCGGTGCGCGCTACGACGTGACCGATCACCTGCGCATCTCGCTGTCGATCAACAACCTGCTCGACAAGATGCCGCCGAAGGACGCGACCTGGGCGAACTATCCGTACTACGACACCTCGTGGTTCGATTCGTTCGGTCGCAGCTACTACCTGCAGTTCACCTGGAAGCTGGGGGGCCAGGCGCTGTAAACCCGGCTGCACGTGCCGGATCGGCCACACGGAAAACCCGCCTCACGGCGGGTTTTCTTTTGCGCTCCTTCCCGTGGTCGCGTCATCCGCGGCGATTACACGGTCCCGCGGTTCTTGCCCTGCCATGGCCGGTACCACGCACGGATCGCGGCCATGTCGGCCTCGGCATCGCCGGTGGGGTAGTACACGTCGCCAATGCCGATGGTCTTCTCGGGGTAGTGGAAGTAGGCCATCAGGATCGGCACCTGCGCCTGCTGGGCGATCTTCAGGAAGCCGCCCTTCCATTTCTCCACCCGCTTGCGGGTGCCTTCGGGCGTCAGCGCGAACCACAGCCGGTCCGACTCGCGGATCATGCGGACCGCCTGCTCCACCGTTCCCTGCGGCGAACTGCGATCCACCGGCACCACCCCGAGCTTGCGCAGCAGCGGCGACAGCGGCCACCAGAACAGCTGCGCCTTGCCGAGCACGCGCACCTTGAAGCCCATCGCGATCTTCGCGGCCATGCCCCAGATGCCGTCCCAGTTGGACGAATGCGGCGCCACGATCAGGACCAGCTTGGGAATGTCGGGAATCGTGCCCACCACCCTCCAGCCGAAGGTGCGCAGGAAGGTGCGCCCCATCCAGCGGGTGAAGCGGTTGGGCGGCACCTGCGGCATGTTCGGCGGAATGACGGGGATGACGTCGTGGGCGTCGCTCAATCGATTACTCCCAGTGGCTCTTCTGCGAACGGCCGCGCTTGACTTCGCTGCGTTCGCGCTTGGCGTCCAGGCGCCGGGCCTTGGCCGCGCGCGATGGCTTGGTGGCGATGCGGGGCCGGGGCACGTGCATCGCCGCGGCGATGAACGCGGCCAGGCGCTCGCGGGCGTCCTGCCGGTTGCGGTCCTGGGTGCGGAAGCGCTGGGCGTCGATGACCAGTACGCCGTCGTCGGTCAGGCGCCGGTCGCGGCGGGCCAGCAGGCGCTCGCGCAGGGGGTCCGGCAACGACGGCGATCGCGCGATGTCGAACCGCAGCTCGACCGCGGTGGCCACCTTGTTGACGTTCTGTCCGCCCGCGCCGCTGGCGCGCACGAACCGCTCGACCAGTTCGTCGTCAGGAATCGCCAACGTGGGCGTGATGTCGAGTCGTCCGCTCCCCATGCGCGGATTGTAGTGGAGGTCACCCGTCGCCCGCATGACGGCGGGCCCGTCGCGGCCCCCGCGATTTAACGCCTCGTTTACTTCCGCCTCGGCACCATGCAGACCCTCTGCTTACCGTATGGATGTCCGATGAAGAAGATCCCGCTGTTTCCGCGCCTGGTGATGATGGCGGCGCTGGCGCTGTGCGCCGGCATGGCGGTGGCGGCGGAACCTTCGGATGCGGACATCGAGAAACTGCTGCAGGCCTCGCGCGCGGAAAGCATGCTCAACGCCATCATCCCGCAGATGGAGACCATGCAGCGCCAGCAGTTCGACCAGCTGATGGCGGGCAAGGAAATGAGCCCCGAGCAGCGCGCCGAGGCCGACCGGATCATGGCCAAGACCAACGAGATCATGCGCAAGGCGCTGTCCTGGCAGGAAATGCGGCCGCTGTACCTGGAGGTCTACAAGAAGACCTTCACCCGCGAGGACGTACGCGCGATCACCAAGTTCTACGAGAGCCCGGCCGGTCGCAGCCTGCTCGACAAGACCCCCGCGCTGATGCAGAACCTGATGGGCGCCATCCAGCAGAAGATGGTGCCGATGATGGAAGAGCTGCAGGCCGAGATTAAGAACGTCACTCCGGATCCGGTCCCCGCGCCGCCGGTCACCCCGTCGGAACCGCGCCGCAAGAAGAAGCGCTGATCCGCGCTCCGGCGGGCCTTTCCCGCGCCTCGATACGGACGCGGCCCGACCTTCGGGATCGCGCCCCTCGGCGCTAGGCGAGCAGCGGATCCGCCGGCAGCTGCGCGCGCATCGGCAGACGCCAGTCCACCGGCGCCTGGCCGCGCTCCTGCAGATAGCGGTTGGCCGCGGAGAAGTGCCCGCAGCCCAGGAATCCCCGGTGCGCCGACAGCGGCGAGGGATGCGGCGCGCGCAGCACCCGGTGCCGGCGCGCGTCGATGACCTTGCCCTTGGCCTGCGCGTAACTGCCCCACAGCAGGAATACCAGTCCCTCGCGTTCGCGCGCCAGGGTCTCGATGACGTGATCGGTGAACCCTTCCCAGCCCTTGCCCTGGTGGGCGCCGGCGCGGGATTCCTCGACGGTCAGCACCGCATTGAGCAGCAACACGCCCTGCCGCGCCCATGGCAGCAGGCAGCCGTGATCCGGCGGCACGATGCCCAGATCGCTCTGGATTTCCTTGTAGATGTTGACCAGCGACGGCGGCACCGGCACGCCCGGCCGCACCGAGAAACACAGTCCGTGCGCCTGGCCCGGACCGTGGTAGGGATCCTGGCCCAGAATCACCACCTTGGCGGCATCGAACGGCGTGGCCTCGAACGCGGCGAAGATCTGCGGCCCCGGCGGATAGACGCGGGCACCGGCCGCCTTGCGCTGGCGCAGGAATTCGGACAGCGCCTGCATCTCCGGCCGCAACAGCCAGTCACCGACATGACGCTTCCAGGACGGTTCCAGTTTGATGCGCTCGGCTTCGGTCATGGGGCGGAGGGATTCGGAATCGGGGATTCGGGACTTGAATGGTACCCAAGCCGCGACGCGCCGTTATCCAATCCTCAATCCCGAACCCCCAACCTCGACCGTCAACGCCCTTCCATCCGCGCCAGGCGCAGCTGGAACAGCACCTTGGTCACCAGCAGGCGCTCTTCGATCGGCTTGAGCACCAGATCGTTGGCGCCGGCCTGCAGCAGCACGGCCTGGTTGTCGCGGTTGCTGTCGCCGGTCATCACCAGGATCGGCAGGCGGCGCTTGCCGTAGGCGAAATCGATGCGGATCCGCTGCACCACGTCGCGGCCGCTGAGTTCGCCCTTCAGGGTCACGTCGGTCAACACCAGGTCGAAGCGGTGCGTGGACAGGCCCAGCGATTCGGCGGTGAGCAGGGCGAAGGCGTCCTCGGCGCGCAGCACGTGCACCACGTTGAGCGATTGCCGTTCCAGCATGCGCTTGGTGGTTTCGGCGACCACGCGGCTGTCTTCCACGTACAGCACGGTCGCGCCGGGAATCGGCTCGGGCTGCACGTAGCCGCGGATGAAGGCGGCCAGCGCCTCGTGCCCCAGCGACTTGTCGAAATAATCGGTGACGTATTCGTTGAAGCGGCGTTCTTCCAGGTGCTGCTGGGCGTCGCCGGACACCACGATCACCGGCACGTACGCCTGTCCGGACGCTTCGCGCACGCTGCGCGCGATCTCCATGCCGTCGCCGTCGCGCAGCGCCAGCGCGGTGGTGACCAGATGGATCTCACCGTCGGCCAGCGCCTTGCGGGCTTCGGCGATGCTGGCGCAGCCGACCACGTTCACGCCGGGCAGATCGCGTTCGAGCACGTCGGCGATGAGCTTGCGCACCAGCTTGGAACCGTCGACCACCATCACCCGGGGGGCGTCGCTGATGAGGTGCCGGAGCGCGTCGGACATGCGGGCGGGTCAGGTGGCGGTCGGGCGAGTCTGCCGCAAGAAGTGGCCGGTCACCAGCCACGCCCCCAGCCAGCCGATTACCGCCGCGCCGGCGAGCACCGCGCCGGCCCGCAGCGGGTCCAGGCCGGCCAGGGCGAAGCGGCTGCCGTAACTCTGCGCCAGCGTCGCCAGCGGTGGCTGCAACGCGGCCGCCGCGGCCGTCAGCAGGCCCAGCGCCAACGCCCCGGCCACCAGGCCGTACCAGGCGCCCAGATAGATGAAGGGCCGGCGGATGAAGCCGTCGGTGGCGCCCAGCAGCTGCAGCACGCCGAGTTCCTCGCGCCGCGACTGGATGTCCAGGCGCACGGTGTTGCCCACCACCAGCAGCGCGCCAACGCCGAACAGCGCGGCCAGCACCCAGACCAGCCGCTCGCCGAAACCCAGCCAGCCGCGCAGGCGATCCCGCCATTGCGCATCGTGCTGGACCCGGTCGGCTTCGGGCAGCCGCTCCAGCGTCGCCACCAGTCCGGTTTCGTCGCCACGCGGCGTCACCAGCAGAAGCGCGGGCAACGGATTGCCCTCCAGCGCGTCCAGGCTGGCGCCCAGGCCACTGCGCTCGCGGAATTCGGCCAGCCCCTGCTCGGGCGTGCGCAGTTCGACCTTGGCCACGTCGGCGCGGCCGCCCAGCTGGACCGCCAGCACCCGCGCGCGCGGCACCGGCACGTCGAGCTTGAGGAAGACATCGATTTCGCGCGAATCGCTGACGTCGCCGGCGAACTGTTCGACGTTCGCCAGCGCCAGCCACAAACCCAGCGGCAGCACGAACGCCACCGCCATCACCCCGATGGTCAGCACGGTGGCCCAGGGCCGGCGCACCAGCCGGCCCAGGCTGGAAACGAAGCTGTAGAGATGCTGGTCCAGCCAGATGCCGAAACCCGAACGCGGGCGCGAGAAATGGTTGCTGTCGTTCATTCGGCCAGATCCGCGGGCGAGATGTCGTCGACCAGTTGGCCGTGATCCAGCACCAGCACGCGCTTGCGCATGCGCTTGAGCAGCGACAGGTCGTGGCTCACCACCAGCACGCTGGTGCCGCGTTCGGGCATCGAGGCGAACAGCTCCATGATTTCCGCGGCCAGGGTCGGATCGAGATTGCCGGTGGGCTCGTCGGCCACCAGCAGCTTGGGTTCGGCGACGATCGCGCGAGCGATGCCGACCCGCTGCTGTTCACCGGCCGAGAGTTGCGTGGGCAGGGCCTTCTCGCGATGGCCCAGTCCCAGCCGCGCCAGCACTTCGCGCACCCGCTTGTGGATGTCGTTGCGCCGCTCGCCGCGCAGGATCAGCGGCAGCGAGACGTTCTCCATGATGGTGCGGTCGGTCAGCAGGCGGTGATCCTGGTGCACCGCGCCGACCTCGCGGCGATGCAGCGGGATGCGGCCGCCACGGACCTTGAGCAGGTTGCGGCCGGCGAACACCACGGCCCCGCGGGTGGGACGTTCGCTCAGGTGGATCAGCTTGAGCAGCGTGCTCTTGCCGGCGCCGGAGTGGCCGGTGACGAACAGCATCTCGCCCTCGCCCACCTCGAAACTGACCTCCGACAACGCCGTGTGGCCGCCGGGGTACTGTTTGCTGACGTTTTCGAATCGAAGCACGCTCATGCCGCGATTATGCCGGAGCGTCGAACGCGGAAGCGATCCCCGCGCGTCGCCGGCACCGGCGCATGACCGGTGCCGGGCACGGCGTCGGCATCAGCCGCCGACCAGCGACTTCAGCTTGCGGCCCAGACGACTGAAGAACGAGGGCTTCTCGTGCTTCTCGCCCGTCGCCACCGCCGGCGCGGTGGTCGCGGGCTTGGCCACGGCCGTGGCCTCGGCGCCTTCCAGCGGGCGACCGTGGCGACGACGGCGGCGCTTGCGCGGCGCGCGCTCGCCTTCGGCCTGCGGCACCGGCGCGGCGGCCGGGGTAGCAGCGGCGGCGGGAACTCCCGCGGCCGCATGATCGGGGCGGGGCGGACGCGGCGTGCGCGGTTTGCCGTCGCCACGCGGGGCGCCCTCGCGGCGCTCGCCGCGACCACGCTCGCCACCACCACCACCACCACCGCCGCCGCTGCGACGACGGTTGCCCTGGCCGGAAGAACGTCCGCCGCCACCGCGGCGCTGTTCCTCGGCGCTGCGCTGTTCGCGCGCCTCGCGGAAGATCTGGCCGATGCTCTCGTCTTCCTCGCCCTCGACGCCTTCCACCGGCGCGCGCTCCGGGCGCGGAAGCGCGGTCAGCACCTCGGCGGTGACCGCCTCGACCGGAATCTTCTGCTCGATGTAGGCCTCGATGTCGGGCAACGACATCGCGTAGCGCTCGCAGGCGAAACTGATCGCGTCGCCCTCGGCGCCCAGGCGGGCGGTGCGGCCGATGCGGTGGACGTAGTCCTCGGCATCGAACGGCAGATCGAAGTTGTAGACGTGCGAGACGCCATCGATGTGCAGGCCGCGCGCGGCCACGTCGGTGGCGACCAGGATTTCCAGCTGGCCCTTCTGGAAGCGGTTGAGCAGGGTCTCGCGCTTCTTCTGCGGCACGTCGCCGGACAGCACGCCGACCCGGTAGCCGGATCGCTCCAGCGCGCGGGCGACGCGCTCGACGAACGCCTTGGTGTTGACGAACACCATCGTGCGCGCGCCTTCGCTGCGCGACAGCAGGCCCAGCAGCAGCGGGATCTTCTCCTCGTCGGCCGGGAAATACATGCGCTGGCGAACCCGCGCGGCGGTGACCGTTTCGGCCTCCACCACCAGCTTCTCCGGCTCGTTCATGTGTTCATAGGCCAGCTCCAGCACGCGGTGGCTGAGGGTGGCGCTGAACAGCAGGGTCTGGCGTTCGGTGCGGATCGGCATGCGCCGCAGCAGGAACCGGATGTCCTTGATGAAGCCCAGGTCGAACATGCGATCGGCCTCGTCCAGCACGCAGACCTCGCAGGCGTGCAGGGACACGACCTTGTGCTGCTTGACGTAGTCGATCAGGCGGCCGGGGGTGGCGATGATCACGTCCACGCCCTGCTGCAGCAGTTCACGCTGCTTGTCGTAATCCACGCCGCCGTAGACCAGGGCGAAGCGCAGGCCGAGGTCGGCGCCGAACTTCACCGCGTCCTTGTGGATCTGGATCGCCAGCTCGCGGGTCGGCGCCAGGATCAGCGCGCGCGGGTCTTCCGGCTTGCGCTCGGCCAGGGCCGGGCGCGACAGCAGGCGGTTCATCACCGCGACCAGGAAGGCCAGGGTCTTGCCGGTGCCGGTCTGGGCCTGGCCGGCGACGTCGCGTCCGGCCAGCGCGACCGGCAGGGTCAGCGCCTGAATGGGGGTACAGCGTGAGAAACCAGCGTTCTCCAGCCCGGCCAACAGGGCCGGATGCAGGTCGAACGAGGCAAAAGTGATGTCGGTTAAAGGTTTGTCGCTCATGCTTTCTTCTTTGCGCCGCAGTGTTCCGTTGGCGCGCCTGATAAGGGACTGCTCGTGCTTGCATCGCCGTCGGCGGCGTCGCAAACTGCGCCCCCAAAGCCGGATCGCGCGGCCGCCAGGACGGCTTGATCTGGCCGCGGAACGCCCCAGTTTACCCCAATAGAGGTGGCCGTCCCCGGCCCCATCCGTCCGCGGCCCGCCGCGGCTCCGCAGGAGAACCCAGTGAGCGAAAAAGTAACCCATGTCGGCGACGCCGATTTCGAGGCCGCCGTGCTGCAGTCCGACGAGCCCGTTCTGGTTGATTTCTGGGCCGAATGGTGCGGCCCGTGCAAGATGATCGCCCCGGTCCTGGACGAACTGGCCCAGACCTACGACGGCCGCCTGAAGGTGGTCAAGCTCAATGTGGACGAAAACCGCGCCACCGCCATCAAGTACCACGTCCGCAACATCCCGCTGCTGCTGCTGTTCAAGGACGGCCAGGTCCAGGCCACCCAGGTCGGCGCGGTCGGCAAGGGTCAGCTGACCCAGATGATCGACAAGACGCTCGGCGCCCAGACCGCCTGAGCCGGTCCGGCCGGATGCCCGGCTGAACCCGTGCGAACCCGTTGCGGCCCGGCGCTTGCCGTCGCCGCGACGCGGTGCTAGTGTCCGCACATCCGGCGCCTTGTCTGCGCCGCACCCTTCTGAGTCAACACACTCCCCGACCTGCCGCCGCGCGTTCCAGCCGGCGCTCGCCACCTTAGCGAGGAATCGCACTTTGTCCGACAGTAGCAACGAAACCGGCGCCCCCGCCGAGAAGCGCGTGCGTAAGCCGCGCGTCGCCAAATCCGCCCCTGAAGCCGCCACCGCGGCGCCCCCGGCCGATATCCCGGCCCCCGTCGCCCCGCCCGCTCCGGCTCCGGCCGTCGAAGCGCCGCGCGCGCCTGCCGCCACCGCCCACGAAGGCGGCGCCGAGTCCGGCGGCAACCCGTCGCAGCACGGTCAGGGCCAAGGCCAGGGCGAGGGTGAATCGCGCGAGCAGCGCGACGGCAACAACCGCTTCAACAACAACAACCGCCGCGACCGCTTCCGCAACCGCCGCGACCGCGAGCGCAACCGCGGCGGCTACAACGACGGCCTGCCCGGCGACGGCAACGGCGGCAACGAGAATTACGTGCCGCGCCAGCCGCCCAGCGTTCCGGAGGGTTTCCCGCAGTATTCGCTGGGCGATCTCAAGCGCATGCCGGCGCCCAAGCTGCTGGAAATCGCCGAGCAGCTGAACATCCAGGAAGGCGTGGCGCGCGCCCGCAAGCAGGACGTGATCTTCGCCCTGCTGAAGGTGCTGACCCGCCATGGCGAGGGCGTGGCCGCCGACGGCGTGCTGGAAATCCTGCCGGATGGCTTCGGCTTCCTGCGCGCGGCCGAGGCCAGCTACCTGGCCGGCCCGGATGACGTCTACATCAGCCCCAGCCAGATCCGCCGCTTCAACCTGCGTACCGGCGACCACCTGTCCGGCCGCATCCGCTTCCCGAAGGACGGCGAGCGCTACTTCGCGCTGTCGACCATCGACACCATCAACGGCGAGCCGCTGGAAGCGTCGAAGAACAAGGTCCTGTTCGAGAACCTGACCCCGCTGTTCCCGCGCCGACGCTTCACCCTGGAGCGCGGCAACGGATCGTCGGAGGACATCGCCGGCCGCATCCTCGATCTGATGGCGCCGCAGGGCAAGGGCCAGCGCGCGCTGATCGTGTCGCCGCCCAAGGCGGGCAAGACGATCATGATGCAGCAGATCGCCACCGCCATCACCACCAACCACCCGGACGTGCACCTGATCGTGCTGCTGGTGGACGAGCGTCCGGAAGAAGTCACCGAAATGCAGCGCACCGTGCGCGGCGAAGTGGTGTCCTCGACCTTCGACGAACCCGCCGCCCGCCACGTGCAGGTCGCCGAGATGGTGATCGAGCGCGCCAAGCGCCTGGTCGAGCACAAGAAGGACGTGGTGATCATGCTGGACTCGATCACCCGCCTGGCGCGCGCCTACAACAACGTCGTGCCCAGCTCCGGCAAGGTGTTGACCGGCGGCGTGGACGCCAACGCCCTGCACCGTCCCAAGCGCTTCTTCGGCGCGGCGCGCAACGTCGAGGAAGGCGGTTCGCTGACCATCATCGCCACCGCGCTGGTCGAGACCGGCAGCAAGATGGACGAGGTGATCTATGAAGAGTTCAAGGGCACCGGCAACAGCGAAGTGCACCTGAACCGCCGCATCACCGAGAAGCGCGTCTACCCGGCCATCGACATCAACCGCTCCGGCACCCGCCGCGAGGATCTGCTGATCGAGCCGGAACTGCTGCAGAAGATCTGGATCCTGCGCAAGCTGCTCCACCCGATGGACGAGATCGCCGCGATGGAGTTCCTGCTGGACAAGATGAAGAACACCAAGTCCAACGACGAGTTCTTCGCTTCGATGAAGCGCTGAACCCGCGGCAAGACGGAAACGCCGGCCCATGCCGGCGTTTTCATTTCCGGCTTCCCCGACCGATAAGCCCATGGATCAACTCAACGCGATGCGCGCCTTCCGGCGGGTCGTCGAACTGGGCGGCTTCGCTCGCGCCGCCGACGATCTGGGCGTATCCGCCGCCGGCCTGAGCAAACAGCTCAGGCAGCTGGAGGAACACCTGGGCACCGTGCTGCTGCAGCGGACCACCCGCCGCATGAGCCTGACCGACGCGGGGCAGGCCTACTTCGCCGAATGCCGCCGCCTGCTGGACGACATGGAGCGGGTCGAGCGCCAGCTGCGCGCGCAGGCCGGGCAGGCGGAGGGACGCCTGCGGGTCAACGCGCCGACCTCGTTCGGCCTGGCCGTGCTTTCACCGCTGCTGGGCCGGTTCCTGGCCCGCCATCCGCGGTTGAAACTGGATCTGGTGCTGGATGATCGCCTGCTGGACGTGATCGGCGCCGGCTTCGATGTCTCCCTGCGCGTGCGCAGCCTCCTGGAGGATTCCTCGCTGGTCGCCCGCCGGCTCGGCACGGTCCAGCAGTTCCTGTGCGCCTCGCCGGACTATCTCGCGCAGCGAGGCACGCCCGGCGCCCCCGTCGATCTGCAACAGCACGATGTACTGGCCTACGCGCTGGCCGACACGCCGGACAGCTGGTCCCTGCAGGGCCCGGAAGGCACCACGCGGGTCGCGCTGCCGCCCGCGCGCACCGTGGTCAACAACAGCCTGATGCTGCGCGATCTGCTGTGCGCCGGACTCGGCATCGGCGCGCTGCCCTCGTTCCTGGCGTCGCCGGCCATCGCCGACGGCCGCCTGCGGCGCGTCCTGCCCGAATGCCACTACCCGTCGCGGCAGGTGTACGCGATCTATCCCACCACCCGGCACCTCCCGCCCAAGGTGCAGGTGTTCGTCGACTTTCTCGCCGAAGCGTTGCCGGCACTGCTGGAAACCGATTCGTAACCGGCGGTGAAAACTGTCGGCACGCGCGCGGGATTTTTCCGCGCGTGCGCCGCCGCCAAGCTGTGAATCCTCCGATGGCCTGCTCCAGGCCACTCCCCACAGGATTCCAGCCTCATGAAACCGATGTTCCCCCGCGCCTCCCGTCGCCTGCTCCTGGCCGCGTTGCTGGCCACGTCCCTATCCGCCGCGGTCAGCGGCCACGCCGGCGAAGTCGGCACCAGCCCCTGGGGCCCGGACGATGAAATCGGCCGCCTCAACCTGATCACGCCCGAATCCCGCGCCGCGATCCTGTCGCGGGTCGATGGTCGTCGCGCCTACGACCTGGCCACCGACTACTACATCGGCATGCCCAGCTGGCAGGGCGCGGGCGATCCGCACTACCAGTTCTGGATGACCCACACGCCGCGCGGTACCGGGATCGACGACCCGATGGGCGTGGGCGATGCGTTGAACGCCAGCACCAGCTACACCGGCACCGCGTTCTCGATGTACAGCCATACCGGCACCCACATCGACGCGCTCAACCACTTCGGCCTGCATGGGCGGATCTGGAACGGCTTCCGCGCCGACGAGCACCTGGGCGATCGCGGCTGGCGCAAGGCCGGCATCGAGAAGTTCCCGAACCTGATCGCGCGCGGCGTGTTGATCGACGTGGCCGCCGCCCAGGGCGTGGACATGCTGCCCGATCAGTACCGCATCACCCGCGCCGATCTGCAGGCGGCCCTTGCCCGGCAGAAGGTGAAGCTGCAACGCGGCGACGTGGTGCTGATCCGCACCGGCCGGATGCGCCTGTTCAACCAGCCCGACGCCTACATGGCCAATCCGCCCGGCATGAGCCTGGATGCGGCGCGATTCCTGGTCGAAGACGGTGGCGCGATGGTGGTCGGCGCCGACAACCTGAGCTTCGAGACCTTTCCCTCGCAGGAGCCCGACGCCTACGTTCCCCTGCACACCTACCTGCTCGCCGAACAGGGCGTGCCGATCATCGAGCTGATCGCGCTGGACGAACTGTCACGCGACAAGGTCTACGAGTTCGCCTTCATCGGCGGTCCGTTGAAGATCCGGGGCGGCGACGCCGCACCGCTGCGCCCGGTGGCACTGCCGTTGCGATGATCCGCAGGCACGAACGCCCCGCGATGCGGGGCGTCCGGTCTCCCGTCGCCGATCGGGATGCGGTCAACCGGACAGCGGCGTCAGCAGGCGCCGGCCCTTGCCGATTTCATAGACGCCACCGGCGACCATCGCGTCCGGCGCGCCACCGTCGTCCCGCTCCGACTGCATCCAGGGCGCGCTCTCGCGCGGACCGGGAATGTAGACCTGCCATTCGCCATAGCCGGGCGTCTTGTCGCCATGGAACCGGTAATCCACCGGCACCCGCACCAGCCAGTACGGCGCATCCACCGAGGCGCCTTCCGACGGTGGCTGGAAGGTCCATTTCCTGGCCGCGATCAATGCGGCCTTGGACAGCAGCTTGCGCATCAGCTGCATCTGGCGCTCGTCGCCGACGATCTCTAGGTTCACCTGTTCGGCGAGCACGTCGCCGACCGAACCGTCCCGTTCCACCTTCACCACCAGGTACACCATGCCGCGCGCGCCCATCCGCGCCGCGTCTTCCGGGAACATCGGCGGCCTGAGCTTGACGCCTCGGACCGAATCCGCGCGTTGCTGGCGTTCCTCCGGCGTGATCGCGTCGTCACCGAAGTAGCCCCCGGTCAACGCCAGCTGGTAGTCGCCGTTGGGCAGTTTGTTCGCCACCACCCGCAGGCTCATCCTCGCCTTGCCACGGCGCGCGGTCCCGTCCACCAGGACCGGCTCGAACTTCCACTCCGCGGCCGCTTTCTCGACCAGGCCCACGACCGCTTCGGGCAGCTTCTCGCGCTGGTCGAGATCCAGTTTCCCGACCGCGCCGTCAGGCTCGATGATGATCGATCCGGTCACCAGCATGCTGGCCTCGATCTGCTTGCGGACGTCCTTGACGCCGGCCAGCGCGCTGACGGCGCCGCCGAACAGCAACGCAAACACCAGACCCGTACCGATTCCGCGCAGTTTCCTGATCATGTCCACCTCGCATAGCTGTTCGAGCCCCATCCGGCCCGCTCGATGTCCGCCTTCGTGACCGACAAGAGGATGCTCAAAGCAGAGAGCCCACCACCGGCGTCTTCAACTTCACCGCGAGGTCCAGTGCCAGTACTTCGCCTTGCTTCAGTCCGGAGGCGTCGAACGCCTGTTGTTCCGGAGTCAGCCAGGGAATGGGATTGGTCGGCCCCGCCGATTCGTAGCGCCATCCGGTGTCGGGCGGGGTGGTGTCCCCCACCCAGAAATTCACGGGAACCACCAGGGTCGCATCGCCGGTTTCATGCAGTGCTGCATCCGCCGATTCGAAGACCCATCGACGCGCGGCTTCCAGGGATGCCTTTTCCAGCACCTTTCCCCAGTAGCGTCGCGCCGCCTCGTTGACCTTGCTGTTGGGCCAGGAGGTCTGTACGGCGGATGCGTCCACGACGCGCCCCTCCGCGTTCACCCGCACCGCCACCAGGACATTGCCGCTGACGCCGCCCCTGGCTGCCTCCACCGGATAGCGCGGCGGCGTCATCTTGATCGAGGCCCGATAGCCGGAGAACTGCACGTGCTCCACCTGCAACTGGTAGCCCGCGGGCACCTGGTGCGCGATCAGGGTCAGGCGCATCCGCGCCTTGGCGCGGGTGGCGACGCCGCCACGCAGCACGGGCTCGAACTTCCATTGTCGGACCGACCGTTCGACCAGCGCGGCGACTGCCGGCGTCAGTTCGGTATCGAGCCGGTAATCGAACACCGCTCCGTCCGGATCGATGCCGATCTCGCCGCTCACCGGCATCCTCAGCTCCGCGGTCTGCGCGTGGGCCGCGACGGCCACCAGCAACCACAGCGCGATTCCCCAAATCCCCTTCATCGCCCGCTCCCTGGATGAATCCCGGTGCCGAGCCTAGCGCGGGCGCCGACGGCCTTCAATCGGGATCACCGCCCCGGATTCCGGGACCCGCCTGCATAATGGGCCGGAGGTGAATGCATGCACGGTAGTGGCCTAGAGCTGACATTGGTGTTCCTGCTGGCCGCGGTCATCGCCGTGCCGGTGTTCAAGCGGCTCGGCATCGGCGCGGTGCTGGCCTATCTGGTCGCCGGCGTGGTGCTGGGGCCGGATGGCATGGCCCTGATCCGGGACGCGGACCGGATTCTGGACGCGGCGGAAATCGGCGTGGTGATGATGCTGTTCGTCATCGGCCTGGAACTGTCGCCGTCGCGCCTGCGGGTGATGCGCAAGCCGGTGTTCGGCGCCGGTGGCCTGCAGGTGCTGCTGACCGCGCTGGCGCTGGGCGGCATCGCCCTTCTCGCCGATCACCACTGGAAGACTTCGCTGGTCATCGGCCTGGGCCTGGCGCTGTCCTCGACCGCGGTCAGCCTGCAGCTGCTGTCCGAGCGCAAGGAACTGACCAGCGAGCACGGTCGCCTGGGATTCGCGATCCTGCTGTTCCAGGACCTGGTCGCGATTCCGCTGTTGGCGGCGATTCCGTTGCTGGGCGGCGCCAAGAACGAGACCCTGACCTGGACCATGGTGTTCCAGGCGATCGGCGCGATGGCGATCGTCATCTTCGGTGGCCGCCTGATCCTGCGGCACATGTTCCGGGTGGTCGCGCGGACGCGGATGCCGGAAGTGTTCACCGCCAGCGCCCTGCTGGTGGTGCTGGGCACGGCCTGGTTCATGCAGCTGGCCGGATTGAGCGCGGGCCTGGGCGCGTTCCTGGCCGGCGTACTGCTGTCGGATTCGGAGTTCCGGCACGAACTGGAATCTCAGATCGAACCGTTCAAGGGCCTGCTGCTCGGCTTGTTCTTCATCGCCGTAGGCATGGACATCGACCTGGACCGGGTGATGAACGAGCCGCAGATCATCACCGCCGGCGTGCTGGTGCTGCTGCTGGTGAAGTTCGGCATCCTGTTCCTGCTCGGCCTGTGGCCGGGCCGGCTGGACGTGCGCGGCGCGCTGATGCTGGGCGGCGCGCTGTGGCTGGGCGGCGAATTCGCCTTCGTGGTGTTCAACGAAGCCGCGCGGGTGAAGCTGCTGGACGCCGACGTGCGCGATCGCCTGGTCGCGATCGTGGGCGTGTCGATGGCGTTGACCCCGCTGCTGATGATGGGCATCTCGCGCTGGGTGTCGGGCATCGCCCGGCCCATGCAGGATCGGCGCGCCTTCGACGACATCCCCGATCAGACACCGCAGGTGCTGATCGCCGGCATGGGCCGGTTCGGCCAGATCGTGGCACGCGTGCTGACCTCGCAGCGGATTCCGTTCGTCGCGCTGGAACACAGTCCGGAAACGGTGGACACGCTGCGCCGATTCGGTGGCGCGCGCATCTACTACGGCGATCCCACCCGTCCGGATCTGCTGCGCTCGGCCGGCGCGCAGCACGTCAAGGTGTTCGTGATCGCGATGGACGATCCGGACACCAACATCAAGGCGGTGCGCCTGATTCGCCGGATGTATCCCAATGCCAAGGTGCTGGCGCGCGCGCGCAACCGCCAGCATGCGTGGCGGCTGATGGATCTGAGCACCGAGCCCTTCCGCGAGACCCTGGGGACCAGCCTGGAAATGGCCGAGCAGACCCTGGTGGCGCTGGGACGCTCACCCGAAGCGGCCGCCCAGCAGGCGCGCCGCTTCCGCGAACACGACGAGAAACTGCTGCGCGCGCAGTACCTGGTTTACGACGATGACGCGGCGGTGATCCAGACCGCGCGCGATGCGGTCAGGGATCTGGAAAAGCTGTTCGAAGCCGATGCCAGCGGCGGCGATGAATCCGAATCGTCGCCGCCGGCCGCGGACCCCGCGCCCCGCGCGACCTGAGGCGCGGGGAACGGATCGGGGAATGGATCGGGGAGCCGGGATCGGTTTCCGGGTCGGATTCCGTCAGCCGCGCGGTTCGCGCAGGAAACGCGCCATCGAGGCGCCCGGCGCCACCGGCACGAATTCGCCGGCCACGTCGACGAAGCCGCGCATCACCGCGATCTCGCGCGGCGTGCGATTGAGCGCGTCGCGCAGATCCGGATCCGCGCCCGCCCGCAGCAGGCGCTGGACCACCCGCAGCAGACCGTGCAGCGCCGCCAGGTGCAGTGGCCCGAAACCGCGCGGGTCCTGGATCTCCAGCGAAACCTCCTCGTCCAGCAGGCGTTCCACGCCGGCCAGCACCACTTCCTCGTCGCAGGCCGTGCCCGGTTCGGCGCGCGCGCCCAGCAGCAGCAGCAGGGGCGTCACCGCGCCGGCCGCCACCTGATCCGGTTCGGCGCCGGACAGCAGCAAGGTGTCGAACAGGGCGACCAGTCGCGGCTTGTCGCGCGAAGTGAAGCCGTACAGCGCCGCGCAGTGCAGCGGAGTCAGGCCCTGGGCGTCGCCGGCATGCACGTTGGCGCCGGCGGTCAGCAGGCGGGCGACGATATCCGGCAATCCCAGCGCGGCGGCCAGCATCAGCACGGTGACGCCGCCCGGCAGGCGATGCTCCAGTGCCGCGCCGGCCTGCAGCAGCAGCGCCACGATCTCGGCCTGGCGCATGCTCACCGCCGCCGACAACGGGGTGGCGCCGGTGTTGGCGGGCCGTTGCGGATCCGCGCCGCGCGCCAGCAGCAGCTCCACCGCGGCGCGATGGCCGCCACCGGCCGCGCGCAGCAGCGCGGTGCAGCCCTGCGCGTCGGGCGAATCGACAGCGAAGCCCAGATCCAGCAGGCGACGCACCGCATCCGCGTCGCCGACCATCGCCGCGGCGGGCAGATCCGCCGCGCGCAGCGCGCGTCGCGGCAAGGCCCAACCGCGCCAGTCCAGCCAGTCGGCCAGATCGCGGCGACCACTGGCCAGTGCGACGCCCAGCGGAGTCTGGCCGTCGGCGGCGCGGGAATCCGGGCAGGCGCCCTTGGACACCAGTTGGCGCAACGCGAGTTCGCGGCCCAGCGCCGCCGCCAGATGCAACGCGGTCATGCCGTGGCTGTCGCGCGCTTCGCGATCCACGCCGATGTCGAGCAATCGATCCAGCAGGCGCGACCAACCCAGCCGGACCGCCAGGGCCAGCGGCGGATCACCCAGCGGCGAGTCGGCGAAGGGATCGGCGCCGCGTTCGAGCAGATCACAGGCGAATTGTTCCAGTCCGCGCCCGACCTGCTCGCCGCGCGCGCAGGCGTCGAGGAACCGGGCCAGGCCGCCGGCGCCCGCCGGGGACACCGCGCGGCGCAGCATCACCTGGATCGACGCCATCGCCTCGCCGCCGCGAGAGAGCAGCGCGAACAACGGCGTGTCGCCGGCCGGATCCAGCGTGTCGGCATCCGCGCCACGGGCCAGCAGCCAGTCCAGTCGCTGCGGCGACAGGGCGATTTCCGGATCGTGCAGCAGCGCGCCCAGTTCCTGGCGCGAGGCCAGCCGGACCAGCGAGGCCAGTTCGTCCCGGGGACGGTCCGCGTGCAGGCCATCGCGCAACAGCGCGATGGGCGCGCGATCCGGCGGCGGCTGATCATCGTCGCCGCCGCTCACCGCCGAAGGCAGCGGATAGGTGGCATCCAGCGCGGACACGATCGCCCAGCGGCCGGCCTCGGCGGCCAGATCCACCGCCCGGCGTCCCTGCGCATCGGGCAGATCCGCCACCACGCCCAGATCCAGCAGGCGCCGGATGAGGGCCGGCGACGCATTCTCCGAAGCGCAGGCCACGCGCACCGCGTTGCGTTGTTCGCCGTCAATCACCGCGACGTCCACGCCCGCCTCGGCCAACCGTTCGAGCACCGCGATGCGGCCACCGCGCGCGGCTTCCAGCCAGGGCGTGCGACCCTGGGCATCGTGCGCGTGCACGTCGGCGCCCGCGGCCAGCAGCGTGTTGACGATGTCGATGTGTCCGGCCAGCGCCGCTTCGTGCAGCGCGCTGCGGCGCTGGCCATCGCGGGTGTCCACCTTGGCGCGGTGCTTGAGCAGCAACTGCACGCCGGCCGGATCGTCTTCCTCGGTGGCCGCCGCCGCCAGCAGCGCCGGTTGCGCGCCCGCCGGTTCCGGTCGCGCGCCGCGTTCGAGCAGGAATTTGGCCAGCCGCCAGTTGCCGGCCACGCAGGCCACGCCCAACGGGGTCAGGCCGTCCTGGTTGACCGCGTCGATCTCGGCGGCGGCATCGCGCAACAGCGCGACCACGCCGGGATCGGAACTGCGCGCGGCATGGTGCAGCGGTGTGTTGCCATCGCTGTCGGTGACCCGCGGATCGGCGCCGTTGGCCAGCAGCGTGGTCACCGCGTCGGGGCGGCCGTGCCAGCTGTCGCGGGTGGCCGCCAGCAACGGCGTCATGCCGGCATGGGCGTGATTGAGATCCACGCCCTGGCCGATCAGCGCGCGCAGCAGGCGCAGATCCGGCAGCACCGCGGCCAGCACCGCGAGGCTGCGCTGATCGCGGGAGGACGCCGGCGGCAGCGCGTGCGCGTCGGCGCCGGCGTCCAGCAGTTCCAGCGCGCGATCGACCCGGCCGCTGCGCGCGGCGTCGAACAGCGCCCGCTCCAGATCCGCCTCATACGCCGTCGACGACGACGCGGGTTCGGCGGTCGATGCGGCCGCCAGGCCGATGCCCATGTCGACCACCGGCAATCCGCGCGCGGCGGCGATGGACTGGATGCCCCAGTGCAGGACCGGCAGGACCAGCACGTACAGCGGCGCGGCGATCGAGCGGGCCGGGGCGGACAACAGATCCGGCCACGCCAGCACCAGGCCGCCGGCCACCGCCAGCGCGACCAGCGCGGCCACGCCCAGGCCGCGCCAGGCGTGGAAATCGCGCTCGGCCAACGCGCGCCAATGCCAGCCCAGGCTGCCCGGTTCGCGTTCGATGCCCTGCCAGAGCGGCCAGGTCCGCCACAGGCCGATCAGCAGCACGCCCACCACCGCGCTCAGGCCCAGCGCCGCGGCCAAGCTGCCGCTGTCCCGCAGGGCCGAAAGCGGCCAGGCAATCAGCACCGCGACCGTGGCGAACGCCGCGCCCCACGCGATGAGCAGGGCCGGCAGCGATTCGCGCCAGTCGCGCGCGACCGGCAGCGGACGGCTGCCCCGCTGCCAGGAACAGGCCAGGGCCAGGGCCGGTTGCGCCAGCCAGGCGCCCAGCGCCGCCAGCGGGCCGCCGACCCAGCCCAGCGCGGCCAGCGCCACGCCCAGCAGACCGGCGATCGCGGCCAGACGGCGCAGTCGGGATGCGGACTCAGGCACGGATTCAGGCATCTGCGCGTTCGTCGCTGTCCGGCTGCGGGGGGAACTGGATATGGAATCCGCGCGCGGCCAGGTTGCCGCGCACGACTTCGGCGTCTTCCCGGGCCAGCTTGCGTTCGGGGGTGAGGGCCACCTCCAGCACGAAACTCAGATCGCCCAGTTGGGTGCGCAGCGGTTCGGGCAGGCGGGTGAAGTCGTCGCGCGCGGCCAGGTACACGTAGGTGTCCGCCTTGCGCAGGCTTTTGTAAACGAAGGCTTGCATCCGCGCGTACGCGTCCTGCGGGGAAAAGTGAGGAATGGCGGAGATTGTGGAGGAAACCGGTATGCGGGGAAACCCTGCACGTTCAGGCGTTCGCATGACCATCGGCTGGCGATGCGGACGTCGCCGGCTGATACCCTTGCGCCTTTCACACCGGCCTAACGGAAATCCCATGCGCCACGTTCTGCCCGCCCTGCTGCTGCCACTGTCGCTGTCCCTGCTGGCCGCCCCTCTCGCCGCGCAGGACGTCG
The DNA here is from genome assembly GCF_051953815.1 of Pseudoxanthomonas sp. Classification (GTDB taxonomy): domain Bacteria; phylum Pseudomonadota; class Gammaproteobacteria; order Xanthomonadales; family Xanthomonadaceae; genus Pseudoxanthomonas_A. The sequence goes on along the minus strand of NZ_JBQCIJ010000007.1, from coordinate 5,632 downwards.
CGCCGCTGACCATCGAGCAGGTGATGGCGGATCCGGACTGGATCGGTCCCCCGGTCGAACGCGCCTGGTGGTCCTGGGATGGCCGGCACGTGCAGTACGAACTCAAGCGGCCGGGCAGCCTGATCCGCGATACGTACACGCAGGCGGTCGGCGGCGGCGCCGCCGCCGAGCGGGTCGGCGACGCCGAACGCGGCGGCCTGGACGCGCCCAATCCGCAGATCGACGCGCGCGGCCAGCGCATGGTGTTCGTCCGCAACGGCGACGTGTTCCTGCGCGATCTGCGCAGCGGCGCGCTGACCCAGCTCACCCGCAGCAACGACACCGAGGCGCAGCCGCGCTTCGCCCGCGATGGCGGCGTCATCTGGCGCAACGGCAACGACTGGTACCGCTGGTCGCCGCAGGCCGGCGTGGCCCAGGCCGCGGTCCTGCGCGCGGAAAAGGATCCGGCCGCGACGCCCAAGGCCGACGCCCTGCGCGAACAGCAGCTGCGCACGCTGGAGACCCTGTCGCGGGACCGCGCGCAGCGCGAGGCGGCGCGCCAGCAGGATGCCGCCTGGCGCAAGGCCGACGGCAGCCGCGCGCCGGCGCCGATCTACCTGGGCGCCGATGTCGCCATCGCCGACAGCGCGATGTCGCCGGACGGCCGCTGGGTGGTGGTGGTGACCCAGGCCAAGGGCGCCGACGAGGGCCAGGAAGGCAAGATGCCGATGTACGTCACCGAATCCGGCTACGAGGAATTCCAGAGCGTGCGTACCCGCGTGGGCCGCAACGATCCGGTGCCGCAGTCGCTGTGGCTGGTCGACGTCGCGGCGGGCACCGTCCGCCCGCTGGCCTACGACGTCCTGCCCGGCATCGCCGAGGATCCGATGGCCGCGCTGCGCAAGGCCGCCGGCAAGGAGCCGCAGAAAGACAATCGTCCGGTGCGGGTGGAAAGCGAATCGGCCTCCGCGATTGTCTGGAGCGAGGACGGCCGGCAGGTCGCCGTGCAGTTGCATGCGATCGACAACAAGGACCGCTGGATCGCCAGCGTGGATCTGGCCGACGCGCGCCTGCAGCCACGCCACCGGCTGACCGATCCGGCCTGGATCAACTGGAACAACAACGAGTTCGGCTGGCTGCCCGACGGCAGCCTGTGGCTGCTTTCCGAGCAGTCCGGCTATTCGCACCTGTACACCGTGCAGGGCGGCGGCAAGCCGCGCCAGCGCACCAGCGGCCGCTGGGAAGTCAGTTCGCCGGTACCCACCGCCGATGGCGGCGCGTTCTTCTTCCTGTGCAATCGCGCCAACCCGGCCGACTACGAGATCTGCCGTCTGGATCTGGGCAGCGACGCGGTCACCGAGGTCACCGCCCTGGACGGGGTGGAGCGCTTCGCGCTGTCGCCCGATGATCGCCGCCTGCTGGTGGCCCATTCCAGCGCCTACGTGCCCACCCAGCTGTCGGTGCTCGACGCGGCCGGCGGCACGCCCGTGGCCTTGACGGATACGCGTACTCCCGCGTTCAAGGCGCGCGAGTGGATCCAGCCGGAAATCGTGCAGGTGCCCTCCAGGCACGGCGCCGGCCAGGTGTGGGGCAAGTACTACGGCCCGAAGGTGATGGAACCCGGCAAGCGCTATCCGATCGTGATGTTCGTGCATGGCGCCGGTTACCTGCAGAACGTTCATCACCGCTACCCGACCTACTTCCGCGAGCAGATGTTCCACAACCTGCTGGTGCAGCGCGGCTACATCGTGCTGGATCTCGACTATCGCGCCAGCGAGGGCTATGGCCGCGACTGGCGCACCGCCATCTACCGCAACATGGGCCATCCGGAACTGGAAGACTATCTGGACGGCCTGGACTGGCTGGTCGAAACCCGCCAGGGCGATCGCGACCGCGCCGGCATCTACGGTGGTTCCTATGGCGGCTTCATGACCTTCATGGCGCTGTTCCGCAAGCCGGGCGTGTTCAAGGCCGGCGCCGCGCTGCGGCCGGTGGTCGACTGGACCCAGTACAACCACGACTACACCGCCAGCATCCTCAACACGCCGGAACTGGATCCGCAGGCCTATCGCACATCCTCGCCGATCGAATATGCCGCCGGCCTGCAGGATCATCTGCTGATCGCGCACGGCATGATCGATGACAACGTGTTCTTCCGCGATTCGGTGGTGCTGACCCAGAAGCTGATCGAACTGCACAAGGACAACTGGGAAATCGCCCCGTATCCGCTGGAGCGCCACGGCTTCACCCGCGCCGATTCGTGGCTGGACGAGTACAAGCGCGTGCTCAAGCTGTTCGAGAACAACCTGAAGTAACCCGCCCCGACACGGATTTCCTCGAGACCATGCAACCGGCTCCCCGCTCGCAGTTCGTCACCCTCCTGGCCTGGCTGTCGCTGGTCCTGGCGCTGCTGGGCGTAGTGAGCGGCGTCCTGCAGGGCGTGATGCTGCTGGGCGCCCATCCGGATCAGGGCCTGCTGGAGGCGCTCACCACGGGTGCTTCCGGCGTGGCCCTGCCACCGGCGCTGCTGTGGCTGTTCGATCACCTGGGCCTGTTGCTGCTGCTGTCCGTGCTGTCGTCGGTGTTGTGGGCGGTGGCGTCGTGGGGCCTGCTGCAACGGCGCGAATGGGGCCGCTTCGGTTTCATCGTCCTGCTGCTGGCCGGCGCGCTGCTCACCTTCGCCGGCGCGTTCGCCTTCGACCGGTTCCTCGGTGACCTGACGAGCCGGTCCGGCGTGGATCCCGCCGACATCGATCCCCTGCTTGCGAACATGCAGGCCGCGATGCGGATGGCGATGTACGCCGCGGCCGTCGCCATCGGCATCCTGCATGGCGCCATCGTGTGGAAGCTGTGCACGCCCGCCGTGCGCGCGGAGTTCCGCTGACGGCGGAAACGACGCCGCCGATATACTGGTGCGTCCCCCACAACGAGTCTTTCGCATGTCATTCGCACGGACGCTGGCCATCCGCGCCGCCTGCGCTTTTCTGGTCGCCCTTCCCCTCGCCGCCGCTGCGGCCCCCGCGTGCGGCGTGTACCGCACCGCCGACGGCCATCGCGAACTGCGCATCGACAGCGCGTCCACCGCGACCGAATACACGGACTATCAGGCACCGCGCCCGTTGGCCCACCAGGTCCAGGCGGACGGCAAGGTCACGGCCTACGATCTGGAAAGCGCCTACTCCGAGAGCTGGACGCCGGAATCCGGCGGCCGCGTCCTGCGCACCGAGATGGGCGAGGTCTACACGCTCGCGCAACCCGTGAAATGCGCCGCGCCGCGCCCCGCAGCCGCCGGAAGCTGCCGCGCGGATCTGGCCGCCTGCTTCGATGCCAGGCTCGATGCCGACGAAGCGACGCTGGCGCGCTGGTGCGAGCAGGAAAGCCTGCCGTTCGCCTGCGTCGCCCTGATCGAGGGTTTCCAGGAAGCGGCCACGCGGCGGAACCGCGCCGATGTCGTGCCGGAAGAGCCGCCGCCGGAATGCACCGAAGGCAATCCCGCCTATTCCGAGTCCGCCTGCGAGGCGCAGGTCAAGCAGGTGCTTACCCGGATGTTCGCCGACGTCTTCAAGGGCATGTACACCGACGAGGTGCCGCTTTCGCCAGCGCACCTGGATCGCGCGCAGGCGCTCTGCGAACGCGCCGGTTCGGCCAAGGTCTGCGGCGAGGCGGCCGAGAAGCTGTGGAACGGCGGTCGTTACCTCGACGCGCGTGCCGCGCTCGCCGTTGCCTGCGAGCGCGGCGAGGACAAGGACGCCTGCGCCAAGGCGGCACCGCTGGGGGCATTGAATGCCAACGATCTGCGCGCGCCCGCGCCCACCGCGCTGCCCTGCGGCAACTACGCGGCGGAGAGCGGACTGATGTCCGAACTCGGCTTCGCCGACGCCGGCCGGGTCGAGGCCGGTTTCGGCAGCGTCATGCGCGCGCGGCTGGAAGATGGACTAATCCGGATCCGCCACGACAAGGGCGGCGATTTCGTGTTCAAGGTCATCGGCGGCGACCGCCTGCTCGGCCTCGACAGCTGGAACCGCTATGCGCTCTACACCCGCGGCGAAGGTGGCGCGGATCGTTGCGCGCCGCCGCGCACGTACGTCGAGCGGCCCCTGGTCGAGGACTGTCCAGGCATCGGGCGCGAGGGCGGCGCGGAGGCCTGCTGCAAGGCCGGCAAGCTGCAGGGCTGCAATGCGCTGGGACACGCGCGGGCGCTGGCCGGCGACTGGGCCGGGGCGCAACCCCAGTATCAGCGGATTTGCGCGGCGGGCGTGCGCGTGGGCTGCGAGAACCTGATCCGGGCCTATGCGGAAACCGGCGATGACGCGGTCATCGAATCGATGCGGGCCGTATGCGCCAAGGACGAACGCCACGTCGCTTGCGACGTGCTGGAAACCTCGAACTGGGAACAGATGGGCGTCGGCCGCGCGCTCCAGGACGCATTGCGCGAACTGGAAAAGGAAGCCGGCCAGGATGCTCCGGAGCAAGGCGAAGCGACGCCCTGAGGACCGCCGGATGCCGCCGCCCGTTCGCTGAAAAACAGCGGCGGCGGCGGCGCGCCGCTAGAATGGCGGGCATGAACGACATCATGCCCGTCCGCGACTACCTCACCGATCTGCAGGATCGCATCTGCGCCGCCATCGAGTCGGCCGATGGCCAGGCCCGCTTCCAGGAAGACAACTGGACCCGCGCCGAAGGCGGCGGTGGCCGCACCCGGATCCTGCGGGGCGGACGGGTGTTCGAACAGGCCGGCATCGGCTTCTCGGATGTTTCCGGCAGCAAGCTGCCGCCGTCGGCGTCGGCGCATCGTCCCGAACTGGCCGGCGCTTCCTGGCGCGCGGTCGGCGTGTCGCTGGTGTTCCACCCGCGTAATCCCTACCTGCCGACCACCCACGCCAACGTGCGCCATTTCCGCGCCGAGCGCGACGGACAGGCGGTGGCCTGGTGGTTCGGCGGCGGTTTCGACCTGACCCCGTTCTATCCCTTCGACGAGGACGTGCTGCACTGGCACCGCACCGCGCGCGATCTGTGCGAGCCGTTCGGCGGCGCCGAGCGCTATGCCGCGCACAAGCACTGGTGCGACGAGTACTTCTACCTGAAGCACCGCGCGGAGACGCGCGGCGTCGGTGGCCTGTTCTTCGACGATCTCGGGCAGGACTTCGATCGCGATTTCGCCTATCTGCGCGCGGTGGGCGACGGCTTCCTCGATGCCTATCTGCCGATCGTCGAACGCCGCAAGCACATGGCCTGCGGCGAACGCGAACGTGAATTCCAGTTGTACCGCCGCGGCCGCTACGTCGAATTCAACCTGGTGTACGACCGCGGCACCCTGTTTGGCCTGCAGTCCGGCGGCCGCACCGAATCCATCCTGATGTCGCTGCCGCCGCGCGTGCGCTACGAATACGGCTACGAGCCCGAGACGGGAAGCGCCGAAGCGCGGCTTGCGGAGTACCTAAAGCCGCGCGAATGGATCTAATCTAGGGCGGGAGAAGCCGCGCAGCGGCGCATCCCGCCGATTACATGCGGGCGGGATGCGCTTCGCTCCTCCCGCCCTGCACATTCCAGTCGGCGCAATGAGTTGCGACGCCGAGTACCTACGCCTTGAGCGAATTGATCTTGTCGCGCCACGATCGGCGCTGCTTCTTGGCAGCGGTGTGCTCGCCGCCCT
>NZ_JBQCIJ010000006.1:0-61727 GCF_051953815.1 Pseudoxanthomonas sp. | reverse complement strand
CGGTCAGCTCGAAATAGTGGGTCGCGAACAGGGTGTAGGCGCGGTTCGTCGCGGCGAGGTGGCGCGCGCACGCGTCGGCGAGCGCGAGCCCGTCGTAGGTCGAGGTGCCGCGCCCGATCTCGTCCATCAGCACCAGGGACTCGCTCGTCGCGTGGTGGAGGATGTAGCTCGTCTCGCTCATCTCGACCATGAAGGTCGACTGGCCGCGGGCGAGGTCGTCGCCGGCGCCGATGCGGGTGAGGATGCGGTCGATCGGGCCGATAGTCGCGCGCGCCGCCGGGACGAAGCTGCCGATGTGCGCGAGCAGCACGATCAGCGCGTTCTGGCGCATGTAGGTCGATTTGCCGCCCATGTTGGGGCCGGTGATGATCAGCATCCGGCGCTGTTCGTCCAGGTCCAGATCATTGGGTTCGAAAGGTTCCGCGCGCACCGCTTCCACCACCGGATGGCGTCCCCGCGCGATGTGCAGGCCGGGGGCGTCGACCAGGGTCGGCCGCGACCAGTCCAGCGCCTGCGCGCGTTCGGCGAAGCAGGCCAGCACGTCCAGCTCGCTGAGGGCGCCGGCGCAGCGTTTGAGCGGCTCCAGATTCTGGTTGAGCGTGTCCAGCAGGCCTTCGTACAGTGCTTTCTCGCGCGCCAGCGAGCGCTCGCGCGCCGACAGCACCTTGTCCTCGAAACTCTTCAGTTCCTCGGTGATGTAGCGCTCGGCATTGGTGAGGGTCTGCCGGCGGGTGTAGTGGACCGGCGCGCGATCGGCCTGGCCCTTGCTGATCTCGATGTAGTAGCCGTGCACGCGGTTGTAGCCGACCTTGAGGGTGGCGATGCCGCTGCTTTCGCGCTCGCGTGTTTCCAGATCGACGAGGAACTGATCGGCGTGGGTGCTCAGGCGGCGCAGTTCGTCCAGGTCGGCGTCGAAGCCGTCGGCGATCACGCCGCCATCGACCAGTTTGAGCGCCGGGTGTGGCGCGATCGCATTGGCCAGCAGGGTGGCGGTGTCGGTGTGCTCGCCCAGTTCGGCGGCAAGTTCCGATAGTCGCGGCGAGGCCGCCAGGGCGGCGGGATCGGACGCGGCGCCGGCCAGGGTCTGGCGGATTTCCGGCAGCAGCGCGAGCGCGTCGCGCAGGGTGGACAGATCGCGCGGACGCGCCGAGCGCAGGGCGACCCGGGTGAGGATGCGCTCCATGTCGCCGAGGGCGCGGAAGCGTTCGCGCAGGGCGGCGTCCAGTCCGCGCTCGATCAGGCTGTCCACCGCCTGGTGGCGTTCGCCGACCACGCGGCGGTCCCGCAGCGGACGATGCAGCCAGCGGCGGAGCAGGCGGCCGCCCATCGGGGTGATGGTGGTGTCGAGCACGCCAAGCAGGGTGTTGCCGGTGTCGCCATCGACGCGGCTGTCCAGTTCCAGGTGGCGGCGGGTCGCCGCGTTCATGGCGATGGCGTCGCCAGCCGATTCGGTGCGGATGGCGCCCAGGTGCGGGAGGCGCTGTTTCTGGGTCTCCTCCACATAGCCGAGCAGGGCGGCGGCGGCGCCGGTCGCCAGCGGCAGCTGTTCGATGCCGAAGCCGTTGAGGTCGCGCACCTGGAAGAACTGCAGCAGTTGCCGGCGTCCGTTGTCGGCGTCGAACAACCACGGCGCGCGCCGGCGCAGGCCGTGGCGGCCCTGCATGAACTCCGGCCAGCCGTCCTCGTCGGGCAGCAGGATTTCCGCCGGCTCCAGCCGCGCGAGCTCCGCCTCCAGGCCGTCCTCGCCCTCGACCTCATTGACGACGAAGCGTCCGCCGGCCAGATCGGCCCAGGCCAGGCCGTAACCCTTGCGGCCGCGGGCGATCGCCATCAGCAGGGTGTCGCGGCGCTCATTGAGCAGCGCCTCGTCGGTGACCGTGCCGGGCGTGACCACCCGCACGACCTTGCGTTCGACCAGCCCCTTGGCGAGGGCGGGATCGCCGATCTGCTCGCAGATCGCGACCGACTCACCCAGCGCCACCAGTCGGGCCAGGTAGCTTTCGTAGGCATGGTGCGGCACGCCCGCCATCGGAATGGGCGCGCCCGCGGAATTGCCGCGCTGGGTCAGGGTGATGTCCAGCAGCCGCGCAGCCTTGCGGGCGTCGTCGTAGAACAGCTCGTAGAAGTCTCCCATCCGGAAGAACAACAGCAGATCCGGGTACTCCGCCTTGGCGGCGAAGAACTGCTTCATCAAGGGAGTGTGTTCCTGCGACTTGTCCTGCTTCATGTGACCTTCTGGAAAACATCCGGCACACCTGGCCCGCCGGCAAGCCGCCGGGTGGAGGGGCATCGGGGACGCGATGGCCGACCGGAGAAAGGATGCAAGTTTAGGGGATCGCTGCCGGGTCCGGGTCGGGAGCCGCAGTCGAGGGCCGGGGAGATCTCCCCCCGCAGCGGGATGATCGCAAGGTGCCCGCGCACGCCGGCGAACTCCGGGCGGACGCCGGGACGATGCGTCTTGCGACGCGAGCATCCGCTCGAGCCCGGGCGGCGACGAACAAATCTCGGCATGCGGGATGGAGGTGGATGAGGTTCCTTTTTCCGCGTCCCGGGCAATCGAATTTGCGCACGATCGTGCTTATTTTCCCGTGCAGGAAGCGCTTCCTGCGTATGGGTGCGCTGCAAAATGCTTCTCCGCATCCAGGGGTGCTAGCTTCCTTCGCACAGGGGGCGCGCCACGCGCGCAAATTGATGTCCGCAGTCGCAAGGCAGGTCCGAATATCGCAATCGATTGATCACATCCGACATGACCCGGGGGAGGGGAACACATGGTCGTTGCCAAACCGCAGCATCGCGCACTCGCGCTCGCCGTTTTCGCCGCACTGTCCGCCAATCTGCAAGCGCAGGAGGCCGCGCCAGCCCAGACCAAGCCCGACGAGGAGGCGACCACGCTGGCGACCATGACGGTCACCGCGCAGAAGCGCGAGGAGGCGATGCAGGATGTGCCCATCATGCTGACCGCGCTGCCGGAGCAACTGCTGCAGGACGCGGGCGTTTCCGACATCAAGGATGTCCAGTTGCTGGTGCCGGGCCTGCATGTCAGTTCGACCACCAACGAATCGCAGACCACCGCGCGCATCCGTGGCGTCGGCACCAACGGCGACAACGCCGGCCTGGAGTCCGCCGTGGGCGTGGTGATCGATGGCGTCTACCGTCCGCGCACCGGCGTGGGGTTCGGCGACCTGGGCGAACTGGAACGCATCGAAGTGCTGAAGGGGCCGCAGGGAACCGTCTTCGGCAAGAACACGTCCGCCGGCGTGATCAACGTCATCACCCGCCGCCCCAGCTACACCCAGAGCGCGGAGGGCGAACTGACCTTCGGCAATTACGGCGAGTTCGGCATCTCCGGCGCCTACAACGACGCCATCAGCGATCACGCCGCGTTCCGCATCTATGCGGCCAAGCGCAAGCGCGATGGCGTGACCGACGTGAACACCGGGGTGGGACCGCGTACCGAACGCGAGGACAGCGACCGCGACTTCCGTACCCTGCGCGCGCAGTTGCTGTGGGAGCCGAACGACGATCTGGACTTCACCTTCATCGCCGACTACACCCGCCGCGACGAGAACTGCTGCGTCGGCGTGACCACCGTGCGTGGCCTGACCGCCAACATCCTCGACGCGCTGGCCGGCGGCGCCGGGCGCGCGATCATTCCGGTGGCGGATCCGGAACGGCGCCTGGCCTACAGCAACCGCGGCACCGAACAGAGCGTGCTCGACAAGGGCTTCTCCACCCAGATCGACTGGAACACGCCCTGGTTCAACGGAGCGACGCTGACCTCGATAACCGCCGCGCGCGACTGGCAGTCGGTCAACGCGCTGGACTTCGATTTCAGCGGCGCGGATCTGCTGTATCGGCGCAACAACTTCGACGACTCGTCGACCAAGTTCAAGACCTTCAGCCAGGAACTGCGCCTGACCGGCAGCACCGACAAGCTGGACTGGATGCTGGGTTTCTTCTACTCGGACGAGGACCTGGAGCGCCACGATCAGTACATGATCGGCCGGCACTACGAGACCTACCTGTCCACCGCGCTGCTGAGCCTGTTCGCCCGCCAGCTCGCGCCGCTGGGCATCACCGTGAATACCACCAATCCGTTCCTGTTCGCGTCGCAGGCCACCGGGCGGCCGCTCGGCACCGTCTTCCCGGGTGACACCGAAGGCGCGCACGACACCTACAACCAGAACGCCAAGACCGCCGCGTTGTTCACCAACAACACCTGGCACGCCACCGACCAGCTGGCGATCACGCTGGGTCTGCGCTACACCCACGAGAAGAAGGAACTGGATTCGGTCTACACCAATCCGAATGGCAGCCTGGGTTGCGCGACTGCGCTGGGCACCCCGGCACGGGTGGTCGGCGCGCTGATGGCGCGCGGCATTCCCCAAGCCGTGGCGCAGCAGCTTGCCCCGACCGCGATCGGTTACATGTGCCTGCCGTGGGCCAACGTCGCCCACAACGGTCGGCACACCCAGCAGGACAGGTCCGAGAGCGAATGGTCCGGCACGCTCAAGTTCGCCTACCGCTGGAACGATCACCTGATGACCTATCTGTCCGGCGCGCGCGGTTACAAGGGCGGTGGGTTCAACCTGGATCGCGTGCAGTCGAACACCGGTCTGTCCAGCGGCACCGCCGGCATCCTGCCGGTCAGGGATACCTCGTTCCCGGGCGAGTTCGTCGACAGCTACGAGCTGGGCGCCAAGTCCACCTGGCTGGACGGCAACCTGCTGCTCAACGGCACCCTGTTCTACCAGGAGTTCACCGACTTCCAGCTCAACAGCTTCCTCGGCACCAGCTACGTGGTGCGCTCGATTCCCGAAGTCACTTCCAAGGGCATCGACACCGAGGTGCTGTGGCAGACCGGGGTGGATGGCCTGATGCTGCAGGCTGGCCTGACCTACGCCGACACCCGCTATGGCAACGACAAGCCGACATCCGAATTCGTGGCGCCCGGCGGCACGCTATACAAGCTGCCGGGCAACCACATCAGCTTCGCGCCGCTGTGGTCGGGTTCGGCATCGGTGACCTATCAGTGGGATTTCGGCAACAGCCTGATCGGTCGCTTCAACGTCGGCGCCAAATACATATCCGAACACAATACCGGTTCGGACATGGACATCGAGAAGACCCAGGAAGGGTACACGCTGGTCAACGCCCGGATCGGCTTCGGTGCGAAGAACAAGCGCTGGATGGTGGAGCTGTGGGGACAGAACCTGACCGACGAGACCTATCAGCAGGTCGGTTTCGACGCCCCGCTGCAGAACTTCTCGCCAACCCCGGGTGATCCGACCAACTCGTTCAACGCGTTCCTTGGCGCGCCGCGCACCTATGGCGTGACCTTCCGCGTGACGTACTGAGCCGCCGCACCACCGACGGCATGGCGCGTGCATCCGCCCCCTCGGGGGCGGATGACGCCGATGGCGGCAGACAGGAAGACCGAATTGGGCTAAAACGGGGACTCCTTCCCCCGAGCTGACCCGATGTCGACCGTGGCTGCGATTCCCTCCGATGCCGAACTGCGCGCGCAGGCCGAGCTGATCGGTACCCGTCTGCGCGCCGAGCATGATCACCTGGTGACCGCGGAAAGCTGTACCGGTGGCTGGATCGCCAAGACGGTGACCGACATCGCCGGTTCCTCGGACTGGTTCGACAGCGGCATGGTGGCCTACAGCTACGAAGCGAAACAGGCCCTGCTGGGGGTGCGTCCGCAGACCTTGGAAACCCACGGCGCGGTCAGCCGCGAGACCGTCATCGAAATGGTGTCCGGCGCGCTGGTGAATTCCGGTGCGAGCGTGGCCGTCGCGGTGACCGGCATCGCCGGCCCGGGCGGCGGCAGTGAGGGCAAGCCGGTCGGAACGGTCTGGATCGGCTGGAAGCGCCGCGGCGGCTATGCGCGCGCGGAAGTCTTCCTGTTCGATGGCGATCGCGACGCCGTCCGGCGCCAGACGGTGGCGGCCGCGCTGCACGGATTGGAACGGCTGTGACGATGCGGACCGGAAGCAAAGGGCGACGCTGATGTGGGAGACCCTGGGAGCGGTACGTGATCTGGGGCGACTGCAGGAAATCGCCTCGGTCCTGATCCGCAACGGCTTCGGTGACATGGTCCGGCGCATCGGCTTGGCCGGCGCGCTGGAACGGGCCGGCCGGCTCCTGCACTGGCAGCACGCGGAAGACGCGCTTCGGATGGAGCCGCCCGAGCGACTGCGGCGCGCGCTGGAAACGCTGGGACCGACCTTCGTCAAACTCGGCCAGGTGCTGGCCACGCGCATCGACCTGCTGCCGCCGGAATGGATCGCGGAGTTGAGCCGGCTGCAGAACGCGGTGCCGGCGGTGCCTTACGAGGTGATCCGCCCACAGCTGATCGAAGATCTCGGCGACCTTCCGGAGAACATCTTTGCCCGCTTGGACCCGGAACCGCTGGCCGCCGCTTCGCTGGCGCAGGCGCATCGCGCCTGGCTGGAAGACGGTCGCGCGGTGGTGCTGAAAGTGCGGCGGCCCGGAATCCGCGAAGTGGTCGAGGCGGACCTGCGCCTGCTGGCGCGATTGGCCGAAATCATCCAGACCCAGGTGCCGGATCTGCGCCGATACCATCCCATCGGCATCGCCCAGCAATTCGCCGCCTCGCTGCGCGCGGAACTGGATTTCGCCGGCGAGTGCCGCAACGCCGAACGCATCGCCTTCAATTTCCAGGACCATCCGGAAGTCCTGATTCCCGCCGTGCACTGGCAATGGACCAGCGAGCGCCTGAGCGTGCAGGACTGGGTGGATGGCATCCCCGGTTGCGATCTCGCGGCGGTGGATGCGGCGGGGCTGGATCGCCATGAACTGGCCCGGACCGGCGCGGCGATCGTGTTGAAGATGGTGCTGGTGGACGGCCTGTTCCACGCCGATCCGCATCCGGGCAACATCTTCTACCTGCGCGACGGGCGCATCGGCCTGATCGATTTCGGCATGGTCGGCGGCGTCTCCGAACAACGCCGCTTCCAGGTCGCCCGGCTGCTCAATGGCCTGGTCGGCGAGGATCCCGAGGCCGTCACCGACATCCTGCTCGATTGGACCGAAGGCGACACGTCGGTGGACGAAACGCGCCTGCAGGCTGACGTGGGGGTATTCACCGACCGCTATCGCGGGGTGCCGCTGAAACAGTTGCGGATGGGCGCCATGCTCACCGACGTGGCGGCGCTGCTGCGTCGGCACGGCCTCAGCCTGCCGCCGGATCTGGCGCTGATGATCAAGGCGTTCCTGACCCTGGAGGGACTGGGCCGGCAACTGGATCCGGACTTCGACATGGCCAGCGAGGCGCGGCCCTATCTGGAACGCGCGATTCTGGAACGCTATTCGCCGCGCGCGGTTGCCCGCCGCGGGCGCCGCAGCCTGTCAGGCGCGCTGGATCTGGTGGGGGACATGCCGCGCGATTTGCGCCGGCTGCTGCAGGCGGCGCGGCGCGGGCGCCTGCGCGGCCAGCTCGACATCACTTCCTTGAGGGCCTTCGGCGACCAGCTCAACAGCGCCGCCAACCGGCTCACCATCGGCGTGGTGACCGCCGCGCTGATCATCGGCTCGTCCATCGTGATGAACAGCGTCGGTGGCGGCATCTCCAATCGCTGGCTGATGGCGATGGGTGTGCTGGGTTTCGTGTTCGCCGCGATGACCGGGGTCTGGATCGTCCTGTCGATCTGGCGGAGCGGACGCAAGCGCTGAGCCGCCGGGACAGGGACGCAATCGCCTCCAGCGGGCGGCAATGCGGGAGGCGCGCCGCGGAGAGCCGGGTATTGCCAAACCGGTTTGTTAGTAGTAATACTACTAACCATGGACCTGACCGATACCCAGCAAGCCATCCTCGCCCTCATCGCCGAGCGCATCGAAACCGAGGGTGTTCCCCCGTCCCAGACCGAGATCGCCCGCGCTTTCGGCTTCAAGGGCGTGCGGGCGGCGCAGTACCACCTGGAGGCACTGGAGCAGGCCGGCGCCATCGAGCGGCTGCCGGGCCGGGCCCGGGGCATCCGCCTGCTGAAGGCGCCGGTGCAGGCCCAGCCCGAACTGGCGTTCCCGTCCGCCAACGACGATGGGCTGCGGGTGCCGGTGCTCGGGCAGGTGGCCGCGGGCGCGCCGATTGGCGCCGACGCCGGTCATCACGACTACGTCCTGCTGGATCGGGCCTTCTTCGCCCCGGCGCCGGATTACCTGCTGCGGGTCAAGGGAGACTCGATGCGGGACGAAGGCATCTTCGACGGTGATCTGATCGGCGTCCATCGCACCCGTGACGCGCTTTCGGGGCAGATCGTGGTGGCCCGCATCGACGACGAAATCACGGTCAAGCTGCTGAAGGTCGGCAAGGACCGGATCCGGCTTCTGCCGCGCAATCCGGACTATTCCCCCATCGAGGTGCAGCCCGATCAGGATTTCGCGATCGAAGGGCTGTACTGCGGCCTGGTGAGGCCGAACCGGTGACGGGCCGACGCGTTTCCGAGGGTTTGTCCGATGCGGTCATGCCGGATTTCCCGATGGTCGAGCCGTGGTCGCCGGCCTTAATTTCAGATTTCCCGGGACAGTCGCAGCCTGTGCGATCCGCCCCCCGTAGCCTTGCATTCAACGATTGATTCTTCTGAGGAACCGATGATGGACGAGAACAAGAAGCGCGCCCTTTCCGTGGCCCTGACCCAGATCGAGCGCCAGTTCGGCAAGGGCTCGGTGATGCGCATGGGTGACCGCGTGATCGAACCCGTGGAAGTGATTCCGACCGGCTCGCTGATGCTGGACATCGCCCTCGGCATCGGCGGCCTGCCCAAGGGCCGCGTGGTGGAAATCTACGGACCGGAATCCTCGGGCAAGACCACGTTGACCCTGCAGGCCATCGCCGAGTGCCAGAAACAGGGTGGCACCGCGGCCTTCATCGACGCCGAGCATGCGCTGGATCCCATCTACGCCGCCAAGCTGGGCGTCAACGTGGACGACCTGCTGGTGTCGCAGCCGGATACGGGCGAACAAGCGCTGGAAATCGCCGACATGCTGGTGCGCTCCGGTTCCATCGACATCGTCGTCATCGACTCGGTCGCGGCGCTGACCCCGAAGGCGGAAATCGAGGGCGAGATGGGCGATCAGCTGCCGGGTCTGCAGGCCCGCCTGATGAGCCAGGCGCTGCGCAAGCTGACCGGCAACATCAAGCGCTCCAACACCCTGGTGGTCTTCATCAACCAGTTGCGCATGAAGATCGGCGTGATGATGCCCGGCCAGAGCCCGGAAACGACCACTGGCGGCAACGCGCTCAAGTTCTACGCCTCCGTGCGCCTGGACATCCGCCGCATCGGCGCGATCAAGAAGGGTGACGAGATCATCGGCAACCAGACCAAGATCAAGGTGGTCAAGAACAAGTTGGCGCCTCCGTTCAAGCAGGTCGTCACCGAGATCCTTTACGGCGAAGGCATCAGCCGAGAGGGCGAGCTGATCGACATGGGCGTGGAAGCCAAGCTGGTCGAGAAGGCCGGTGCCTGGTACAGCTACGGCAGCGAGCGTATCGGTCAGGGCAAGGACAATTCGCGGACCTTCCTGCGCGAGAACCCGCAGATCGCCGCCAAGCTGGAGAGCGAACTGCGCGAGAAGTTCCAGCCGGCCGAGGCCTCGCGTGGCGAGGACGACAACGCGGATCAGGATGACTGAGCCATTGGGCACAGGGCATCGGCTGGAACGGAAGCCGGCCACCCGGTTCGGTGGATGGAACGATGAGCAGGGATGAGGAACCAGGCTCGCCGCGACGGCGGCGGCCCCGGGCCGAGCAGACCCCGGTCCAGCGGGCGCTGGGTCTGCTGACCCGCAGGGAGCACTCTCGGCGGGAGCTGGAACGCAAACTGACCTCCCGGGGTGTGGCCAGGGAAGAGGCCAGGGCGACAGTGGACAGGCTGGCCGGCGAAGGCTGGCAGGATGACCGACGGTTTGCCGAATTGCTGGTCCGCAGCCGGGCCGGCAGCGGTTATGGGCCGCTCCGCATACGCGCGGAGCTGGCTACCCATGGACTGGACCGCGAAGCCATCGCGGCGGCCATGGACACTTTTGATGGCGACTGGACCGAAACGGCGCGCGACCTCGTCCGCCGCCGTTTCGGTCCGGGCGGCTTGACTGACCTGGAGGGGCGGCGCAAGGCCGCCGACTTCCTCATCCGGCGGGGATTCGACGGCGGCAGCGTTCGAGCCGCGACCCGGCTGGACTGGGAGGACTGAACCCGTCGGGCCTGTTAATCTAGGGCATTGGGTTGCTTCGGCGAGCCCGCGCCCGCATTTGTGGGGGACGCGGCGTCCGGATGCGCCCGTCAGCCAATGCCAGCCAGATGACCAGCGCCCCCAAAATCAGCACCCGCCAGATCCGCCAGGATTTCCTCGATTTCTTCCACAGCAAGGGCCATACCATCGTGCCATCGGCGCCGCTGGTGCCGGGCAATGATCCGACCCTGCTGTTCACCAATTCGGGCATGGTCCAGTTCAAGGACGTGTTCCTGGGCGCGGAGAAGCGCAGCTACGTGCGCGCGGCGGACGTGCAGCGCTGCCTGCGGGCCGGCGGCAAGCACAACGACCTGGATTCGGTCGGCTATACCGCGCGTCACCACACCTTCTTCGAAATGCTGGGTAACTGGTCGTTCGGCGACTATTTCAAGAAGGACGCCATCGCCTGGGCCTGGGAACTGCTGACCGGGGTCTGGAAGCTGCCGAAAGATCGCCTGCTGGTCACGGTCTACCACACCGACGACGAAGCCTTCGAGATCTGGAACAAGGACATCGGCATTCCGGCCGAACGGATTGTCCGCATCGGCGACAACAAGGGCGCACCGTTCGCGTCGGACAATTTCTGGCAGATGGCCGATACCGGCCCCTGCGGGCCCTGCACCGAGATCTTCTACGACCATGGCGACCACATTGCCGGTGGTCCGCCGGGCTCGCCCGATGAGGACGGCGATCGCTTCATCGAGATCTGGAACCTGGTGTTCATGCAGTTCGATCGTCAGCCCGACGGCACCCTGGTACCGCTGCCGGCGCCATGCGTGGATACCGGCATGGGCCTGGAACGCCTGACCGCGATCCTGCAGCACGTCCACAGCAACTACGAGATCGATCTGTTCCAGGCCTTGATCGAGAAGGCCGCCGAACTGACCGGTACCGAGGACCGCGAGAACAAGTCGCTGCGCGTCATCGCCGATCACATCCGCGCCTGCAGCTTCCTGATCGTGGATGGCGTACTGCCTTCCAATGAAGGCCGCGGCTACGTGCTGCGCCGGATCATCCGCCGCGCCCTGCGCCATGGCTGGATGCTCGGCGTGCGCCAGCCGTTCTTCCACCGGATGGTGGGGACGCTCTCCGATCTGATGGGCGAGGCCTATCCCGAACTGCCCGCCGCGCGCGAGCTCGTCGAGCGCGCGCTGAAGGCCGAGGAAGAGCGCTTCGCCGAGACCCTGGATTCGGGCATGCGCATCTTCGATGACATTGCCGCGAAG
Source organism: Pseudoxanthomonas sp. (assembly GCF_051953815.1). Lineage (GTDB taxonomy): Bacteria > Pseudomonadota > Gammaproteobacteria > Xanthomonadales > Xanthomonadaceae > Pseudoxanthomonas_A. Next base: position 50,248 of record NZ_JBQCIJ010000006.1, on the reverse strand, counting down.
GCACAGGGCGTGATTCCCGGCGTCGAGGCTTTCCGTCTGTACGACACCTATGGCTTCCCGGTGGATCTCACCGCCGACATCGCGCGCGAGCGCGGCCTGACCGTGGACATGGCCGGTTTCGAGGCGGCGATGGAGCAGCAGCGCGAAACCGCGCGCGCAGCCGGCAAATTCGCATCCAGCGCGAGCCTTCCTGCCGACCTGGTGGCGCAGCTGCAGCCGACCGGATTCCTGGGGTACGAGCAACTGGATGCGGGCGATCTGGCCGTCGTCGCGCTGTTGAAGGACGGCCGTCCGGTCGAGTCGGTTGGCCATGGCGATGAGGCGGTGGTCATCCTGGATCGCACGCCGTTCTACGCCGAATCCGGTGGCCAGGTCGGCGACGTCGGCCGGCTGAGCGGACCGCAGGCGGAATTCGCGGTGTCCGACACGCAGAAGCTTGCGGGCCAGTTCCATGGCCACGTGGGTCGGGTGACCCGCGGCAGCCTCAAGGTCGGTGACCGCCTTGCCGGATCCGTGGATGCGCAGCGTCGCGCCGCCACCATCCTCAATCACTCGGCGACCCACCTGCTGCACGCCGCCCTGCGCGAAGTGCTGGGCACCCATGTGCAGCAGAAGGGTTCGCTGGTGGCGCCGGATCGCCTGCGTTTCGACTTCTCGCATTTCCAGGCGATCACCGCGCAGGAACTGGCCGAGGTCGAGCGCCGGGTGAATGCGCAGGTTCGTGCCAACCACGAGGCCGAAGTGCATCATATGGGCATGCAGGAAGCGCTGGATTTTGGCGCGATGGCGCTGTTTGGCGAGAAGTACGGCGAAAACGTCCGCGTGCTGCGCATGGGTGATTATTCGACCGAACTGTGCGGCGGCACGCACGTGGGCCGGACCGGCGACATCGGACTGTTCAAGATCGTCAGCGAAGGTGGCGTGTCCGCCGGCGTGCGCCGGATCGAGGCGGTGACCGGGCAGGGCGCGCTGGATCATGTCGATGCCGAGGAGCGTCGACTGGAGCAGGCGGCCGAACTGCTGGGCGGCAACGCCCATGATGTGGTCGAGAAGATCCGCGCCCTTACCGAACGGCAGAAGAAGCTCGAGCGTGAAGTGGAAGCGCTCAAGGCCAAGGCGGCCTCGGGCGCCACCGCCGATCTGGCGGGCTCGGCGCAGGACGTCAATGGAGTCCGCGTGCTGGCGTCGCGGCTGGAGGGTTTCGACGCCAAGGCGTTGCGCGATGCGATCGATCGGCTCAAGCAGCAACTCGGCGACGCGGTGATCGTCCTGGCCGGCACCAGCGAAGGCAAGGCCACCCTGGTGGCGGGGGTAAGCGGCGCTGCCGCCGGCAAGGTCAAGGCCGGGGAACTTCTGTCCCACGTCGCCAGTCAGATCGGCGGCAAGGGCGGCGGTCGCCCGGATCTCGCCCAGGGTGGTGGCGAGGACGGGCCCGCCCTTGTGTCTGCCCTCAAGGGCGTGAACGACTGGGTCGCCCAGCGCCTGCAATGAACCGCCAGGCGGCGCGCCCGTGCTTGCGGGCGCGTGCTCCGGCCCGTACCATGATTCACGACGATGAACCTATCTGGAAGCTTCCTCGCGTCCAGCGCTGCAGGAACGCTGCCCCGGCTTTAATCTTGCCGGATTCAGGAGAAGAAACATGCTGATTTTGACCCGCCGAGTCGGCGAAACCTTGATGATCGGTGATTCGGTCACGGTGACTGTGCTCGGCGTGAAGGGCAACCAGGTGCGCATCGGCATCACCGCGCCGAAGGACGTTGCCGTGCATCGCGAAGAGATCTACCAGCGCATCCAGCGCGGCGAAGAAGCGGGCTCCGCTTCCCACAACGACGATTCGTCCTCGAGCTGATTTCCGTTTGCCGCGGAACCGGTCTGCCGTTATCCTATGCGGCCGCCGCGATTCCATCGCGGCGGAACATTTCCCGGAGTGATGCCCGAGAGGCCGAAGGGGCTCCCCTGCTAAGGGAGTATAGGGTCAAAAGCCTTATCGAGGGTTCGAATCCCTCTCACTCCGCCAGTCGTACCAGGACCCCGCTTCGGCGGGGTTTTTGGTTTCTGCGGTCCTCGTGGAGGAGGTTTTCGCGGAGGCGCCGGGCGGGTATCACGCGTCACCGTGCCGGCATCGATCATCGGGCGAATCGCCTGCGGCCCCTCCTTGCGATGGAGGTATCGACCCACTCCGCAGGGTCGTATCACCACGCCCACGAACGCCTTCCCCGCGCCGACCGCCTGGGACGCTCCCGAGGCTATCGCCAGCCCCCCCCTGCCATTGGTCAGGCTTGACTACAGGTGTAGTCAGATCTAGCTTGACTACATCTGTAGTCATCCCGTGGAGGGGACCATGGCACGCAAGAGCATCGGGGACCAGGAACTGGCCCTGCTTCAGTACGTCGGGCAGCAGGGGGACGCCTCGGTGGGCGAGGTGGCCTCGGGTTTTGGCGAGACGCAGGGACTGGCGCGTTCGACCGTGCTGACCATGATGGAACGGTTGCGCGCCAAGGGTTATCTGAAACGGCGCCATGCGGGCGGCGTCTACCGCTATTCGGCGACCGCCGGCGAGGACGACGTGGTGCAGGGAGCCGTGGGGGCGTTCGTGGAAAAGACCCTGCGCGGCTCGGTCAGTCCTTTCGTGGCCTGGATGTCCAAGCGCGGCGAGGTCAGCGACGAGGAACTGGCCGAACTGGAAGCGCTGGTCGCGCGCCTGCAGTCCAAGCGGCAGGAGGACTGAGCCATGGAGAGCTTCATCGCGTCGTGCCTCGAACGCCTGGTCGCGACCAGCGCGCAGACCGTGGTGCTGGTGGCCCTGGTCTGGGCGGTCTGCCGGCTGGTGCCGCGATTGCCGTCGGGCACGCAGTGCTGGCTGTGGTGGCTGGTGGCCCTGCAGGCGCTGCTGGGGCTGGTTGCGCCTCCGCTCGAACTGCCCTGGCTGGCGGCGCAGGTGTCCGCTCCGGTGACGATCATCGATGCCGGTCCGGTGGCGGCAACCGGCGCGACGGAGGCTCCGCTGCGCGTCGCTTCCTCGCCCGTCGTGACGGCGTTTTCCTGGCAGACGGGCCTGGTGGCGCTGTGGCTGGCCGGCGTGCTGGTCATGGCAGGCGTGACGTTTCGCGACTGGCGGCGCAGCCGTGAGCTCCTGAGCCAGGCCGCGCCCTGTACCGACGAAGCGCTGGCGCGGGCATTGGCGCTGGCGGCCGAGGCCCATGGTCTCCGTCGCGCTCCCCGGTTGCGGGTTTCCGATCGAATCGATTCCCCCCAACTGGTCGGGCCGTGGCGTCCCGTCCTGCTGCTGCCCGCGAACCGCGTGCTCAGCGGTGACGACCTGGACATGGCGCTGACGCATGAACTGGTGCACCTGCATCGCCGCGATCTGTGGTGGGGATGGGGGCCGACGCTGGCCCGACACCTGTTCTTCTTCCATCCACTGATCCATCTGGCGGTGCGCGAGTACGGCATCGCCCGCGAGGCCGCCTGCGATGCGGCGGTCGTGGCCGGGGATCGTCGCTGCCGCCACGACTACGGCCGGTTGCTGCTGCGGCTGGGCACGTCGTCCTCCCTTCGCACCGGCCTGGCCAGTGCTTCTCCCACCTTCCTCAGCCTCAAAAGGAGATTGACCATGCTGCAGAACACCGCATCCTTCCCGCGCGCCGGTTCCTTCGTGCTGCTGGCACTGGTCGCCGTCGCCGGCGTGGCGCCGGTGCGGCTGGTGGCCGCTTCCAGCGATGACGTCATCACCACGGCACCGGTCGCCGCGATGGTGGCCGCGCCCGCACCGGCTCCAGCACCCGCACCCGCATCCGCATCCGCATCCGCATCCGCGGCGGCGTCGGTGCCGGTGCCGGTGCCGGCGCCCGCGACGGCCGCCGTACCCGCCGCCGTGTCGACACCCGCGCCCGCGCTCGCCACCGTGGCCGAGCCAGTCGCGGCAAGTCCAGCCACCGTGGTCCAGACCACCACTTCGATGATCAGCATGGAAAGCGCGGACGACGGGGTTTCAGGGCAGATCCATGTGTCCGATTCCGGGCCGGACCAGGCCTACGTGCGTCTCCAGGGTGACGGCAAGCGCACGGTCATGAACGGTTCCACCCATGACCTGGAAGAGGCGCGCCGTGCCGTCGGCGGACAGGGGCAGGCGTTGTGGGTACGCCAGGGAAGCGCGCGCTATCTGATCCGGGATCCGGGGACATTGCAGCGCTTCGACGCATTGATTGATCCCATCCGTCAGCTGGGTGAGCAGCAAGGACAACTGGGAACGCGTCAGGGCCAATTGGGCCTGCAGCAGGGCAAGTTGGGACAGGAGCAGGGAGAACTGGGGCAGCGCCAGGCGCGCGTCGCGCTGGCGGCGGCGCAGCGTTCGTTGAACGGTGGCGGTGAATCCGCCAGCGAATCGCGCGAGCAGGCGGACCTGGACGCGCGGCAGAAGGATCTCGGGCGACGCCAGGAGGCCCTGAGCCGTCAGCAGGCTGCGCTGAGCGAGCAACAGGCCGCGCTTGCCGAACGCCAGGCGGAGGCGACCCGGCGCGCCGACGCCGGTTTGAAGCGGTTGCTGGACGGCGCGCTCTCCAGCCAGGTGGCGCAGCGCATCCAGCCCTGAGCAGGGTGGATGCCCGTGGCCGGGCGTCGAGAGAGACGCTCCGGCCCGTTGCGACCTCAAGCCAATGAACGCGCGCCGCTGGTGGGCGTGCATGACGCCAACGGGATCCTGAAACGCAAAAAGCCACCCGAGGGTGGCTTTTGCTTCCGTACCGAAGAGCAGGTCATCAGTGACGGGGAGTAATGTCGGCATCCATGCGATGTCTGCCAGCATTACCGCTAAGTGGCGCGCCCGGAGAGATTCGAACTCCCGACCGCCTGGTTCGTAGCCAGGTACTCTATCCAGCTGAGCTACGGGCGCGTTGCGTTAGAGGCGGAATTCTGCACGATTCGATTTCGGTCGTCAATCATTTTTCCGTAACGAATTTCCCGGGCCGATGCCGGACCGGTGCAGGCATCGGCGTCCGCGACCCGCACCGCGGACGGGGATGACAACCCGGTCGCAGTTCGGAACGATGCCCGGGGCACGGGTGGCGCGGTTAGCGGGACTTTCACGTCCCGCCCGCGACAATACCGGCCACAGGGGGAACAACCAGAATTCCGGGAGTTCCAAATCAATGCGTTTTTCCAAACCCCTGCTCGGCCTGGGGCTGCTTGCGGCTGTCCCGCTGAGCGCGGTGGCCGCCACCTACACGGTCGGTCCCTCCGGGCGGCAGTACACCCAGTTGTCCACGCTTTTCCGCAGCGTCAACCTGGCTCCTGGCGACATCGTCGAGGTGGACGGCAATGCCACCTACAGCGGCGACATCGTGATCGGGGACGATGACAGCGGCACCGAAGCCAATCCGGTCACCATCCGCTGGCGGCGGGTGGCCGGCGCCAGCCGTCCCATCCTCAGCGGGGGCACCCACACCCTCAAGTTCGAGCAGTCCAACCACGTGGTGCTGGAGGGTTTCGAAATCACCGGTGGTTCGAGCAGCTGCGTTTTCAGCGAAGCGCACAACGTCACCGTGCGCGATGCCTACGTCCATGACTGCCCGTCGCACGGCATCCTCGGCGCCGACCAGAATTCCGGGTCGTTCACCCTCGAATACAGCGAGGTGGCGCGCGCCGGCCAGGGCGATCGGCGCCATGCCATCTATATGCAGTCGGACGAGGTCGCCTATCCGGACACGGTGTTCCGGATGCGCCACAACTACGTCCACGACGCGACCGGCGGCGTGCTGGTGCGCGTGCGTCACCAGCGGGCGGAGATCTATTACAACTGGATCGAAGGCTCCGATCTTCACGAAGTGGAATTGATCGGCCCGGACTGCGAAACCCAGAAAGCCGGATGGAGCGCGGATCTGCGTCGCGAGGATGCGGACGTGGTCGGCAACGTGATCATCCATCGCGCCAGCAGCCGTTCCGGCAACGCGTTCCGCATCGGCGGTGATCTCAACGGCCGCAACCAGGGCCGCACCCGCCTGGTCAACAACACGATCATCCTGGACCGCGGCGGCAACGCCAACGCGGTGCTGGTGCAGTTGGGCCAGGGTTCGCTGGAGATGCACAACAACGCCATCTACCAGAACGGCGGCAGCGCCCCGGCGATCGTGCGCGAGAATCCGGCCAGCGACGTGGCCGCGCCTTATTGCGGACCGTCGAGCCGGGAGCCGTGGTCGAACGGACGCCAGGTCGCCGGCAGCAACAACTGGGTGCAGTCCGGCGCGATCCTGGTGCCGGCGGAATGGAGCGGCACCGTGCGCGGCGCGGATCCGATGCTGACCGACATCGCCCAGCGCAGCCTGCGTCCCCGCGCCGGCAGCCCGCTGCTGGCGGCGGGCAACAACGCCCCGGCGACCCCGGCGGCGTTTCCGTTCCCGTCGCCGCAGTCGCTGCCGGCCTATGACCCGCCGCTGCGGACCAAGCTGGCCATCGGCGATGCGCATGCACGCCTGGTGCCCACCCGGATCGCCATCGGCGCGCTGGAACAGAGCGACATCGACAACCGCATCCGGGTCAACGGCGCGCAGCCGCTGATTCCGGGCCAGGGGGCCGCTTCGGCGCCTCCGAGCGCGGGCGCGCAGGCGCAGCCGGTGTCCGGCGGACGCGGGGTGTACGTGGGACGCTCGCCGTACCGGCAGACGCCGGTGGCGCGGTACCGGCGTTCGGTGGTCAAGCCCTGACGCCGGGGGAGGGCCTGGGCCCTCCCGCCCGTTCGTCACGAAACAGACAGGCCGGGGCAACCCGGCCTTTTTCGTGGGCGCGTGGGAGCCCCGGGACGCATGCGCTCGCGCGCTTCCGTCCGAAGTGGCGGCATGCATGGCCGGGTACCGGCTGAAGTCGCGTTGATACCCATGTTGCCAATGCAAGCACGGGCCGTGGGTATCCGCGAATGACCTTAGTACAGGCAGGCCGCAGGAACGCCAGGGAACCGGGGGCCAGGACAGGGGGAAACATGCAGGACGGGTTTAATGCGTGCAGCGGGCGCTGCGCGACGCAAGGGCCGCTCATCGGCCGGGCGCGTGCGCCGCTGGCAAGGGTGATGCCATGAAGTCCAGCCAGGCCAGCCGCAAGGCGCGTGCGGCCCGCATCCTGTGGATCGCGGAAGTCATCGTGCTGGTGGCCGCGGTGATGGCCGCGGCGTGGATCCGTTTCCACAACGAACCCGAGTATCACGTCGTCTTCGCCGAGCAGGCGCCGATCCGGGCGGTGCTGGTGGCGATGTTCCTGACCGGCGCGATGGCCGCGTTCGGCCTGTACCAGGTACACGTCCGTCATACGCGACTGGATTTCATCCTGCGGCTGACGCTCTCGTTCGCGTTCGGCGGCATCGGCCTGGTGGTGCTGTACTACCTCATTCCGGCCACCTATATCGGCCGTGGCGTGCAGGCGATGTCGCTGGCGCTGGGCCTGGTCGGGGTCTGCCTGGTCCGGCTGGCCTGGATGCACATCTTCGGTTCGGACGTGCTCAAGCAGCGGGTGCTGATCTTCGGCGCCGGCAAGAACGCGGATCTGATCAACTCGCGCATGCGGCGTAAATCCGATCGCCGCTCGTTCCTGGTGGTCGGTTTCGTGCCGGTCCCCGGCCAACCGGTGCTGGTCCAGGAGGAATTGCTGGTGCGTCCGGGCGAGGAAGGCCTGTCCGAACTGGTCGAGCGCATGCAGATCGACGAGATGGTCATCGCCCCGGACGAGCGCCGTGGCGGCCTGCCGATGGAAGAGATGCTGCTGTGCGTGCAGCGCGGCGTGTCGGTGGTGGACCTGTCCAGTTTCTTCGAGCGCGAGGCCGGCATGGTCCAGCTCAACGTGGTCGATCCGTCGTGGCTGGTGTTCTCAGGTGGCTTCGACTATTCGACGCCGCGCCGGCTGAGCAAGCGCTTCTTCGACCTGGCCGCCGCGCTCGCGCTGCTGGCGATCGCCTGGCCGCTGATGCTGCTGGTGGCGCTGGCGGTGTGGGTGGAGTCGGGCGGACCGATTTTCTACAGCCAGACGCGGGTGGGCGAGCGTGGCCGTCATTTCACCCTGACCAAGTTCCGCAGCATGCGGGTGGACGCGGAGAAGGACGGCGTGGCGGTGTGGGCGAGCAAGGACGACGATCGCAGCACGCGCGTCGGCAAGTTCATCCGCAAGACCCGTCTGGACGAGCTGCCGCAGCTGGTGGCGGTGATCCGCGGCGACATGAGCTTCGTCGGCCCGCGTCCGGAGCGTCCGCATTTCGTCGACATGCTCAACGACGAGATCCGCTACTACGGCGTCCGCCACAGCGTGAAGCCGGGCCTGACCGGCTGGGCGCAGTTGCGCTATCCCTACGGCGCCTCGGTGCGCGACGCCGAGGAGAAGCTGAAGTTCGATCTGTTCTACGTGAAGAACCACGGCCTGGTGTTCGACCTGATGATCCTGCTGCAGACGGTCGAGGTCGTGCTGTTTGGACGTGGCGCGCGCTGAGCGCGTTCCCGGAATGCGGGAACGCGGCTCATCCGGGGAGCAGGCGCCTCACCGCGCGACGCGCGGCGAACGGCGCCAGCCGCAGCAGTTCGCGGCGGATCGCCGGGTCCGGGGTCAGGCGCCAGGCGGCACGCGCCAGCTGCCAGCCATCGCGCCAGCGGCCCCGGATCAGCATGCCGCGCGCATTGCGCGCATAGGTGCCGGCCAGGGCGCGATCCAGTTCCTCGTCGGCGACCTCGCCGCGCGCGGCCCGCACCGCGCGTTCGACCACGCGCACGTAGTCGTCATAGGTGCTGGCTTCGGCCGACAGGCCATCGTGGCCACGCATGGCGCGCACCAGCGATTGCTCGACCACGCCGATCGGCCAACGCTGGGCGATGCGCAGGTGGAAGTCGATGTCCTCGGCGGTGCGCAGGCTTTCGTCGAAGCCGCCGACATCCTCGAACACCTCGCGGCGCAGGATGGCCGAAGCCGGCGCCAGCGCGGGATTGTGGATCACCCAGCGCAGCACCCGGCCATCCTCGCGGATCACCTCGCGGCGGCGGAACACGTCGATCAACCGGCCTTCGCTGTCGACCCGCTCGACATCGCACAGGACCATGCCGGCGTCCGGATGCGCCTCCAGCCAGGCCACCTGCCGCGCGGTCTTTTCCGGCAGCCATTCGTCGTCGCTGTCGAGCAGGGCGAGGTAACGCCCGCGCGCCAGGCGCATGCCGTGATTGCGCGCGGCGGACACGCCGGCGTTGGCCTGCCAGACGTAGCGGATGCGATCGCCGTAGCGTGCGGCCAGATGTTCACCGGTGCCGTCGGTGGAGCCGTCGTCGACGACGATGATTTCATCGACGACGCGGGTCTGTGCGAGCACCGTGTCGATCGCGCGCACCACCAGGTCCCGCCGGTTGTAGGTGGGTATAATCGTTGAAACCTCGATAGCTGGCGCCATGCTGAAGGATCTCTCCAAGAAGCTTCTATACGTCAGTGGTCTGCTGGGCCTGTACCATCGCGTGCGCAACGCGGACAGCCTGACCGTGGTGATGTTCCATCGTACCTTGAGCCCGGAGGATCCGCGCTGGCGGACCTGCGATCCGGACTACACCCTGGCCACGCACTGGCTGGCCGATTCGCTGGCCTTCTTCCGCAAGCATTACCACGTGGTGTCGCTGGAGCAGGTGCTGGCTTCGCGTCGCACCGGCACGCCGCTGCCGCCACGCGCGCTGTTGATCACCTTCGACGATGGCTGGGCGGACAACGCCGATTACGCGCTGCCCGAACTGCGCAAGGCGGAGCTGCCGGCGCTGATGTTCGTGGTGTCCGACGCGGTCGGCACGCGCCAGCCGTTCTTCCAGGAGCGCCTGATCGCCGCGATGCGGCGCGGCGCGCTGAAGCTGGCGGATCTGGCCGACGCGATGCAGCCCCATCTGGATGCGCCGTGGCGCCCGCGCGACGAATCGCTGGGCGAACTGCGCGAGGCCATCGCGCGCCTGGAGCGGATGCCGGCGGAACATCGCGACGCGGTGCTGGCGCCGTTCATGGCCGCGCTGGACGACGGCCAGCGGCACATGGTGACCACCGAGGAACTGCACCGGCTCGTCGCCGGTGGCGTGGCGCTGGGGCTGCATGGCAAGACCCATACGCCGATGAAGCACGCGCCGGATCTGGACGCGGAACTGTCCGGTGCGCGCGCCGCGCTGGCGGGGCACCTGGGACAGCCGGCGCCGAGCGCCGAATCGATGTCGTTCCCGCACGGTTCCTTCGACGATGCGATCGCGCAACGCGCGCGCGGCGCCGGTTACGAACTGATCTTCACCAGCGTGCCGGTGCTCAATCCGGTCGGTGGCGGCGTGGGCTGGTTGCTTGGCCGCACCGGTTTCGAGACCGATGCGGTGGTCGATGCGCGCGGACGGTTCCGTCCGGACTGGCTGGCGCTCTATCTGTTCCGCAAACCGGCGCAGCGGCTGGCCTGAGGCCACGCCGCGCCGGTTATTCGTCTTCATCCGCCGAGGTCAGGAACCAGACCGGTTCGGTGCCGTTGGCGAGATTCCAGCGCACGAACACCGGGCGGCGGCCGCGCTCGCTGAAACCGGCTTCGCGCCAACCCTGCAGTTGGCCGTCCGGGCCGGTGATCTCCACCGAGACCGAACCATGGCCGGCCGCGCGGGCGGCGGCGAGCAGGGCCAGCACATAGGATTGCGGGAGTCCGTGGGCGCCGTTGTCGGACCAGAAATCGCGCACGTGCAGCGCGCTGTCCTCGACCTGCACCGCGAACCACGCCTTGAGCTCGTTGCCGCGGGGCGAGGTGATCCAGAGATAGCGCGTGGTCGCCAGCGGCGAATCGTCGAAGCGCCATTTGGCGTGCGCGCTGTCGCGCACCGCGAGCACGCAGTCGCCCTGAGAGGATGCGGCCCACAGGGCATCCATGCGCGGATCGGCGCGGTTGCCCCATTCGGTGCGCAGGCGCGGACCGTGCCAGCGGCGCCAGCCATCGCGGACTGCCACCGCGACATCGAGCAGCCAGCCCGCGGGCGTGGCCAGCCAGGCGACCGGCAGGCGCGAACGCAGGTAGCGCGCGTGACGCAGCACGCGCGCATGGCGCACCAGGTCGGTCGGATGCTGGTAGCCCATGCGCTTGAACACCGCCGCGGCTTTCGGATTGGGAAATCCGTACAGCACGTCGACCTGATCCTTGCCGGCGTCGATCAAGCCCTGTTGCAGGATCAGTGCGGGACCGAGCGAGCGGTGCTCGGGCAGCACCGCCAGATCCACCAGCACGCCGGCGCTCAGGTCGCGGCCGCGCTGGCGCATCCGGCGCCGGCCCGCGCAGGCGGTGCCGACCCATTGCCCGGTGGTGGTTTCCTGCAGCAGCTGCAGCAGCGGCGCGCCGTGCGGACCGCCCAGGTAGAACCAGTCGTACTTGGCGGCGATGCGGTCGGTGCGGCCCAGATTGCCCCACCAGATCGACAGCACGGTGTCCCGATCGCGCAGCGGGTCACCGCTGCGGACAAGATACTGGGGGGAGGGCGGGGCCTGGTTCACGGATCAGTCCAGTTCGGGTACGTCGCCGGCCAGCACGGGCGGCATGTGCAGATAGCGGGTGGTGCGGCGCTTGTTGCGGATGTCCTCGTAGACCGCTTCGGCCTGCGCCGGGGTCAGGTCCAGCGCGGTCGCCAGTTCGCTGGCCGGGCGGCCGTGGTTGAGCGCCCACAGCGCCAGGTCCATCTGCTGGTAGGGCAGGGCGAAATAGAACTCGTCCTGGCCCTGGCTGAGGCTGTAGGTGTCGGTGGTGGGAATGGCGGCGCACACGCGCTCGGGCAGGCCGAGGTGACGCGCCATGCCATACACCTGGGACTTGTACAGGTGGGCGATCGGCTTGACGTCGGCGGAGCCGTCGCCGTTCTTGACGAAGAAGCCCTGGTCGTACTCGACCCGGTTGGGCGTGCCGACCACGCCGTAGTTGAGGCGATCGGCGTGGAAGTACTCCAGCGTCTTGCGGATGCGCTGCTTGAAGTTGGTGGCGGCCACGATGGTCAGGTAATCGGCCAGGGCCAGCTCGCGCTCGTGGCGCTGACCCACCGGCGATTCGGCGATCAGGCGGAAGCGGTTGATGCGCCCCTCGGTACCGCCGTCGATGACGATCTTGAATTTCCAGCCTTCGCCGTATTCGGGCAGTGTGTTGCGCACCGCCTGGTCGCGCGCGCGGTAGCAGCCGATGGCTTCCAGCGCCGGGGCGATGTCGACCGTCTCGGTGCGCACGCCCAGGTGTTCGGCCAGCAGGCGCGCGCGCACCGCGCTGTCGTCGGAGGAATCGCGCTCCGGCAGGATCAGGGTGAACACGCGATCCGGCCCGAGCGCGCGCACCGCCAGCGCGGCACTGACCGAGCTGTCGATGCCGCCGGAAATGGCCACGACCAGGCCACGCCGGTGCAGTTGCCGCGCGGTGATTTCGCGCAGCCGCGCGGCGATGCGGTCGGCTTCCTGTTCGTAGTCGATGTCGAGGACGTGGCGATCGAGGCTGCTCATGGCGTTGCGGTCTGCTCCATCAGTTGGAAACGCCGCACCTTGCCCGAAGCGGTCCGGGGCAGGGTGTCGACGAAGGTGACTTGGCGGGGAATCTTGTAGGGGGCGAGGCGGGCGCGGCAGTGCGCCTTGATGCGGTCCTCGGCGCGCGGCGGCAGTTCGCCGGCGGCGACGACGAAGGCGCGGATGACCTGGCCCATCACTTCGTCGTCCACGCCGACCACCGCCACTTCGCGGACGACCGGCAGTTCGGCGATGACTTCCTCGACGTCGGTGGGATGCACGCGGTGCGCACCGGTCTTGATCATGTCGCTGCGGCGGCCCTGCAGGAACAGGAAGCCGTCGGCGTCCAGGTGGCCGATGTCGCCGGTGTGCAGCCAGCCGTCGCGCAGCACCTGCGCGGTGGCCTCGGGATTGTTCCAGTAACCGGCCATCACGTTGGGGCCGCGCACGCAGACCTCGCCGCTTTCGCCGGGCGCGGCGGTGCTGCCGTCCTCGCGCTGGATCCGCCACTGCACGCCGGCCACGGGAATGCCGACCGAGCCGAGCTTGTCGTCCAGTCGTTCCGGCGGCAGCCAGCTGATCCGCGAAGTGGCCTCGGTCTGTCCGTACATCACGTACAGGCGCGGCGTGGGCAGCCGTTCGCGCAGTTGGCCGGTCAGCGCGGGCGACATCGCGCCGCCGGCCTGGGTGAGATAGCGCAGCGAGGCCAGCGGGCGCCCGTGTCGCGCCAGCGGTTCCAGCAGCAGGGCGAAGGTGGACGGCACGCCGGAGAAACCGGTGGCCTCGTGCTGTTCGATCGCCTCCAGCACCAGCTGCGGAAACATCAGGCTGGGACCGAGAATCACGCAGGCGCCGCTGATGAGATGGGTATGCAGCACCGACGCGCCGTAGGCGTAATAGAACGGCAGCACGCTGAGCACGCGATCCGAAGCGTCCAGCCGCAGGTAGTCGACGACGGCGCGCGCGTTGGCCAGCAGGTTGGCGTGGGTGAGCATCACCCCCTTGGGCGCGCCGGTGGTGCCGGAGGTGTACAGGAGCACCGCCAGTTCGGAGGCCTCGGGCAGCAGCGCGGCCGGCAACGGATCACCGGACTCGTCATCCGGCAGGGACCGACCGTCCTCCAGCACTGTGCATTCGGGCGCCGAGGGCAACTGCGCGATCGCTTCGGCGGCGTCGCGGTGCGCGGCTTCGTACACCACATGGCGGGCGCCGCAGTGCCGCAGCCACGGCAGGAAGTCGCGCACGCGCGCCTGCACGTTCAACGGCACCACCACGCCGCCGGCCAGCCAGACGCCGTAGCAGGCGACCGCCGCCTCGATCCGGTTGGGCAGGATGAGCGCCACCCGATCGCCGCTCTGCAGGCCGCCGTCGCGCAGGCGCGCGGCGAACCGGCGCGCCTGCCGCCAGAAGCCGGCGTAGTCGATGCGGCGTTCGCCGTCGATCAGGGCCAGGCGGGCGGGCGCATCGCGTGCGACGCGTTCGACCCGGGTGCAGAGGGTTTCCATCGGCGCGGGATCAGCCGGCCCGCTTGCGGGTGACGAAATCGTCGACCGTCTGGATGGTGTCGAAATTGGCCGGGGTCATCTCCTCCGGCACGATCTGCAGCTTGAACTGATCCTCCAGGAAGAAGATCAGCTCGTGGATGCCGGTCGAATCGATGATGCCGCCGCGGATGAGCGAGTCCTGGTCCCCGATGGCGGCGGGATCATCCGAGAACAGGAAGTTCTCCAGGATGAACTGTTTGATCTGTTGCTTCTGCTGCATGGGGATCCCCTGTGGCGATTTCGCTTGCTGTCATTGAAAACGCAAGCCCGGTGGGCATCCGGCCAGTCCGTACGCCGGCGTTGGTGGCGCGGGGGGCGGTGTTACCATCGCGGCCGTCGTCACACCGGGGAAGCCCACGATGCGTCGCCTGTCACTGGTCCTGCTGCTGGGATTGGCGGCCTGCCGCCAGCAAGCGCCGACACCCGCCGTGCAGCCGCACGTGGTCCACGATGCGTCGCCGGTGCGGTACGCATCCGAGAAGGGCGCTTACGCCGTGACCGAACTGGTGACCGGCCTGGAACACCCCTGGGCGCTGGCCTTCCTGCCCGATGGTGGCCTGCTGGTCACCGAGCGCCCGGGGCGCCTGCGCCGGATTGGCGCGGATGGCCAGGTGTCGGCGCCGATCGCCGGTTTGCCGGAAATCTTCGTCGATGGCCAGGCCGGCCTGCTGGACGTGGCGCTGTCGCCGCAGTTCGCCCGCGACAAGCGGGTTTACCTGGCGTTCGCCGAACCGACCTTCCGCGGCAACAAGGCCGGCACCGCGGTGGCGCGCGGGCGGCTGGAGGGCGATGCGCTGAAGGACGTGGAAGTGGTGTACCGGCAGGAGCCCAAGCTCTCGCACGGCACCCACGTCGGCGCGCGGCTGGTGTTCGACGACGCCGGTCATCTGTTCGTCACCCAGGGCGACAACCGGGTGGCCGCGGCCGCCGCGCAGGAACTGGACAAGCTGCAGGGCAAGCTGGTGCGGATCTGGCCGGACGGGCGGATTCCGGACGACAACCCGTTCGTGGGCAAGGCCGGCGCGCGGCCGGAAATCTGGTCCTACGGCCATCGCAACATGCAGGGCGCGGCGCTGCATCCGGTCACCCGCGCGCTGTGGACCAGCGAGCACGGTCCGCAGGGCGGCGACGAGATCAACCTGCCGCGGCCGGGCGCCAATTACGGTTGGCCGCTGGCCACCCATGGCATCGACTACAGCGGCAAGCCGGTGGCGGGCGCGCGCGGACGCAGCGTGCCGGGGATGGAGGATCCGCATTACGTCTGGGAGAAGTCGCCGGCGGTCAGCGGAATGACGTTCTACACCGGCGGCCTGTTCCCGCAGTGGCAGGGCAACCTGTTCCTGGGGGCATTGGCGGCCAAGCAGCTGATCCGGCTGGAACTGGACGGCGACAAGGTCGTGCACGAGGAACGGCTGCTGGGCGAACGCAACCAGCGCATCCGCGACGTGCGCCAGGGACCGGACGGCGCGCTGTACGTGCTGGTGGACGCGCCGGACGGCAAGCTGCTGCGGATCGCGCCGCCGGCGGGCGCCACGGGCGCGCCGGGCGGCTAGACCGCGGCCGCCACCGCGGGCGCCGCCGTCGCGGCGGGTTTGCGCGCGATGAAATCCACGCTGGTGATGCACAGTTGTTCCGGCGGAATGCCGGCGAACTGCGGGTGCACCGGCGTCGCCGCCAGCTGGCGCAGGCGTTCCGGGCGCGCGTTGGAGGTGTCCAGGACGATCGCGAATCCGCTGTCGCGGGCGTCATCGACGAAGCGGTGCGCGCGCAGCCGGTTCTGGTACAGGAAGGCGTTGTTCCAGCGCCGCCACTGCCGATCCGAATAACGCAGGTAGTGCAGCTGGTGGATCTCGCGATCCACATAGGCGTAGTGATCGCCGCAGTTGACCGAATGGAACATGATCCCGCCCGGCGCCAGGATCCGCATCGCCTCGCGGTACATCGCGCCGATCACTTCCGGCGGCACGTGCTCCAGCACGCTGTTGGAGAACACCACGTCGACTTCGCCTTCGCCCAGGGCGGTGCGGGTGGCGTCGGCCGGCGCGCGGTACCGGATCACGCCGTCGGTGGCCGCTTCCAGCGAGTCGCCGGCCAGCAGGCGGTTGCGCAGGCGCAGGTAGCGCTCGCGCACCGCGTGCGGATCCGCGCCGCCGGCTTCGGCGATGCGCGGCAGGAACTTCTCCAGGGTGGCGGCGCAGCGCTCGGTCAGATCGCGGCGCAGATGGGTGTTCAGATCGTAGGTGGTGACGCGCGCCGCGCCGGCCAGGTAGCAGGCGAACGGAAAGGTGGGATACCAGCCGGTGCCGATCTCGAACCCGCGCATGCCGGCGAAGGGATGGCCGGCGTCGCGCAGGTGGCCGGCCATGATCGCCCAGTCGTCGATCTTCACCGACAGTTCGCGCTCGAAGTCCTGCAGGCCGCCGAACTGGCGCTGCAGGTGGAAATGCAGGGTATGGCCGCCGGGCAGGTATCCCAGCACCTTCTGGACCATTCCTTTGACTCGCCAGTGCATGTCGGCTCCGTGATCGGGTGGGTGCGCTCAGGCCGCGGGGACCGCCAGCGGCGCGTCGGCGTCGCGGATGGCGGGGGAGGCGGAACGCGCTTCGTTGAGCTGGCGATGCACCAGCTGGGTCGAGAGGATGCCGACGAAGGCCTGGTTGTCGGCGAAACCGGTGGCGCGGCCCTGGCGGCATTTTTCCACCAGCCGCGAGACCGCCTGCGGTTCGAAATAGCCGGCGTCGCGGATGGACGCGGGTGCGAGCAGCTCGGCGACATAGTCCAGCGGCTGGCCGTCGAAGAAGAAGCTCTGGCTGTCGGGCGCGCGATAGGGCTGCTTGGTCCGCTGCACGATGTCGGCCGGCAGCAGATCGGCGAGCGCGCGGCGCAGCAGGTATTTCTCGGTCATGCCGCGGATCTTGAAACTCGGCGGCAGCCGGTTGGCGAATTCGATGACCCGGTGATCCAGGTACGGGAAGCGTCCTTCGATGGAGTTCGCCATCGCCACCCGGTCGCCCTGCGAGGACAGCAGGTAGCCGGCCAGCAGCGACTTGGCCTCCACGTACTGATCGCGCGCCAGCGGACTCCAGTCCATGATGCCCGGCGGCAGGGTCTGCTCGTAGGCGTCCAGCGGATCCCAGCTGGCGGCGGCGGCGCGCAGATCCGGCGACAGGAACGCCAGCGCGCGCTGCGAGGTGGTCCAGCGCGGCACGTGCGCGAACACCGGCCGGTGCAGGTGCTCCATGCCCTGGCCGAAGAACGACTGGGCGAAACCGGGATGGCTGACCGGCGAATTGCGCAGGTAGCCGTACAGGCGCTCCAGCAGGCGCGGACGCAGGCGCGAATCCGGCTGCCGCGCCCAGAACCGGCGCACCTTGGCCTCCTTGAACAGGTCGTAGCCGCCGAACACCTCGTCGGCGCCTTCGCCGGTCAGCACCACCTTGTAGCCGTGCTCGCGCACGCTGCCGGCCAGCAGCATCAACGGCACCGGCGCGGTGCGCAGCACCGGCGTCTCGGTGTGGCGGATCAGGCGCGGGAAGGCTTCGCCGATGTCGCGGCGGGTGCAGCGCAGGGTGGTGTGGTCGGTGCCCAGGTGGCGGACCATCGCCTGCTGGTGTTCGCTCTCGTCGAACTCGCCGTCCTCGAACGCGACCGAGAAGGTGCGTACCGGCGTGTCGGTGAATCCCTTGATCAACGCGACGATGCCGGAGGAATCCAGGCCGCCGCTGAGGTAGGCGCCGACCGGCACGTCGGCGCGCAGTTGCAGGCGCACCGCGTCGACCAGCAATCCGCGCAGTTCATCGGTGGCCTGTTCCACCGTCAGCGGATAGCGCGATGGCGCTGTTTCGGCGGCGTCGGGAAATTCCCAGTTCCAGTAGGCGCGCAGGTGCTGGCTGCCGTCGGCCTCGATGCTCAGCAGGCAGCCCGGCGGCAGGCTCTGCACGCCTTCGTACAGGGTGTCCGGATCCACCGGTGCCCAGTAGGTGAGGGTCTGCATGAGCGCGCGCGGATTGAGCTGCGCGCATTCGGGCAGCACCGCCAGCAGCGATTTCACTTCCGAGGCGAACCATACCCGGCCATGCCGATGCGCGTGATAGAGCGGGCGGATGCCGGCGCGATCCCGGGCCAGCACCAGCCGGCGGCGCTCGCCGTCCCACAGCGCGATGGCGAACTGGCCGTTGAGGTGCTGGACGAAATCATCGCCGTAGCGGTCGTACAAATGCACGATCACTTCGGTGTCGGAATGGGTGTAGAAACGGTGGCCGCGCGCTTCCAGATCCCGGCGCAGTTCCACGTAGTTGAAGATCTCGCCGTTGAACACCGTCCACGCGGTCCGGCGCTCGTTGTGGATCGGCTGGTCGCCGGTGGCCAGATCGATGATCGACAGCCGCGCATGCGCCAGCGCCGCGCCGGGCTCGGCGTGGAAGCCGAAGCCGTCCGGGCCGCGATGGGCCAGCGGGTGGATCATCCGCTCCAGCGTGGCGCGCGCGCCGTCGGGCCTGACATCCGCGCCGCTGAAGCCTGCGATTCCGCACATCGTCCGGGTCTCCTTGGGGCGGGATCAGGTGGACCCGGCGGCGTACAGCGCACGCTCGCCACGGGCTTCGGCCAGCACTTCCTCGCAGGCCAGCAGGGTGTCCTGGGCCACCTGGCGCCAGTCGCGCGAGAACCGGCGGGCCAGCGCAGCCTCGTCCCAGTCGCGCTCCAGCGCCTGGTCCAGCCCTTCGGCCAGCGCGGCGGGATCGCGCGCCGGCACCAGCACGCCGCTGGCGGCGTCGACCACCTCGGGAATGCCGCCGACCGGGGTGGCGACCACCGGCCGGCCGCAGGCCAGCGCCTCGACCAGCACGTTGGGATGACCCTCGGAATAGCTCGGCAGGGTGACCAGGTCGGAGGCGCACATCCAGCGCGCGACCTCCGCCGGCGGGCGGGTGCCGGCGAAACGCACCGGCAGATCGCCGGCCGCGGCCAGCGCCGCCAGTTCCGCATGCATCGGGCCTTCGCCCACCAGCACCAGTTGCAGGCGCGGCCGGGAGGCGCGCAACTGGCCGGCGGCGATCAGCAGTTCGCGCAGGCCCTTTTCCGGCACCAGCCGGCCCACGTAGGTGACCACTTCCGCGTCCGCCGGCAGGTCCAGGGCCTGGCGCGCCTCGGCGCGGTCGGCCGGATGGAAAATGGCGGCGTCGCAGCCGTTGGGGATGGCGCGGATGCGATCCGGATCGGCGCCATAGTCGCGCTCGGCGACCCGGCCCAGGTCCTCGCTGACCACCAGCAGGCGGCGGGCGGCATGCAGCACCGGGCGGGTCAGGCGGCGGCTGACGGCGTCGCGCACGCGCAGGTCCGAGCCGCGCGCGCCGACCACCAGCGGCGCGCCGATCCGGCGCGCGGCCAGCATCGCGCCGTAGGCGTCCGGATACAGCCAGTAGGACAGCACCAGGTCCGGGGCGAAGGCGCGCATGGGGGCGGCGATGGCGCGCGCGCACAGGCGGCCGTTGAAGGGGCGGCTGACCGCCGGCAGGGCGGGGTAGCGCACGTACTCCACGTCGCAGCCGGGCACGCTGTGGTGTTCGTCCGAGGCGCGGTACAGGTAGCTGCGCGGCTGCGCCCAGCGCGGGTAGCTGGCGACCGGGCTGATCACCCGCACCTGCGCCAGCCGCGAGAGCTCGCGCACGGTCTGGTAGATCGGGCGGCCGCGATTGGGTTCGCCGGCAATCGGGAACTGCGAAGTGACGATCAGCAGCCGCATGCCGCCCCGCCTTGGCCGGAGGCCGGGCACTGGCCTGTTGCGGGACTCGCTAGCGTTATATCGACCATGCAGTGAACCGGTTCCGGGAGTTGAAGTGGTCCGCGAAAATTCGCCTTCCGTGCGCGTGGTGGAGCTGGATGCCCTGCGGGGCATCGCCGCCGTGGCCGTGATGGCTTACCACTACACAACGCGGTACACGGAGCAGATAGGCCATGCGGGGGGGATGCCGCTGGACCTGCTGGCCGGCAAGTACGGCGTGCAGCTGTTCTTCCTGATCAGCGGCTTCGTCATCTTCATGACCCTGGAGCGGACCCGCACCGCGATGGATTTCGTGGTCTCGCGTTTCTCCCGGCTGTTCCCCGGTTACTGGGCGGCGCTGGCCATCACCAGCCTGGTGGTCTATTCGATCGGCCTGCCGCTGCAGCAGCTGCCACTGCACGACTGGGCGCTGAACCTGACGATGGTGCAGGAGTTCCTCGGCGGCGAGCATCTGGACGGCTCCTACTGGACCCTGCAGATCGAACTGTTCTTCTACGCGCAGATGCTGCTCTGGTACATGCTCGGCCTGCTGAAGCGGATCCACTGGATCATCGCCGGCTGGCTGGTGCTGGCCGCCATCGAGGGCGTGTTCGAAAAGCACGGCTGGCATTTTTCCTACGTGCTGCGCGAGCTGCTGATCCTGCGGTTCATCCCGTTCTTCGCGATGGGCATCCTGTTCTACCGGATCCGCCAGCATCCCGGCGAGCGGCCCTTGAACATCGCGATGATCGCGTTGTGCCTGTTCGCGATCGGAATCGGCGAGCGCCCGGTGTTCCTGCTGGTGGGCACGGTCTGCTGCGCGATCTTCATCGCCTTCACCCTGGGCTGGCTGCGTTTTCTCAACGTGCGCTTCTTCGCCTGGCTGGGCACGCTGTCCTATTCGCTGTACCTGATCCA
Source organism: Pseudoxanthomonas sp. (assembly GCF_051953815.1). Taxonomy (GTDB): domain Bacteria; phylum Pseudomonadota; class Gammaproteobacteria; order Xanthomonadales; family Xanthomonadaceae; genus Pseudoxanthomonas_A. Next base: position 29,548 of record NZ_JBQCIJ010000006.1, on the reverse strand, counting down.
CCAGGCCATCGGGTTCGCGGTGATCTACCGGCTGGAGCAGCTGGGCGTGCCGAGCCTGGCCGCCTGCGCGGCGGCGGTGGCGGTGGCGTTCGGCCTGGCCATGCTGCTGAGCTACGGGGTGGAGCGGCCGGCGATGCGCTGGATCCGTTCTGAGTGGAAGCGCCGCGGCATGCGCCTGGAGACCGCGTGAGCACGTACGATGTGGCCCGCACGCGGCGTGGCGGGGAGCGGGTTTGAAGGACAGGCACAAGATCATTTCCGCGGCGGCGTGGAGCATCGGCGCGGGCCTGGCCGGGCGCGCGGTGGGCCTGCTGGGCACCCTGCTGATCGCGCGCCACCTGAGCCCGGACATCGTGGCCGAGGTGACGGTGGCGACGGTGATCGCGCTGACCGGCAACTGGATCGGCGCGTGGGGCTGCGGCCAGTACGTGATGGTGCGTGGCGGGGAAGGACGCGAGGCGATCTTCACCGCCAGCGTGTTCTACCTGCTGGCCGGCTCGCTGGTGATCGCGGTCACCTGGTGGGCGACGCCATGGCTGGCGATCTGGCTGCAGGCGCCCAACCTGGTGGCGTATCTGCCCGGCGCGTTGCTGGGCATCGCCATCCGCCGGCTGGGCGCGATACCGGACAAGCTGCTGGCGCGCGAACTGCGCTTCGGGCGCATCGCCATCGCCACCGCACTGGGCGACGTGGCCTACGCCGCGGTCGCGGTGACCCTGGTGAGCACCACCGATCTCGGCGGACGCGCGATGATCCTGGGCTTCATCGCCCAGTCCTGCGTGATCGCCGGCGTGACCATCACCGGCACCGGCTGGCGCAGCTGGCTGGCGCCGGCGCGGCTGCGCTGGGAACGGGTGCGCGACATCTTCCGTTTCGGCGCGCCGATCACCGGCGAGATCACCCTCGCCGAAGGCGGGCGCTACTGGGACAAGCCGATGATGCTGCGGCTGGTCGGCGCGCACGACGCCGGCGCCTACGGCATGGCCTTCAATCTGGCGCAGTTGCCGGCGGTCTACGTCGGCGGCCACATCGGCACGGTGATGGTGCCGGCGATCGTGCGCGCGGAACCGGCCGCGCGCGCGCCGCTGATCGTCAACGCGCTGGTGGTCGCGGCGGTGCTGCTGTGCCCGATGGCGACGGGACTGGCGGTGGTCGCGTCGACCCTGGTCGCCGCGCTGCTGCCGCCGAGCTGGGCGCTGGTCGCGCCGCTGTTGAGCATCCTGGCCTTCATGCTGCTGCTCGGCCCGGGCAGCTACATCCTGTCCTCGTTCCTGACCTCGCTCGGGCGCAACGCGGTCCTGATGTGGATCGAGGTGGCGACGATGGTGGCGCTGTTGGCCGCGTTCGCCGTGCTGGCCCGTTGGGGAGTGATGGCGGCGGCCTTCGCGGTCGGCGTGGCGATGCTGGTGCAGTGGGTGCTGACGGTCCAGGCCTGCCACCGCGACGGCGTGCGGCTGGGCCGGCTGTGGTCGCCGCTGGCGCGGGTGGCGCTGGCCTGCGCGGTGATGGCGCTGGCGGTGTGGGGACTGAGACGGCTGCTTGCCGGCCAGGTGCCGGCGCCGGCGCAGTTGTTGCTGGAAGTCGGCGTCGGCGTGCTGGTCTACCCGGTGGCGCTGGGGATCTGCGGGGGAGGACTGCTGGGGAACCTGCTGCAGTCGGCGGGTCTGGGGCGATTGCCGCTGCTGGGGCGCTGGCTGCGCGGTTGAGTGTCGGGGACGGCGCGGAGCGTTGCGCTCCGCCCGTGTGGAATCATGGCTCCCGCGGGAGCCCAGGGGGAAGGAAGGGAATGTTCGATTTCAATGCCATCGTGCTGCTGCGACGCGAGGCGGGCCACGCGGGTGGCCTGGCGCCGACGCCGGAACAGCATTTCATCGAGCTGAAGATGGGCGACGAGGCGCGGCTGTCGAAGGTCTACCGCCAGCAGGGACGCACCGGCGATCCGGCGCGCCTGCGCCTGCGCTTCGAGCGGGGGTTCCGTTGCTTCGCGATGGAGGAGGACGGGGAACTGATCGCCTGGTTCTGGGCCCTGCACGGGATACCGCGTTACTTCGACGAGATGGGCTGGCTGTTCCCGCTGGACAAGACCCAGGTCTGGCTGCGCGACGCCTTCGTGGTGCCGAAGCGGCGTGGCCGCCGCCTGCTGTCGTCGATGATGACGATCGGCAGCACGGTGGAATCGGCGCCGCTGGAGTACCTGTCGGACGTCAGCTGCATCAACCGGCCCTCGCTGCGCGCGCACAGCACGATGGGCTTCAAGCCGTTCGCCACCGTGTACGGATTGATGCTCGGCCGCCGGCTGCTGTGGCGGAGCCTGCCGCCGACGCTGTTGCCGGCGCCCACCGCGCTGCATCCGCACAAGCGGCTGTTGTGGTTGAACGAGGAAGAGCGCGCCTGGCACCGCACCCAGATTGCCTGATCGGCTCGCCCGGGCGGTGGCATCCGAATCGCGACGCGCCGTGATTCAGTGGTTCAGTCGTCGTGGCCGAGCCGGTAGGCGAGCGGCCGCAGCACGCGCGCGGCCGACAGCCAGCGATTGGCTGCCACGCCGGCGGCCAACACGCCGGACACCATGACCTGGTGATCCGGCAGCAACTCGGCCAGATACGAGTTTTCCTGCGCCTGGCTGTCGAACTGGCGCAACCGCGGCCAGCGCGCATGCATGGCTTCGAACAATTGCCATTCGTTGATCCGGCCGGGGCTGGACTGGCGGTATTCGGGATCCCAGCCGGTCTTGAAGCCGCTGAGCACCTGGCCGGACATCAGGTTGCTGGTGGAGGCGATCACCCGGCCCGCGCACAGCGTCTCGACGAACACCAGCGCGCCGGTCGGCGCCAGCCGCGCCGCCATCTCCAGGAAGAATCCGCGCTGCGCCGGACTGGCGTGCAGCGAACTGCCGGCATCGCCTTTCCAGCCGGCGTGTTCGAGCGCGAGGTGCCGCTCGGCGGCGGCCTGATCGGCGTCGGCGCCCTGCAGGATGCGGGTGGTGACTTCGCCCTGGTCCTGCAGGCGACGCAGGCGCCGGCGCAGATCCTTGAGCACCGAACCGCGCATGCGCGCGGCGGTGGACACGCCTGCGCGGGTGCGCAGCACCGGGCGATGGAAGCGCCGGGTTTCGTGCCATTGCAGGCGCGGATCGCGGGTGGCCCACAGCGCCGCCGACAGCGGGCATTCGGCCACCAGGTTGTGCAGCAGCAACACCGGCGCGGGCGAATTCCGCTGCGCCATCAGATCGATCACCGCGGCGGCGACCGTGTCGGCGTTGCCGGGCGCGTGCAGCAGGCCGGACTGGAATGCATGCGCGTGCCGATAACCGCGCCAGTGCGGCAGCGGCACGAACAGGTTGGGGCGGCGACGTTCCAGGCAGGCCAGGCCGATCAGTTCGCCATCGCCGGCGCGCACGCGCAGCAGCGAAGGTGGCGCCTGCGGGGTCAGCCAGCGCGCGGCGGCCTGCACGAAGCCCGGCGCCAGGAACGGATTGGAGGCTTCGCTGGCGTGGGCCAGCGCTTCCCATTCGGCGAAGTCGGCGGCGCGCAGATGCGTCCAGTGATCGAGGGTGACCGTGGCGGTCATGCCGGCACCGTGCCGTGCCGGCGACCGCGCAGCGTGTCCATCAGGCGCGTGCGCAGGCCCAGGCGATCCACCGACAGCCAGGCCATGCGGCCTTCGGCCATCGCCAGCACGCGCTTGTAGTCCATCTCGCCGGCCATCAGTTCATAACGCCGGTGGCCTTCCTGGATGGCGTTCTGCACCGCCTCGGTCAACAGCAGCAGGCCGGGGCTGCCGCAGTCGCCGATGCGCGGATAGTCGATGCCCGCCTGGTAGAAGCAGACCACGCCGCGCGAAACCAGGTGGTAGAGATAGCCCACCACGTGTCCGCCGGCCTCGAAGCGCAGCAGTTGCGCGCCGTGGCCGGGTTCGGAAACGGTGATCAACTGGCGGTGGAAGGCGACGACGCGCGGATCGGCGAACGCGCCCTGTTCGCCGGCCTCGGCGGTCCAGTGTGCCTGGTGCAGGGCGACCAGGCCGTCGAAGTACGCCAGGCGTTCCTCCGGCGTGCCGGCCACGTCGATTTTCAGTTCGCCCCAGCGCTCGCCCAGCTTGCGGGCGGTGCGGCGCACGCGGGCGCGGGTGTTGCGTCCCAGCACGCTGGACAGATACAGGCCGTGGTCCTCGCGCAGGCCGGTCAGATCGATGTAGGGCGTCGGTCGCTTGAACATGCGCAGGCGCAGGTTGGGCGCGCGCAGTTGTTCCAGCGGGATGCGATCGACCTCGATGCCGGGCAGGAACAGGGTGAGCCAATGGCGTTCGTGGCGATTGAGATGATCCACGAACGCCACCAGCGTTTCGCTTTCCAGCCCGGTCTCGCTGAGCAGTCCGTTGAACTCGATGGTCAGGCTGTCGAGCACGCGATCGCCGACCTGGTGCAGGCGCAGATGGGTGGGACCCAATCCGAAGAAGCGCCGGCGCGCGGTGACGATGCCCAGGCCGACCAGCCGCTTGTTGAGATAGACCGAGGCCAGGCGCGCGGTCTTGCGCGGGCAGATCGTCGCCAGCCAGGTGCCGATCCAGATCCAGCTGAGGAACACGCTGCAGCGCGAGCGGCTTTCCAGTTCCTCCCAGCGCAGGCGCAGGAGATCGAGATCCGGCAGTGGTTCCAGGCGAACTTCGAAGGAGCGGGTGGCGGGCGAGAGCATTGAGGGTTTCTCGTATCCGTGGGCAGGCATGTTCACCATGACCCCGCGCGGTCGCGCGGGATCAGGGCGGAGGATGCAAGAGCTGTGCCACGCGGGCATGCATCGATGGCGGGAGCGGGACGGAGGGCGACATGATCAACCGAAGGTCGCATCCAGCCCTTGCTCCACGCCCACGCGCGGCGTCCAGCCCAGCTGTTCGCGCGCGGCGGTGGTGTCGAAATTGGCCAGCGGGCGCAGCGAGCGCACCCGGTAGCGGGTCAGCGGCACGTCGCGTTTGAGCAGCTTGCCCAGCAGCTCAACGCCCCAGCCCAGCAGCAGGAAGGTCCAGGTCGGCACGCGGACCCGCTTCAATTCGCCGCCCAGCTTGCGCTGCGCGCGTTGCAGGTAGGCTTCCTGGGTGATCGCGGACGTGTCCACGATGTTGAACAGTCCGCCCCCCGCCTGCGGCGCGTCGGCCGCCTGCACCAGCGCGTCGACCACGTCGTCGATGTACACCAGCGGCAGGGTCTGCGTGCCGCTGCCCACCGCCACCCAGCGGCCGGCCAGGCCGATGACGCCGTTGGGCGTGACCTTCTCCGCGCCGGGCCCGAAGATCTGGCCGGGGCGCAGGATCACCGCGGGCAGGCCACGCTGTTCGATCGCGTCGCGCACGTGGCGCTCGGCGTTCAACTTGGTCTGGGTATAAGCGCCGCGCCATTCCGGATGCGGTTCGTAGGCCGAGGCTTCGGTCATCACCGCGTCCGGCGCGCGGCCGGCGTGATCGAACACGCTCATCGAGCTGACGTAGACCAGGCGGCGGTTGCCGTGCTTCAGGCAGGCGTCGACCACGTTGCGCGTGCCCCACACGGTGCCGGCTTCGAAATCGCGCGGACCGCCGCGCATGGCGGCGCCGACGTGATAGACCACGCCCACGCCCTGGACCGCGTGATCGACGATGCGCGGATCGCCCAGATCGCCGATCACCGTCTGGATGCCGGCGTCCTGCGCATACGCGGCGACCGGGCGGCGCACCAGCACGCGCACGCTGCGGCCTTCGGCGCGCAGGCGCGCGACCAGGCGGCGGCCGAGGAAACCGGCGGCGCCGGTCACCAGCGCGTCGGCCGGCGGCAGGTCGGCGTAGCGGCTTTCCAGCAGCGCCAGGCGCTGGCGATCCGGCTCGGCGCACAGCGGTTCCAGCAGGCGGGCGATGCGCAGCGCGTCCTCGCCGGTGAACGGCGGCGCGGCGCCATCGCGCGCGGCCTGCGCGAACGCCTGCGCGCCGTGCTGGATGCCGGGCGAGGGCTTGAGCATGCCGGTGGCGAAGCGCACCACGTTCCAGGGCACGCGGAACACGTCCTTGAGCGCGCTGAAGAACGCGTTGGCGACGATGCCGATGAACTTCGGGCCGGGCAGCACGCGGTGGATGCGGCAGGTCTGCAGGAAGCGATCGACCTCGATGGTGCCGCGGGTGCCGCGCACGAACACGCGGTTCTCCATCGGCCGCGCGTTCCAGGACAGCAGCAGGCGGCCCACGCCGCGCGCGGCCTGGATGTGCGCCTGCCATTCGTCGAAGTGCAGGTTGGGATCGGTGCCGCGCGACTGGAACGCGACTTCGGCATGGCCGATTTCACCCAGGAACGCCTCCAGCGTGTACAGGCCGTGCACGCCCAGATCGCGGAACGGATACGAGCCCTGGGTCACCGCGCCGGGCAGCGGGCCGCCGGCGTAGGGCGGATATTCCGAATTGCGGATGATGTCGACCGACACCACTTCGCCGATGCGGCCGTCGCGCACCGCCTGCAGCGCCTGCATCAGCACCGGATCGAACAGATCCGAATGGTTGACGCCGAGCAGGCGGCCCCGCGCCTGCGCGCGGGCGATCATCGCTTCGCAATCGGCCACGCTGTCGGCCATCGGCTTCTCGACCAGCACGTGGCAGCCCATGTCCAGCGCGGCCAGGGCGATGGCCGGATGCGAGGAGGGCGGGGTGAGCACGTACACGGCCTGCGGCAAGGCGTCGGCCAGTTCCTCCAGCCGCGCGACCGCGCGCGCGACGCCGAAGCGCTTGGCCAGCGCCTGCGCCGCCGGCAGCTGGCTGTCGCAGATGCCGACCACGTCGACGAAATCCAGGCGCTTGAGCGCGGACAGGTGGTGGGTGGCGACATAGCCGGCGCCGACGATGGCGACGCGCAGCCGGGTGGAAGCGGAAGCGGGCATGGGGGTATTGAGCATGATCAGGAAAGGGGGCGTTGGCGTTGCAGGGCCTGCGCGACCGTGTCCAGCACGGTCTCCACGCGGTGATCCCAGGTCTGGTCGGCGACCGCGGCGATCCGCTCGGCGGCGGCCTGCGGACTGTCTTCGGCCAGCGCGGTCTCCAGCGCCTGCAGGTAGCCCTCGCGGTCGTGGGCGATGCGCACCCAGCGCGAGAACTTCTCGATTTCGGGGTTGTGCACGCTCACCACCGGTTTGCCGGTGGCGAGGTACTCGCGCAGCTTGAGCGGATTGGCGTTGGCGACCTGGCGGTTCATCCGGTACGGGATGATCGCCACGTCGAAGGCCTTGGCCCATTGCGGCAGGCTGGCGTAGGGCTGCGCGCCGGCCAGGCGCACGTTGGGCAGCGCGCGCAGTTCGCTCACGTCGGCGGCGGCGTGGCCGACCAGCAGGAAGGTCCATTGCGGGCGCTGGCGCGCCAGCCAGGCGATCAGGTCCAGGTCGATCCACTCGTGCAGCGATCCGATGTAACCGACCACCGGTCCCGGCAGATCGCGCGCGGCGGCGGGAATCTCGGTGGCGGCCTCGCCGGCGCGACGGAACAGCGCCACGTCCACGCCGTGGGGGGAATAGAAGGTCTGCGGGTTCAGTTCGCGCTTGCGTTCCAGCAGCGCCGGCGGCGCGACGAACTGCAGATCGGCGGTGCGGCTGAGCGCTTCGTCGCGCCGGCCGATCAGTTCCGGATCGACGCCCGGATGCGCGGCATAGTCGTCGATGCAGTAGTACACGCACAGCTCCTCGCCCAGGCGGCCGGCCAGGAAGCCCGGATGCGGGACGACGAACCAGGAAATGCGCCGCTGGATGCCGACCGCGCGCAGCGCGCGGCGCACGGCCCAGCGGCCGAACAGGCGGTTGAACGCGTCGACGCCGGGAATCCGCCGGAACGGCATCTGCGGCACGGTGCAGCGCCAGAAGCCGTCGCGGATGCGTTCGGGCCGGCGCAGCGCCGCGCTGAGCTTGCGCCACGCCTTCTTCAGATCGCGGCCGGAGGCGTTGGGCGCGCGCATGCCCGGCGAGTCCACGTACAGCACCGGCATGCGTTCGGCCAGGCGGGTGGCGACATGGTGGCTGCTGGTGCGGTTCTCCGCGTTCCAGTCATTGCCGAAATAGACCACGCCCAGCCCCTGCAGGGTCGCGTTGGCGTCAGCCATCGCGCCACCACGCGATCAGCCAGGCGGTGCCGCCGTGGTGGATCCAGTCCTTGTGCACGCCGGGGATGGTTTCCACGTGCGGGCCGATCCGGCCGCAGGCCGGGGCGAAGAAGGTCACCAGGCCGTTGCGGCCCAGGTGGCGCATGCGCGCCACTGTCGCGGCGGGGTCGCTCAGGTAGTAGAGCACCTCGCAGGCGGTGACCAGATCGAAGCGGTGGCGCTGTTCGCCCCACGGCTGGTGGAACAGATCCACCGCGGCGAAATGCGCCCGCGGCAACCGCGCCTGTGCGCGTTCCACCGCGTGCGGGCTGACGTCCAGGCCGTACTGCTCGTCGCTGAGGCGGGCCAGGTATTCGGTCTGGTGGCCTTCGCCGCAGCCGATTTCCAGCACGCTGCCGACCCGGCCGAAGGCCTGTTCGATGACCCGGTTGGTGGCCTCGAAGCGGGTCCGCTCCATGGCCGAATCCATGTTCCAGGGATCTTCCATGCGATAGGCCAGATCCAGCCGCGCATGGTTGTCGCTGCCGCCGACGCCGCGCAGCGCGTACTTCATCCACAGGCGTCGCTGCGCCTTCTTCAGCAGTCCGGCGGTGCCAGCAAACATCTCACTTCCCCCTGAATCCATCTTCCTTCAGCAGTGCGGCACCTCCGCGGTGGCCGCATGCGCGCTTTCCTCGTCCACTTTCAACGGCCGCAGCGGCGAGCTGTACCAGCCGGTGACCTTGCCGCAGCGGAACTCGACCCACGAGGGGCCGTAGTCCCAGCGCGCGGCGTGCTCGCTCTCGGGGTCGCCGAGGATGCGCCGTGCCTGCGGGTGGTCCATGCCGACCGCGAGCCGCAGGCTCAGGTCCGGCGCGCCCAGTCCCGGCGAAACCGCATCCCCCGGACCAGCGGGATCCAGCGACGGCGTCGAGGTCTTCTGCGCACCCCACCAGTACAGCGCCAGCGCAAGCAGGGCCAACATCAGCAGGTAACGGCGACGACGGGGAAATCCGGTCACCGGCGCGGGGCCGGCGTCGATCTCGATGTCGTTGGCCGATTCGGATTCACGCGTCCAGGCGCGTCCGGGCGTGACGAACGCCGGCGTCGGGGCGGGGGCGAGCGTGTCCACGAACGGCGTCGCGCCGGCGTCTTCGTCCGCCGCGGCCGGGGTCGGGCGCGAGGCGCCGGGCAGGCGCCCGTGCGTGCGATGGAAATCCAGCGCCGCCGCGTACATGCGGTTGAGCCGCTGCAGGCGCGCGACATCGGCGGGCTGGCGCTGGTGGTCTGGGTGCAACTGCATGACCCGGCGCCGGTAGGCGTGCTTGAAATGCAGCATGCTGCATTCCGCGTCCAGTCCCAATTCGTTGTACAACGCGACAAAGTCGGTATCGTCCGACATGCAGAACACGCCCCTGGCAATCTTGGTTCACGGTAGCGCAGCGCGCCCGGATTCGCCTGCCAGACGACAAACCGGCGCGGATGCGGCCATCGTCCGCGGCGGTGGCCGGATTTGCCGGCAATCCACGTATTCAGGGCATCGGGCATGGTTGCCGGATGCGGATGGATGATGGCCAGGGGAGCATCGAAACAGGCAAGGGAACGCGCGGGGCGCAGGCAACTGCTGGCACGCTGGTGCCACCGTGCCGGCGTGCTGCCGTTGCTGGGCAGGATGCGGCTGGGCTCGGGCGACGCGGTGCGGGTGCTGGCGTATCACCGCGTGCTGGAATCGGCCGAGCCGGACGATTTCAGTTTCGACACCGACCTCATCAGCGCCTCGGCCGATGCATTCCGCGAGCAGATGGCTTACCTGAAGCGCCACTTCGCGCCGATGACCTTCGCCCAGGTGCTGGATCACCTGGACCAGGGCAGGCGGCTGCCGCGCGGGGCGGTGCTGGTGACCTTCGACGACGGCTACGACGACAACTACCGGGTCGCGTTCCCGATCCTGCGCGAACTGGGCATGTCGGCGATGTTCTTCGTGTCCACCGGCCATATCGATTCCGGCCGCCCGTATGCGTATGACTGGCTGGTGCACATGGTGTGTTCCACCGCGGCCACCCGCCTGCAGGCGCCGGAACTGGGCCTGGACTGGACGCTGGGCCCGGACCTGGGCCAGCGCCGCGCGCAGGCCTCGGATCTGCTGGACCGGCTCAAGGTGCTGGACGACGAAGGCCAGTGCGCGCTGATCGCGCGGCTGGAGCGGGAATGGAACCTGCCGCGTTCGGAGGGACATTCCGATTGCCGGCCGATGACCTGGGACCAGCTGCGCGAGATGCGCGCGGCGGGCATGGAAATCGGCTCGCACGGCGTGGATCACCGGATGCTGGCCAAGCTGCCGCGGGATCGGATGATCGCCGAGGTGCAGGGATCCAAGCAGGCGCTGGAACGCGAACTCGGCGCGCCGGTCGCGGTGCTGTCCTATCCGGTCGGCGGACCGGACGCGTTCGACGGCGACACGGTCGAGGCGGTGCGGGCGGCGGGCTTCCGGATGGCCTGCAGCTACGTGGCCGGCACCCGCGCGATCGAGGCCACCACGCTGTACTCGGTGCCGCGCCTGCCGGTGGAGCGACAGATGGACCGGGAGTGGTTCGAGGCGATGGTGGCGGTGCCGGAGATGTTCAGCTACACATCAAGGTTGCGCACAGGTTGAACGAGCGGAGCGACAGGGGCTGATGTTCTTTTTCTTGTTGGTGTATCTGGCGCTGGTGATCATCCGGCCCCAGGATTATCCGGCGATTGCCGAAAACCCCGGACCGCCGTTGCAGTCGATCGCGCTGCTGGCGGCGGCCGGCCTGTGGGTGTTCTCCGCGCGCAAGTCGTTCTCGGCGCCGCAGTACCTGCTGATTCCCTGCTTCCTGGTCGTGGCCATGTTCTCCAAGGTGGTGAACGGCTGGCCGGGCGGCGCGCTGTTCGTGTTCTTCATCTTCGCCCCGGTGCTGCTGGCCTACGTGCTGCTGGCCAACGCCGCGAATACCCGCGAGCGGCTGGAAACGGTGATGGCGGTGCTGACGATCTGCGCCGGCGTGCTGGCGCTGCACGGCGTGGAGCAGGCGACGATCGGCATCGGCTGGACCGGGGTGGAGCTGTCGCAGGGCACCCGCATCCAGTACGTCGGCATCTTCAACGATCCCAACGATCTGGGCCTGCTGTTCGTGATGTGCCTGCCGATGGCGCTCTACCTGAGCGCGCGCGGCGGGCTGATGGGACTGCGCCGGCTGTTCTGGCTGCTGGTGGCCGGCCTGCTGGTCTACGGCTGCTACCTGACCAATTCGCGCGGTACCCTGCTGGCGCTGGTCGCGCTGCTGGGCGTGTACGTGTGGCGCAAGCGCGGCATCTTCACCGCCGGCCTGCTCGGGGTGGCGGCGCTGGGCGGCCTGATGATGCTGCCTTCGCGCCTGCAGGAGATGGAAGTCTCCGAAGCCTCGGCGATGGGCCGGGTGGATTCCTGGTACGAAGGCATCCAGATGTTCATCGGCAATCCGGTGTTCGGCATCGGTGCCGGCGGCTATTCGGACCTGCACGAACTGACCGCGCACAACTCCTTCGTGCTGGTGCTGGCCGAACTGGGCATCATCGGTTTCACCCTGTGGCTGGCCATCGTCGGCTACAGCTTCCGGATGATGCTGGCGCCGCTGCGGCGCGGCGACGACATCATCAACGACGTGCCGCCGGAAGTGCCGGATGACGTGGCGCTGGCCGAGTGGCACAAGGACCGGGCCCTGACCCTGACCCTGCTGATGTCGCTGAGCGGCTTCATCACCGCCGCGTTCTTCCTCAGCCGCAGCTACGTGATCATCCTATACCTGTTGATCGCCATCGTGGTCGCCCATTACACCCGCCTGCGCGAGATCTACCCGAGCCTGCCGGTATTCAGCCTGGACAAGGACCTGCTGCGCTGGCCGATTTATGCCGTAATCGGCGTTATCGGCCTGTACGTGATGGTCAAGGTCCTCCTGGCGATGGCATGAACAGTCGGTCGCGCACCCTCAGCAACACCCTGTTCTCCTCGGTGGGCACGTACACCGAGTACGTGCTGGGCATGCTCACCTCGATCGTCATCGCCCGGCACCTGGGGCCGGACGGTTTCGGCACCTACAGCCTGGTGATCTGGCTGGTGGCGATGGGCGTGGCGATCACCAACTCCGGCACCGCGAGCGCGGCGATCAAGTTCGTGGCCGAACTGCGCGGCACCGACCGCGTGGAGATGGTGCCCTACCTGCTGGACTACCTGCGCAAGGCGCAGCGGATCTTCCTGCTGGTGGTGCTGCTGGCCGGCGCCGCGGTGTTCATCTTCGGCGGCGACCACATCGCGCCCGGCATGAACCACAAGCTGCTGCTGGGCTTCCTGGTGGTGGCGGTGGCGCTGCGCTCGTCCTACATGTTCAACATCGGCGTGGCCAAGGGCTTCGAGAATTTCCGCGCCACCGCCACGGTGGCGCTGGTGTCCACGCCGATCAACCTGCTGCTGGTGATCCTGGCCTGGCGGCTGGACGCGCCGGTGGAATGGCTGCTGGCGGTGTTCGTCATTTCCAGTTTCGTGTTCTTCGGCATGTCGTTCCGCCAGATCGCGCCGCTGGTGCCGGCGCGCCAGCCCGGGGTGCAACTCCCGGCGCCGTTGCTGGCGCGGGTGCGGCGGCACATGGGCTGGACCGCGCTGACGGTGTCGGTCGGCTTCATGGCCGCCAGCGAAGTGGAAGTGATGTTCCTCAACATGTACGCCGACAGCCACGCTGCCGGACAGTTCAAGGTCGCCTACCAGCTGGCCACCGGCGCGGCGATGCTGGTGCCGGGCGTGTTCGGCGCGCTGCTGCTGCCGATGATGGCCAACGCGCTGAGCCGCGGGCGCGAAATCGCCGCCCAGCGCTTCGTCGCCACCACCGGCTACCTGGTGCTGCTGGCCGCGCCGCTGGCGGCGTTCGGCGTGGTGTTCTGCGACGACGTCATCCACCTGCTGTACGGCCGCGAGTACTACGCGGCCGGTCCGGTGTTCGCGGTGTGCCTGGTCGCCGCCTGCCTGACCGCGATGACCCAGGGCGGTTCCAGCCTGTTGGTCAGTGCCGATCGCCAGCGCAGCATCCTGGTGCTGGTGATCATCTGCGCGTTGCTGAAGGTGGTGCTGGACGCGGTGCTGATCGCCCACTTCGCGCTGAAGGGCGCGGTGGTCGCCTACATCACCGTGGCCACGATCAACGCCGCCGTCTACATGACCCTGGCGACCCGGGTCAGCCACGCCCATCCGGAGTGGGCGCGGCTGGCGCGCATCCTGCTGGCCGCCGCGCTGGCCGGCCTGCTGGCCTGGCCGCTGCGCGGACTGCTGCCGATCGCCTCGGTGCTGGCCGGCGGCGCGGTCCTGGTGCTGGCCTACATTCCGTTGACCCTGTTGCTGGGCTGCTGGAGCCGCGGCGACATCGAACACCTGCAACACCTGCACCAGCGCTTCGCCGCGGGCCGTCCGCGGCTGGGCGCACGCTTCCTGGCCTGGGCTTACCAGCGCGCGCCGGGGGAGGGAACGCCATGAGCAGCCTGTACGCGCCGTTGTTCCGGCGGGTGCTGTTCCCGCTGTACGAGTCCGGCCTGCGCGGACGCAAGACCCTGCGCTATCTGGCCGAGTACGAACGCAACCTGGCCCTGGACGAGGAGGCCCTGCGCGCGCTGCAGTGGCGGAAACTCCAGCGCCTGCTGCGCCATTGCTGGGAACAGGTGCCGTACTACCGGCGGACCTGGGCCGAACAGGGCATCGCGTCGCCCGAGGACATCCGCGACCTGAGCGACTATGCCCGCCTGCCGGCGCTGGACAAGCCGACCATCCGCGCCAATTTCCAGGACCTGGTCGCCGCCAACCAGCGCGAGGGCCTGCTGTACAAGACCACCGGCGGCTCCACCGGCGAACCGCTGAAGTTCGGCTACACCCGCGAAAGCTACGAGCGCCGGCTGGCGATCATGTGGCGCGGCTACAGTTGGTCGGGCGCGCGCCTGGGCCAGCGCACGCTGTACCTGTGGGGCGTCCCGGTGGGGGCGCAGAAACGCAAGGACCGCCTGTACCACGCGGCATTCAACCGCCACATGCTCAGCGCGTTCGAGATGAGCGAGGCGCGCATGGCCGAGTACGCCGACGCCTTCGACCGGTTCCGTCCCGAAACGGTGGTGTCCTATGTGGCGCCGATCGTGAAGATGGCCGAATGGCTGATCGCCAACGGTCGCAAGGTGCACCGGCCGCAGCGGATCCTCGGCGCCGCCGAAACCCTGCATGAAAGCCAGCGCGCGCTGATCGAAAAGGCCTTCGGCTGTCCCGCCTACAATACCTATGGTTGCCGCGAGTTCATGCTGATCGCGGCCGAATGCGAACACCGCAAGGGCCTGCATCTGAACATGGATCATCTGCACGTCGAACTGGGCGCGGGCGTCGGCAACGATGCCGCCGGGCCACGCGAAATCATCGTCACCGACCTGCACAACCTCGGCATGCCGTTGCTGCGCTACGTCAATGGCGATCTGGCGACACCGGGGCAGGGGCGCTGCAGCTGCGGCCGCGCGCTGCCGCTGCTGGCAAGCGTCGACGGCCGCAAGCTGGACGCGCTGCGCACGCCGGACGGGCGCTATGTTCCCGGCGAGTTCATCGTGTACGCCTTCCTGGGCGCGAGCGGCATCCGCCGCTACCAGGTGGTGCAGAAGCGCCTCGATGCCTTCGAGATCACCCTCGTGCGCGATCACGACTTCACCCCGGCGGTCGTCGACCACGTGGGCGCGGAACTGCGCAAGGTGGTCGGCCAGGACGTCGCCCTGGATTTCCGCTTCGCCGACGAGATTCCGCTGACCGCCACCGGCAAGCAGCGCGTGACGGTATCCGAACTGACATGAAGCGCATGCAAGTCATCCATTTTGTCGAGAACCTGGAGCGTGGCGGGCTTGAACGCACCGTCATCGATCTGATCGCGGCCCAGCGCGACGCCGGCCATGCCTGCCGGGTGATCTGCCTGTTCGAGCCCGGCCAGCTGGCGGACGAACTGACCGGGCAGGGCGTGGAAGTGACCGCCTGCCACAAGCGGCAGGGGCTGGACTGGGCGGCGATCCGCCGCGCGCGCGCGCTGCTGCGGCGCCATCCCGGCGCGGTGCTGCACACCCACAACGCCGCCGCGCACTATCACGCGGTGCTGGCGGCGTGGGGCCTGCCGCTGGCACGGGTGATCAATACCCGCCACAGCATGGGCGCGCCTCATCCCGGCAGCCGCAAGGAATGGTTGTATCGCCGCAGCATGCGCCTGACCGACTACGTGGCCGGCGTGTGCGAGGCCGCGCGCCAGTGTTTCGTCGACCAGGGCGTGCGTCCGCGCCACGCGCTGCTGTCGGTGCCCAACGGCATCCGCCTGGAGCGCTTTCACGCCGCCGACGCCACTGGGCGCGCGGCGCTGGCGGCGGAGCTGGGCTGGCCCGCGGACAGCCGCATCATCGGCACGGTCGGCCGCCTGCAGCCGGTCAAGAACCAGCAGGCGCTGCTGCGCGCGTTCGCCCGGGTGCGCGCGACGATGCCGCAGGCGGTGCTGGCGATGGTCGGCGATGGCAGCCTGCGCGCGTCGCTGGAGCGACTGGCCGGCGAACTGGCGCTGGGAGACGCGGTGCGTTTCCTCGGGGATCGCGGCGACGTGCCGCGACTGCTCGCCGGGATGGACGTGTTCACGCTGCCGTCGCTGAGCGAGGGCTATTCCATCGCGTTGCTGGAAGCCTGCGCCGCAGCGCTGCCGATCGTGGCGACCGACGTCGGCGGCAACCGCGAAATCGTCCACGACGGCCGCAATGGACGGTTGGTTCCCGCGGGCGATGTCGACGCCCTGGCCGACGCGCTGCTCGCGTTGCTGGCCGCACCGGCGGAGGCGGCGCGGATGGGGCAGGCCGGACGCGACTGGGTGCTGGCCGAAGGCTCGTTCCGGACCATGGCCCTGCGCTACGAGCGCCTGTACGCCGGCGACCCGGTGGGCCTGGGTGAACTCGCCGCGCGCACGGAAATCGCCTGATGCACGCGATCGCGCACGCCGTCATCCCGAGCGGGCATGATCCGCATGCGTCCGCGCGCCGCCGCGCGCCCGCCGCCTCGCGCGAATTCCCCCACGACTCCGGATCCCCCGCCGCATGAATCCCCGGCCGCGCCGACTGAAAGTCCTGCAATGGATGCCCAACGCCTGGCTGACCACGGCCGGGCCCGCGCAGGAGCGCAGCCTGTACCTGACGTTCGACGACGGGCCGCATCCCGAGCACACCGCGCCCTTGCTGGACCTGCTGGCCGAGCACGACGCCAAGGCCAGTTTCTTCCTGATCGGGCAGCAGATCGAACGGCATCCGGAGCTGGCCCGGCGGATCGCCGCGGAAGGGCACATGCTGGGCAACCATTCGTTCTCCCACCCGCGCTTCGAAACCCTTTCGCTGCGGGAGCAGTTCGAGGAAATCCGCCGCACGGATCGGCTGCTGACCGAAATCAACGGTCGCGAGCGCCATGGCTTCCGTCCACCGCGCGGCGTCCTGTCGCTGCCGATGATTGCCCGCTGCATCCGCGAACGCCGGCGCATCCTGTACTGGTCCTACGACAGCATGGACTACAGCCGGCGGCCGGCCACCGAACTGCTGGACGCCATCGGCCGGCATCCGGTGCGGGCCGGCGAGATCGTGCTGATGCACGATGACAGCCGGCTCTCGCTGGATCTCCTGCGGGATCTGATTCCGCGCTGGAAGGCGGCCGGTTTCATCCTGCGCGCGCTGCCCTCGCCGGGCTGAGCCGGCGCGGGCATCCGGCGCTGGCCGGATGCGCCCCCATACCGCGTTGTTGGAAGTGGCGGCAGACGCCGGACCACGGGCAACGACAGGGGGAAGCTTGAACGTTCTGATTGGATTGGCCGTGCTGGCAGCCATCGCGGCGGTCGGCGCCTTCGCGATCTGGCGCCTGCTGCGTGCGCGCAACATGGAAATCTGGATCGGCAGCTATCTGCGCCGCAAGCTGCCGCGGGTCACCGACCGGCCGGTCCATGTGATGTTCTGCTTCGTCGACCATTTCGAGCCGATGTGGCGCGGCGCGGACCTGCCCACCCAGCGCAACCGGGTGGACCGCTGGTGCCGCGAGTACCGCGACATGGCCGCGCGCCACCGCGACGCGGACGGGCGCCCGCCGCAGCACAGCTTCTTCTATCCGGAGGAAGAGTACGCCCCGGAACACCTGGAGAAACTGGCCGACCTGTGCGCCGACGGCTACGGCGAGATCGAGGTCCACCTGCACCACGACAACGACACCGAGGCCAACTTCCGCCAGAGCATCACCCGGTTCTGCCACATCCTGCACGAGCGGCACGGCGCGCTGCCGCGTGATCCGGCCAGCGGCGAACTGCGCTTCGGCTTCATCCATGGCAACTGGTGCCTGGACAACTCCCGGCCCGACGGCCGCTGGTGCGGCATCGACAACGAACTGATCCTGCTGCGCGAGCTGGGCTGCTACGCCGACTTCACCATGCCCTCCGCGCCCAGCGACACCCAGACCCGGATCATCAATTCGATCTACTACGCCACCGACGATCCGCATGCGCCCAAATCGCATGACGACGGCACGCCGGTGCGCGTGGGCGGAAAGCCGAGCGGCGACCTGATGCTGATCCAGGGGCCGCTGGGCCTGAACTGGCGCGACCGCCGGATGGGCATCATCCCGCGCATCGAGAACGCCGACGTGCGCGGCGGACAGCCGCCGACCCCCGCCCGCGTGGATGCCTGGGTACGCACCGGCGTGCACGTCGAAGGCCGCCCGGACTGGGTGTTCATCAAGATCCACACCCACGGCACCCAGGAAGCGGACATGGACACGCTGCTCGGCGCGCCGGTGGATGCCATGCACACGCATCTGGAAACCGCCTACAACGACG
This sequence comes from Pseudoxanthomonas sp., assembly GCF_051953815.1. Lineage (GTDB taxonomy): Bacteria > Pseudomonadota > Gammaproteobacteria > Xanthomonadales > Xanthomonadaceae > Pseudoxanthomonas_A. Next base: position 11,578 of record NZ_JBQCIJ010000006.1, on the reverse strand, counting down.
GCAAGCGCTTCGTGCTGCATTACGTCAGCGCGCGCGAGGCCTACAACATCGCCAAGGCCGCCGAGGCCGGGCGTGAAGGCAATCCCAACGACTACCGCGATTTCGTGCTGCCGGCGCCGCGTTCGTCGTGGGCCGGCTCGGGTCGCAACCGTGACGCGCAGGCCGCCGCGTGAACGCCCCGTCCGCCACGCCGGCGCAGGCGGACGACACGCTGGTCAGCGTGATCATGCCGGTCTACAACGCCGAGCGGACCCTGCGTCGTTCGGCCGAGTCGGTGCTGGCGCAGAGCTTCGGACAGGTCGAGCTGATTCTGATCGACGACGGTTCGCGCGACGGCTCGGCGGCGCTCATCGCCGAACTGGCCGCGGGCGATGGGCGCGTGGTCGCGCTGCGCCAGGCCAACGCCGGCGTCGCGGCGGCGCGCAATGCCGGCCTGCGCGCCGCGCGCGGCACCCATATCGCGTTCCTGGACAGTGACGACTGGTGGGAGCCACGCAAGCTGGAACTGCAGCTGGCACGGATGCGGGAGAGTGGCGCGCAGGTCTGCTACGCCAGCTACCAGCGCGTGGCCGAGGACGGCCGCCTGCTGTCGAAGGTGTCGCCGCCGCTTTCGGTGGACTACCGCCGGATGCTGGGCAGCAACCATATCGGCAACCTCACCGGCATCTACGATCGCCGCCTGGGCGACGCCTCGTTCCAGCGGATGGGGCACGAGGACTATGTCTTCTGGCTGGAACGCGTGCGTCGCGCCGGCACCGCGGTGCGGGTGGAAGACGACGCGCCGCTGGCCTACTACCTGGTGCGCAACGGCTCGGTGTCGGCGAACAAACTGCGCGCCGCCGGCTGGCAGTGGCGCATCTATCGGCAGGTCGAGGGACTGAGCGCGCCGCGCGCGGCCTGGTACATGCTCCACTACATCCGGCATGCGCTGTGGAAGCGCAAACCGATGGCAACCTGATTCCCCCATGACGAACCGCCCCGAAGCAGAAACCAGTACCTACGCCGTCGTGATTCCCGCCTACAACGCCGCCGCGACCATCGCGACGGCGCTGGACAGCGTGTTCGCCCAGACCGTGCCGGCCGCGCAGGTGATCGTGGTCGACGACGGCTCCGCCGACGGCGCGCAGCTGGCCGCCGTGCTGGCGGCCTACGGCGATCGCGTGCGCCTGGTGCGGCAGGCCAATGCCGGCCCCGCCGCGGCGCGCAATACCGGCGCGCGCCTGTGCGACAGCGAGTGGATCGCCTTCCTCGACGCGGACGACAGCTGGCTGCCGCACAAGCTGGAGCGGCAACTGGAACTGGGCCGGGATCCGCGCGCCGGGCTGCTGCATGGCAATGCCCGCGAACGGCGGCCGGCGCCGCCGCGCGAAATGGATTTCGCCACGCTGTGGGAGTGCAACCGCATCTGCACCTCGATGACCGTGGTGCGGCGGCGGGCGTTCGAGGCGTTGGGCGGCTTCGACGAGTCGGCGGACCTGGTGGGCGCCGAGGATTACCACCTGTGGCTGCGCATCGCCCACGCCGGCTGGCGCGTGCTGGCCTGCCAGGAACTGATTGGCCACTACACGCCGGCCTACGGCAGCATCACCAGCCGCATCGAACGCTGCGCGCGCGCCGAGCTGTACAACGCGACCACGCTCGGCGAACGCCTGCGCGTGCCGCAGGCGCAGGTCGAGGCCAAGACGCGCGCCATCCGCACCGACTTCGGCCAGCACCTGCTGCACGCGCGCAGGATGCCGGAGGCGCGGCACCTGCTGACCCAGGCGCTGGCCAGCCGGATGTCGCTGCGTGGCCTGGGATTGTGGTCGGCGACCTTCGTGCCGGCCCCGCTGCTGGATCTGCGCCGTCGCCTGCGCAACGGCTGAGCGTCGCGCAGGCGGCCGCGGCGGCCCGGATCAGATCTCGCTCAGTTCCACCACGTAGCCGGTGGTCCCGCCGGTCACGTCGATGCGATAGCGGGCGCCGTCCTCGACGTACTTGCCCGAGCTGAAATTGCTGTTGATGGTGGCGTTGGCCGGTTCAAGCACGCGCACCCGCAGGCGTCCGGCGGTGGCCTCGCGGCTGTTCACCAGGGTCGGCGCCACCGGCACGTTGACCTGGAAGGTCGCGGTGGTGCCGCTGGTGACGGCGAACTGATCGCGCACGGTCAGGCGACGGTTGGCGAAGGTGAACTGGCGCTGCCAGGACGTCACCGCGGTGTTGTCGCAGAACGAGGGCGTCAGGTCGGCGTTGGCGGTGAACGAACCGCCGGCGCCCGGACTGACGTCGAGGGTGGAGGCGCGGGTGCTCGATTCGCACTGGCGCGCGACCGTGCCGTTGCGGGCGAACCGCACCAGGTTGTGCACGTCGGTGCCCTGGTTGATGCCGCTGCCGCTCCAGATGTTGGCGGTGACCGCCAGCCAGTCACCGGCGAACAGGGTGAACGAACCCTGGTCCTGGTGCGCATGGCTTTCGTTGTACGGCCCGGCCACGATCGCCACCCACATCGCGCTCCGGTCCCAGCCGGTGCGGGCGAACAGATGGCCCACGCCCTTGGCGTGGTAGACCAGTTCGGTGGGCTGCACCGGAGTGGTGCCCACCGGCAGCAGGTCGTAGCGGTAGTTGAAACCGGAGGTCATCTGCGACACCGAGATGTTGCGCAGCCACCAGGTCGCGATGTTGCGGGCGTCTTCGCTGACAGCCAGATCGCGCGCTTCCAGCATCAGCCGGCGATGGTAGTCGTACAGCTCGGGAATCGAGTTGCGCGCCTGGTCGCCGATGGGCGCGAAGCGATCCATGGTCGGCACGGTGGCGTTCACCCAGTAGTAGATGCTGTCCGTCGCATGCGGACTGGCCAGGGCCAGGTTCGAGCCGGTGGCGTCGCGCCAGACCTCGTACAGCCAGAACAGCCGCATGTGCGAGGTGCCGTAGCCGGTGCCTTCGCTGCTGCCGCCGCCGGGCAGGCGGGAGAAGTAGTCGCGCAGCGCGGGCAGCTTGTTGTTCTGCAGGAACGACATCCAGGTGCTGCTCTTGCTGGCCAGCGCCCAGTACATGGTCGCTTCCAGGAAGCTGTAGTAGTAGTTGTTGCCCGGGTTGCTGGTGGACCAGCCCGACCACGGGAACGAACGTCCACCCCATTGCGCGCTGCCGTAGTTCCAGATGTTCCAGACGGCCTGTTCGGCGTAGGCGGACCAGCGGCTGCGCTGGCTGGCGGTCAGGAAGCTGCCGCAGGTGTCCAGCGTGGTCGCCACGTCGGCGATCATGGTGCCGACTTCCAGGTATGAATCGTTCGACACGGCCGGACGGCCGCCGCCGGCGATGGCCGTTTCCGCCGCCGTCACCTGGCGTTCGGTGACGTTGATGGCCAGCGTGCAGTACCGGGTTTCCGGCGACAGCTGGTACATCATCACCGCCTCGCTGGCGGTGAACCCGTAGCCGGTGCCGCCGTTGCCGACCGCGGCGTCGACCCAGTTCTTGAAGCGGGTGTAGGCGGCCGAACCGCGATCGGCGTACAGCCGCGCCGAGGGCAGGGCGACCAGGCGCGGTTGCGAGGAATTCTGCGAGCTCGCGCCGCCGCCCGTGGTCGGACCGGTCGGAGTCGTGGGCGTGGTGGGCCGGCTCGGGGCGCCGCCGCTGGCCGGCTTGCGGCCGGTGAGGCTGACGAAACGGCTGCGGGCGAAGCTGCCGGTCTGCGCGGCGACCGCGCGCACGTCCTGCCAGGCGCGGAGCGTGGTCCATTGGGCGCGTTGGCCCAGCAGGCCGGCGGCGCTGGCGGCGCCAAGCCCGCACAGCAGCGCGGCGGCGATGACAAGGGAAACAAGGAAACGGCGCCGACGGACGGACCGCGGCAGGCGGGGGAAACCGGAAAACGGGATGCGCGACAAGGGGATCTCCTGGCAAGGAAACCGCGCGCAGATGAGAAAATCACGACCTGTGTAGATCGCCCGCTGCGGCTCCCCCTAGCCACATCGACCCGCGCAACGGCGTGCGCATCATAGCCGCATAACGGACTCGGCCGTTTGCGGCGGCCTCGGCTGAACAGGTTCGTTCAGGTTCGAGCGGGGTTGGTGGTGAAGGCGTGAGGACGAGGGGCCGGCTCAGCGGCGCGGCCCCCGCAAAACTGTGACGGACGGCATTACTGCTCGCTCAGTTCGACCAGATAGCCGTTCTGGCCGCCTTCCACGTCCAGGCGCCAGCCGCTGCGGAATTCCTGTGCGTCCACGCTGCTCCAGTCGTGCGCGCGCAGGGTGGCGCCGGCCGGTTCCAGCACCCGGATCTTCAGCCGCCCGGCCTGCGCTTCGTTGCCCTGGATGCGCGGCTTCTCCGGCACGTTGACCTGGAAGATCGCGCGGGTGCCCGCGCCAAGCCTGAAGGTGTCGCGCACCAGCAGCTTGCGGCCGCCGAAATCGATGCGGCGCTGCCAGCTGTCCAATGCGGGATTGCCGCGATAGACCGGGGTGAGGTCGGCGGTGGCGGTGAGGCCGCCGTCGGGATTGCGGGTGAGCTGGAGTCTGGAGCGCGACTGCTGCGATTCGCACTGGTGTACGACCACGTCGCCGCGCGGGGCCGCGCACTGCTGCGCGCCGGCGTTGGCGCGTTCGAACCGCACCACGTTGTGGACCGGCGTGCCCTGCTGGATGCCGCTGTGGCTCCAGATGTTCTCGCTCACCGCCAGCCAGTCGCGCGCGAACAGGGTGAACGATCCCTGGTCCTGGTGGGCGTGGCTTTCGTTGTAGGGGCCGGCCACGAACGCCAGCCACATCGCGTCCTTGTCCCAGCTGCTGCGGGCGAACAGATGCCCGGCGCCTTCGGCCAGGTAGATCAGATCGGTCGGCGCGGCGCCGCCTTCGCCGGCCGGCAGCAGGTCGTAGCGGCTGTTGAAGCCCTGGCTCATCCGCGGCACCGAGATGTTGCCCAGCCACCACGACGACATGGCCAGCGCGGCCGGCTCCCGGGTCAGCTGGCGCGCTTCCAGCACCAGCCGGCGGTGATAGTCGAACAGTTCCGGAATCGAGTTGCGCGCCTGATCGCCGATGGGCGCGAAGCGATCCAGGGTCGGCACGGTGGCATGCACCCAGTAGGCGATGCTGTCGTGCGCATGCGGGTTCGCGTTGGCCAGATCCTCGCCGGTGCTGTCGCGCCACAGCCGATACAGGCCGAACAGCCGCATCTGCGCCGCGCCATAGCCGGTGCCCTCGCGGCTGCCGCCGCCGGGCAACCCGGCGAAGTACGCCTGCAACGGCGGCAGGCGGCGCTCGCGCAGTTCCTTCATCCAGACCGGATTGCCGCTGACCAGCGCCCAGTACATGGTCGCTTCCAGGAAGCTGTAGTAGTAGTTGTTGCCGGGGTTGTCGATCGACCAGCCGCTCCACGGGTGCGACTTCCCGCCCCACTGCGCCTGCGCCGGATGCCACACGTTCCAGACCGCCTGTTCGGCGTAATCGGACCAGCGCTTGCGTTGCGCGGCGTCGATCCTGGCCGGGCAGGCGTGCAGGGTCATCGCCAGATCGGCCAGGTGCGGGCCGACTTCCAGATAGGAGTCGCCGGAGATCGCGGGACGGCCGCCGGACGCGATGGTCGCCTCCGCCTCGCCGACCTGCTGTTCGACCATGCGCACGGCCAGGTCGCAGTATTTGGCGCCATCGCTCAGCAGGAACATCAGCGCCGCGTCGCCGGCGGCGAACGCATAGCCGGGACTGCCGGCGACCGCGCTGTCGACCCAGCCGCGGAAGCGGGAATAGGCCGCAGAACGCCGGTCCACGCGCGCCAGTTCGAGATTGAGGGTGTCCTTGCCGGGATCCGCCGCGGCGGCCGGCGCCATGGCCACCGCCGGCTCGGCGGCCGGCGTGGGCGTGGCGGTTCCCTTCTGCTCGGGCAGGCCGGCGCCGGTTTCGCTGCATTGGCCCATCGCCGCCGCCATCAGGGCCAGGCCCAGCAGGAACATGCTGGGCAGGCCGTGGGTCTTCAACCGTGAAGCCCGCGGGGCCGGGGGCGAAGGAGGCATGCGCATGGCGGATTCCTCAGCGGTTGGTGTAGGACACGCTCAGGTAGACGATGTTCTGCGAGACATCCTGGCCCAGGTCGGTGCTTTCGCGCTTGTAGCGCTCCCACAGCAGGCCCATGCTCCAGTGCCGCGACCACTCGTAGCGCAGGGTGGCGCCCAGGCGGGTGGTCTTGTCCTCCCGGTTGAGCACCGTGTACTCGAGCTTCTCGTGGGTGGCGTAGGTGCCCAGGGTCAGCGACTGCCGGACCAGCCAGTGCAGATCGAAGCGCGCGCCGCGGTTCTTCTGGTCGAACTCGTTGGAGTCCACGTAGTTGCGCTTCTGCACGTACGGCGAAATCGAGAAGTTGGTGCGGGTGCTGGTGAACTGGTAACCCAGGTCCAGGCTGCGCACCTCGTACGGCGAGGCGTTGACGATGGCGTCGCCGGTCAGGACGTGATCGGGCACCGTGACCGGCGCGTCGGCCTCGATGCCGCGCAGCGCGTCGGTGGCGGTATCGGAGAACTGGCTGGCGATGGCGGCGGTGAACTGGCTGCGCGAGGTCGGGTTCCACTCGGCATCCAGCCGGATCAGCGGATCCGAGCGGCTTTCGCCGCGGCGGTAGTCGATGCGCGAGTAGCCCAGGTCCGCGCCCAGCTCGAAGTGCGCCAGCGTGCGCGAGTAGCGGGCGAACAGGTCGTAGCGGTTGTAGTCGCGGGCGACGATGTCGTCGTCGAAATCGACCCGCTGCGCCTGGAAGTTGGCCGACATCCGGCTGGTCGCCGAGAACTCCTTGATCGCGCGCAGCGCCGCGGCGATGCGCTGGGAGTTGAATTCGTCGGTGATCTCGGCGTCGCTGTTGACGTAGCGCAGTTCGGCCTGGCCGCGCAGCGCCGGGCTCCAGTGGAACAGCAGGGTCGGGCCCATCGAGAACACGTTGACCTGCTGGCGGTTGCCTGGCGCATCCGGGGCCAGCGCGTTCACCGGCTGCACCGACAGGTTGTCCTCGACGGTGAAGAACAGGCGCTCGGGAATGGCGACCCAGTTCATCCGCCCGTTGAGGGTGCCGTCGACGGTGTCCTTGAACACGTCGTCCTCGTAGTTGCGGTATTCCACCCGGCCGCCCAGGCTCAGCTGCAGCGCGGACAGGTTCTCGGTGACGGTGAAGCCGAGGCCGCCGCGCAGGTAGCGCTGCTGGATCGGATCGAACGGCGCGAGGGTGACGTTGTCGTTGTCCTCCACGCCCAGGTCGATCGTGTAATCGACCCGTGCGGCCCAGGCGTCGGCGGAGATCCCGGCGAGCGTGGCGGCGGTGATGACCGAGGCTCCCACATACTTCATCGGCATGCGCCTGCTCCTTGCGTGTCAGGGAATCTGGTTGAAGACCACGCCGGCGACCTTTTCATGCGGGAAGCTGGCCACGGCCTTTTCGATGCTCTCGGGAGTGACCAGGCCATAGCCGGCGACCAGCACGACCAGATCCGCCAGTTCGGACAGGATGCGCGCGTCCGGCGAACCCAGCACCGAAGGGCTGTCGAGGATCAGGTAGCGATCCGGATAGCGGCTGCGCAGCGAATCGACCATCGCCCGCATCTTGAACGAGCTGTAGGCCTCGCCGCTGGTCTCGCGCTGCGGGCCGCTGGGAATCAGGCGCAGGCGGGGCACGCCGGTGCGGTAGATGATCCGCGCCAGGTCGCCCTCGCTGTTTTCCAGGTAGTCCATCAGTCCGCCGTGGCTGGCGTCGATGCGCAGGGCGTTGTGCTGGGTGGGATGCAGCGCGTCGCAGTCGATCAGCAGGGCGGACTTGCTGTCGTCGAAGGCGAACGCCGCGGCCAGGTTGCGGGCGACGAAACTGCCGCCGCAGCCGTGGCTGATCGGCGCGACCAGGGTGACGAAGTTGCGCTCGCCGCCCAGCGCCAGCAGGCGCGTGCGCAGTTCGCGGAACGCGTCGGCCTGTTCGCGCACCGAATCGTTGCGGTGGATGACCCGGCGTTCCTCGAGTTCACGAGGCGTCAGCGCCTTGGGTTCATCCATGAGGGCCAGGGAGCGGGCGGTGTCGGCGCGGTTGGGCACGCCTTGCGAACGTTCGTTGTCCGGGGTCACGAGCGGTTCCAGAGTGGCTTGTTGCATGGCATCGTCCTCAGGCAGCGGCCATCTGCTTCAGCCCGAAGGCCAGAGCGTAGGCAAGGACGACGACGACGAGCATGCCGATGCTCAGCGCATTGCGCTTGAGCTGCAGGCGGCGATCGTGCGGCGACGCGTAGGCCGGCACCGAGGTCAGCAGCATCAGGCCGGTGGCCTTCTGCAACTGGCGGGCCGAGCGGATGCGCGGATCGAAGCGGGCGCGCAGGAACAGCAGGCCGATCGGCAGCGCGACCGCCACCAGCAGGCCGGCGATGGCGAAGTGCATGAAGCGCAGGCCGGTCGGGCGCAGCGGCATCGTCGCCGGATCCTGCACGCGCAGGGTCAGGCCGCGCTTCTCGCGATCCAGTTCCATCGACACGCGGGCGTTCTCGCGCCGGCGCAGCAGGTCCTGGTAGATGTCGCGGTTGACCTCGTAGTCGCGGGTCAGCTCGGCCAGCGCGCTCTCCGATTCGGCGATGCGGCGGCTGCGGTTGAGTTCATCGCTGAGCATCGACTCGGCGATCGCCATGCGCGACTGCGTGGCCGCCACTTCGCGCCGGGTCTGCGCCTGCTGGCTGCGCAGTTCCTGGTACAGCGGGTTCATCTGGGTATCGTCGAACGGGCTGTTGCCCTGCGGCGCCTGCGCGCGGCGCTGCTGTTCGTTGGTCATGGCCTGCTGCAGGTCGGCCATCTGGTGGCGGATGCGGACCACGTCCGGATGCTGTTCGGTGTAGCTGAGCAGCAGCCGATCCAGCTGGCCCTGCAGTTCAAGCAGCTGGGCGCGGTACAGGCTTTCGCGGGTGGCCACCGCGGTCACCGCCGATTCGCCCGACAGCTGCGAGGCGATCGCGCCTTCGCGCGAGCGCTGCTCCAGCAGCGACATCCGGGTCTGTTCGACCTGGGTGCGCAGGGCGCTGATGCGGGTGTTGGCGTCGGTGGCGCTGCCGGGCTGCGCGTCGGCGTTGGCCGAGCGGTAATCACGCAGCTTGTTCTCCGCTTCCATCAGCTTGGCGTGGTAGTCGGTGACCTGGCTGTCGATGAACTCGTAGGCCTCGCGGCTCTCGCGTTCCTTGGCGGCCAGGCTTTCCTGGATGAACAGCGCGCCCAGTCGCTCGGTGACGTCGTAGGTGCGCTTGGCGTCGGTGTCGCGATAGGCGATCTGGACCAGGTTCGGGCGCGGGCTGGTGATGGCGATGCGGCCCTTGATCTGTTCCATCAGCCGGTCCTGTTCCACCGGCGAGGGCTTGCTCTCCAGCCAGCCGCCGACCTTGAGGGCTTCTTCCAGCACCTTGCGGCTGTAGATGACCTGGCGGGCGATGCCGGCGCGATCCACCACTTCGGTGGCCACCGCGCGGCCTTCCAGCAGCGGCTGGATGATGTCGCTCTCCTGGGCCAGGATGGTGGTCGAGGCGGTGTAGTTCTTGGGCAGCACCAGCAGACCGACGACGAGCGTCAGCAGGGCGATGGCGGCGAAGATCGCGGCCATCGCCAGGCGGTTGCGCTTGGCCTCTTCCAGCAGGATCGGGACCAGTTCGTTCGGGGTCAGCGTGGTGGCGGCGGCCTGCGGCGCGGTGACCGCGCGGCGGGGGGCGGGAAGGGCATTGTTGCTCATCAGAACGTCCGCTCGGGCACGGTGATCACGTCGCCGGGGGAGACGGGATAGTTGGTGCTCAGGTCACCCCGGTTGAGGATGCGGTCCAGCCGCACGGCGTAGGTGCGGGTTTCCTCGGCGTTCTTGCGGTGCAGGTCCGAGCGGTCCGGCGCGGCGAATTCGGTGATGCCGCCGGCCGCCAGCACGGCGTCCAGCACGGTCATGCCGGGACGGTAGGGCAGCGATACCGGCTGGCGCACGGCGCCGGTGACGCGGACGCGGGAGAGGTATTCATGGCTGCGCAGGTCGGTGAGGATCACCGCCACCTGCGGATCGCGCACGAAGGTGGCCAGCTTGTCCTGGATGTCCTTGGCCACTTCCTGCGGGGTGCGGCCACCGGCGGAGACATCGCCCACCAGCGGCACGGAGATCATGCCGTCCGGGCGGACCGGCACGGTGATGCCGAGTTCCGGATTGCGCCACACCGAGACCTGGACGATGTCGTCGACGCCGATGTGGTAGGCGTCGGTGGCCAGCGTGCTGGTGACGGCCGGTGGCGGCGCGTCGCTGCCCGAGGTGGTGGCGCACGCGGCGAGCAGTAGCGAAAGACCTGCGGCAGCAAGGCCGGCAAGGGCGCGTCTCATCGGAAGTTTCCCCTGTGGTGTGGATTACCCGGGAAAACGCGGCGGACGGCCGAAACCGGCCACGCGAAGGCGGTCAGACCCGGTAGAAATCCCGGTACCAGTTGACGAAACGGCGCACGCCGGTCTCGATCGGCGTGGACGGCGCGTAGCCGGTGTCCCGGCTGAGCGCGCTGACGTCGGCGTATGTGTCCGGCACGTCGCCCGGCTGCAGCGGCAGCAGGTTGCGCTCGGCCTTGCGGCCCAGGCAATCCTCCAGCACCTCGATGTAGCGCAGCAGCTCGACCGGCTGGTGGTTGCCGATGTTGTAGACCCGGTACGGCGCGCTGGAGGTCGCCGGGCTGGGCAGGAGCGGATCGTAGGCCGGGTCCGGGCCGGGCACCCGGTCCAGGGTCCGGATCACGCCCTCGACGATGTCGTCGATGTAGGTGAAATCGCGGGTATGGCGGCCGTGGTTGAACACGTCGATCGGCTCGCCGGACAGGATTTTGCGGGTGAACAGGAACAGCGCCATGTCCGGCCGGCCCCAGGGGCCGTAGACGGTGAAGAAGCGCAGGCCGGTGGTGGGCAGATCGAACAGGTGGCTGTAGGTGTGCGCCATCAGCTCGTTGGCCTTCTTGCTGGCCGCGTACAGGCTGACCGGGTGGTCCACGCTGTCCTCGACCGCGAACGGCAGCTTGCGGTTGGCGCCGTAGACCGAACTGGACGACGCGTACACCAGGTGCTCGACCCGGCGATGGCGGCAGGCTTCCAGGATGTTGGTGAAGCCGACGATGTTGCTGTCGATGTAGGCGTGCGGATTCTCCAGCGAATAGCGCACGCCGGCCTGCGCGGCCAGGTTGACCACCCGCTGCGGGCGGAAGCCGTCGAAGGCCTGCTCCAGCGCGGTGCGATCTTCCAGCGCCGCGTTCACGAACCGGAAGCCCGGCTGCGGCAGCAGCCGGTCCAGGCGCGCCTGTTTCAGGCGCGGGTCGTAATACGGATTGAGGTTGTCGTAGCCGAGCACCTCGTCGCCGCGGTCGAGCAGGCGGTGGGCCAGGGTCGAACCGATGAAGCCGGCCGCGCCCGTGATGAGAATTCGCATTTGGAAAACTCCCTAATCCATTGCGCAGGAACGGAAATTCGTTCCCGCTCCGCGGCGCTGCAGCGCCGGCAGGACGGTGCGCATGATAGTCCTTCGCCGTGTGCCCGCGGCGCTCAGAGGCGCTCGTCGACCTCGTCGCGGGCGAACAGGTTCTTGACGTCGAACAGCACGGCGCCCG
>NZ_JBQCIJ010000005.1:0-14759 GCF_051953815.1 Pseudoxanthomonas sp. | reverse complement strand
CATCAGCTGGTTCAGGCCGGCGACCATGTCGCGGAAGTCGTACTGGTAGCGGTCCACATCGCCGCGCTGGCTGAAATCGCCGGCCGCCGCCGCGCTGGCCAGGCGCTTGATTTCGATGTTGATGGCCGACAGGCTCGCCTTGGTGGCGCGCATCGCATCGGTGATCACCGCTTTCTCGCCCGGCAGATCCTCCATGTCCACCGACAGATCGCCGACGGCGTAGTGGCGCATCACCTCGACCGCGCGCATCTTCACCCCGATGTGCTGCGCGACCAGGGTATTGGTGTCGCGGACCATGCGGCCGTACTCGCCCGGGAACGCGGCATCGTCGATGCGGTAACTGATCTGGCCTTCATCGTGGCGCCGGGTCATTTCACCGAGCGCGGCGATCAGGGCGTGAATCTGGGACTGCATGCGCCGCATCGCGCCCTGCAGCTGGCCGAGCTCGTCTTCGCGATCCTGGGCGATGGCATTGTCCAGCCGGCCTTCCGCGATGGCGTTGGAGATCCGCACGGCCTCGGCCAGCGGGGTGATCACCTGGCGGCGCATCAGCAGGAACAGCGCGCCGCACAGGACCGCGCCGGCGACCAGGCCGACCATCATGATCGTCCACAGCAGCGAGCGCGCCTGCTGCATCACCAGCGAACGCGGCACCACCACGCCCAGGGCGAAGCGCTGAGCGGCCTGCCCGATCTGGAGCGGCACGTAGGCTTCCACCATCTCCTGGTCCGCGCCCGCATCGTGGCTTTCGCGGAACACCGCTTCGCCCTTGGCGATGCTGGCGAGGACCGCGCGGGTGTCGGCATCCTCCAGCTTGCGGCCGACCTTGGCCGAATCGCGATCCGCGATCACCGTGCCGGCCGGCGACAGCAGGCGCACGTAGCCTTCGTTCATCGGGCGCAGCTTGGCGATGGACTGCTGCAGCGATTCCAGCGCGAAGTCGACGGTCATGGCGCCGACGTAGCGGCCGTCCTCGACGATCGGCGTGGCCAGGGTCGTCATCAGCACCTTGCGGCCGCCGATCTCGTATTCATAGGGCTCCAGCACCACCGGCTGCTTGAGCTTGCGCGGCAGCAGGTACCAGTCGCCGTTGCCGGGCACTTCGTAGTCGCGCAGGGCTTCCAGCATCGGTTCGCCGTTGCTCCAGGCCCAGTAGCTCATGAAGCGGCCGGTGGCGTCGTGGCCCGGCGTGGTGACGTTCTCCGCGTCCTTGCCGTCGAAGGCCTGCGGTTCCCAAATGGTGCCCACGCCGATCCATTCCGGATGGGCGACCAACTGCTGGCGGATCACCGCGCTGGCGGTACCGCGATCCAAGCCACCGTGCGCACGCTGGCTCAGGAAGTTTTCGCGCATCGTCTCATTGGTCGAAAACGCGCGTCCGAGATCGCCGGAGATGCGCTGGGCCTCGAACCGGGCCAGGTTCTGCATGCTTTCGTGGGCGCTGTCCATCAGCGAGTGGCTGCTGCGGACGTAGGTGATCAGCGCGGTGACGCCGAAGGCCAAGGCGACGATCAGGGCGGTGCCCGACATCAGGCGGGTGGCGACGCTGCTGGCGATGAGTTTCCGGAGTGAACGGAGCATGTAATGGGCCGGTAGTGAGGACGGGTGAATCACCAGGCCGGTGGGGGGAACGGTCTGCAATGCACTGCATCGGCCGTACGGTGCCGGGCTTTAGCGGTAATGACGCTTCTGCTTGAAGGGAAGGCGGGTGCGAATTTCTTCGAAGGGGGAGGCAAGCGGGCGGTCCGTGCTGGATGGCCGCCTTCAAGAAAGGGGCGGGCACCCGCGGCGGCGGGTGACGGGGGATTGGCAAAAGCAAAATCCCCCTCGGCCCCCCTTCTTCGAAGGTGGAGGGAAGCGGGCAGTCCGTGCTGGATGGCCGACTTCAAGAAAGGGGCGGGCACCCGCGGCGGCGGGTGACGGGGGATTGGCAAAAGCAAATCCCCCTCGGTCCCCCTTCTTCGAAGGGGGAGGCGCGGGGCCGGGCCCGGCGCTGTCGTCAGAACTCCTGCCAGTCGCCGTCGGCGAGCGCCGGTTCGGGCTTGCGGCGGACCGGCGCGGCGGGCTTGCGCGGCGCGGGACGCGCGGGCGTGCGTGCGGCCGGCGCCGAGGCGGCGGCCGGCGGCGCCGGCATCCGCGCGGCCGGAGCGTGGCCGTCGAGCTCGAACACGTCCACCGCTTCGGAGAGCAGGCGCGCCTGGTCTTCCATGCTGCGGGCGGCGGCGGAGGCTTCCTCGACCAGGGCGGCGTTCTGCTGGGTGGTCTCGTCCATCTGGGTGATGGTCTGGTTGACCTGCTCGATGCCGGCCGATTGTTCCTGCGAGGCGGCGGCAATCTCGGCCATGATGTCGGTCACTCGCTGCACCGAGGCCACGATTTCGCCCATGGTCGCGCCGGCCTGGTTGACCAGCGCCGAGCCGGTGGACACCTGGTCCACGGAGGCTTCGATGAGCCCCTTGATTTCCTTGGCCGCGTTGGCCGAGCGCTGGGCCAGCGTGCGCACTTCCGAGGCGACCACGGCGAAGCCGCGGCCCTGTTCACCGGCGCGGGCCGCTTCCACCGCCGCGTTCAGGGCCAGGATGTTGGTCTGGAAGGCGATGCCGTCGATGACGGCGATGATTTCGGCAATCTTGCGCGAGGCCGCTTCGATGTCGCGCATGGTGGTGACGACCTGGCCGACGACGTTGCCGCCCTGGGAGGCCACCGAGGCGGCGCCGATGGCCAGCTGGTTGGCCTGGCGGGCGGAGTCGGCGTTCTGCCTCACGGTGGAGGTGAGCTCTTCCATGGAGGCGGCGGTTTCCTCCAGGTTGGCGGCCTGCTGCTCGGTGCGGCGGGACAGGTCGGCATTGCCCGAAGCAATCTCGCCGGCGGCGGTGTTGATGGCGGTGGAGGCGTCCTGGATGCGGCTGACGATGTCGGTCAATTGCGCCACGGTGGCATTGGCGTCGTCGCGCATGCGGGCGAACATGCCCTGGAACTCACCGTCCATCCGCACCGTCAGATCGCCTTGCGACAACGCGGAGAGCACGTACTGCAACTTGGAAAGATTGCCCTGCAGTGTTTCGAACAATTCGTTGATGCCGACCGCCAGCGCGCGCAGGAATCCCTGCTTGCCCTCCAGCGTGATCCGTCCGCCCAGATCGCCCTGCGCCGCCGCGCGCACCAGCGCGGTGATTTCCCGTTCGACCATGCGTTCCATCGCCAGGCTCTTCCACTCCAGGGTGGTGCCCACCCGCTCGCCCTCGACGAGAATCGGACTTGCCACCAGCAGGTAGTGATCCCCGCCCAGCGCGACCGCCTGCTCGAATTCCACCTCCTCCGCGCGGATCCGGTGGGTGACCGGCGCCAGCGCGGCATCCAGTTCGTGCAGGAGCCGTCCTTCCGGCGCGACGACCTCGCGCCGCGCCAGCGCCTCGCGCAACCCGTGATTGGCGAAGGCCACGGCGCCGTCGGCGGCCAGCACCATCAGGCCGGTGTGCGCGTGATCCATGGCCTGCCGGATCCGCGCGTTGTCGCGCGCGACCGCGCGCTCGGCCGCGATGCGTTCGCGCAGGCGGGCCTGCATGTGCGACAGCGACGTCATCAGCGCGCCGATCTCGTCGTGCGGATTGTCGATCCGCACGGCCGTGTCCAGTCGATCCTCCGCGATCGCGCCGGCCATCCTGGCGGCCTCGCGCAACGGCTGGCGCACCGCCCGTGACACCGCCCACAACACGCCACCCAGCACCAGCGCCACCACCGCCACGGTGATGGCGAAGAACGCCGCCATTCCGATCCGCTGCGCGCGCTGCCCGCGCGCGGCCGACGCCAGGCCGCTTTCCCGCGCGCGTTCCAGCTCCGCCAACGCGGGCGCGATGGCGGCGGCGGTGTCCTCCAGCGATCCCACCTCCACGTCCAGCCCCACCCGCGCCGCAGTGTAGGCCAGCAACGCGGCCTGGTAGGCGTCCGCCTGCCCGCGCAGGCCATCGCGCGCGGCTTCGTCCATCGCCGTCGATGCCAGCGCCAGTTCGAACGGCAGTTTCTCCTCGCTGACCCGATCCGCCAGCGTCGCGTCGCCGGTGCGCAGGAACTCGCTTTCGAAACGGCGCATGCGTTGCAGCGGCGCCTCCAGCGCAGGCGCCTGTCCGGCCCGCACGGCGTCCTCCAGCGCCTGGCCCGCACCGCGCAGGGTCGCGGCCAGGCTGGCATCGCCCTGCCCCATCTCGTCCACGCGCGCGTTCAGCGCGTCGATGCCGGCGGCGAATTCACCGATGCGCGCGGCCACCGCATCCAGCCGCCCGCGATCGTCGATGCCGACGGGATGTCGCCGCAATTGCGCCAGGTCCCGGCGCAGCCGCTCCTGCGCCCCGCGCAGCGCCTGGCGATCGGTTGCGTCGAACCGGAACGCGTACACCGTCTGCAGGCGTCGGGTCTGTTCGACCTGCCGCTCCAGCGCCGACAACAGCGCGCCATAGCCCTGCTGCGCCTGGAAGGTCGCGGCGGCGCGGGCCTGGCCGGCGCTGGCCTGCCAGTAGGACAGCGCGATCAGCGCCAGTCCCGCGCCGGCCACCCAGGCGCACAATCGCAACTTGCCGGCGATCGTCATGCGTGCAAAACGCCGGGTCAGCGCGGCGCGGTCAAGACGGAAGGAAGGGCGCTTCCAGGCGGAAGGCAGGCGCAGGGCGATCGGCATGGGGGACTCCGAGGCAAAATTTTGCATCGGTATCGGCCGGATTCCGCCGGTCTTTAGCGTGGATTTTCATCCATCGTCTTGACGCTTCGCGGCGCGTCCTCGCGGCATGCCGTTGTAGACGACGCATGCGACAGCGCGATGACGCGGCGTCGCGAACGTCATTCCCGCGTGGCTGCGGGAGATGAAGGATCGTCATCAGCGCCGTCGCGGAACTGTCATGCGGGCACGCTAGGTTCGCGGCCCCATGTGCCTCTCCGATTCCGCCGTCGCCTCCGATCCCCTGCTGGAAGCGGTCCTGCGCGGCCGCGAATTGCTGGCCGCGTTCCAGCCGGTGGTCCGATTGGAGGACAACCGGGTGGTCGCGCACGAGGGCCTGATGCGCATCGCCGGCCGCGCCTGCACGCCGCTGGAACTGCTGGACCGCGCGCGCGCCGCCGGACGCCTGGGCGAAGTGGAGACCGTGGCCTCCGGCATCCTGGCGCGCAGTTTCGATTTCGATCGCGGCGGACGCCTGCTGGTCAATCTCAGCGCGCATGCCATCCTGCAGGGCGAACTCCGTCCGCAGGAAGTGATCGAGAGCCTGCTGTCGGCGGGCCGCGATCTGGGCCGGTTCGTCATCGAGATCACCGAGCGCGACATCGTCGAGGACGTCGGCCGGCTGGCCGACGCGCTGGGCTATCTGCGCGCGGCCGGCATCCGCATCGCCCTGGACGACTTCGGCAACGGCCATTCCAACTTCGAGCTGTGGCACGAACTGTCACCGGAGTACGTCAAGCTCGACCGCTACCTGATCCATCACATCGCCGACAGCCCGGGCCGGCTGAGCATCGTCCGCGCACTGGTGCAGGTGGCCGACAGCCTGGGCGCGGAACTGGTCGCCGAGGGCGTGGAGCGCCTGCAGGATCTGGCGATCGTCAAGGATCTCGGCATTCCCTACGCGCAGGGTTACCTGCTCGGCCGTCCGGCCAGCGAGGTCGCGCTGGCGGTGCCGGCGGAAGTGCGCGAGGCGCGCTTCGAAAAGCTGCCGGTCTGGCCGCGCGCGCGCCGGGCCTCGGATTTCCGGGGCGTCACCGCCGCGCACCTGCTGATCGAAGCGCCCTCGCTCACCGACGAGGCCAGCAACTTCGACGCCGAGCAGTTGTTCCGCACCCATCCGGATCTGCCTTCGTTGCCGGTGGTGGATCGCGACGGACAACCGCTGGGCCTGATCAACCGCCGCGTCTTCAACGAGCGCATGGCGGTGCCGTTCGCGCGCGAGCTCAACGGGCGCAAGTCCTGCGCGCTGCTGATGCACGCCGCGCCGATCGTGTGCGACGTCGGCCAGAGCATCGACGCGATGTCGGAGATCCTGCTGGGCGAGGATCAGCGCTACCTGTCCGACGGCTTCATCATCACCCGCGACGGCCGCTACCTGGGCGTGGGCACCGGCGAGGCGCTGGTGCGGCGGGTGACCGAACTGCGCATCGAGGCGGCGCGCTACGCCAATCCGCTGACCCTGCTGCCCGGCAACATCCCCATCTCCGAACACATCGGCCGCCTGCTCGAAGCCGGTCGCGCCTTCGTGGCCGCCTACTGCGATCTCAACAGCTTCAAGCCCTACAACGACCAGTACGGCTACTTCCGTGGCGACCGCATGATCCGGCTGGTCGCCTCCACCCTGCTCAAGCACGTGCAGTCGAGCATGGATTTCGTCGGCCACGTCGGCGGCGACGATTTCGTGGTGCTGCTGCAGAGCGAGGACTGGGAGCGCCGTTGCCGCGACATCATCGCCGACTTCAACGCCGCCTCGCGGGCGCTGTTCGACGAACCGGATCTGGCGCGCGGCGTGCTGGAAAGCGAGGATCGCAACGGCCGCTACACGACCTTCCCGCTGACCACCCTGACCATCGGCATCGTCCAGGTGGATCCGGCCCGCTACGAGAGCGCCGAGCAGGTCGCCTCCGACGCCGCCGCCGCCAAGCGCCACGCCAAGCGGCACGGGCTCGGCCTGCATTCGGCCGCAACCGGGGAACCGGTCACGGAATAGCCGCGCGGCCCGCGCCTGTCACACAATCGGAACGCGGCCTTCGTATAGTCCGCCGCATGGACACCTTGGCCGAAATCCGGACCGCTCTGGATACCGCCGGCGACCGGCTGGCGCGGGGCCTCGTGCGCCAGCCGCCCCAGGAATTCCTCGACGAACTGTGGACGCATATCTATTCCGGCGCGCCGGTGGATCTGCAGCCCTACGTCTGGTCGCGGCTGATGGAACTCGGCGCCGGCCTGATGCCCGGCGCCGGCCCGGGCGACCGATTCCAGCCGCCGGCCAGCCATTACCGCCTCTGACGCTCGCCGCGTCCCTTGCCTGCGCCCCGCGCCCGCCTGTTCAGGCGAACGGCTGATCGATCGCCGGCGACGGCGGCGTGAACCATTGCGCGCCCGCTTCGGTGACGTGGAAATGATCCTCCAGCCGGATCCCGAACCGCCCGGGCACCACGATCATCGGCTCGTTGCTGCAACACATGCCCGGTTGCAGCGCGGTCGCGTTGCCGCGCACCAGATAGGGCGCCTCGTGCACCGCCAGCCCGCAACCGTGGCCGGTGCGATGCGGCAGTCCGGGCAAGCGGTAGTCCGGGCCCAGGCCGGCGTTCTCCAGCACCCGGCGCGCGGCCAGATCCACCGCTTCGCAGGCAACGCCCGGCCGCACCGCCGCGAACGCGGCCGCCTGCGCGGCCTGCTCCAGATCCCAGATGCGGCGCTGTTCGTCATTGGCGCGGCCATGGATCCAGGTGCGGGTGATGTCGGAGTTGTAGCCCTGCACGCTGCAACCGGTGTCGATCAGGACCAGTTCGCCCTCGCGCAGCGACTGCACGCCGGGCACGCCGTGCGGGAACGCGGTGGCCTGGCCGAACTGGACGATGCAGAACGTCGAGCCGCCATCGGCGCCGAGCGCGCGATGCGCCTGGTCGATGAAACGGACCAGTTCGGCCGTGGTCGTGCCCTCGCGCGCGATGCCGGCGGCCAGCCGGTGCACCTGCAGGGTCATGTCGCAGGCCTGCTGCATCAGCGCCAGTTCCGCCGCCGACTTGCGCATCCGGCAACCGTCGATCAGCGGCGTGGCATCGCTGATCATGCGCGCTTCCAGGTGATCGCACAGGCCGTGGTGGATGGCGAACGCGGCCGCCGGATCCAGCGCGAGCGTGCGCGCGCCGCGATCCTTCATGGCTTGCGCCACCCGCGCGTAGGGATCCTCGTCCTCCTCCCACAGCCGCGCTTCCACCGGAATCTTCAGCACCGCCTCCAGCGAACCGGCCTCGAAGGCGGGGCAGACGATGACCGGCAGGCCCCGCGCAGTGATCAGCAGCGCGACCAGGCGCTCGCTGGCGCTCCACGGCACGCCGCAGAAATAGCGCAGCGACGCGCCGGCGTTGACCAGCAGCGCGTCCACGCCGCGCGCGCGCATCAAGTCCTGCGCGCGTTCGATGCGCTGCCCGTACTCGTCCGCCTGGATGGCCGGCGCGCGCGCCGGCCACGGGCGCAGCGACGCCTCCGCATCCGCGCGCGAGAGATGCCCAATCTGTCCGCTCATGCGTCGGCCCCCACGTCCGCGTCGGTCCAGCGCCCGTCGATCTGGCGCGCGATGCCCCCCGGATTGCGGTCGCGCAGCGGCGCGGGCAGGCGCGCGTCCGCCACGTGGTCGTAACTGTGCAGGGCGGCGAAACGACGGATCGCGCCCGGCATGCCCACCGCGGTGAAACCGGGATGGCTCGCGCTCGGCCAGGGGCCGCCATGGTTCATCGCCGCGCTCACCGCCACGCCGGTCGGCATGCGATTGGCGATCAGGCGGCCGACCCGCGCGCGCAGCAGCGGCGCCAGCCGATCATGGAGCGCATCGTCGCGGCCATCGTCGGCCGCGTAGACGGTCCCGGTCAGTTGCCCTTCCAGCGCGCGCAGGATGGCTTCCATCTGCGCCGGATCGCGCGCCCGCACCAGCAGGCTGACCGGCCCGAACGCCTCCCGCTGCAAGGCCGCCGCGTTGGCGAGGAAGCGATCTCCCTCCACGGTCAGCAGGGTCGGACGGCAGCGGAAGCCGGCGCCGCCGGCGTCGCCGCCACCGGCCAGCACCGTGGCGCCCGCCGCGACCAGCGCGTCCACCGCCGCGCGCAGATGCTGCTGCCCGCCGCGCGAGAGCAGCAATCCCTCGGGCGCGTCGGCGAAACCGCGACGCGCGGCGTCGACGAACGCATCGGCCGGCGCGCCTTCCGGCAACAGCACCAGGCCGGGATTGGTGCAGAACTGGCCGGCCCCGAGCAGGCACGACGCCAGCAGTTCCCCGGCCAGCGCCTCGGCGCGATCGGCCAGCGCGCCCGGCAGCATCAGCACCGGATTGACGCTGGACAGTTCGCCATGGAACAGCACGCCGGCCGCGTCCGCCGCGGCCTTAAGCGCCTGTCCGGCGGCGCGGCTGCCGGTGAAGGCGACCGCGCCGAGGCGCGGGTCCCCGGCGATGCGAAGCCCCAGCGCCGGCGGCAACTGGTACAGCATCTGCACGCTGGCGGCCGGCAGCCCGGCGGCCAGCAGCGCGGCGTGCGCCAGTCGCGCGAGTTCGCGGCTGGTCCCCGGGTGGCCGGGATGCGCCTTGGCGATCACCGGCGTGCGCGCGGCCAGCGCCGAGGCGAAATCGCTGCCGGCGATGGCGTTGAACGCGAACGGGAAGTTGGCCGGTCCGAGCACGAAGGCCGGCTTGCCCAGCGGCGCCAGCCACGAGCGCAGGCCGTTGCCGGTATCGATGGTTGGCAGCGTCCAGCTGTGGTTGCGCGCGGCCTGGGCGGCCAACCGCAGTTGGCCGCAGGTGCGCGGAATCTCCGCGCCCAGGAAACGCGGCGACACCGGCAGGCCGGTTTCGCGTTGCGCCAGTTCCGCCAGCGCCTCGCGGTTGGCCTCGATGGCGTCGGCGTAGCGTTCGAGGAACCCGGCGATGCGCGCCGGATCCGCCGCGGCCAGTTCGTCCGCCACCGCCGTTGCCGCAGCGATGGCGGTTTCGAGATCCTGTTCGCCGCTGATCGGAAATTCCGTGCCGAACGCTTCGCCGCTGTCCGGATTCTCGGCGCGGAACACGCCGGTCGGATCTCCGCTCGCGCGCCATTCGCCGGCCAGCAGGACAGGTGCCGCCGCGCCGCTCATGACAGGCGCGGCGGGTGGGCCGCGGCGTGGCGGATGACCTGCAGCGCCGCCTCGCGCTCGGCGCCTTCCACCACCAGGCGCGGTGCGCGCACGTGCTCGCTGCCCATGCCGACCTGCGCCTGCACCAGTTTGATCAGCTGCACGAACTTGGGCACCGTGTCCAGCCGCAGCAGCGGCAGGAACCATTCGTAGAGTTCGCGCGCGGCCGCGTAGCCGCCGTCGCGGGCGAGCTCGAACAGGCGCACGGATTCGCGCGGATAGGCGTTCACCAGGCCGGCGATCCAGCCTTCGGCGCCCATGCCCAGGCCTTCCACGATGGCGTCGTCCATGCCGACCAGCAGCACCAGCCGGTCACGGGTCAGCGCCTTGATCGCGGCGAAACGGCGCACGTCGCCGGAGGATTCCTTGACCGCGTGCACGTGCGGATAGTCGCGCGCCAGTTCCGCGATCTGTTCCGGGGTGATGTCGGTGCGATAGGCGATCGGGTTGTTGTAGATGATCGCGGGCAGATCGACCGCTTCCAGCACCGCGCGCGCATGCGCGGCGGCTTCGTGCCAGTCGCTGGTGTAGACATACACCGGCAGCACCATCATGCCGCCGGCGCCGGCGTCCTTCGCCGCGCGCGCCAGGCGCACGGCCTCGGCGGTGGAGAGCGCGGCGATGCCCGGCACGATCGGGGCGCGATCGCCCACCGCCGCGACCAGGGTGCGGATGATCGCGATCTTCTCGTCGAAGGACAGGGTGGCGGCTTCACCGAGCGAGCCCAGCGGCACCAGCGCGGTGCAGCCGGCATCGATCAATTGCCGCGCGTGCGCGGCGAGGAAGGCGTGATCGACGCTGCCGTCTTCCTTGAAAGGCGTGGTGATGGCGGGCAGGACGCCGCGCAGGAATGGGCTCGGATTCATCGGAGTGCACCTGGTGGGTTGTGAACGGAAGGATCGGACGGGGGGGAACCGGCGAAGCCGGCCAGGGTGTCGAGCCGGACCGGGAACAGCGGCGGCCGGCGGTGGATATCGGGTGACACGCCGCCAAGCAGGCCGAGTTCGGCGAGCGCGGTGCCGCAGATGCGGCCCTGGCAGGCGCCCATGCCGCAGCGCGTCGCCAGCTTGGCGTCGCGGGCGTCGGCGAAGCCGTCGAGCTGGGCGAGGGTGACGTCCTCGCAGCGGCAGATCACGGTGTCGGCCGCCACCGGCGTCCAGGTTTCCGTCGCCGGTTCGAAACAGGCCCGCAGCCAGGCCGCGAACGCGCGCGCATGCCGCCTTTGCCGCAGCAGCGCGGCGGGCACCGCGTGCTCGCCGGCGGCCGCGACATGCCCGGCGATCGCGCCTTCGGCCAGCGCGCAGTCGCGCCCACCGATGCCGCAGGCTTCGCCGGCCGCGTGAACGCCGGCCACGCTGGCGCGCTGCCAGGCGTCGACGCGCACGCACGGATGCCGCGCCGGCGTTTCCAGCGCGCAGCCCAGCATGCGCGCCAGCGCCACGTCCGGCACCAGCCCGTACCCGACCGCGACGCCATCGCAGGCCATCCGCCGGAGCGTGGAGCCCCGGCGCAACTCGACTTCCTCGACACGCCCGTCGCCATGCGCCGCCAGCACTTCGCTGTCGTGCCAGTACGGCACGCGCGCCAGTTGCCAGCGCAGCGCCAGCGCCTGCGCGGCCTTGCCCGGCCAGCGCGGAAGCCCGTACGCGAACCGCCGCAGGCGTTCGCCCGGCGTGCGTTCGCAGATGCCCAGGACGTGCGCGCCATGCCGCCGCAGCGTGGCCGCGGCGGCCAGCAGCAACGGTCCCCGGCCCGCCACCAGCCAGCGCTGACCGGCGCGCGGCACGCCTTGTTTGGTCAATGCCTGCGCGCCACCGGCGCCGGTCACGCCCGGCAGCGTCCAGCCGGGAAACGGCAGCAGCAGTTCACGCGCGCCGGTGGCCAGGATCAGCGCGCGATGACGCAGGCGGAGCGCGCCGGACGCGTCTTCCGCCAGCAGTTCGCCGTGTCCGGTCGCCACGATGCGCGTGCCCGGAAGCCAGTCGACCCCCCTTTCCAGCAATCGCCGCAGGTGCGGTTCGGCGGGCGTCGGCGCCTGGCCGACCGCGTGCCGCCACACCTGTCCGCCCGCGTCCGGCTGCGCATCCGCCAGGCCCACGCGCACGCCATGGCCACGCGCCGCCCGCGCCGCCGCCAGGCCGGCCGGTCCGGCGCCGATCACCAGCACGTCGTATTCGCGCACGCGCTCAGTCATCGGTGATCACCCGCATGCCGTCGCGCGCCGCCGTCATGCAGGCGCGCTGCTGGGCGATGTCGTCGATGCGCACCCGGCATTCGAAACAAACCCCCATGCCGCACAGCGGAGCGCGAGGCTGGCCGCCGACCGAACGCCGGAACGCCACCACGCCCGCGCGCGCGATCGCGGCGGCCACGCTGCTGCCGGCCGGCACCTCCACCGCGTGCCCATTGATCGACAGGCGCACCACGGCGCTCATGACATGCCCCGCGCGGGCGAGTACGGCGTGGGGTCGATCGCCGGTTCGCGGCCCAGGAACAGATCCATCAGCAGGCGCGCGCTGCCCAGCGCGGTGGTGATGCCCAGGCCCTCGTGACCGGCCGCGACCCAGCGATCCCGCCCGTCCGGCACCGCGCCCAGATACGGACGGCCGTCCGGCGTCGCCGGGCGGAAGCCGGTCCAGACCCGGATCGCGCCGAGCGAGGCCAGCGCGGGCAGGTAGTCGAGCGTGCGCGCCAGCATCCGCTGGAGCATCGGCGCGGACACGGCGGGATCGATCACGCCCTCCTCGCGCGAGGAACCGATCAGCAGTTGCCCGGTGGGGCGCGGCTGCACGTTGAAGGCCACGCTGCTGGAGGCGTTGCCATGCGCCGAATCCGCGTAGCCCAGCTCCAGCAACTGGTGATGCACCAGCCCGGGATGACGATCGGTGATGACCAGTTGGCCCTTGCGCGGACGCACCGCCAGTCGCGGCAACAACGCCGGCAGCGCGCAGCCGGTGGCCAGCAGGACCGGTCCGGACAGCCGGCCGCCGTCGTCGAGCCGCACGCCATCGTCGCGCAGCGCGTCGACCCGGCGTCCGCCGAACAGGGTCAGGCCGCGCGCGCGCGCGCGTTCCAGCAGGCAACGCGCGGCGCGCGGCGGATACACCACCGCTTCGCCCGCCACCCGCAGGCCGCCCGCCAGCCCGGATACCAGCTGCGGTTCCAGTTCGCTTAGCTGCTTCGCATCCAGCGCTTCGGCATGGATGCCGGCAGCGGCCAGGCGCGCGATCTTCGGCGGCACCCGCGCCATCTCGGCGTCATCGCGCGCCACCCAGATCGTGCCGCAGCGGCTGAATTCGGCCGCGCGCGGATCCGGAAAATCCTCCCACAGCGCCAGCGAATACGCGGCCAGCGCGAGTTCCGCCGGATCCTCGTCCAGCGCCACCAGATGCCCCATCGCGGCGGCGGTCGCGCCGCCGCCGATCGGGCCCGGTTCGATCAACGCGACCTTCAGGCCCTCGGCGCAGGCGGCGTCGGCGCAGGCCACGCCGACCATGCCGCCACCGACGACGATCAGATCGAAGCGGCTCACCGCGCGGCTTCACCGTTGGCGCCGATGCCCCAGGCGAACGGGTCCGCATCGTCGATGCACAACTGCGACCGGGCGGTGATGTGCGCCTCGCCGGTGATGCGCGGCAGGATGCCGCGCGCGCCGCGCCGATAACGACCCTCGAAGCGGGTTCCCAGGATGCCCTGCTGGATCCAGGTCTCGCCCTCGGCGAGTTTTCCGTCCGCGGCCAGGCACGCCATCTTGGCGCTGGTGCCGGTGCCGCAGGGCGAACGATCGTAGGCCAGCCCCGGGCACAGCACGAAGTTGGCGAGCACGCCGCCGCCGTTCACCGCCGGCGCGTTGATTTCGATGTGATCGATGTCGGCGCCGTCGGCGCCGGTGATGCCCGCGGCGCGCAGCGCGTCGCCGATGGCCTCGGTGTAGGCGGTCAGCTCGCGCTGGTGCCGCAGCAGCAGCGGCGCCGGCGTCTGCGCGGTGATGAAGAACCAGTTGCCGCCCCAGGCGATGTCGCCGGTCACGCGGCCATGCCCGGGCACGTCCACCGCCACTCCCGCTTCGAGCCGGTAGCTCTCCACGTTGTCCACCGACACGCGGCCATCGCCATGCAGTTCGACGCCGACCGTGCCCACCGGGGTCTGCAACCGATGCTGGCCCGGCGCCAGCCGGCCCATCGCGTGCAGGGTCCGCACCACGCCGATGGTGCCGTGGCCGCACATGCCCAGGTAGCCGACGTTGTTGAAGAAAATCACGCCCGCCGCCGCGTCCGGTTCGGTGGGCGGCAGCAGCAGCGCGCCGACCACCGTGTCCGAGCCGCGCGGCTCGCAGACGATCGCGCTGCGCCAGTGATCGAAGTCCTGGCGGAAGCGCTTCAACCGCGCGGCGGGATCGCCGCCGCCCAGATCCGGGAAGCCGGCGGTCACCACGCGGGTGGGTTCGCCGGCGGTATGGGAGTCGATGACGTCGAGTGTCTGCATCCCACCATGCTTTCATCCGCCCGCCGGAGCGGATAGCCGGCAATGGCCGGGGGCGATGCGGAATTCGGCATGATGCGCGACGGCGTCCACGGTGCGATGCAGCATTGCCCACATGCCGCAAGTCATTGGCGCACGCGCACGCATCGCTGCTATGGTGCTTCGCGGAGAGGACGCGCGCGGGGCCATGCGATCCGGACAGGCATTACCGGCCGGACATGGGTCTTCGTCGCGGATGACGAATGTCGCGGGCTTCGATCCCCGCGCGGCCGCCGGCGCAAGACAGCGTGGCCCCAACCGAGCGCCCCGGCGACGATACCACGGAGCGCTGGCCGGACCTGGTGCGACGCCTGTTGATCCTGACGGCCCTGTACGCCATCCCCGCCGTGGTGCTGTTGCGGCC
>NZ_JBQCIJ010000004.1:0-90704 GCF_051953815.1 Pseudoxanthomonas sp. | reverse complement strand
GCCGAGCGTGGTGTTGATCGCGAAGCGGCCAGTATTGCGCAGGGCCAGCTTCGGCTCGACCTGCAGCAGGTCGTTGACGATCGTGATCGGCATACGGATGTTCGCGAAGAAATTCGCGATCACGCGCCGCATGTTCGCGCTCGTGACCTTGCGGTAGGCCATCGCCGTCGGGCGGATCACCGCCTTGTCCGCGGCGTCGTTGAACGCGTACATCTTGCGGTTGAAGCCCTCCCACGGATCGTCCGTACGGGGCTTGGCGATCGTGCAGCCGGCGAGGAGGGCGACGCACAAGGCCGTCAGGCCCGCACGCAGATGGGCAGGGGTCGGAGTCGGGGACATCACGGGTCTCTTGGGCGCGGACGCAGGGCTCCGCAGCACGTGGGTATTCCTTTCCACGATGCAAGGCTACGCGAATTCACTGCTGCCATGAACCCGTGCGCGCGCCGGGCGATTTGCGCACCGTTCAGCGGGAGATTGCACCGCAGCAATCCGTGGCGCTACAATGACTGATCGTAAAGCCATGAATTGGCTTCGATTTTGGCGGAGAGCAAGAATGGCACGGATCACCGTGGAAGATTGCCTCGAGGTGGTCGACAACCGCTTCGAGCTGGTGCTGATGGCGACGCGTCGCGCGCGCCAGCTCGCGAAGGGCGCGACGGCGGCCGTCGACGGACACAACGACAAGCCCACCGTGCTCGCGCTGCGCGAGATCGCCGACCGCAAGGTCGACCAGACCATGATCGACGAGATCGACAAGCAGGAACGCGAGCGCAAGGAGCGCGAGGCGCTCGAATGGGCCGCGGCCGAAGTCGACGACGATCTCAGCAAGGGCGGCGACGACCTCTGATGGAACCTGCCTGCAGGAGTAGCCGATCCCACGGGGTAGCCTGACGGGCTGCGCCGGCGCCATGGTCACGACCACGTCCATGCGCGCGAAGGCGCCGGAGGCGAACCGGCCTCCGGCCGACATGCGGGCACTCGAACAGCAACTAGCCGCCTACCTGCCGCCCGAGCAGGTCGAACGCGTGCGCCGCGCCTACGAGATCGGCGCGCTCGCGCACGCGGGCCAGACGCGGCGCAGCGGCGAGCCGTACATCACCCATCCGGTCGCCGTCGCCGGCATCCTTGCCGAGCTCGGCATGGATGCGGAGACGATCATCGCGGCGATCCTCCACGACACGCTCGAGGACACCGCGCTCACCTCCGAGCAGATCACGGCCGAGTTCGGCCAGTCCGTGATGGCGCTCGTCGACGGGGTCACCAAGCTCGACAAGGTGCGCTTCCGCAGCCGCCAGGAGGCCGCCGCGGAGAGCTTCCGCAAGATGCTGCTCGCGATGGCGCGCGACCTGCGCGTGATCCTGATCAAACTCGCCGATCGCCTGCACAACATGCGCACGCTCGGCGCGATGGAAGCGGAATCACGCCGGCGCATCGCGCGCGAAACGCTGGAGATCTACGCGCCGATTGCCCAGCGCCTGGGCATGAATCGCTTCAAGGCGGAACTCCAGGACCTCGGTTTCCGCATGTTCCATCCGGACCGCCATCGCGTGATCGCCGAGCGCATCCGCGCCGTGTTCGGCAACCGGCGCGAGGCGATGGCACGCATCGAGGAAGCGGTGCATACGCGCCTGGGCGCGGAGCAGATCGCCCATCGCGTGGTGAGCCGGATCAAGTCGCCCTACAGCATCTATTCGAAGATGCGCGCCGAACACAAATCGTTCACCCAGGTGATGGACGTGTACGGCTTTCGCGTCGTCGTCGACAGCGTCGCGCACTGTTACCAGGCGCTCGGCGCGGTGCACGCGTTGTACAAGCCGCTCGACGGCCGCTTCCGCGATTTCATCGCGATCCCGAAGGCGAACGGCTACCAGTCGCTGCACACCGTCCTGTTCGGGCCGTTCGGCGCGCCGATCGAGATCCAGATCCGCACCGAGGAGATGGACGCCGTCGCCGAGCGCGGGGTCGCCGCGCACTGGGCCTACAAGACCGATGCCGCGCCGGCGAACAGCGCGCAGTCGCGCGCGCGCGAATGGCTGTCCAACCTCGTCGACCGGCAGACCGAGATGCCTTCGCCGCTCGAGTTCATCGAGAACGTCAAGGTCGACCTGTTCCCGGACGAGGTCTACCTGTTCACGCCGAAGGGCAAGATCCTGTCGTTGCCGAGGAATTCGACCGCGCTCGACTTCGCCTACGCCGTGCACACCGACGTCGGCAACCAGGCGGTGGCTTCCCGGGTGGACAAGAAGCTGGTGCCGCTGCGCACCAAGCTGGCCAGCGGGCAGAGCGTGGAAATCATCACCGCCAAGTCCGCCGCGCCCAAGCCGCAGTGGCTGGAGTTCGTGGTGACCAGCAAGGCGCGCACCGCCATCCGCCACCAGCTCAAGCAACTGGAGCATGAGGACGCGGTGCAGCTGGGCCACCGCATGCTGGATCGCGCGCTGGAGGAACTGGACAGCTCGCTGGAACGGTTGCCGCAACAGCGCCTGGATACATTCCTGCTCGAACACCGCTACCCGCGGCTGGAGGCGTTCCTGGCCGACATCGCGCTCGGCAACTGGATGCCGGGGCAGGCCGCGCAGGCGCTGACCGCGCATGCCGAGCTGCGCGCCGGCGGACATTCGCGGCATTCGCAGGAAAAGATCCTCATCAAGGGCACCGAGCGCGGCGTGGTCAGTTTCGCCAACTGCTGCCAGCCGATTCCCGGCGACGAGATCATGGGTTACCACACCGCCGGCAAGGGCATCGTGGTGCATCGCATGGATTGCCCCAACGTCGTCGAGTTCCGCAAGTCGCCCGAGCGCTGGGTGCCGATCGCCTGGGACGCCAACGTCACCGGCGACTACGACGCCTCGCTGCTGATCGACGTGGAGAACCGTCCCGGGGTGCTGGCGCAGGTCGCCGCGGCGGTGGCCAAGAGCCAATCCAACATCGAGCGGGTGGAGTATCTGGAGCGCGACATCAACGTGGCGGTGCTGCGTTTCTCCATCCAGGTGCGCGACCGCAACCACCTGGCCGAAGTGATGCGCCGGCTGCGCCGTCTGAATGTCGTCCACGGCGTCCGCCGCCAGTAGAGCGGAGTCTGGATTCCCTTCTGGGGAGCGATGAGACGGGGATGGTGTGCCGTGGCGGGTTGCCGCCTCGGGTAAAATCCCCGCCTTTCCAGAAAGGAGCGCCCCATGAGCAAGCAGATCATCCACACGGAGCAGGCGCCGGCCGCCATCGGCCCGTACTCGCAGGCCGTGCGCGCGGGCAACACCGTGTATTTCTCCGGCCAGATTCCGCTGGATCCGGCCACCGGCAACCTGGTCGAAGGCGACATCGAGGCGCAGGCGCGCCGCGCGTTCGACAACCTCAAGGCAGTGGCCGAAGCCGCCGGCGGCTCGCTGGGGGACATCGTCCGCCTGGGCCTGTACCTGACCGACCTGGGCGAGTTCGCCAAAGTCAACGCGGTGATGCAGGACTATTTCCAGGCGCCGTTCCCGGCGCGCTCCACCATCGAAGTGGCCGGCCTGCCCAAGGGCGCGGCGTTCGAGGTCGACGCGGTGATGGTCACCGGCTGATGCCGGCGCCGAAGCGCGCGATCACACCATGCGATCGCGCGCTTCGCTGGGCGTATGCCCGGTCCAGCGCTTGAAGGCGCGACGGAACTCGCGCACGTCGTTGAAGCCCAACTGGGTGCCGATATAGGCGATGGTCAGTTCGCGGTCCTGCAGCAGTTCCAGCGCGCGATCGGTACGCACGCGGTCGTGGATGTCGCTGAATCGCTGGCCTTCGTCGGCCAGCTGGCGACGCAGGGTACGCTCGCTCAGATGCAGTGCGGTCGCGATCTCGGTCATCTGCGGGTTCTCGCGCAGGCGTGGCCGCAACTGCCGTTCCACTGCCGCGGTGGCTTCTCCGGAGGTCGCCACCGCCGCCAGCTGCGCGTGGCACAGCGCCAGCACCTGCTGCGAACCCACCGGGTTGTAGCTGGAAAACGGCAGCGAGAACCAGCTGCGATCCACCAGCATCCGGTTCTGGCTCTGGCGGAACCGCACCTCGCACTCGAACATCCGGTTGTACTTGCTGGCGTAGGCCGGCGCGGCGTAGGTCAGATCCAGCCGCACCGGATGGAACTCCGGACCCGCCAGTTCGCGCGCCAGCATGAGCACGCTGGAGAACATCTCCTCGCACAGGAACGGAAGAATCTCCGGCAGGTCCAGCGGGGTGGTCGCCACCACCGAGACCACGTCCGGATCCTCCTGCACCAGCTGAAGATCCATCAGCGGGCCCAGGTTGCGCTGGTAGGTCAGGCCGATGTTGACCGCCTCGCCGAAGTTCGGCGCCATCCGCATCGCCAGCCCGAGCAGGCCGAAGTTGCTGCCGTTCTGGTTGCCGCCCAGGGCCAGGCCGACATCCTCGATCGGCAGGGTGGGCAGGGCGCGACGGATGACCTCGGTGGCCTGTCGGTAGGACACCCGCGCCTGCGGGTCCTGGATCTCGCGCGGTGTCAGCCGGAGCCCGCTGAACCAGGGCTCGCAGTTCACGCCCAACTCGCCCGCGAGCAGCACCAGGCTGCACAGCATGTTGGTCGGCAGATTGGCGATGGACAGGCGATTGCCCCCGTCCAGGCCCAGTTTACGGCGCATCGAAGCCCCTCCAGCTTGTCCGCTTTGCCCCCCCAAGTATGCCGCTCCTGCCCTACTTCGGGGAAACCAGTGGGACAAGACTCTCGATTACTGAATTCGCACGCGTATGGTAGCCGCCGGCCGCCGCGCGATGACCGGGGAGGGAACGCGATGCAGCGGACGATGTTGATGGCGGGTCTGGCACTGGCGCTGGCGGCCTGCCAACCGAAGACCGACGAACAGACGCCCAAGGCCGACGCGGCCAGCGCGGATTTCGCGCAGAAGCTTCATGAGCGCCTGCTCGACGCCAAGCCGGGCGATGTCATCGAGATACCCGCCGGCACCTATCATTTCGATCGCAGCCTGACCCTGCGCGCGAACGGCGTGACCATCCGCGGCGCCGGCATGGACAAGACCGTGCTCAGCTTCAAGGGCCAGAAAGCCGGCGCCGAGGGCCTGCTGGTCAACGGCGACGACTTCGCCATCGAGAACCTGACTATCCAGGATTCCAAGGGCGACGGCCTGAAGATCAGCGAGTCGGAAAACATCACCATCCGGGGCGTGAAGGTCGAATGGACCGGCGGTGCGAGCACCAAGAACGGCGCCTACGGCCTGTATCCGGTGCTGGCGAAGAACGTGCTGATCGAGGACTCGGTTTCCATCGGCGCGTCCGACGCCGGCATCTACGTGGGCCAGTCCGACGGCGTCATCGTGCGGCGCAGCCGCGCAGAGCAGAACGTGGCCGGCATCGAGATCGAGAACACCATCAACGCCGACGTCTACGACAACGTCGCCACCGGCAACACCGGCGGCATCCTGGTATTCAACATGCCCGGCCTGAAACAGCAGGGCGGCAACATCCGGGTGTTCAACAACAAGGTGATCGCCAACAACCACGAGAACTTCGGCGCCAAGGGCACCCCGGTGGCCAGCGTCCCGGCCGGTTCCGGCGTGGTGGTCAACTCCAACGACGACATCGAGATCTTCGGCAACGAGATCCGCGACAACGCGACCACCAACATCATCATCTCCAGCGTCTATTCCACGGGCTACAAGGATTCGAGCAAATCGGAAACCTTCGATCCGTATCCGGAGCGCGTCTACGTGCATGGCAACACCCTGTCCGGTGGCGGCGACTCGCCGGACGGCTTCGACCTGAAGGCGTTGAAGGTGGCGATGTACGGCCTGCGCGGGAATTTCCCCGACGTATTGTGGGATGGTTACTACAACAAGGACCGCAAGGTCGATGGCCAGGCGCGCGGACCGGAGATCTGCCTGCGCGACGTCAGCGGCGTGATCAACGCCGACGGTCCCGGCGGCTACAAGAATCCGAGCAAGGACACGCAGGCCTTCCAGTGCGAGCTGCCGCGTCTGCCGGCGGTTGATCTGAAGCGGGGTTGAGCGCGATGCGGAAGTACCGGGCCGCGGGGATGGCCATCGCCGCGTTGTTGGCCGCCGTGCTGTTCACGGGATGCAAGCGTTCGCAGGACGTGACCTTTTTCGCCGAGGGACAGCCGGCACGCCTGGACGACTGGCATGTCCTGCGCATCGAGGCGGGTCGCCTGAAATTGAACGAAGGCGTGGTGCCGTACGATCTCAACACGCCGCTGTTCAGCGATTACGCCCACAAGCTCCGCACGATCTGGATGCCCAAGGGCAGGAGCGCCGCGTATCGGCCCGACGCGGCGTTCGATTTCCCGGTGGGCACCATCATCAGCAAGACTTTCTACTATCCGTTGCCTGCCGGGAAGGCGTGGGATGGCCGTTCGGTGGCACGCACGCCGCCGTCGGCAAGCATGCTGGAACAGGAATCGCTGGATCTGTCGCGCGTGCGCCTGATCGAAACCCGCCTGCTGGTGCGGCGGGAATCGGGCTGGGTGGCGATGCCGTATGTCTGGAACGAGGCGCAGACCGAAGCCACGCTCAAACGCACCGGGGATCTGATCACGCTCGATCTGGTCGATGCGTCGGGCCAGCGCGAGGAAGCCGCGTACCAGGTGCCGGATCAGAACCAGTGCGGCGGCTGCCACATGACCGACAACCGGTCGCGCCAGCTGTCGCCGATCGGGCCGAAGGCGCGCCATCTGAACCGCGATTTCGACTACCGGGGCGGGCGCGAGAACCAGTTGGCCCACCTGGCACGCGTCGGTTACCTGACCGGTGCGCCCGCGCCGGCGCAGGCGCCGCGCGACGCGGACTGGATGGACACCGCCGGCGCCAGCCTGGACGCGCGCGCGCGGGCCTACCTGGACGTCAACTGCGGCCACTGCCACAGCCCGACCGGACCGGCGATCACGTCCGGTCTGTGGCTGGACGCGGGAACGCACGAGCGACTGAAACTGGGCTTCTGCAAGCAGCCGATCGCGGCCGGCAAGGGCACCGGCAACCGCCGGCATGACATCGAGCCGGGCAAGCCGGACGAGTCGATCCTGAGCTTCCGCATGAACAGCGCCGACCCGGCGGTGATGATGCCGGAACTGGGGCGCTCGGTCGTGCATCGCGAGGGCGTCGAACTGATTGATGCGTGGATTCGCGCGCAGCATGGCGATTGCGATGGGGATGGGCCGGGGGGAGAAGCGGTACCGGCGTCCATTTGAGGGCAAATCCGTAAAGACAATGCTTCTGGGAGGGAGTGATGAACTTGAATCAACGGTGTCTGGTGGTGGGGTTGCGGCGAGCCCTGTTCGGAAGCTGCGCATTGCTGGGGATGTCGGGTGCCGCGTGGGGGCAGTCCGCGCCCGCGCAGGAGGAGGCGACCACGCTGGACACCATCAAGGTGACCGCGCAGAGCCGCGAACAGGAACTCAAGGACGTGCCGATCGCCATCAACGTGCTCAATGGCGAGATGATCGATCAGGTGGCCGCCACCGACATCGGTGATCTGGACATGTTCGTGCCCGGACTGGAGGTCACCGACGGCAGTCCTACCCAGCCGCGCTACGCCATCCGCGGCATCTCCACCGGCGATTTCGGCATCGGCACCGATCCGGCGGTGGGTGTCTACATCGATGGCGTCTACTCGGCGCGCACCGGCGGCGCGATGCTGGCCTTCAACGACATCGAGCGCATCGAGGTGCTGAAGGGACCGCAGGGCACCCTGTTCGGCCGCAACAGCGCGGCCGGCGCCGTGTCCATCATCACCAACAAGCCGAGCAACGTGGCCGAGGGCAATGCCCGCATCCGCGTGGGGGAGGACGGACGCCGCTATCTGTCCGGGCTGGTGAACGTGCCCTTCGGCGAGCGCCACGCGCTGCGTTTCAGCGCGCTGTCCAACCACAGCGATGGCTGGATGACCGACGCGGGAACCGGGGGCCGGCTCAATCCCGAGGACACGGTGGCCATGCGCGTGGCCTGGCGTTCGGATCTGGGCGAATCGACCACGCTCAACCTGTCCTGGGACTACGAGAACATCGATCAGCTGGCGCGTCCGGCGGTCGGCCTGGTGGCGCTGGAACCCTATCCGGCGCCGGCGCCGTATCCGGCCAATCCGCTGACCTACCGCAACCCGCTGAAGGCGCCGGTGTTCAACGACGTGGTCAACAACGAAGAGTCCCGCACCTTCAACGGCGTGACCCTGCAGATCGATCACGCCTTCCCTTGGGGCAGCCTGCAGTCGACCACCGCCGTACGCGACTTCGACACGGTCAACCGCGAGGACGAGGACGGCACCAACCGCATCAACCTGTACTTCGACACCGCCAACATCGAGAGCAACCGCAGCTACTACCAGGAGTTCAAGTTCTCCGGCGTATCCGGCGGGTTCGACTGGGTGGCGGGCGCCAGCTGGTTCAAGGAGGAGGCCGATCAGACCAGCGAGACCAATCTGTTCACCGACAGCGTGGGCACCGCGATGGGCAACCTGCCGAACTTCGGCGGGGTCAACATCATCGCCTTGCTGGACCAGGTGCTGGAAGGCGCCGGCATGCCGCTGCGCCTGCAGGGACATTCCTGGCGCGAGAGCATGGTCAACCATGGCAAGGCGGAAGCCTATGCGGCGTTCGGCGACGTCATCTGGCACGTCAACGACCGCTGGAACCTGACCTTCGGCCTGCGCCTGACCCATGACCGCAAGGATTTCAGCTGGTTCAACGGCGCACGCGACGCGGCGACCCTGGACGCGACGGTGGCGATGCTGGATCAGCAGGGCTTCTTCGAACTGCTCCAGCAGATGGGCTATCCGGTCAGCGCGGACATGTTCAACCAGGACTTCGTGTTCGCCTTCGGCGAACTGGAGGGGGTGAAGAACAGCCGCAAGAAATCCTGGACCGATCTCAGCCCGCGCTTCGTCGTGGACTATGCGGTGAACGACAACACCATGGTGTTCGGCTCGCTGGCCAAGGGCTACAAGGCCGGTGGCTTCAACAGCGTGCAGCCGCAGTCGCAGTTCGACAACGAGGACGTCTGGAACGCCGAGTTCGGCATCAAGACCGTGTTCCCGGAACAGAAGCTGTCGCTCAACGCGTCGGGCTACTACTACATCTACAAGGACCGCCAGGCCATCAGCCTGGACCTGAACACCGCCGGCTCCGGCGTGCCGCGCTACATTGTCGATACCAGCGACATGCAGGCCTGGGGCGTGGACGTGGATCTGCAGTGGCGGCCGGTCACCGGTCTGGACCTGACCTTCAATACCTCGTTCATCGATGCGACCTACAAGGATGGCCTGTCCACCAACGGCCGCGACATTTCCGGCGATCCCACCGGCGAGCCCTACCTGTCGGCCTCGCTGGGCGCGGGCTACACGTGGTCCCTGGGCGATGGCGGGGACGTGCGTTTCTCGCTGCTGCACGCCTATCGCGGCAAGAGCCGCTGCAATGCCGAATCGGAGACCCAGGGCACCTGCCAGGCCAGCCCCGCCTTCCGCACCGGGGAGGCGCAGAACCGCACCGACATGCGCGTGCAGTGGTCCTCGGCCGATGGCATGTGGGGCGTGGGCATCTACGGCAACAACGTGTTCGACAAGCGCTACGTGACCGGGGTGAACAACATCTCCGCCTCCGTTTTGGGCACGCCGTTCGCCTCGATCTCGGCGCCGCGCCAGGTCGGCGTGGAGTTCAGCGCCCGGTTCTGACGCCGGCGGGCGGTTCCGGCGCGCGCCGGAACCGCTCCCGGGCTGGCAATCGCACCGCGATCCCCGGCATGCTTGCACCATGCCGCATGCCAGTCCCGGGGCCGATGAGGTGGCCCGTCTTCCGATCGCTTCGCTGAAGGGCGTGGGCGCACGCATCGCCGAGAAGCTGGCGGCGCGCGGCCTGTTGACCCTGCAGGATCTGTGGCTGCACCTGCCGCTGCGTTACGAGGACCGTACCGCGCTCACGCCCATCCGCGCGCTCAAACCCGGCGTGCCGGCGCAGCTGGAAGGCCGGGTCGAGGCGGTCGAGCGCGGGTTCCGCTATCGTCCGGTGCTCCGGGTGGCGGTCGGCGATGATTCGCACGCGACCGTGGTGCTGCGGTTCTTCCATTTCCGCGCCGCGCAGGTGGCGCAGTTCGCGCCCGGCACGCGGGTGCGCTGCTACGGCACGCCCAAGCCCGGGCAACACGGGCTGGAAATCGTCCATCCCAGTTACCGGGTGCTCGACGCGGACGCGGATGTCGCGCTCGGCGAAGCGCTGGATCCCATCTATCCGGCCGTCGAGGGCGTCGGACCGGCCAGCCTGCGCAAGCTGGTCGGTCAGGCGCTGGATCGGTTGCCCGCGGAGGCGTCGCTGGAACTGCTGCCGGACGGCCTGCTGCGCGAGGCCGGCCTGCCACCGCTGCGCGAAGCGTTGCTGGTCATGCACCGGCCGCCGCGCGACGCCGATCTGCAGGCGCTGTCATTGGGACGGCATCCGGCCCAGCGTCGGCTGGCGATGGAAGAACTGCTGGCCCATCACCTGAGCCTGCGCCGGCAGCGCATCGCGTTGCAGCGCCATCACGCGCCGGCGTTGACCGGACGTGGCGCCCTGGCGGGCCAACTGGCGAAGTCGCTGCCGTTCCGCCTGACCGGCGCACAGCAGCGTGTGTTCAAGCAGATCCGCGAGGATCTCAGGCAGCCGTCGCCGATGCTGCGGCTGGTGCAGGGCGATGTCGGCAGCGGCAAGACCGTGGTCGCGGCGATGGCGGCGATGCTGGCGGTCGAGGCGGGCCGGCAGGCGGCGTTGGCCGCGCCCACCGAACTGCTGGCCGAGCAGCACCTGGCCAACCTGCGGCAGTGGCTGGAACCGCTGGGCATCCGGGTCGCATGGCTTGCCGGCAAGGTCACGGGCAAGGCACGCGCGCAGGTGCTGGAAGAGGTCGCTTCGGGCAAGGCGCAGGTGGTGGTGGGCACCCATGCGCTGATGCAGGAGGCGGTGGCGTTCCATGACCTGGCCCTGGCGATCGTCGACGAACAGCATCGCTTCGGCGTCCACCAGCGCCTGGCGCTGCGCGACAAGGGCGCCAGCGGCAAATCCGTGCCGCACCAGCTGGTGATGACCGCCACGCCGATTCCGCGCACCCTGGCGATGGCCGCGTACGCGGATCTCGATGTCTCGGCCATCGATGAACTGCCGCCCGGCCGCACGCCGGTGCAGACCGTGGCGTTCAGCGCGGAGCGTCGGCCGGAGCTGGTGGAGCGCATCCGCGCCGCCTGCGCCGAAGGGCGGCAGGCGTACTGGGTCTGCACGCTGATCGATGACAGTGACGAGGTGATTGCGCAGGCCGCCCAGACCACCTACGAGCAACTCTCCGCCGCGTTGCCGGAGCTGCGCATCGCGCTGGTCCACGGGCGCATGAAGGCGGCCGAGAAGCAGGCGGCGATGCGCGCGTTCAAGCAGGGCGAGAGTGATCTGCTGGTCGCCACCACCGTGATCGAAGTCGGCGTGGACGTGCCCAACGCCTCGCTGATGATCATCGAGAACGCCGAACGGCTCGGACTGGCGCAGTTGCACCAGCTGCGTGGACGGGTGGGACGCGGCGCGACCGCGTCCACCTGCGTGTTGATGTACCAGGCGCCGTTGTCGCAGATGGCCAAGCAGCGCCTGGCGACCATGCGCGAGACCAACGACGGTTTCGTCATCGCCGAGAAGGATCTGGAGCTGCGCGGGCCGGGCGAACTGTTGGGCACCCGGCAGACCGGCCTGGCGACGTTCCGGGTCGCGGATCTGGCGCGCGACGCGGGCCTGCTGCCGCAGGTGCGCGAGCTGGCCGATCGCCTGCTGGGTGAATCGCCCGCGCTGGCGGATCGCATCATCCAGCGCTGGGTCGGCGGCGCGGCCCGCTACGCGGGTGCCTGAGCCTCGACTTTCGTTCGTCACCCATCGGTGCCAGACTCGCAGGCCAACCGACATGAACGAAGAAGAAGCATGAGCGACAGGATTCCACTGCTGATTGATACCGATCCCGGCGTAGACGACGCGCTGGCGCTGTTGATGGCATTCAACGATCAACGCCATGAAGTGATCGGACTGACCATCGCGGCCGGCAACGTCGGCCTGAAGCACACCGTGCGCAACGCACTGAAGCTGTGCGAGATCAGCGGACGCGGCGACATTCCGGTATTCGCCGGTGCGCCGGAGCCGCTGCTGCACCCGGCGCCCGACGCCGGTTATGTGCATGGGCAGGATGGCTTCGGCGACATCGGCTACGACGCGCCCGCCAAGCAGGCCGAAACCGAACATGCCGCACTGGCCATCCTGCGCCTGTCGCACCAGCATGCCGGCAAGCTGACCCTGGTCGCGCTGGGACCGCTGACCAACATCGCGTTGGCGCTCAAGCTGGATCCGACCCTGCCGCGGCGGGTCGCCCGCTTCGTGGTGATGGGCGGCGCGGTGACCGCGCACGGCAACATCACGCCGGCGGCGGAGTTCAATTTCTATTTCGATCCGGAAGCGGCCCATCTGGTGTTCGAAGCCTTCGAGCGCATCGAACTGGCCGACTGGGAGGCCACCATCGCCCATGGCCTGCACCACGAGCGGGTCGCCGACTGGCTGCGGGCCGATTCGGACCGGGCCCGGTTCTACGCCGGCATCTCGGAAAAGACCCGGCTGTGGTCGATCGACCGCCGGGGCGACTACTGGTATGCCGCCGATGCTTTGGCCATGGCCTTCGCGCTGGCGCCGGAAGGCACGCTGGAACGGGCGCTCCGGCCGCTGGCGATCGAGCTGGAGGGCGCCCACAGCCGGGGCGCCAGCGTCGTGGACTGGCGGCGGGAAGGCGGCCAGCCGGACAAGGTCGACATCCTGCTCAAATACGACCAGGAGCGGTTCGAGGCCCTGATCCAGGCCGCCCTGGCCGCCCGCTGAGGCCGGACAGGAGGGCGACTTGCGCCGGGAGGGGAGGGCGGGCTACAATGCCGCTCTTCCCTATCCCGCAACACGGTGTGCCCGCCATGAAGGCCGACATCCATCCCGAATACCGCGAAGTCGTCTTCCACGACGTGACCTCCGATTTCAAGTTCCTGACCCGCTCGACCCTGGGCAGCAAGGAAACGACGAAGTGGGAAGACGGCAACGACTATCCGCTGATCAAGGTTGAAATTTCCTCCGCTTCGCATCCGTTCTACACGGGCAAGCACAAGGTCATCGACACCAGCGGCCGCATCGACAAGTTCCAGAAGCGCTACGCGCGCTGAGCGGCTGTCGATTCGCCCCGCAACGGCCGCGCCAGGTGCGCGGCCGTTTGCGTTTCCGCGTTCCGGAGGCCGCGTAATCGGCGTTGCGTGGCGACTTATGCTTTGGTCTGAGTTTGGTCTGGAACCGAGCGACGACTCCAAAGCGCGTGTGCGATAATCGACGTTATCCGAGGCCCCCCCCTCCGGACTCCCGTCACACGCCGACCGTGCAAGCGGCCGGCGCTTCCCCACGAAGGAGCGCACACTGTGTCCGATCTCGACCAGGTCACGCTGACCGCCGGCGACAAATCCGTCAACCTGCCGGTCCTGAAACCCACGCTGGGCAACAACTGCGTGGACATCTCCAAGTTGACCAAGGAAACCGGTCTTTTCACCTACGATTCCGGTTTCACCGCCACCGCCAGCTGCAAGTCGGCCATCACCTACATCGATGGCGACAACGGCGTGCTGCTGTATCGCGGCTACCCGATCGAGCAGCTGGCCAAGAACTCCAGCTTCCTGGAAGTGGCCTATCTGCTGATGAACGGCGAACTGCCGAGCAAGGCGGAATTCGAGAAGTTCGATCACGAAGTCACGCATCACACGATGATGCACGAGTCGCTGAAGAACTTCCTGCACGGCTTCCACTACGACGCGCATCCGATGGCGATGCTGGCCGGCACGGTCGCCTCACTGTCCGCGTTCTATCACGACACCCTTGACCTGGAAGATCCGGAACAGCGCCGCCTGGCCGCCATCCGCCTGATCGCCAAGGTGCCGACCATCGCCGCCGCCGCCTACCGCTACTCGATTGGCTGGCCGATCCGCTATCCGCGCAACAACCTGGAATACGTCGACCGCTTCCTGCACATGATGTTCGAAGTGCCGAGCGAACCGCTGGAACTGAGCCCGGTGGTGGCCAAGGCGCTGGATCTGCTGTTCATCCTGCACGCGGATCACGAGCAGAACGCATCGACCTCGACCGTCCGCCTGGTCGGTTCCACCGGCGCCAACCCGTACGCGTCCGTCGCCGCAGGCATCACCGCCCTGTGGGGCCCGGCCCACGGCGGCGCCAACGAGGCCGTGCTGAAGATGCTGGAAGAGATCGGCACCCCGGACAAGGTGGACAGCGCCGTCGCCAAGGCCAAGGACAAGGAATCCGGCTTCCGCCTGATGGGCTTCGGCCACCGCGTCTACAAGAATTTCGATCCGCGCGCCAAGATCATCCGCGAGATGACCCACAAGGTGCTGGGCGAACTGGGCGTCAACGATCCGCTGCTGGAAGTGGCGCTCAAGCTTGAAGAGGCCGCGCTGAAGGATGATTACTTCATCCAGCGCAAGCTGTATCCGAACGTCGACTTCTACAGCGGCATCATCTACAAGGCGCTGAAGATCCCGACCGAGATGTTCACCGTCATGTTTGCCATCGGCCGCGCCGCCGGCTGGGTGGCGCACTGGCTGGAACAGCAGGTCGATCCGGAAGCCAAGATTGGCCGCCCGCGCCAGATCTACACCGGCTACGACGTGCGCGATTACAAGGGCCTCGATCAGCGCTGAGCAATCCGCTCCGTCGGTGACGAACCAAACGCAACGCCCCGCTATCGCGGGGCGTCTGCTTTTTCAGCAGGGTGAGTCGATGGCTTCGTAGCGCCGCTGCATTTCCTCGGGGGTAACGTCCTCGATGCTGTGCCCGATGTTCCAGCGGTGGCCGAAGGGGTCGCGCACCACGCCGGAACGCTCGCCATAGAACATGTCCTGCGGCGGCATGAGCAGTGTCGCGCCCACGTCCACGGCGCGGGCGAGGGTGGCGTCGGCATCGTCCACATGGATATGCAGGGTCACCGAACTGCTGGCCGTGGGATCCGGCGGCACGATGCCGTACTCGGGATAGGGTTCGCACAGCATCAGCGTGGTGCCGGCGACCTCGATTTCGACGTGTCCGACCCGGCCGCCGGGTTCGACCAGGCGGAACTTCTCGCGCGCATCCAGCACCTCGCGATAGAAGGCGATGGCGTCCTCGGCGTTGCCGACGCACAGATAGGCAAAGAGTTCATGTACCGGCATGGCGTGTTCTCCATTGGGGAAGGGCCAGCATGCAGGCGGCCGGTGGCCCGGTATTGAAGAAAATTGAACCGCTATGCCTGCTCCGGAAGCAGGACGTGGCGCGCGCCGCGCCGATGCGCGTGCCGGTAGGCTTCCGGCGGCAATCCGGCGAAGGCGTGGAACTCGCGGATGAAATGCGGCTGATCGCTGTAGCCGCTGTCCTGCGCAATCCGCGCCCAATCCCGTTCGTGCTGCGCCATGCGCAGCGCCCGCCCGAAGCGCAGCAATCGGGCATAGGACTTGGGCGCCAGGCCGAGACCGTCACGGAAGCGATCGAGGAAGCGGCGATGGCTGTAGCCCGAATCCGCGACCAGTTCGCCGACGCTCCGGCCCTGGCGCAGGCCCTGCACGGCCAGGGCGACCTGGGGATGCAGGCCATGCTGCGGGCGCAGGCGGGCCAGCAGCCATGATTCCAGTCGCGCCAGTTGACGGTCCGAATCGATCTCCGAATTCAGCTCGTCGCGCAGGCGCTCCACCTGGCCGGGCCAGAACAGGTCGAGCGGCAAATGGCGGTTGCGCAGTTCCGCCGGCGGGCAGCCGAGGAAGGCGCGGATCGCGCCGGGGCGCAACAGCGCGCCCACCGACGCCGCCGATTGCGAGACGTCCTTCAGATAGCAGTGCTCGTGGGGACCGGCGACCACCGCGTCGGAGACGCATCGCGGGGAAGCGGCCTCCACGTCATCGTAGAGCCGCAGGACGCTGCCGCCGAGCCGGACGGCCAGATGCGCGCCGCCATCGGGAAGATTGGATTCGCGGGCCGATGCCGCCCGCGTTCCGCCGCTTTGCCAAAGGGCGGAAACGAACGGACGCAGCGGCGGTATCGGTGCGCGCAGGATCATCCGCGCCGTCCTCATCCTTCAGCGCGGGATGTCGATTTCGTAGCCGGCGATTTCTTCTTCCGCCAGCAATTGCCGAAGCTGCGACAGCGACGCGCGGCGCATGGGTTTCTCGTCCACGTTCGACAGTGGCGCCTGCCGCAACGCGTCCTGGGGCAGGACGGTGACATCGAAGCTCAGCTCCTCCGCACTGAACAGCCAGACCGGCGCATCCAGATGACGCTCCCGGTCCAGGCGCACGCGCCGCATGCGCGACTCGCTGGGAATCCGATGTTCCTCCAGGAAACGCGGCAGCGCGTCGGGGTCGTCGCTGTGCACCTGCAACTGCACCGGCGCGTTGGCGTCGGCGGTGCCTTCCAGCACCGGTCCGATCAGTCGTGGCGAGAAATCCTGGAAGAAGTCGAGCGCGCGCAGCGCCGCCTCGCGCCGCTGGCGCAGTCCCTGTGCATGGGATTCACCGGCGAACAGGCGCTGGTACTCGCGCAGGGCATCCTCGATCTCGCGGTTGCGCGGCAACGAGGCGTCGTCGTGAATGCCGAGCCGGTCGGCGGCCTTGAGCTTGGCCTGGTGGAAGTCGCGGATGCCGCCCTCCGCCATCAGTCTGGCGGCCTCATGGGCCAGCCGGTGGCGGCGTTCCCGGGTGCGTGTCTCGGCGTGCTGACGGGCGTGGTGCATGACTAGCCTCCGCGTCGAAACCAGCGGCGACTGTACACCAACGATTGTGAATGTAAAAAGGCAAACGACGGCGGGTGGAAAGCCGAAGTGTCGCGGTGGGCAGCAGGTACCGCGCGCGTTTCATCGGGAGCCGACCGTGATCCGGAGTCCGGGCGGTGGCCCGGACTCCGGTTGCATCAGAAGATGTCGAAAGCTTCTTCGTCCGGGACCGCGTCCTCGGGACCGAAGTCGTCGAACTGCTCGATGCGTTCCAGATCCTCGGCCTTGACCCACTCGGTCGCGCCGTTGGTGGTGACCTGGACCATGCCGGCCGGTGGATCGTTGGCGGCGATCGGCTTGTCCTTCAGGGCCACCCGCATGTAGTCGATCCAGATCGGCAGTGCGGCCTTGCCGCCATACTCGCGATAACCCAGCGAACGGAAGTCGTCGCGGCCCACCCAGACGGTGGTGACGTAAGCGCCACCGAAGCCGGAGAACCAGGCGTCGCGGTGATCGTTGGTGGAACCGGTCTTGCCGCCCACGTCCTCGCGCCCCAGCGCCTTGGCCGCGGTGCCGGTGCCGCGCTGGACCACGTCGCGCATCATCGAGACCAACTGGTAGGCGGTGCGCTCGTCGATGGCGCGCGGCGCGGCGACGGTATCGGCCGGTTGCGCCAGCTTCACCGGAGCGACGGCGGTCGCGGTGGCGGGCTTGGCCGGGGCCGGCTTGGGAGCGGCCGCCTGCTGGGGACCGAAGTTGAACCCGTCGACCACATCGTTGGCCGGCGCGGCGGCATTGCCGAGCGAGGTGCCGCTGCAGCCGCGGCAGGCGACCGCCGGCTTCTCCTTGAACAGCACGGTGCCGGCGCGATCCTTCACTTCGTCGATGAACCAGGGCGTCACCCGCGAACCGCCATTGGCGAAGACGGCGTAACCACGCGCCACCGACATCGGGGTCAGCGAGGCGGTACCCAGCGACATCGACAGGTTGGGCGGCAGTTCCGCCTCCTCGAAGCCGAACTGGCTGATGTACTTGCGGGCGAAGTCCACGCCGATGGCGTCGAGCAGGCGCACCGAGACCAGATTGCGCGACTGCACCAGCGCCTCGCGCAGGCGCATCGGGCCGCGGAAGCCGCCGCCATCGTTCTGCGGCCGCCACATGTGGCCGCGCCGGTCGCGGAACACCACCGGGGCGTCGAGCACGATCGAGGCCGGATTGAAGCCCTTCTCGAAAGCCGCCGCGTACAGGAACGGCTTGAAGCTGGAACCGGGCTGGCGGCGCGCCTGGGTGGCACGGTTGAACTTGTTGCCGGCGAAGC
The DNA here is from genome assembly GCF_051953815.1 of Pseudoxanthomonas sp. Lineage (GTDB taxonomy): Bacteria > Pseudomonadota > Gammaproteobacteria > Xanthomonadales > Xanthomonadaceae > Pseudoxanthomonas_A. The sequence continues at coordinate 72,620 of NZ_JBQCIJ010000004.1, read as the reverse complement.
TGTAGCCGCCGATCAGCGCCCGCAGCGCACCGGTGTCGGCGTCCAGTGACACCAGTGCCGCCTGGGCCCTCGGCACCTGGTCGACGACGTAGCTGCCCTCGGTCTTGCCGGTCTTCAGGCGGACCAGGTCGCCGCGCTTGAACAGCTTGCCGGGCGCCTTGCCGGTCCATTGGCTGGCCGACGGCGGCAGCACCACTTCGCTGGCGTCGGACAGGACCACGGTGGCGCTGCCGTCCGCCGCCGTGGCGGCGACGATGGCCGGCCGCATGCCGCCTTGCGGCGGCACGCCGTTCAGCTGGGCGGCCAGTGCCTTGGCGTCGGCGTCGGCCGGGACGTCGAAATGCCGCTCCACCCCGTTCCAGCCGTGGCGACGGTCGTACAGCTGCAGGCCCTCGCGCACCGCCTGGTCGGCGGCCGCCTGCAGGTCGGCATCGATGGTGGTGGTGACGTGGTAGCCCTTGGTCAGGACGTCGCCGCCGAAGCGGGCGATCATTTCCTGGCGGACCATCTCGGCCACGTAAGGCGCGTACACCTCGACCGGACGCTCATGCGGGGTCGCGTGCATCGGCTCGGCCTTGGCCTCGGCGGCCTGCGCGGGGGTGATGTAGCGGTCCTCGAGCATCCGGCTGATCACGTACACGCTGCGCTGGTGGTTGCGCACCGGGTTGCTGATGGGGTTGCCGCTGGAGGGAAACTTCAACGCGCTGACCAGGGTCGCGGTCTCGGCCAGGGTCAGCTGGTCGAGCCGCTTGCCGTAGTAGTACTCGGCCGCCGCCGCCACGCCGTAGGAGCGATTTCCGAAGAAGCTCTTGTTGAGGTAGAGCTCCAGGATTTCATCCTTGGTCAGCATCTTTTCGATGCGCATGGCCAGCATCATCTCGACCAGCTTGCGCGTATAGCTGTATTCGGAACTGAGGAACCACTGGCGGGCGACCTGCTGGGTGATGGTGCTGCCGCCGGCCACCCGGCCTTCCTTGCGGCTGACGATCTGCCAGACCGCGCGGCTGACGCCGGTGAGGTCGACGCCGTTGTGCTTGTAGAAGTCCGAGTCCTCGGCCGCGATGAAGGCCCGCTTGACCTGTTCGGGGACGTCCTTGATGGAGACCGGGTAGCGCCGGGTCTCGCCGAACAGGCCGATCAGCCGGCCATCGCTGGCGTAGACGTACAGGGGCTCCTGCAATTCGACGCTGCGCAGGGACTGGATGTCCGGAACCTTGGCCGAAACCACGTAATAGAGGACGCCGATGGCGGCCAGGCCGGCAAGGGTGAGGGCCAGGCCGGCAAGCAGGGCCCAGCGCAGGAGACGGCGGAAACGGGGCATCCAGTGGGATCCGATTGCAGAATTCTCGGGGGCAGAGTATAGATGACGGCCGGGGTCGCCGACGGCGATCCTAGGGGGAACAGTAACTTGGGTGACATCGTTCGTGAACCGTGACAAGCCGCACAGCCACGAAAACTCAAGTTGCCAAGCGTAAAAAGTTGGTTATTAATGTGGGCGGTAGCAGTACCGCTCAGTGCCCGTCGGAAGGGGAAAGACCGTGGGGCTAATCCCAAGAAGCCAGGCGCCGCTGGTCGGCGTCGATATCAGTTCGACCGCGGTCAAGCTCCTGCAGCTTTCCCGCGTCGGTAACCGTTTCCGCGTGGAGCACTACGCGGTCGAACCGCTGCCGCCCAATGCGGTGGTGGAGAAGAACATCGTCGAGGTCGAGGCCGTCGGCGAGGCCATCCGGCGCGCGGTCACGCGGGCGGGAACCAAGGTCAAGCACGCGGCGGCGGCGGTGGCCGGCTCCGCCGTCATCACCAAGATCATCCCGATGCCCGCCGAGCTGGACGAGAGCGATCTCGAAGCCCAGGTCGAGCTGGAGGCCGTCAACTACATCCCGTACCCGATCGAGGAAGTGAACCTCGACTTCGAAGTGCTCGGCCCGATGCCGAACAATCCGGAGATGGTGCAGGTGCTGCTGGCGGCGTCCCGTTCCGAGAACGTCGAGCTGCGCCAGTCGGCGCTGGAACTCGGCGGGCTGACGGCCAGGGTGATGGACGTGGAGGCCTTCGCGGTCGAGAACGCCTTCGCCCTAATCGCCGACGACCTGCCGATTCCGCAGGATGGCGTGGTGGCGCTGGTCGACATCGGCGCGACCATGACCACCCTCAACGTCCTGCGTCGCGGCCGCAGCCTGTACAGCCGCGAACAGGTGTTCGGCGGCAAGCAGCTCACCGACGAGGTGATGCGCCGCTACGGACTCACCTACGAGGAAGCCGGCCTGGCCAAGCGCCAGGGCGGTCTGCCGGAAAGCTACGAAGTCGAAGTGCTGGAGCCGTTCAAGGAAGCGACCGTCCAGCAGATCAGCCGCCTGCTGCAGTTCTTCTATGCCGGCAGCGAATTCAACCGGGTCGACCAGATCGTGCTGGCCGGCGGTTGCGCCGCGTTGCCGGGCCTGCCGGAGATGGTGGAGGAGCAGCTCGGCGTCCCCACCGTGGTGGCCAATCCGCTTGCGCAGATGACCCTGGGACCGCGCGTCCAGGCGCATGCGCTGGCCCAGGACGCTCCCGCGCTGATGATTGCCACCGGCCTGGCGCTGAGGAGCTTTGACTGATGGCAAGAATCAACCTACTCCCCTGGCGCGCGGAACGGCGCGCCCAGCGGCAGCGTGATTTCTACGCCATGCTGGGGCTGGCCGCGCTGGCCGGCGTGCTGCTGTCGTTCCTGCTCTGGTTCCATTACGACCGCCAGATCAGCGGACAGATCGTGCGCAACGATTTCCTGAAGGACGAGATCCAGAAAGTCGAATCCCAGATCAAGGAAATCGAGACGCTCGACAAGCAGAAGGACCGCCTGCTGGCACGCAAGAAGGTCATCGAGCAGTTGCAGGCCAACCGTTCGCAGATGGTCCATCTGTTCGACTCGCTGGTGCGCACGATTCCCGATGGCGTGGCGCTGTCGAACATCAAGCAGGAAGGCGAGGTCCTGACCCTGGAAGGACGTGCACAGTCCAACGCGCGGGTCAGCGAGTACATGCGCAAGCTGGAAAGCTCCGGCTGGATGACCAAGCCCGATCTGTCGATCATCGAAGCGAAGGAAGAGGACGGCAAGGCGCCGTCCAGCGGGATCAGCCATTCGCTGCCCTATGTCTTCAACCTGCAGGTGCGGTTGGCCAATCCGAATGCCGAAGAAGGCAAGGACGGGCAGGCCACGGCTGTGGATGCTCCGGAAGCCGGCGCCCCGGCCACTCCGCCGGCCTCCGCCGCGTCCGCGCCGGCTCCCGCCGCGACGCCTGCTTCGGCCCCGGCCGATGGACAGGCGGCTCCCGCCCAGGCCCCCGCATCGCAGCCGGCGGCCCCGGCCGCGCCCGCGAACCCGGCCCCGGCGCCCGCCACCAATCCGGGGAATGCGTCATGAGCCAGAAGAAGGCTTCGCTCAAGAATCTCGACATCAACAACATCGGCGCCTGGCCGCAGAACGCCAAGATTGGCTTCTGCGTGATCGTGGGCCTGTTCATCCTGGTCATGGCCTACATGCTGGTCATCCGGGGCAAGAGCGACACGCTCAAGCAACTGGAGCAGGAAGAAAGCTCGCTGCGCCGCGACTACGAGGAAAAGCAGGGCCGTGCCGCCAATCTCGGGCCGCTGAAGCAGCAACTGGCGCAGATGGAGCAGGTGTTGCAGCAGATGCTGCGCCAGCTGCCGAGCAAGACCGAAATGCCGGATCTGATCATCGACATCTCGCAGACGGCGCTGTCCAGCGGCCTGTCCAACGAGCTGTTCCAGCCGGGACCGGAAACGCCGAAGGAGTTCTACGCCGAGAAGCCGATCGCCTTGCGCATGGTCGGCAGCTACCACCAGTTCGGCGCCTTCGTCAGCGGCGTGGCCTCGCTTCCGCGCGTGGTCATCCTGACCATGCATGACATCTCGTTGAAACCCAAGGAAGGCAAGGGAAGCATCACGAGCCGCGGCGCGCTTGAGCTGTCCGGCACCGTGAAGACCTATCGCTATCTCGACGAGAAGGAAATCGAGGAGCAGGAAAAGGCGGCCGCGGACGCGGCAAAGGCAGCGGCGAAATGATCAACATGCATCCCGCCTTCCGCGTCCTCGCGCTGGCCTGCCTGGCCGCATCGCTGGGCGCCTGCGCGCGCGGCGTCACCAGTTCGCCGGGCGACGCACCCAATCTCGAAAAATGGGTCGCCGACGTGCGCGCCCGCCCGGCACCGCCGCTCGACCCGCTGCCGGTGATGGAACAGTTCGAGACGTTCGAATATGCCGCGCAGGGTCTGCGTGACCCGTTCAGTGACGCGTGGAGCAATGCGGACAATGGTGGCCTGCGGCCGGATCCGAACCGCCGCAAGGAAACCCTGGAACAATACCCGCTGGACAGCCTGGACATGGTGGGGACCATCGGCAAGGGATCGGGTCTGGTCGCGCTGGTGATGGCGCCGGACAAGGTGACCTACCGGATCCGACCGGGCAATTACTTGGGACAGAGCGATGGTCGCGTCACCGCGGTGCGGGAAGACGGCATCGAACTGGTCGAACTGGTGCCGGATGGCGCAGGCGGCTGGCTGGAACGCCCCGCCTCGGTCGCGCTTGAAGAACAATGATTGGGGGAAACACGATGACCGCTTCAAACGCTAATGGCCTGCGGCCGTCCCGGCGCCTGGCTTCGCTCAGGATCCAGGGCCTGGGACTTGCCATCGGGCTGCTGGCAGCCGCCAGCGCGGCCGGTGCGGCGAACCCGGTACCCCAACAGGCCGCGGCGCCCGCCACGGCATCGGCCGGGACACCGGTGACCGGCAAGGTCGCCATCACCAACATCGACTTCAGAAGGGGCGATGACGGTGCCGGCAGGCTGGTGGTCAAGTTCGATCGCGCCGGTGCGGCGCCCGACCTGCGCAACCTGGGTTCCTCGGTGGTCGTCGATGTCGGCAATGCGGACATTCCCGCATCGCTGCAGCGTGGCCTGAACGTGGTCGACTTCGCGACGCCGGTCCAACGCGTCGATGCCCGCCCCAGCGGCAAGGGCACCCAGTTGGTGCTGAGCACGCAGGGGGCCTTCGAGTCGCTCGCCTATCAGACCGGCAACGAGTACGTGGTGGAAATCGCGCCGCGTGCCGACAAGCCCGCGATGGGCGCGTCGGGTGGTTCGGCGGCCGGGGCCGTGGCCAGCGCCGCGGCCAAGGTGGCCGCCACGCAGAATGCGCGCGCCTACGGCGGACGTCCGGTCACCTTCAACTTCCAGGACGTGCCGGTCCGCACCGTGCTGCAGTTGATCGCCGAAGAATCCAATCTCAACATCGTCGCTTCCGACACCGTGCAGGGCAACGTGACCCTGCGCCTGGTCAACGTCCCGTGGGACCAGGCGCTGGACATCGTTCTGCGCGCCAAGGGGCTGGACAAGCGTCGTGATGGTGGCGTGATCTGGGTGGCGCCGCAGCCGGAGCTGGCGAAGTTCGAGCAGGACAAGGAAGACGCCCGCATCGCGATCGAGAACCGCGAGGATCTGGTCACCGACTACATCCAGATCAACTATCACAACGCGGCGGCCATCTTCAAAGCCATCACCGAGGCCAAGGGCATCGGCAACTCCGGCAGTTCGGGTGGTTCGGGACCTGGCGGACAACAGCAGGAGAACAGCTTCCTGTCGCCGCGCGGTCGAATCGTCGCCGACGAGCGCACCAACACGCTGATGATCAGCGACATCCCGAAGAAGATCGCGCAGATGCGCGAGCTGATCAGCGTCATCGATCGGCCGGTCGACCAGGTGCTGATCGAAGGCCGCATCGTCATCGCCACCGACACCTTCGCCCGCGATCTCGGCGCCAAGTTCGGCATCGGTGGCCGCCGCAGTTTCAACAACGGCGACAACACCGGCACGATTGGCAGCGGGGTTCCGGATGCCGGTGGTGCGACCACACCCGCCACTCGGGGCCTGAACGTCAATCTGCCGGCCAAGACCTACACACTGGGCAACCCGGCCTCGATCGCCTATACGCTGCTGGGCCGCAACTTCAATCTGGACATCGAACTGCAGGCATTGCAGGAAGAAGGCCGGGGCGAGGTCATCTCCAATCCGCGCCTGGTCACCACCAACCAGCGTGAAGCGGTCATCAAGCAGGGCCGTGAAGTGGGCTACCTGACGGTGACCGGCGGCGGCACCGGCGTGTTGACGCCCACCGTGCAGTTCAAGGAAGCGCTTCTGGAGTTGAAGGTGGTGCCGACCATCACCAACGACAATCGCGTGTTCCTTGCCCTGAACGTCAAGAAGGACGAAGTGCTGCGATTCATCGATCTTGGCGATTTTGGTTCGGTCCCCGAAATCGCAAAGCGTGAAATCAACACAGCAGTCCTGGTCGACGACGGCCAGACCGTGGTCATCGGCGGTGTCTACGAGTTCACCGATCGCACCAGCATTTCCAAGGTGCCATTCCTGGGTGACATTCCTTTCCTGGGCAACCTGTTCAAGAAGAAGGGACGCAGCAAGGAAAAGGCCGAGCTGTTGATCTTCGTGACTCCGAAGGTCCTGCGGGTCGCTCAGCAGCAGGCGATGTCCCGCGTCGGCGACTGAACATCCAGCACAGGGACGCACGGAATATCACGGACGGGGGCCTTGCGCCCCCGTCTGCTTTTCCGGACGCCGGGTCGCCCCGGCGCGTGCACGCGATCTGAACCGGCGGCGGACGGGACCTGAACCAATCCGTCGCGCTTGGGTCAAAATGGCCCTCCAATCGCCATGCCGCCGCCCCATGGAAGAATCCGCCGCCGTCTCCCTCCCATCCGAGGCCAATCGCCTGCACGCCGCCTTCACGGCGCTGCGGCAGGACCTGGCCGACACCATCGTCGGCCAGGCCGCGCTGATCGAGCGCCTGCTGATCGCATTGCTGGCGGATGGCCACCTGCTGGTCGAGGGGGCGCCCGGACTGGCCAAGACCACGGCGGTGCGGGCGTTGGCGGGACGGCTGGAGGCGGACTTCGCCCGGGTCCAGTTCACCCCGGACCTGCTGCCGGCCGACCTGACCGGAACCGAGGTATGGCGCCCCCAGGACGGCCGTTTCGAGTTCCAGCCCGGCCCGATTTTCCACCCGCTGTTGCTGGCCGACGAGATCAACCGCGCGCCGGCAAAGGTGCAGTCGGCACTGCTGGAGGCCATGGGCGAACGCCAGGTCACGGTCGGGCGGCACACCTATCCGTTGCCGGCCCTGTTCCTGGTGATGGCCACCCAGAACCCGATCGAACAGGAAGGCACGTTCCCGTTGCCCGAAGCCCAGCTGGACCGGTTCCTGATGCATGTGCGGATCGGTTATCCCGAAGCGTCGGCGGAGGCAGAAATCCTGCGTCTGGCGCGGGAACGCGCGCGTGAGACGCTCCAGCCGGCGCCGGTTTCCATAACCCGGATGCCTCAGGAGGATGTGTTCGCGGCCCGCAAGGCGGTGCTCGACCTGCACGTCGCCCCGCAGCTCGAACGCTATCTCATCGAACTCGTGCTCGCTTCGCGCGAGGCCGCCCGCTACGACGCCGCCTTGGCCCGGCGCATCGCCTGGGGCGCGAGCCCGCGCGGTTCGATCGCGCTGGAACGGTGCGCGCGGGCGCGCGCCTGGCTGGCGGGGCGCGACTACGTGACGCCGGAGGACGTGCGCGCGATTGCCCCGGATGTACTGCGCCATCGCGTGCTGCCCAGCTATGAGGCCACCGCCGAGGGCTGGGATGGCGATCGTCTGGTCGCGGCGCTGCTCGACGTCGTACCGCTGCCCTGAGCCGAACCGGCATGGCGACGAGCGGCGACGGCATCGCGCCCACCCTGGCCGAACTGGTGGCGCTGCGGGCAACCGCGCAGCGGCGGAAACCCGCGCGGCAGGGTCGGCATTCCATCACCGGGCCCGCCGCTTCCAGCCTGCGCGGACGGGGCATGGAATACGCCGAATCCCGCGAATACGTCCCCGGCGACGACGTGCGCCATATCGATTGGCGGCTGACCGCGCGCAGCGGGCGCACCCATACCAAGCTGTTCCAGGCCGAGCGCGAGCGGCTAACATTGATCGTGGCCGATACTTCGCCGCGGCTGTACTTCGGCACACGCGTGCGTTTCAAATCGACCCAGGCCGCACGCGCCGGCGCGGTGGCGGTGTGGAGTGCCGTCCGCGATGGCGATCGCGTCGCCGCGCTGCGTGGCACGACCGCCGAAGCGCCGGTGCCACCAGCCTCCGGTACGCGAGGCGCCTTGCGGGTGCTCGACGCGCTGGTGCGGTGGTACGCGCGTCCGCCCGCCGACGACCAGGGACTTGCCGTGGCGCTGGACCATGCGGCGCGCCTGTTGCGCCCGGGCTCGCGGATGATCGTGCTGGCCGATCCGCACAGCATCGCGTCGATACCGGAGAGTGACTGGCCACGATGGGCCGCGCATCACGAGATCAGCGTATTGCTGCTGTTCGATGCGCTGGAAGCCACGCCGCCGGACGCCTCGCTGCCTTTCCAGGTGGGCGAGCATCGGGTCCAGCTGGATCTGGCCGATGTCGCGCAGCGTCAACGCTGGGCGCAGTCCTTCTCGGAGCCGGTGGAAACGGCGGTACGCAATCTGCCCCGACGCGGAGTGCGTGCGTACGCGCTGCGCGGTGACGCGCCCAGTGAATCCTGGCTGCCGGCGGGCGGCGCGACCCCGCAGGTGGCGTGATGAAACCGGCGGAACTGGTCCTGCGGGATGTCCATCTGCCGGCCGCACCGGCCTGGTGGCCACCGGCCCCCGGCTGGTGGGCGCTGGTGGGCTTGCTTGGGCTGATCGCGCTGTTCCTGTTCCTGCACCAATGGCGTCGCCGTCGTCGCCAGCGGGAATGGGCGCGCTGGTTCGATCTGGCCGGCCAGGCAGCGACGCCGGCCGCGCAGGTCGCGGCGATGTCGGATCTGTTGCGCCGCGCGGCGCGCCGCGTCGACCCGCATGCGGATCGTTTGCGGGAAGAGGATTGGCTGGCTTTCCTGGATGGTGGGAAGACGGCCGCGTTCTCGCAGGGCGACGGCCGGCTGCTGCTGGACGGAGGTTACCGTCCGCAGGTGGATGCCGAAGCGGTGGCGCGCCTGCGTGCCGTGGCGCGCGCGCGCTTCCTCGAGCTGATGGCGGGACGGCGATGATCGGCGACTGGCCCTGGTGGCAGGCGTTGCGCGACGCGTATGCCGGTTTCGCCTGGCCGTGGATGTGGCTGGCGTTTCCGTTGCCATGGCTGACCCGCTGGTTGCTGCCTCCGGTTCGCGGCACCTCGGCGGCGCTGCGTGTTCCCTATGGCGGACAACTGCGATCGATCGCGAACGTCCACGGATTCCGGCGCCAGCGCCGGGTGGCCGCATTGGCGTGGCTGGCCTGGTTCCTGTTGTGCGCGGCGGCGGCGCGGCCGCAGACATTCGGCGAGGCGATCACGCCACCGCATGCCGGTCGCGATCTGATGCTGGCGGTCGATCTGTCCGGCAGCATGAGCGAAGCCGACATGGAGCTGGGCGGCGGCGTGGTGGATCGCCTGACCGCGGCCAAGGCGGTACTGGCCGATTTCCTCGATCGCCGCGGCGGCGACCGGGTGGGATTGCTGGTGTTCGGCCAGCGCGCCTACGCCCTGACGCCGCTGACCCTGGATCTGCAGAGCGTGCGGGAACAGCTGCGGGACAGCGTGGTGGGACTGGCCGGCCGGGAAACGGCGCTGGGTGATGCGATCGGGTTGGCGGTGAAACGACTGGCGGCGCAGGAGAAAGGCCAGCGCGTGCTGATCCTGTTGACCGACGGCGTGAACACGGCCGGCATGCTGGAGCCGCTGAAGGCGGCCGAACTCGCCGCGCAGGCGCATGTGCGCGTGCACACCATCGCTTTCGGTGGCGGCGGCATGACGTCGTTCTTCGGCATGGCGGTGCCGTTGCCGGGCGCGGGAGGCGAGGAAATCGACGAAGCCACCCTGCGTCGCATCGCCGAAATGACCGGAGGCCGTTCCTTCCGTGCCCGCGACATCGAACAACTGGCGAGCATCTACGCGGAGCTGGATCGGCTCGAACCGGTGACCCAGCCCGGCGAACAGGTGCGTCCGCGCGTGGAGCGCTACGCCCTGCCTTTGCTGGCCGCGCTGTGCGTCGGCCTGCTCGGCTTCGCGCTGCCACGGAGGCATTCATGATGACCTGGCTGGCGTCGCTGCATTTCCTGCGTCCGCATGCGCTGTGGCTGTTGCTGCTGGCGCCGCTGCTGGTCTGGGGCTGGCGGTTCCGCCAGCGGCGCTCGAACGTATGGCGGCAGGTGGTGGATCCGCATCTGCTGCCGCATCTGCTCGCCGGAACCGGACGCGCCGGCTGGGGGGCATTGACGCTGTTGCTCCTGGGCTACGTGCTGGCGGTGTTGGCCTTGGCCGGTCCCAGTACCAGGCAGGGCGAGCAACCGTTGTGGGAGCAGCGCGCACCGCTGGTCGTCGCGCTGGATCTGTCCAGCGCGACCCAGGCGGCCGATCTTCCGCCATCGCGGTTGCTGCAGGCGCGCGGCAAGCTGGCCACATTGCTGCGGCAGCGCCAAGGGGGGCAGATCGCCCTTGTCGCGTTCGCCGGAGACGCCTTCACCGTGGCGCCGTTGACCGAGGACGCGGGCAACGTGGCGCTGTTTCTCGACGCATTGACGCCTGAGGTGATGCCGGCCGACGGCCAGCGCGTGGATCGCGCCATCACCTGGTCGACGAAGCTGCTGAAACAGGCGGGCTTCCGCGAGGGCGGGATCCTGTTGATCGGCGATCACGCGGACGCTTCCGCGCTCGAGGCGGCCTCGCAGGCCGCGCAGCAGGGTTACCGCGTCTCCGTGCTCGGGCTGGGCAGTCCCGCCGGTACCGCGTATCGCGCCCGCGACGGATCGCTGGGCCGCGCGCGGCTGGACGCGGCGTCGCTGGGCCAGTTGGCGGCCCGTGGCGGCGGACGGTTCCAGCCGTTGTCACGCGATGATTCGGATCTGGAGGCGCTGGGCGTGCTGACACCGGACAGTCTGGACGCCTCCCGTGCGTCGGGCGGACGCGGCAGGGACTGGCTGGACGAAGGCTACTGGCTGTTGCCGCCGCTGATGCTGCTGGCGTTGTTCGCGTTCCGGCGCGGCGCGGTGCTGGTCGTGTTCGGCACCTGTTCGCTGCTGTGGGCGATGCCGTCGCAGGCGGCGGACGGCGGCTGGTGGCGCCGGGCGGATCAACAGCAGCACGCCCGCTTGGAGCAGGGCGTCCAGGCCTATCGGAATGGAGACTTCGCCGCGGCGGAGCAGGCCTTCGCCGGCCAGGACAGCGCCGAGGCGCAGTACAACCTGGGCAATGCGCTGGCCAAGCAGGGCAAGTACGACCAGGCCGTCGACGCCTATGACAGGGCCCTGCGCAAGCAGCCGGGGATGCCCGACGCAATCGCCAATCGCGGCGTGGTCGAGCGCGCGCGCCAGCGGCAGCAGGGGCAGGGGCAGTCCGGCAAGGATTCGTCCGGACGTGGCGCGGGCAACGCCGGCAACTCGCCGAACGCGTCACGCGCGGCCGGCAACGCCAAGCCCGCGTCGACGCCGCCGCCGCCCAATTCGCAATCCACTCCGTCCTCCGAGCCGGCGCAATCGCAAGCGCAAGCGCAAGCGCAAGCTCGTCCATCGCAACCGCGAACGACGGAACCGCCTTCGGAGTCCGCCGCGGATCCGAAGGCGCAACAGGCCGCGGACGCCGCGCAGCGCGAGCGCATGCGCCAGGCACTGGCCCGACAATCGCGCGGCCAGGACGGAAAGCCGGTGACGGGACAGGCGGCCGCGGACGAGACCCCCGAGCAACGCGAGCGCCGGCAGGCGTTGCAGGCCTGGCTGAAGCGGGTGCCGGATGATCCGGGCGGCCTGTTGAAGGCCAAATTCCAGGTGGAACACGAGCGTCGGATGAGGGAAGGGCAATGAAACCGTGGTGGTCGCGCGTACTGGGCGTGTGGGTGTGGCTGATGCTGGCCTTGGCGCCCGGAGTCGCGCAGGCGCAGGTCCAGGCCAAACTGGATCGCAATCCCGTCGACCTGGGCGATGCCGTGGTGTTGAGCATCGAATCGACCGGCGCGGCGGCGGCACCCGATCTGACCCCGCTGATGCAGGACTTCGAACTGCTGGACCAGACCAGCGGACGCTCGCTGGGCATCGTCAACGGTGTCAGCAGCTCACGGATGATTTACCAGATCACCCTGCAACCCCGCCGTGACGGCAACCTGGTCATTCCCGCGTTGCAGGTCGGCAGGCAGCGCACCGCACCCATCGCGCTGACGGTGCGGCCCGCGCCACCGGTGGCCACGCGCGCCGGCAACGCGGATGTTTTCCTCGAAACCGAAGTGGATGACGCGTCGCCCTTCGTCCAGCAGAGCGTGGGCGTGGTGCTGCGCCTGTTCTATGGCGTGCCGCTGATGTCGGGCGAACTGGATCTGGACGCGCCTGACGGCGCCGTGTTGCAGAAGGTCGGCGACGACGTGCAGGGCAGCCGCGAAATCAACGGTCGCCGCTACAACCTGATCGAACGCCGCTTCCTGCTCGTGCCCGAGCGCAGCGGCACGCTGACCCTGCCCGCGCCCCGCTTCAACGGACGTGGCGCGGGCGGCTGGTTCGATGATCTGGTGGGCAACGGCCGTCGCGAGTTGCGCGTGGCCGGTTCGCCGCGCGCGCTGAGCGTGCGCCCGCAGCCGGCGGGCGCGCCGCAGCCCTGGTTGCCGCTTCGGGATCTGCGTTTGCGCTATGTCGGTGCGCCGACGTCCGCGCGTGTCGGTGAAGCCGCAACCCTGATTGTCGAGGGCGTCGCCCAGGGCGCCACCCAGGCACAGCTGCCGGAAATCCCGGCACCGTCGGTGCCGGGGGCGCAGGTGTTCGCCGAACCCGTCCAGTACGACGAGACGTTCTCCGGCGGTACGCCGCAGGTGAAATGGACCCAGCGCTACGCGGTGGTGCCGGATCGGCCGGGCCGCCTGACCATCGCCGGTCTGGGCATTCCGTGGTGGGATGTGACGGCGGGCGCCGCGAAGACGGCCCGGCTGCCGGATCTGCCGTTGCAGGTCGGTGCCGGATCACCCGCGGGTGCCGCGCCGGCGAGCACGCAAGCCCCCGGAGCGGCGCTGGACATCAACGGTGGCGCGCCAGCGTTGGGCCAGGTGAACGAGCGGATCTGGCCCTGGCTGGCGGTGGGATTCGCGGTGCTCTGGCTGATCACGCTGCTGTGGGCGTTGCAGCGTCGGCGCGCGCCGGCGCCGCCCGCCAGGCAGGCGGCGCCGGGTCACCCGACGTCGCCGGCGCATCACACGCTGCCGGATCTCAAGCGCGCGCTGGACACCGGCAGCCTGGACGACGTAGGCGAGGTATTGCGCGGCATGGCTGCTCCGCCCGCCGCGGATCTGGATGAACTGGTGCGGCGGTTGCAGGCCATCGAGCAACGCGACGCGGTGGAACTCCTGCGGCGGGCGCGCTGGGCCGATGGCGACGGCAGCGCCGCCCGCGCCGCCCTGCGAGCGGCCTTCGCGCGCGGCCCCCGCTGGATGGACGTGGCGGAGCCTCCGCAGGCGCCACTGCCGCCGCTGTATCCGGCGCCGGGGCGGCGCTGACGCAGGCGCACAACAGCCGGGTAGGGCAGGTTTGCTAAGCTGGATGCTTCGTTCCTAAGGCCCGCCACATGACCGAAGCCCCGACCACCGGCAAGAACAAGCTACCGCTGCACTGGAAGATGGCGATCGGTTTCATCGCCGGCCTGGCAATGGGATTGCTGGTGTACATGACGGGGATCGGGCAGTTGACGGCCGCAGGAGCCGGCAATCCGGCCTGCGTGGCGGGGGCCGCCGATCTGCCCTGGCAGTGCATGCCGTGGGTCCAGCTGATCACCAGTTATGTGACCGGGCCGATCGGGCAGCTGTTCCTCAACCTGATCTTCATGCTGGTGGTGCCGCTGCTGTTCTCGGCGCTGGTGGTCGGCGTGTCCGAGATGGGCGACATCCGCGCGTTCGGCCGGGTGGGCTGGCGGACACTGGGCTACACCGTGCTGATGTCCTCGATTGCCGTGATCCTGGGCCTGCTGCTGGTCAACTGGCTGCAACCGGGCAGCGGCATCGATCGCGAGACGGCGCAGCACCTGCTGGCCGAGGGCGCGCAACGCGCCAGCGCCATCGTCGCCAGCACGCACGAGCAGCCGCACGGGCTCGACATGCTGCTGTCGATCGTGCCGGACAACGTCATCAAGGCCGCCGCCGACAACACCATCCTGGCGGTGATGTTCTTCGCGTTGATGCTGGGCATCGGCATGGTGCTGACGCCCGGCAAGGCCACCGACACCCTGCGCGAGGGCATCCAGGGCCTGTTCGACGTGTCGATGACGCTGATCGGCCTGGTGATCCGGCTGGCCCCGTACGCGGTGTTCTGCTTCATGTTCGACCTGGCCGCGAAGTTCGGCTGGGACCTGCTGTTCAAGCTCGCCAGCTATGTCGGCGTGGTGGTGCTGGCACTCGCGCTGCATCTGTTCGTGGTCTATTCGATCGCCCTGCGCGCCATCGGCGGCTATTCGCCGCGCGCGTTCTTCCGCGGTACCCAGGAAGCGATGGTGCTGGCGTTCTCCACCGCCTCCAGCAACGCCACCCTGCCGACCTCGCTGCGCGTGGCCGAAGAGAAGCTCGGCCTGCCGCCGCGCATCTCGCGTTTCGTGCTGACCGTCGGCGCCACCGCCAACCAGAACGGCACCGCGCTGTTCGAAGGCGTGACGGTGATCTTCCTGGCCCAGTTCTTCGGCGTGGATCTCAGCCTGTTCCAGCAGGTGCTGGTGATGCTGGTGTGCATCCTCGGCGGCATCGGTACCGCCGGCGTGCCCTCCGGTTCGCTGCCGGTGGTGGCGATGATCTGCGGCATGGTCGGCGTGCCGCCGCAGGGCATCGGCCTGATCCTGGGCGTCAACCATTTCCTCGACATGTGCCGCACCACCCTCAACGTCACCGGCGACATCGCCATCGCGGCGATGGTGTCCAAGGGCGAAACCGAGCGCGGGCACGCCTGAGCCGGGGAACGGCATTGGAATCGTGTGTCCCGACGCCCCGCTGACCGCGGGGCGTCGGTGTTTGCGCCCGCACCACACTGAAGACAGGAAATTCTAGGTTTCCGCAAGTGACTGATTCGAGAGGAGTTTCGATAGAACCGGCGGTTCCGCCGTTTCAGTCCGGCCGGCGGTCTATGGGACAATGAGCGGCCCGCATTCCGGCGCGCCACTTCCAAGTCCCTACCCCTCATGACGACGCCCACCCGCCGCCAGCTCGCCAACGCCATCCGCTTCCTCGCCGCCGACGCGGTGGAAACCGCCAAATCCGGCCATCCCGGCATGCCCATGGGCATGGCCGACATCGCCGAAGTGCTGTGGAACGATTACCTGAGCCATAGCCCGAAGAACCCGCACTGGTTCAACCGCGATCGCTTCATCCTGTCCAACGGTCACGGCTCGATGCTGCAGTACGCGCTGCTGCACCTGAGCGGCTACGACCTGCCGCTGGAAGAGCTCAAGCACTTCCGTCAACTGCACAGCAAGACCGCCGGCCATCCGGAACGCCACGAAACCCCCGGCGTCGAGACCACCACCGGTCCGCTGGGACAGGGCTTCGCCAACGCGGTCGGTTTCGCCCTGGCCGAGAAGCTGCTGGCGCAGCGCTTCAATCGCCCCGAGTTCGAAATCGTCGACCACCGCACCTGGGTGTTCATGGGCGATGGCTGCCTGATGGAAGGCGTGTCGCACGAAGCCGCTTCGCTGGCCGGCACCTGGGGCCTGAACAAGCTGGTCTGCTTCTGGGACGACAACCACATCTCGATCGACGGCAACACCAACGGCTGGTTCACCGACGACACCCCGGCCCGCTTCGAGGCGTATGGCTGGCAGGTGGTGCGCAACGTCAACGGCCATGATCCGGTCGAGATCAAGGCCGCGATCGAGACCGCGCTGAAGTCGGAAGACAAGCCGGTGCTGATCTGCTGCCGCACCACGATCGGTTTCGGTTCGCCGAACAAGGCCGGCAAGGAATCCTCGCACGGCGCCCCGCTGGGCAAGGAAGAGCTGGAAGCCACCCGCAAGGCGCTGGACTGGCCGTACGGCCCGTTCGAGATTCCGCAGGAAATCTACGACGGCTGGCGCGCCGGCAACTCGGGCCTGGTGCGCGAGGAGCAGTGGAACATGCTGTTCGACAAGTACGCCGCGCAGTATCCGGAGCAGGCCGCCGAACTGAGCCGCCGCTCGCATGGCGAACTGCCGGAAGGCTTCCTGGCGGCTGCCGACGCCTTCATCGCCAAGACCCAGGCCGAAGGCCCGGTGATCGCATCGCGCAAAGCCTCGCAGCTGGCCATCGAAGCATTCGCGCCGCTGCTGCCGGAAATGATCGGCGGCTCCGCGGACCTGGCGCACTCCAACCTGACCCTGTGGAAGGCCAGCAAGTCCGTCGCCAGCGATGATCCGAACGCCAACTACGTGTACTACGGCGTGCGCGAGTTCGGCATGACCGCGATCAGCAACGGCCTGGCCCTGCACGGCGGTTTCCTGCCGTTCGACGCGACCTTCCTTGTGTTCAGCGACTACGCGCGCAACGCCGTGCGCATGAGCGCGCTGATTCCCGCGCATGCGATCCATGTCTATACCCACGACTCGATCGGCCTGGGCGAGGACGGTCCGACCCACCAGCCGGTCGAGCACCTGGCGTCGCTGCGCTACATCCACAACAACGACGTGTGGCGTCCGTGCGACGCGGTCGAGTCCGCGGTCGCGTGGAAGGCGGCGATTGTCCGTCGCGATGGTCCGAGCTGCCTGATCTTCTCGCGCCAGAACCTGCCGCACCAGGCGCGCAGCGAGGCGCAGGTGGCCGACATCGCGCGCGGCGGTTACGTGCTGGCCGACGCCGCCGGTACGCCGGACGTGATCCTGATCGCGACCGGTTCGGAAGTGGGCCTGGCGACGCAGGCCAAGGCGCTGCTGGACGCGGAAGGCATCCAGACCCGCGTGGTGTCGATGCCGTCGACCGACGTGTTCGATCGCCAGCCGGCCGAGTACCGCGAAGCGGTGTTGCCGAAGGCGGTGCGCAAGCGCGTGGCGGTGGAAGCGGCGACGGTCGATTTCTGGCGCAAGTACGTTGGCCTGGATGGCGCGGTCGTGGGCATGGAGAGCTTCGGCGCCTCGGCGCCGGCGGAGGCGCTGTACAAGCACTTCGGGATCACGGTCGAGAAGGTGGTCGAGGCGGCGAAGTCGTTGGCTTGATTTAGGCTGCGCTGTTCGAACTGAAAAAGCCGGGCGTTGCCCGGCTTTTTTCTTGCGTGCGTCTGGCGAATTCCGGCGCGAATGCGCCGACAAAGAGCACACCGCGAATACCTACCCCCGCGTCTTCCGCAACCCCAACGCCAACAACCTCGCCTCCAACCATTCCCCCGCACCGGCAGGCTTCGCCAATCCCATCCGCGTCATCGCCTCGGGCTCCCCGGCGCCCGCGAACAACGCCCGCAGCACGGTGCCCGCTTTCGCCACCGGCGTCGCTGTCTGGTTCTTCAACCAGGACAGCGCCTTCACCAGCCGCTGCTCCACCTCGGTGAAGTCGCTGCCGAGGGGATAATCGGGCAGGGTGCCGTCGTGGCGGAAGCGCCGCAGGGACGCGGTGAGATGGGCCGGCGTGTTGTCCGCCCATGCGGGGGGCGCGATGAAGCCGCGCCGGAGTTTCCGGTTGCGCTGCGCCCGTTCCAGCAGCCCTGCCTGGAAGCGAGCATCGGTGATGCCCACCATCGCGATCACGCAGTCCTCGTCGTTGCGGCCACGCAGGTCGGCGATGCCGTACTCGCTGATGCACAGATCGCGGAGATGGCGCGGGATGGTGGTGTGCCCGTAGTTCCAGCGTACGTTCGACTGCGGTTTCCCGTTCGCATCGCGCAGGGCGCGGAACATCAGCACCGAACGCGCATCTTCCAGCGCGTGCGCCATCGCCACGAAGTTGTACTGGCCGCCGACGCCGGACACCACCCGGCCATCCTCCAGACCGTCGGAGACCGCCGCGCCCAGCGCGGTGATCATCATGGCTGAATTGAAGAATCGGGCGTCGCGCCGTTGCAGGCGCTCCAGAGACTCATGGCCGCCGTAGAGCTGGTTGACGCTGCCGATGCGGCGCATGCCGATGGCGCGGCGTTCGTCGTCGGGAAGTTGCCGCAGCCAGTCGTAGAAAGCCGGCGAACCCAGATAGAAGGCGCCGTGCAGATATTCGCCATCGCGTTGCAGGCGCGCGTGGTCGCCGAGGTTGGCGGTGCCGTCTGAGACGCGGCGCATCAGCAGTTCGTCATCGACCACCTTGCGGCGCATGACGCCGGTTTCGACGAGTCGCTTGAAGCCTTCGTTGATCATCTCGCTGCAGCCGTACAGGCCGATCTCGAAGGGGCCCAATCCACCGCTCTCGATGACCGCGGGATGCCGTTCCAATTCGGGATCCAGCGCCGCCAGCACCTCGCGATAGGCCGTGTTGTCGGTGTGGCGCAGGACCAGCGCGTGGCACAGTGCGTCGGCCAGCGCGCCGATGCCGATCTGCAGGGTGCCGCCGTCGCGCACCAGCGCGCTGGCGTAGAGCCCGATGGCGTACTCCGCGTCGGATACCGGTTGTCGCGGCAGGCCGAACAGCATCGGGTAGGGGCCGGGCGGCGTCACCACCGCGTCGAAGTAGTCCTCGTCCACCGCGGCGGTGCCGCCCAGCCAGGGCAACTGCGGATCCACTTCCGCCACCAGCAGGGGACGTGGCAGACCGCGCGCCTGGACCGCTTCCACCGCATCCTGGGTGAGATCGTTGTTGCAGGACAGCGACAACCGGCGGCCGCCCGGTTCGCGCGCGACCTTCTGCACGATCACGTTGAGGCCGCGCTCGCCCAGCGCACGGGCCACGTGGGTGTAGTTGAGGCTGGCGTAATGTCGCTGCGCCTGCGAAGAGCCCAGCAACGCGCCGGACTGCATGTAGAACTCCTCGATCTCGATATGCGCCGGCAATGCATCGCGCTTCATGGCCTGCACGTAGGCCAGGCGCGGAAAGTCCTCGCCGAAATGACGCGTGGCGAACGGCCCCAGGAAGCGGGCTTCCAGCCCGGGTTTGGCCTGCGGCGGATCCAGCGACAACGCGGTGTACAGGAACCAGGGACGCGAAGGATCCTGTTCCAGCCGGGCATACAGCGCGTTGATCAGGCGGTGCGGTTTGCCGATGCCCAGCGGCGCGCCCATGCGCAGGGTCTGCGGTGCCTGCCGCAGGATGAAGTCGACGGCTTCGTCGAGGGAATCCAGATGGACGGTCATGGGGAGGAGCTTAGGCGAAAGTCGGTGAGGGGCGTTCAAACGGGAGCGAGGCCAGGCACTTGACAGGCAATCCGATTACGCGCGTAATCGATAAAAATTACAGGTGTAAACGGAATGTCGATCAGCGAAGCCGAAGCCGTGGTGATGGAGGCGCTGTGGGAGAAGCACCCGCAGGGCGCAGACGAGGTGCTGGCGATGGTGTCCACCCGGACCGGCTGGGCCGAGCCGACCGTGAAGACCCTGCTCAATCGCCTGCTCAACAAGGGCGCGATCCAGGCCCGGAAAGAAGGACGTCGTTATCTCTATTCGCCGGTGCTGGCCCGCGGGGATTGGGTGCAGCAGCAGAGCGCCGGTCTGCTGGAACGCCTGTTCGGCGGCCGGGTGGCGCCGCTGGTGGCGCATTTCAGCGAGCGTGGCCGGTTGTCGCGGCGCGACATCGCCGAGCTGAAGAAACTGATCGCGGAGCTCGACGATGAGCAATGACATCCTGCGGCTGCTGCTCGGGACGACCCTGGCCGCCTCCGTCGTCGTCCTGCTGTTGCACCTGCTGCGGGCGCCGCTCCGGCGCTGGCTGGGCGCCGGCGCCGCGTATGCCGCCTGGGCTGCCGTGCCGGCCGCCGTCATCGCGGTGCTGCTGCCCGCGCGCGAAGCGCCGGTGGAATGGGGGGCGATCGGCGTGGTGCTGCAACCGGTGCGCGCCGCGACCGCCGCCGTGTCGTCGATGCAGGCGCCGATGTGGGAGATGTTGCTGCTCGCCGTGTGGCTGGGCGGCATGGGGGCGATGGCGATCGGGTTGTGGAGGCGGCAGCACCGTTTCGTGCGTGGGCTGGGCGAATTGCGCCGACGCGGAGACGGACTGTGGACATCGGAGACCTCGCGGGACCTGCCCGCGGCGGTGGGCCTGTTCCGTACCCGGATCGTGGTGCCCAACGATTTCGACTCGCGCTATGACACCCGCGAGCGGCGCCTGATTGCCTGCCACGAGCGGCTCCACGTCAGTCGTGGCGACCTGGTGGCCAACGCGGTGGTGTCCGCGTTGCGCTGCGTCTACTGGTTCAATCCCGTGATTCACCTGGCCGCGCGCCGCTTCCGTGTCGATCAGGAACTGGCCTGCGACGCGGACGTCATCTGGCGTCATCCCGGTGCGCGCCGCGCCTATGGCGAGGCGATGTTGAAGGCGCAGCTGGAGGACCTGCCGATGCCCCTGGCTTGCCACTGGCCCGCGCCGCACCCGCTCAGGGAACGAATCGCCCTGCTCGGGAAGAAGCTGCCTTCGGCCCGGCGCCGCGCGCTGGCGTCGTTCGTGATCACCCTGATGACCGTCGCAGCCGGTTATGGCGCGTGGGCCGCGCAACCCGCGCAGCCGCGGGCGGCTTCAATGCCTGAATCCGTCATCGACCGCGACAAGCCACCGGGAATCCGCGTCGAGGGCCGGAACGGGACGCCGCCGCTGGCGATCGAACTTACGGCCGCCCGCGAACCGGAGGCGGCATCGGCGTTCGCGCGTGATGCTGAGCCAGCGGATGAACCGGATCGCCGCATCGACCGTTCGAAGCTGGCCCCGCCTCGTTATCCCGCCAGCAGGCACGAAGGCAAAGTGGTGATGCGGCTGGATGTCGGGCGTGATGGACGGGTGACGCGGGTCGGCCTGGATCGCAGCTCCGGCTTCGAGGATCTGGACCAGGCCGCGATGACCGCCGCGCGGCGCTGGTACATCGAACCCGCCATCGAGGGAGGACGGGCGGTGGCGTCCACGGTCCGGGTCCCGGTGGAATTCTCCCTGGACGAGCCGCAAGCCATCGCGCGGCGGGACGCGCGCGCATCGGAGGGAAACATGCGGAACGAAGCACGGATGGAACGGCGATGAAGCGCATCCGGTACACGGGTTCGTCAGGCGCGCTGCTGGCACTGGCAATCGCAGGCCTCGCGGCATGCGCGGGTGCTCCGAAGGAAACCCGCATCGACAGCGTCGAGCGTCGGCTGATCATGCCGGAGGGCGGCGCCCGCTACGAAATGGCGGCGCATCAGGCATTCGCCTATCCGGCACCAAGGGACAACGCCTCACCGGTATTCCCCGCCGACTATCCGGCGCGGGAACTCGCGCCGACAACGCTGTGCGTATCCTTCGTGGTGGACGAGCGCGGTGAACCGACCCAGGTAAACCCCTTGACGCAGGAAGGCTGCGCGCCGGCGGAACAGTTCGCGTTGTTGCGCGATGCGATGCTGGCCGCGGTCAACGGCTGGCGCTTCGAACCGGCGATGTTCTGCGACTATCCGGACGCGGCCACCCGGGATCGCGACTGGAACGGCCAGGGCTGCGCGGGTGAGACGGTCGAAGCGCGGGTGGTGCCGGTATCGCTGGCCTATGCCTTCACCTTCAGCCTGCGCAACGGCAAGGGCGAGGTGGCGGCGGCGAAACGCTAGCCGCCTGTCTCCATCGCGTGCACGGCGTCGGCCAGGCGTCGTACTTCCTCGGCGTGATGGCTGACGTAGATGATCGGCAGGCGGATTTCGTCGCGTACCCGCTGCAGATAGGGAATCAGTTCCTCGCGGCGTGCCTGGTCCAGCGCCGACAGCGGCTCGTCGAACAGCAGGATCGCCGGTTGCGAGAGCAGGGCGCGGCCGATCGCCACCCGCTGCGCCTCGCCGCCGGAAAGATTGCGCGTGCGCCGGCCCAGCAACGGCCCGATGCCCAGCAGATCGACCACCGTGTCGAAGCCGAAGCGCACCGGGGTATCCCGCCCATGCCGCCCATAGCGCAGGTTGCCGCGCACATCCAGGTGCGGAAACAGCCGGGCGTCCTGGAATACATAGCCAATGCGGCGGCGATGGGTGGGCACGTCGATCCGGTCCGTGCTGTCGAACAGCACCCGGCCATCCACTTCGATATGGCCGGCCACGGGCGCGACCAGCCCGGCGATGGCGTTGAGCACGGTGGTCTTGCCGATGCCGGAAGGACCGGTCAGCGCCAGTACCCGCGCATCCGAATGGATGCGCACGCGACGATGGAACGCACCGCGCCTGAGTTCGGCATCCAGTCGCAGCATCACGCCTCCTCCCGACCGCGATGGCGGCGCGTCAGCCATTCGGAGAGCAGCAGCGCGACCAGCGAGATGGCGATCGCCACCATCGCCAGCCGCCAGATGCCGGCTTCGCCGCCGGGAACCTGCATCAGCCCGTAGATGGCGGACGACAGGGTCTGGGTCTCGCCCGGAATGTTGGAAACGAAGGTGATGGTGGCGCCGAATTCGCCCAGGGCCTTGGCGAAAGCCAGCACCGTGCCGGCGACCAGGCCGGGCCAGGCCAGCGGCAGGGTGACGGTGAAAAACACCCGCCAGGGCCCCGCGCCGAGGGTGGCCGCGGCCTGTTCCAGTCGTCGGTCGGTGTTCTCCAGCGACAGGCGGATCGCGCGCACCATCAACGGGAATCCCATCACCGCGCAGGCCAGCGCCGCGCCGGTCCAGCGGAACGCGAACACGATCCCGAAATGCCGCTCCAGGAAGCCGCCCACCGCGCCCTGGGTGCCCAGCGTCATCAGCAGCGCGTAGCCCATCACCACCGGCGGCAGCACCAGCGGCAGATGCACCAGCGCGTCCAGCAATGCCTTGCCGGGGAACCGCCGGCGCGCCAGCAGCCATCCGACCAGCACGCCGAAGGGCAGGCTGGCCAGGGCGGCCGTGATCGCCACCTTCAGGCTCAGGCGGATGGCGGTGATTTCCTCGGGCGTGAACCAGTCCAACCGAGCGGCCTATTTCAGCAGGACGAAACCGCGCCGCTCGAAAATCGCCGCGGCCTCGGGTGATGCCAGCCAGGTCACCAGCGTGCCGGCCCGGGCATTGCGTTCGCCGCGCAGCGCCGCGACCGGGTAGACGATCGGCGGATGGCTGTCATCGGGAAACGTGGCCACCACGCGCACCGCCGGCTCGGCGCGCGCGTCCGAGAGATAGACGATGCCTAGCGGCGCCTCGCCACGCGCCACCAGCATCAACGCGGCGCGCACGCTTTCCGATTCCGCCAGCTTCGCCTGCACACTGGTCCAGTGACCGAGTTTCTCCAGCGAGGCGCGGGCGTATTTGCCCGCGGGAACGCTGCTGGTCTGGCCCAGCGCCAACCGGCCCTGGCCGAGCGCGGTGGCGAGCGAACCGGCCTCGCCCAGGTCCACCTTCAGCGCGCTCGCCTTCGGCGCCACCAGCACGAGCCGGTTGCCGAGCAGGTTGCGTCGTTGCGCCGGATCGAGCTTGCCACGCTGTTGCAGATAGTCCATCCACTCGAGATCGGCGGAGAAGAATACGTCGGCGGGCGCACCCTGTTCGATCTGACGCGCCAGCGCGGAACTGGCCGCGTAGGAGACACGCACCGGAACGCCGGTGCGCCGCTGGTAGGCGGCGGCGGCTTCGTCCATGGATTCCTTCAGGCTGGCCGCGGCGAAGACGGTCAGCGGCGTCCTGTCTTGGGCACAGGCGACCGTGGCGAGCCATGGCAACAGGGCCAGCAGGCCCAGGCGCACACGGCGCCGGCGAAGAAAGGTGGAGAGGCTCATGGCGTGCTCCTCTTGGATTCAGGACGACAGGCGGGTCAGGATGTCCGGACCGGCGAACGCCACGCGCCGGGCGCGCGCGTTCCGGAACGAGCGGGCACAGCGGGCCATCGCGGGCAGATGGACGTCAGCAGGTATCCGTGGAACGAGACACGGGCATTCATCGGGATGCGTCCTGACACGGTGGAATTCAGCGCGCCGCGAGGGTCGCGTTCAACAGGGCCGCCAATCGCGCGCCGCCCAGCCGCAATTGGCGTTCGGCGATCGGAAGCTGCGCTTCGTAATAGGCGGATTCCAGCGTGGCGCGGGCGGGATAGAAACCGGGCGCCACCACGATCGCGCAGGATTGCCTCGCCCAATCCGCCGAAGCGGGGGGCAGCACGTCGGCGCGGTCCGGCGCGGGCGCGGGCAGGGCGCGCAGCACGCGCAGGTAGGCGTCCTCGTCGAGTCCACGGCTGTTGAGCAGGCCGCTGTCCCAGACCCGGTGCAGATTGCCGCCCTTGCCCTGGTAACTGGTCTGGAAATCATTGCCGCCCTTGTCGCGCGCATAGCCGGCATGCAGCGGCTGGTGGGCGTCGCCGACCAGGTGGACGACGAACTTGAGCGCCTGCAGGCGCTCGGCGTCCGGACGGCGTCGGTCGGCGAGGATGGCGCTCTGCGCGCGGATGGCTTCGATCACGCACTTGCCGTCGGGACAGTCGCGCGCGGGCTGATAGCTGCAATCGTGCTCGCCGATGTTGACGTAGTGCCACCGCGCCGATGTCCGACCCAGATCCGGATCGTTCTCGCGCAGGTTGTCCGCCCAGTTGGCGATGCCGGCGAGGCTGGGCTCGGCTTCGTCGCGCAGCAGGCGATTGATTTCGGCGCGCGCTTGCGGATCCAGATCGGCGTCGGCCAGGCGCGCGACCAGGCGGTGTCCCAGCGGTCCCCATGCATGCGCGGCGGGCGACAGCGGCAGGGCCAGAATGAAAACGAGGAGGGCGTGGAAAGCGGTACGGGTCATGCCGGCACTTTAACCGACATGACCCGCCCGGGTGGTTACAGACTTAGAACTTCAGCACATATGCCGCGCCGTAGACCAGCGGATCGATCTTCGCCTGGCCCAGTTTCACGCCGTCGACCTTCACGTCGCTGTCGATGTCGATCCAGCGCACGTCCACGCGCACCGCGCCGCGTTCGCTGACCTTGAAATCCAGGCCGGCGTGCGCGGCCAGGCCCCAGGAATCCTTCAGCTTGAGCTTGCTGCCGGCCAGCGCGCCGCGGGTGTCTTCGCTGAAGAAGGTGGTGTAGTTGACGCCGGCGCCCAGGAACGGCGACACCTTGCCCTGGTTGTTGAAGTGGTACTGCAGGGTGAAGGTCGGCGGCAGGTGCTTGGTGCTGCCGACCCGGCCCAGACCCTTGATCTCGATGTCGTGCTTGAACGGCAGCGCGGCCAGCACTTCCAGGCCCAGGTTGTCGCGCAGGAAGTACTCGAAGGTCACCGTCGGCTTGACGTCGCTGTCGATGTCCAGCGCCAGCGTGCCATTGGCGAGCTTGCCGTTGTCGGATTTCGGATTGACCTGATGGACGCCGACGCCGAGCGTCCAGTCACCCTTGGACTGGGCGAAAGCGGGCAGCGCGCAGCCGGCGATGGCGACGGCGAGGAAGGCGGAAAGGGGCTTTTTCATGTTGTTCTGTCGGTTGTGAGGAACGGATGCCAGTGTCCGCGCCATCCCGGATCCCTGCCTTGATCCGGATCAATGTCCTGAAATATGTGAATTCCGGTGTTCATGCCCGGGTATGGGGCGGTGTGCATGGGCGGTGCGGGCCGGGAAAATGCCTGGCCTGGAAAGGGAATGTGAGTTGCGCCAGCCCTGATAGAATAGGCGTCCCCGTCAACCCCGCCGCGCCGGGCGCGGCCGCAGGAGTCCCGAGCAATGTCGATCAAGGTTGGTATCAACGGCTTCGGCCGTATCGGTCGCAACGTGTTGCGTTCCGCCGTGCAGAACTTCGCCGACGACATCGAAATCGTCGCCATCAACGATCTGCTGGAACCGGACTACCTGGCTTACATGCTGCAGTACGACTCCGTGCACGGCCGCTTCAAGGGCGACGTCAAGGTCGAAGGCAATACGCTGATCGTCAACGGCAGGAAGATCCGCCTGACCCAGGAACGCGATCCGGCCAACCTGAAGTGGGACGAGATCGGCGCCGGGGTCGTGATCGAATCGACCGGCCTGTTCCTCGACAAGACCACCGCGCAGAAGCACCTGGATGCCGGCGCGAAGAAGGTGATCCTGTCGGCGCCGTCGAAGGACGACACGCCGATGTTCGTCTACGGCGTGAACGACAAGACCTACAAGGGCGAGGCGATCATCTCCAACGCCTCGTGCACCACCAACTGCCTGGCGCCGCTGGCCAAAGTGCTGCACGACAAGTGGGGCATCAAGCGTGGCCTGATGACCACCGTGCATGCCGCCACCGCCACCCAGAAGACCGTCGATGGCCCGTCCAACAAGGACTGGCGCGGTGGCCGCGGCATCCTGGAAAACATCATTCCCTCCAGCACCGGCGCGGCCAAGGCGGTCGGCGTGGTGATCCCGGAACTCAACAAGAAGCTGACCGGCATGAGCTTCCGCGTGCCGACCAGCGACGTGTCGGTGGTGGATCTGACCTGTGAACTGGAAAAGCCGGCCACCTATGCCGAGATCTGCGCGGAGATGAAGTCGCAGAGCGAAGGCGCGCTGAAGGGCATCCTGGGCTATACCGAGGACAAGGTGGTCGCCACCGATTTCCGCGGCGATACCCGCACCTCGATCTTCGACGCCGATGCCGGCATCGCCCTGGACGGTACCTTCGTCAAGCTGGTGAGCTGGTACGACAACGAGTGGGGCTATTCCAACAAGTGCCTGGAAATGGTCCGCGTGGTCGCGGGCAAGTAAACCGGTTTCCCTGGCGGTACGGGAAGGCGCCCGCGGGCGCCTTCCGCGTTTGGGGCGGGACGATTTCCGTCCCGGTTCGCCGGGTAGCGCCACGTTATACCCGGCGGGAAGCACGAGGCGACCCGGGGCCAGCTTCTTGCAATACCTCCCGCTTTGCCGGACGCTGCGGGCGCCCCTGCGGCTTCAGCCCGCGCGGGCTACTCGAGAGGACAGGAAATGGATGACTTGGCGGGCTTGCTGGTCCTGATGGGGCTGGTCGTGCTGGCGGTACCGGTGCTGCTGATTCTGGCGCTGGTGTCGATCGCCGGCCTGAAACGGCGGGTAACGACGCTGGAGCAGCAACTGGACGGCCTGCGGAAGCACGCGACGGCCGGTGCGACGGGTGATGCCCGCGCAGAGGTTCCCCCGCACGAACGCGTGCGGCCGGAGCCGCCGACCGGCGACGCGACTTCGCCCACGCTCACCGAACAGATGCGTGCCGCCGCGGCAACGCGGGACGCGACGCCGCCGCCACGCGCGGCCGCGCCGGTGCCTCCGCCATTGCCGCCCGTGGACGCGGCGTCCGCAGCCGCTGCGCCGCAGGCCGCGGCGCGTCCGCGGGCGCCGGCCGCACCGGCCGCACCGGCCGAGCCGCCGCGTCCCGACGTGATCAGCCTGGGCCTGCGCGCGGTCAAACGCTGGTTCACCGTCGGCAACGTGCCGGTGAAGATCGGCGTGCTGGTGCTGTTCGCCGGCGTCGCCGCCCTGCTGAAGTACGCCAGTGACCAGGGCTGGCTGAGCCTGCCGCTCGAACTGCGGCTGGCCGGAATCGCGGCGGCCGCGCTGGCTGCGCTGGTGTTCGCCTGGCGCAAGCGCGAAAGCAACCGCAGCTTCGCGCTGTCGTTGCAGGGCGGCGCGATCGGCATTCTGCTGTTGACGGTGTTCGCGGCGTTCAAGCGCTACGGGTTGCTGGAGGCGACACCGGCCTTCGCCCTCAGCGTCATCCTGATCGCCGGCGCGGGCGCGCTGGCCGTACTGCAGAACGCGAAGGCGCTTGCGGTCTTCGCCCTGCTCGCCGGTTTCCTCGCGCCGATCTGGCTGTCCACCGGCAGCGGCAACCATGTCGCCCTGTTCTCGTACTACGCGGTGCTCAACGCGGCGATCCTGGGCGTGGCCTGGTGGAAGCCGTGGCGCATCCTCAACCTGCTGGGTTTCGTGTTCACCTTCGGCATCGGCACGGCGTGGGGCGTGTTCGACTACCAGCCCGCCAAGTTCGCGACCACCGAACCGTTCCTGCTGCTGTTCTTCGCGTTTTACCTGATTGTCCCGCTGTTGTACGCCCGCCGGCAGCCGGAAGGGCGGCGCGGCCTGGTCGAAGGCTGCCTGGTGTTCGGCACGCCGCTGGTGGCTTTCTCGCTGCAGGCCGGCCTGCTGGAGGGCGCGCGGTTGCCGCTGGCGTTCAACGCATTGGGACTGGCGGCGCTGTACGCGCTGCTGGCGGCGGCGTTGCGCCGGCGCGGCGGCTTTGAGCGGATGGTGCCGTCCTACGCGGTGCTCGCGGTGGGTTTCGCCACGCTGGCGGTGCCACTCGCGTTGTCCGCGCACGCCACCGCCAGCGTGTTCGCGCTGGAAGGCGCGGCGCTGGTCTGGCTGGGATTGCGGCAGCAGCGCCGACTGCCGCTGATCAGCGGCACCGGCCTGCAACTGCTGGCCGCGTTCGCGTTCCTGGTTGGCCTGAGCCGGATACTGCCTGACACGGCGATCGCCAATCCGGCGTTCATGGGAGCGTTGCTGATCGCGCTTGCCGGACTGGCGAGTGCATGGGTGCTGCGCGCGCACGAGAAACCGATGCCGGCGCTGGTGTTCTACCTGTGGGGCCTGGCGTGGTGGCTCGGCGCGACGGTCAACGAGATTGGCCGCTTCATCGACTGGGACGCGCGCGCCGATGCGGTGCTGGCGCTGGTCGCCGTCACCGGCTGGATCGCCGCCGAGGTCCACCGCCGCCGTCCCGCGACCGCGTTGGCGATGACCACATTGCTGGCGCTGGTCGCGGCCCTGCCTCTGGCGCTGCTGCAGGCGCAGGCACACGGGCAGCCGTTCGCCGGACACGGCGCGCTTGCGTGGCTGGTCTATGCGGCGCTTGGCGTGCGCAGCCTGTTGTGCCTGCGCTCCAGCGAGCATCCGCTGGCCGGATGGGCGCAGTTCGCGTGGCTGCTGGTGTGGCCGTCGGTGCTGTCGATGCTGCTGGAATGGACGGGCGGGCATTTCGAGCTCGCCGAAGGCTGGCGCGCGCTGGGCATCGGTCTGCCATGGCTTGCGGCCGCCGCACTGGGGTTGTTCCGCTGGCCGTGGCTGGCGGCGCCGCTGGGCGAACGCTTCGATGGTTACCGTGGCGCGTTGCTGACCGTCCTGTTCGCGGTCCTGGGCGTGGCCGGCCTGTGGTCGTTGTGGCTGGCCGGCGGCGCCGCGCCGTTGCCGTGGGTGCCGCTGCTCAATCCGCTGGAACTGGCCCAGTTGGCGGCCTTCGTCCTGCTTGCTCGCTGGGCCTGGTCACCGCAGGCGCCGGAACCGCTGCGGCATTGGCGGCCGATGGTGCTCGCGCTGCTCGGCTTCGTGCTGATCACCTCGATCGTGTTGCATGCGGTGCATCACTGGGGTGGCGTGGCCTGGAACGGCAACCTGATTTCGACCGGCCTGGCCCAGACCAGTCTGACCGTCGTGTGGAGCGTGCTGGGCGTGCTGGGCTGGATCGCCGGCTCGCGGCGCGGCCAGCGCGGGCTGTGGCTGGCCGGCGCGGTGCTGATGGGGGTCGTGCTGGTGAAGCTGATCCTGGTGGATCGCGGCAACCTGGGCGACGTGCTGGGCATCGCTTCCTTCATCGCCTATGGCCTGCTGTGCACGGTCGTCGGCTATCTGGCGCCTGCGCCGCCGCGCGCGGCGCTTGCCGAAAACGACGGAGAACACGCATGAAGCCGATGGCATCACGCATCGCGAAGGGGCTGCTGCTGTCGCTACTGCCCGCGCTGGCCCTGGCCGGATCCCGCAACGACTACGCGCGCGAATGGCCGCTGGCCACATCGGAATCCGATGCGGGCGCTTACCGGGTGGTGCTGGATGAGGCGATCTACCGACAGGTGCAGTCGCCGCAGTTGCGGGATCTGGAGGTGTTCGACGCGCGTGGCCAGGCTGTTCCGTCCGCCCTGTTCGATCCGGTCCGGCCGGCGTCCGCGCCGGCGCGACTGGAAACGGTGCCGTGGTTCCCGTTGCCGGTGATGACGGGCGCCGCGTCGCGCGACATCGCCGCGATCAGCGAGATCGCCACCGACGGCAGCCTGCGTCGGGTCGAACTGCGCACGACGGATGCGCAGGATGGCGGCATCCTGATCGACGCCAGCCGCCTGGCGACGGCGCCGGTCGCGCTGCGCGTGCGCTGGACGACAGGGCAGGCGCCGCTCGATCGCGCCTACCGCGTGCTGGCATCGGACAATCTCCGCGACTGGCAGACCGTGCAGGACGAGGCGCACCTGGTCGAACTGGAAAATCAGGGGCAACGGGTCCTGCGTGATCGCATCGAGCTGACGCCGGTGAAGGCGCGCTACCTGCGGCTTGCGCCGCTGGCCGCGGGCACGGCCCCGCGCGTGGAGCGCATCGAAGCGGAGCTGGCGCAGGCGGGCGGCGAACCGGCGTGGGCCTGGCAGGAACTGCCGGCCACCCGCAGCGAGGATCCCGCTGGCACCGTGCATTACGAGTTCACCTTGCCCGGTCGTTTTCCCATCGAACGCGCCGATGTGTCGTTGCCCGGCAACAGTACCCGATCATGGACACTGGAATCCCGCGATGACGCCGCCGCACCTTGGCGTCGGGCCGCATCTCCCTGGGTGGCGTACCGGCTGCAGTCCGGAGGCCGCACCGATGCCTCGCCGCCGCAGGCGCTGGATGGCATGCGCCGGGATCGTCATTGGCGCCTGACCGCCACGCGCGGCGCGACGACGGATCTGCCGCGGCTGCGTCTGGGCTACCGTCCCGAGACGCTGGTGTTCGTCGCCCAGGGCGAGGCGCCGTTCGCACTCGCGGCCGGGAGCGCGCGCACCCGGCGGGACGACGCGCCGCTGGTGGAACTGGTGGCGGCGCTGCGCCAGCAGCGCGGCCCCGCCTGGCAACCGGCGCTGGCGACGCTGGGGCCGGACAGGACCCTGGCTGGCGAAGCCGCGCTGGCGCCGGCTCCGCCGCAGCGCGACTGGAAGGCCTGGCTGCTGTGGGGGCTGCTGGTCGCTGGCGCCCTGCTGGTGGCGGGATTCGCCTTCAGCCTGCTGCGCAAGCCGCCGCCGGGCTGATTCCCGCGGTTTGCGGCGCCCGCGCGCAGCCGGGACAATAGGCATCTTTCCCCGTTTCGAAGGAATGCCCATGTCCATCGTCCGCATGACCGACCTCGATCTCGCCGGCAAGCGCGTGCTGATCCGCCAGGATCTCAACGTGCCGATCGAGGAGGGCCGGATCACCTCCGAACAGCGCATCACCGCGTCGCTGCCGACGCTGAAGCACGCGCTGGGGCAGGGCGCGGCGGTGATGGTTACTTCGCACCTGGGGCGTCCGAAGGAGGGCGTGTGGAGCGAGGCCGACTCGCTCGCGCCGGTGGCGGCCCGTCTGGCCGAACTGCTGGGCGTGGACGTGCCGCTGGTGCGCGACTGGGTCGACGGCGTGGAGGTGAAGCCCGGCCAGCTCGTGCTGCTGGAGAACTGCCGCATGAACCCCGGCGAGGGCAAGGACGACGAGGCCCTGTCGAAGAAATACGCCGCGCTGTGCGACGTGTTCGTGATGGATGCGTTCGGCACCGCGCACCGTGCACAGGCCTCGACCCACGGCGTCATCCGTTTCGCCAAGGTCGCCGCCGGCGGTCCGCTGCTGATGGCCGAACTGGACGCGCTGGCCAAGGCGCTGGACAAGCCGGCGCGCCCGCTGCTGGCGATCGTGGCCGGCAGCAAGGTGTCGACCAAGCTGGAGCTGCTGTCCAACCTGGTCGGCAAGGTGGACCAGCTGATCGTCGGCGGCGGCATCGCCAACACCTTCATCGCCGCCGCAGGGCACGCGGTCGGCAAGTCGTTGTACGAGCCGGACCTGATTGAAACCGCGCGCAGGATCGATGCGGACGCCAAGGCGCGAGGCGCCGACATCCCGCTGCCGTCCGATGTGGTGGTGGCGAAGGAGTTCAAGGCCGATTCGCCGGCCGAGGTGAAGGCGGTCGGCGCGGTGGCCGCCGATGACCTGATTCTCGACATCGGCCCGCAGACCGCGGCGCGCTATGCCGAGATGATCCGTTCGGCGGGCACGGTGGTGTGGAATGGTCCGGTCGGCGTGTTCGAGTTCGACGCCTTCGGCAAGGGCACCGAAGCGCTGGCCCGCGCGATCGCGTCGTCGTCGGCGTTCTCGATCGCGGGCGGTGGCGACACCCTGGCCGCGGTCGACAAGTACGGCATCGCCGGCGAGGTCAGCTACATCTCCACCGGTGGCGGCGCATTCCTGGAATTCCTGGAAGGCAAGACCCTGCCGGCGGTGGCCGCGCTGGAGGCCCGCGGGCGGTGACACGGGACGCCCTGTTCTTCGATCTCGACGGCACCCTGATCGATTCCGCCGTCGGGATCACCCGTTGCGTGGCCTACGCGCTGGAGCAGATGCGGCATCCGATTCCGCCGGAAGCCGAGCTGCGGCGCTGGATCGGCCCGCCGTTGCGGACCAGCTTCGGTCCGCTGCTGAAGGACCCGCAGCAGGTCGAGCAGGCCGTCGCTCATTACCGTACGCGCTTCGAATCGCATGGCTGGGCCGAACACGATGTCTACGAGGGCATCGGCGAAACGGTGGAGGCGCTGCATGCGCAAGGACATCGGTTGGCGATCGTCACCGCGAAGAACGAACCGCATGCGCGCAAGATCATCGAGCACCTGCCGTTCGGGCATCGCTTCGAGGATGTGATCGGTTCCACCATCGATGGCAGTCTCAGCCACAAGCCGGAGCTGATCGCCGAGGCCATGCGCCGGCTGTCGCTTTCGCCAGCGCAGTGCTGGATGATCGGTGACCGCCACATGGACATCGACGGCGCGCGCCACCACGGCATGCGCAACATCGGCGTGTTGTGGGGATTCGGCGGCGAAGCGGAACTGCGCCAGGCCGGCGCGGAGCGACTGGCGGCGGCACCCGTCGAACTGCGCGCGTTGCTGGCCTGACCGTCGCGCCCGCCGGTGGTGGCGCGCAAACCGGGTGCGTCCGCAACATGGCGGCGCACTCACGAGACCAAAAAAATACCAGTATCGGCGTGTCGATGACGCGCATGAAATCGCCTGAAAACAGCGGTTTCGATGGATTCCCTCCCGGATGGACGCGCACGCGCCGACGTACGGCGCGTGCGGTCGCCGTCATCAGCGTTGCAGCATGCGCGCGGTGTGGTAGCGTTTGCGCCAACTCAGGGAACCGTACCAATGATCGAACGCCAGCGCCGCACCAAGATCCTCGCCACCCTCGGACCGGCCACCGACCCGCCGGGCGTGCTTGACGAGCTGTTCCGTGCCGGCGTCAACGTGGTCCGCCTGAACTTTTCCCACGGCGATCCTTCCGGCCAGGCTAGGCGCGCCGCGGCGGTCCGCGCGGCCGCGCAGCGCGCCGGCGCCGAAGTCGGCATCCTGGCCGATCTGCCGGGACCGAAGATCCGCATCGAGCGCTTCGCCGAAGGCAAGGTTGTGCTCAAGGCCGGCGCGCGCTTCGATCTCGTCGCCAATGCCAACGCTCCGGCGGGCGATGTCTCGCAGGTCGGCGTGAGCTACCTCGGATTGCCCGGCGACGTCACCCACGGCGACACCCTGCTGCTCGATGACGGCCTGATGCAGCTGCGGGTCGAGCAGGTGGAAGGCGAACGCATCATCACCACCGTGCTCAACGATGGCGTGCTGTCCGATCGCAAAGGACTCAACAAGCTGGGCGGTGGCCTGTCGCTGGGCGCGCTGACCGAGCGCGACAAGGAACTCATCGCCATTGTCGCCGAGATCGGCGTCGACTTCATCGCGGTCTCGTTCTGCCGCAATGCCGAGGACATGAACGAGGCGCGGCGCATTGCCCGCGAACACGGCAGCGATGCCGCGCTGGTGTCGAAGATCGAGCGCACCGAGGCGATCGAGAACCTGGCCGAGATCGTCGAGGCCAGCGATGTGGTGATGGTGGCGCGCGGCGATCTGGGCGTGGAAATCGGCGACGCCGAACTGCCGGGCCTGCAGAAGAAGATCATCCGTGAGTCGCTGGCGCGCAACCGCGTCGTGATCACCGCGACCCAGATGCTGCAGTCGATGGTCGACAATCCGATCCCGACCCGCGCCGAGGTGCTGGACGTGGCCAACGCGGTCATCGACGGCACCGACGCGGTGATGCTGTCCGCGGAAACCGCGGCCGGCAGCTATCCGGTCAAGGCGGTGGAGGCGATGGCGCGCATCTGCCTGGGCGCGGAAAAGCAGTTCGAGACCGACACCGATTTCGAGAAGGCGCCGCGCGATCTGGCGCGCGCCGACCAGGCCATCGCGATGGCCGCGATGTTCCTGACCGAGCACATCGGCGTGCGCGCGATCGTCGCGATGACCGAGTCCGGCGGCACCGCCCGCTACCTGTCGCGCTTCCGCGCGCGGGCGCCGGTCTACGCGTTCTCGCGCCACGATGGCGCGCGCCGGCGGATGGCGATGATGCGCGATGTGTTCCCGATCGCGTTCGACAGCCGCGGCCTTGCGCCGCGCGAGGCCGCGCGCGAGGCAATGCGCTGCCTGTACGACCGCAAGCTGTTGTCCGAGGGTGACCGCATCATCTTCACCAGCGGCGATCACATGGAAAAGCACGGCGCCACCAACACCCTGCGCCTGCTGCAGATCGGCATGCAGGGACAGGCCGAGGGGCTGGGCGAGTTGTAATTCCCGACTTTTCGGGCGAGGCTGCGGCCGGTTGCCGGAAAAAGGAAGCGGGATACATGACCAGGACCAACGCCTACACGCTGTTGTGCGTCGCGATTCGCGCGGTTGTCGTCTGGTTCTTCGCGTCCCTGCTGTTGACGCTTCCAGGCATCCTGCTGGGGGGCCGCAATGGGGGCTACGAGGGCGGGGTCGTCTGGCTGATCGTGGGAGCGGTGCTGTTTCCGGCGGTGATGCTGGGGCTGGCCTGGCTGTTTGCCGACAAGCTGGCGCGCCTGGCATTGGCGCGACCGCAAGAGCCGGTGTTCGACAGCCGGATCGAGGCGAATGCCTGGCTCGGCCTGGCGTTTTCGATCATCGGCGCCTACTTCCTGTTCCAGGTACTGCGCGATGCGGTACCGCTGCTGGTCCAATGGATCATGCTTTCTCGCGCGACGGCGGGTTCGCTGTGGCTGGAGGGCGATTCCCAGCCGTTCCTGATCAACGCGGCGAGCCTGGTGATTGAAGCCGTACTGGCCGGGATTTTCCTGTTGCAGGGACCCGGACTGGCCCGCCTCGTGCATCGTTGGCGTTATGGCCGGCAGCCCGACGAACAACACCAGGCTCCGGAGTGAAACGCCACGCCGCCGTCACGTCACGCTTGTAATCGTTTGCAAGTTCCACCGGCCCAAGCCGTTCTCGCGATTGGGCTATAATTGGTATCTTTCCCGCCGCTCCTCCAGGACCCACATGAGCATCGAACAGCTTGCCGAAACCGCCCAGGCCATGGTGGCCGCGGGCAAGGGCATCATCGCGATCGACGAATCCACCAGCACCATCGCCAAGCGCTTTGCCGGCGTGGGCATCGAGAACACCGAGGAAAACCGCCGCGCCTATCGCGAACTGCTGCTCACCACGCCCAAGCTGAGCGACTACATTTCCGGCGCCATCCTGTACGACGAAACCATCCGCCAATCCACCAAGGACGGCGTGCCGTTCGCCAAGTACATGGCCCAGCACGGCATCATCCCGGGCATCAAGGTCGACAAGGGCACCCATCCGCTGGCCGGTTGCCCGGGCGAAGTGGTCACCGAGGGCCTGGACGGCCTTCGTGATCGCCTGAAGGAGTACTACGCGCTGGGCGCCCGCTTCGCCAAGTGGCGCGCGGTCATCAACATCGGCGAGGACATCCCGACCGGCACCTGCATCGAGGCGAACGCGCACGCGCTGGCCCGTTACGCGGCGCTGTGCCAGGAAGCCGGCCTGGTGCCGATGGTCGAGCCGGAAGTGCTGATGGACGGCGAGCACGACATCCAGACCTGCTACGAAGTCACCGAAGCGGTGCTGCGCTCGCTTTTCGCCGCCCTGTACGAGCATAACGTGCTGCTGGAAGGCACCATCCTGAAGGCATCGATGGTCGTGCCCGGCAAGGACTGCCCGGATCAGGCCGATGTCGAGGAAGTCGCCGAGTCGACCGTGATGTGCCTGAAGAGCACGGTGCCGGCGATCCTGCCGGGCATCGTGTTCCTGTCCGGCGGCCAGAGCGACGAGGACGCCACCGCCCACCTGGATGCGATGAATCGCCTGGGCGCGCTGCCGTGGCCGCTGTCGTTCTCCTACGGTCGCGCCATGCAGCAGGCCGCGCTGAAGCTGTGGTCCGAGGACCTGAAGGGCAACTTCGCCAAGGCCCAGTCCACCGTCTACGCGCGCGCCAAGGACAACGGCCTGGCCGCGCTGGGCAAGTGGGAAGGCTGAGCGCGCTTCCGCCAGCCCAGCGGTGAGACGAAAAACGCCGGCCTTCGCGCCGGCGTTTTTCTTTGCGGCGCCCGGCGATGGGCCGGGAAACCTGAACGCCCGTTCAAGAAAAATGGCTTCCCTCTATATTGTTGCCTAGGCAGCTATATCATAGGCAGCCATGAGCGACCCGTGTAATCCCGCCTCCCTCGGCTACCTGATCGCCGATCTCAGCCGCCTGTACGGCCGGGTGTTCGATCGGCGCGCCGCGCACCTTGGCCTGACCCGGGTCCAGTGGCGCGCGCTCAAGCGCATCCACCAGAACGAAGGGCTGACCCAGGCGGCGTTGGCCGACGTGATGGACATGGAACCGATCGCGGTCGGTCGGGTGATCGATCGCCTGCAGAAGGCCGGCTTCGTCGAACGCCGCAACGACCCCAGCGATCGCCGCTGCTGGCGCCTGCACCTGTCGCCGCAATCGAACCAACTCATGGATCTGATCGAGGGTGTCGCCACCGGCCTGCGCGAGGACAGCCTGGCCGAAGTCGATCCCGCTGAGTTGCAGACCACCTTGAGGGTGCTGTCCCAGATCCGCGAAACCCTTTCCCACCTCGATCGCGCCAGCCGCGGCGAGTCTTCCCTGCGCAAGTGACCCCACCACGATGACCACCAAGATCAATGCCGCCGCCGAACAGGCGGCCACTCCCGCTCCTCCCCGGCGTCGGCGCGTACCGCTCTGGCTGTGGATCGCCGCGCCAGCGGCGGTCATCGGCTTCTTCGGCTGGGAGTGGGTGGTGTCCAGCCGCCAGGTCAGCACCGATAACGCCTACATCAAGGCCGAGCGCATCCTCATCGCGCCGCAGGTTGGCGGGCGGGTGGTGGAAGTGGCGGTGACCCAGAACCAGCCGGTGAAGAAGGGCGACCTGCTGTTCCGCATCGATCCCGAGCCGCTGCAGATCGCGCTCGCGCAGAACGAAGCCACCCTGGCCTATGTCGCCAACACCGCCAGCGCCAGCCGCGCCAAGGTGACCGGCGCGGGCACCTCGGTGTCGGCCAAGCGCGAGACCCTGGCCTGGGCGCAGCGCGACCTGGCCCGCATGCAGCAGCTGGCCAGCCAGCAATTGGTCTCGCGCAAGATGCTGGACGATGCGCGCCACGCGGTGGCCGAGGCGAAGACCGATCTGGCCGACGCGATCGCCTCGGAGTCGGAAGCCAATGCGGCGCTCAGCGGCAGTGCGCGCACACCGCTGCAGGAATTGCCCGGTTATCGCGGCGCGCTGGCGATGCTGGCCAAGGCCAAACTGGATCTGGCGCACGCCGAAGTGCGCGCGCCGGTGGACGGCATCATCGGCCTGCATGACCTGCAGGTCGGCGAATACATCAACGTCGGCCAGACCGCGATGCCGCTGGTGGCGGCCAACCCGATCTGGGTGGAAGCCAACTTCAAGGAAACCGAGCTCACCCGGATGCACGTCGGCCAGCCGGCGACCATCGAGGTCGATACCTATCCGGGCGTGAAGTGGAAGGCGCACGTGGCCTCGATCGCGCCGGCCTCCGGCGCCGAGTTCAGCGTGCTGCCGCCGCAGAACGCGACCGGCAACTGGGTGAAGATCGTGCAGCGCATTCCGGTCCGGCTGGAGATCGACGGCGCCGACAAGCAGGACGCGCCGCAGCTGCGCGCCGGCATGAGCGCCGACGTCAAGGTCGACCTGCGCGAAGCGGACGGTGGCAGCCACGCCAGCAAGGCGACGGCGGCGCGCTGACGAGCTTCGTCTTTTTTCGTCATTCCGGGCGTCTGCGGACCGTGTCACGGCGCTGTGGTGGAGTCGTGGTGGTTCCGCGGCGCTCCGGGATGACTCCTGATTCCAGGCCGTGGCGTCGCTGGCGCCGCGGCCATCCGCGGGCCGTGATGCCATGATCAGCCGATTGAAGAACAACGAAGCCAGCGGCAATCGCACCCTGCTGGTGGTGTCGGTGATGCTGGCGACGCTGATGCAGGCGCTGGACACCACCATCGCCAACGTCGCGTTGCCCGATATGCAGGGTTCGCTGTCGGCGACCCAGGACCAGGTATCGTGGGTGCTGACCAGTTACATCGTCGCCGCCGCGATCCTCACCCCGGTTACCGGCTGGCTGGCGGGCCGGCTGGGTCGGCGTCGCCTGCTGATCATCGCGGTCGGCGGTTTCACCGTGGCTTCGCTGTTGTGCGGCATCGCCACCGGCATCGGCGAGATGGTTTTCTATCGGATCCTGCAGGGCGTGTTCGGCGCCTCGCTGGTGCCGATCTCGCAGTCGCTGCTGCTCGATGCCTTTCCCAAGGAAAAACACGGCGCGGCGATGGCGATGTGGGGCATGGGCATCATGGTCGGCCCCATCCTCGGGCCGCCGCTGGGTGGCTTCCTGACCCAGAACTACAGCTGGCACTGGGTGTTCCTGATTAATCTGCCGATCGGCATCCTGGCACTCATCGGCATTCTCGCCAGCGTGAAGAAGGACCAGCCGCATGAGCGACCGCTGGACGGTATCGGCCTGGGCCTGCTCGCGCTGGGCATCGGCGCGCTGCAGCTGTTCCTGGATCGTGGGCAGGGTGAAGACTGGTTCGGCAGCCTGGAGATCCAGATAGAAGCCGCGCTGGCGTTCCTGGCGCTCTATACCTACGCCTTGTGGTGGTGGCGCCATCGCGAGCATTCGCTGCTGGATCTGGGCCTGCTGAAGAACGCCAACTTCGCGGTCGGCTGCGCGCTGATCTTCATCGTCGGCATCGTGCTGTTCGCGACGCTCGCGTTGCTGCCGCCTTATCTGAGCACGCTGATGAACTATCCGGTGCTGACCATCGGCCTGGTGCTGGCGCCGCGCGGCGTGGGCACCATGCTGAGCATGATGGTGGTCGGGCGCCTGCTGGGGAAGGTGGACGCACGCGGGCCGATCCTGATCGGCATGGGACTGATGGTGCTCTCGCTGCACGGCATGACCCAGTTCGGTCCCACCGCCTCGATGTCGGCGATCGTCTGGCTGGGCGTCATCCAGGGCCTGGGTCTGGGC
This sequence comes from Pseudoxanthomonas sp., assembly GCF_051953815.1. Taxonomy (GTDB): domain Bacteria; phylum Pseudomonadota; class Gammaproteobacteria; order Xanthomonadales; family Xanthomonadaceae; genus Pseudoxanthomonas_A. Next base: position 33,211 of record NZ_JBQCIJ010000004.1, on the reverse strand, counting down.
CTGGTGTTCGTGCCGATTTCCACCGTGGCGTATGCCACCCTGGAGCCGCACCAGCGCACGGAGGCGGCAGGATTGTTCAGTCTGGTCCGCAATATCGGATCCTCGGTCGGCATTTCGGTGGTGATGACGCTGCTGTCGCGCGCCGGCCAGATCAACCATGCGGAAATCGGCGCGCGTATTCCCGCCTTCGGCGCCGAGACCACGCTGTTGCCGCCGATGTGGAATCCGGACACCGTGAGCGGCGCCGCCTTGCTCAACGTCGAGGTGATGCGGCAGTCGGCGGCGATAGGCTATCTCAACGACTTCAAGCTGATGATGCTGTTGACGCTGGTCTCGATGCCGCTGGTGCTGCTGATGCAGAGCGGCAAGCACCCGAGCGGTGGTTCGGCGGGCGCGGACGCGGCGGCGGCGCATTGACGCGGGATCGGTGCGGGTCGCGGCCTGCGTCTCCTCCACAGCCAGGGGCGCGACTTGCGTCGCTCCCGCAAGGGCAGGACTAGAATGACTGGCATGAAACTGCTCGGCATCCACCACGTCGCCATCATCGCTTCGGACTACGCGCGTTCGCGGCGCTTTTACACCGAAGTGCTGGGGCTGGAAGTACTGGCGGAGCATTACCGGGAGGCGCGCGATTCCTGGAAGCTGGACCTGCGCGTGGACGGGGGGACCCGGATCGAACTGTTCTCCTTTCCCTCGCCGCCGGCGCGTTTGTCGCGTCCGGAAGCATGCGGCCTGCGTCATCTGGCGCTGCGAGTGGCGGATCTGGATGCGGCCGTCGCCCACCTCGAGGCGCACGGCGTGGCGTCGGAGCCGATCCGCGTGGATGAATTCACCGGGCGACGCTTCACCTTCTTCGCGGATCCGGACGATCTGCCGCTGGAGCTATACGAGGATTGAGCGCACCGGTGGGAGCGACGTGGGGCGCGATTCGTGATGTTGCCGCCAGCCGCCAGCCGCCAGCCGCCAGCCGTTAGCCACTCACGTCGCTCGCACGAAGCGAGGATTCCGGATCAACGCCCCGCGTCGGTATCGCGCAGGAAATCGATCAGCCCGTTCACGTAAGTGTTCTGATCGTCGTACATGGCCATGTGGCTGCCTTCCGGGCAGAACAGGTAGCGGCCCTTCGGCAAGCGCTTGCTCATCATTTCCATGTAGGCCGGGTCCATGGTGTCGTGGCGGGCGCCGATGACCAGGGTGGGAACGGGAATCTTCCCCAGGTCCGCCGTGCGATCCCAGTTTGCCAGGATGCCGCTGGCGCCCAGTTCGCTGGGACCCTGCATGGGCACGTAGACCTTCTTGTTGATGTGGGCGAAGGAGCGGTTGACCGGTTCCGGCCACTGCGCGGCGGGCATGCGCAGTACGTGCGCCTCGTAATGCGGCAGCAGCAGTTCCATGTAGCGCGGATCGTCGAAGCGCTTCTCCGCCTCCAGTTTCTTTATTTCAGCCAGCGCGGCGGGATCCATCTTCGGTTCCAGCACCGTGTGCGCGTAGTCGTTGTACGCGGGAATGCTGGACATCATGTTGGAGATGATCAGGCCCTTGAGGTGCTGCGGATACTTGAGCGCGTATTCCATCGCCAGGATGCCGCCCCAGGAATGCCCGAGCAGGAAGAAATTGTCCCGGTCCAGCTTGAGCGCCTGGCGGACCTGTTCGACTTCCTCCACGAAACGCGCCGTGTCCAGCAGCCGGGGATCATCGGGCTGATCGCTGTAGGCCGAACCCAGCTGATCGTAGTAGTAGTACTCGATGCCGGCCGCGGGCAGGAAGCTGTCGAAGGCTTCGAAGTACTCGTGGGTGGCGCCCGGCCCGCCATGCAGCAGGAGCAGTTTGATGCGCGGGTTGTTGCCGACCCGCTTGGTCCAGACCTTGAAGTCGCCGGCGGGGGTGTGGATCGGAATCATGCGGGCGCCGCCGGACAGCACGTCCTCGCGCCCGGTGTTGTCGAAGTAGCCGGCCGCCGGAAGCGGAGAGGGCGATTTCGCGGACTGCGCGGCATCGACGGCGCCGGACATGGCGAACAGCGAGGACAGGAGCAGCAAACCAGGCAGCTTCATGACGGACTCCGCGACGATGAACCGGGACGAGCCTAGCAACGCGGCGGAAGGCGCCGCAACCGATCAGGACAGGCGCAGCGGGGGCGCGCACTGCGGGCGGCGACCGGCCAGCGCCGCCAGTTCGCGGGTCAGGTGGGCCTGGTCGGAAAACCCCAGCTCCTGGGCGACGACCGCCAGCGCCGCTTCTGGTCGGGACAGCGCGTGCAGGGTTTGCTGCATGCGCTGGATGCGCGCATAGGTTTTCATGCCCAGCCCGGTGGCGGCGAGGAAGCGACGCTCGAGCGTGCGCAGGGAAAAGCCCAGTTCGCGCGGCAGGGGCGTGAGGCGCGCGCCGTCGCTCCGGTCCAGTCGTTGCAGGACATCCGCCACCAAGGGATCCAGATCACGCGCGCGCGCCGCCAGGAACCGCAGCCTGGCAAGGATTGCGCGATAGGCGTCGCCGATGCCGGCATGCGCATCGATACGCTGCCCGCGCCGCAGTCCGGGCGCCAGTCGGGCCGGATCCATCGGCTGCGGGCACAGGGCCGGGCCACTCACGCGCAACAACGCGGTGGCGGCGTGCGGATGAAAGCGCACCGCGATCAGGGCCATGGCACCGTCGCCATGCAGATGCAGGGGACCCGTGAGTTGTCCGAACAGGAATTCATGGGACTGCCGGGTCCAGCCGCCTTCGACCGCCATCAGCGGCGGCGTGCCCACATGCAGGATCCATTCGCAGCAGCCATCCGGCGCGATGGGCGGTTCCGGGTGCGCGCTGGCATCGGTGCGCAAGGTCCAGATGCAGCGGACCCAGGGCGCCAGATCCTGCGGCGTCGGCAACAGGGCGAACATGGCGCGACTCTGCGCGGCCTGTCGATTTTCTTCAAGACCGCCGGTCCATGCCCGGCCAGCATGGCGCCTCCGCTCCGCAGGGAGCATGACGGGGTACCGGGAATGACGAACAGGAAAGCGGTAAAGCGTGGCCTGGCGGCGGTGCTGATTGCAGTCGCCGGCGCGATGTCGACGGCGTCGGCGGCGGATCTGGAGTGGCTGGCCGGCCGCTGGTGCGGGCTCAACGACGGCGTGTTCAACGAAGAGACCTGGATGCCGCCGCGCGGCGGCGCGCTGGTGGGCATGCACCGCGACACCCGCGACGGCAGCCTCGCCGGCATCGAATTTCTCAGCATCGTCCAGCGGGAAGGGCAGTGGACCTATCTGGCGCAGCCAGGCGGCCGACCGCCGGTCGCGTTCACAGCCACCCAGGTGACGCCGGATCGTGTCGAATTCGCCAATCCGCGGCACGATTTCCCCAAGCGGATCGTCTATCAACGGCTGGAAGGTGATCGGTTGCAGGCCAGCATCGACGGTGGCGGCGAACAGGGACCGCGCATGCAATGGACCTGGACGCGCGATTGCGGCGATCCCTGACCGGATCGCCGCCGCTTCGATGCCGGCTCAACCCAGCGAGGCCAGCCACTCGTCGTCGGAGCCCTCGTTGACGCCTTCGAACAGGGGGGTGGAGAAGTAGCGTTCGCCGGTGTCCGGCAGTACCGCCAGGATCACCGCGCCTTCGCTGGCCTTTTCGGCGACCTGCAGTGCGGCGGCGACGGTGGCGCCGGCGGAGATGCCGACGAAGATGCCTTCCTCGGCGGCCAGCCGGCGCGAGGTGGCGATGGCGGTGGCGTCGTCCACCGGCAGCAGCTCGTCGAACACCTCGCGGTTCAGCACCTCCGGAATGAAGTCCGGTGTCCAGCCCTGGATCTTGTGCGGCGCCCAGTCCTTGCCCTGCAGCAGCGACGCGCCGGCCGGTTCGGAGGCGGTGATGCGCACTTCCGGACGGGCCACGCGCAGCACTTCGCCCACCCCGGTGAGGGTGCCGCCGGTGCCCCAGCCGGTGACGAAATGATCCAGCCGGCGGCCGGCGAAATCGCGCAGGATTTCCGCCGCGGTGGTCTGGCGGTGATAGGCCGGGTTGGCGGGATTGGCGAACTGGCGGGCGAGGAACCAGCCGTGCTTCTTCGCCAGTTCCTCGGCCCGGCGCACCATGCCGCTGCCACGTTCGGCGGCCGGGGTCAGAATGACCTTGGCGCCGTAGGCGCGCATCAGTTTGCGGCGTTCGATGGAAAAGGTTTCGGCCATGGTGGCGACGAACTTGTAGCCGCGCGCGGCGGCGACCATCGCCAACGCCACGCCGGTGTTGCCGGACGTGGCTTCGACGATCGTATCGCCCGGCTTGAGCAGGCCCTTGGCCTCGGCATCCAGGACGATCGCCAGGGCCAGGCGGTCCTTCACCGAGCCGCCGGGATTGAACGATTCCACCTTGGCGTACAGCTCGACATGCGAGGGCGCCACGCGGTTGAGTTTGACCACCGGCGTGCGGCCGACGGTGTCCAGGATGCTGTCGTAGATGGGCATGAAGGGAATCTCCGGAAGGGGATGTCAGGCGGCGTGCGGGAGTGTGGCGGCCGGCAGGTGATCGGAACGTGGTGGCGCGGCCAGCGGCGCCGACCCGAACCAGTGCAGGGCATCGGCCAGGCCGGCGACCTCGCCCAGGACGAGCAGGGCGGGCGACCGCACCTGATGGTGGCGGGCGGTCCGCGCCAGCCCGTCCAGGCGGCCGGTGATCACGCGCTGTTCGGCGCGCGACCCATTCTCGATCAACGCGAATGGCGTCGAGGCCGGACACCCTTCGGCGGAAAGTCGCGCCTGCACGGTCTCCAGCCCGGCCACGCCCATGTAGAACGCCAGGGTCTGGCGGCCACGCGCCAGCGCCGCCCAGTCCAGGGTGTCCAGCGAATCTTGGCAGTGGGCGGTCACCAGCCGCACCGACTGGGCGTGGTCGCGGTGGGTCAGGGGAATCCCGGCGTAGGCCGCGCAGGCCACCGCCGCGGTGATGCCGGGAACGACTTCATAGGCAATGCCGTGCGCGCGCAGGAACTCCAGCTCCTCGCCGCCACGCCCGAACACGAACGGATCGCCGCCTTTCAGGCGCACCACCCGGCGACCGGCGCGCGCGTGCTCCAGCATCAGCGCGTGGATGCTTTCCTGGCGCACGCTGTGGCCCTGCGCGGACTTGCCGACCTCGATGCGCTGCGCGTCGCGGCGGGCCAGGCGCAGGACCGCGTCGCTCACCAGGCGGTCATGCAGGATGACGTCGGCCTCGTTGAGCGCGCGCAGGCCGTTGAGGGTCAGCAGCCCGGGATCACCCGGACCCGCGCCGACCAGGATCACCGAACCCGGTGACGGGGAAACCGGGCCATCGAGCGCGCCGGCCAGCAGGCGTTCGGCCTGCTCCGGTTGCCGTTGCCGCAACAGCCGCGGCAGCGGCCCGGCCAGCAGTTGTTCGAAGAACCGGCGACGCGCGCCGGGTTCCGGAAACCGGGCGCGGATGCGCTTTCGCTCGCGGGCCAGCAGCGCGGTCAGCGCGCCCCACGACTCGTCCAGCCAGGATTCCAGTTGCCGCCGCAGATGCCGCGCTACCATCGGTGCGCCGCCGCCGCTGGACACCGCGATCTGCAGTTCGCCGCGCTGGACCACGGCCGGCACGTGGAAGCTGGACAGGACCGCGTCGTCGACCACGTTGGCGAGCACGCGACGACGACTGGCGGCATCGGCGACGGCGCTGTTGACGTCCGCGTCGTCGGTGGCGGCGATGACCAGCCAGACGCCGTCGAGTGCTCCGGCGCGGAAGGTTCCGGGTTCCCAGCCGATCCGGCCGGCGTCGGCCAGCGCCTGCAGGGCCGGGGTCAGGGCGGGCGCCTGCAGGTGGATGCGGGCGCCGGCTTCGCGCAGCGCCTGCACCTTGCGCTCGGCGACCACGCCACCGCCCACCACCAGCACCGGACGGTCATGCAGATCGGCAAAAAGAGGAAACAGGTTGGCCACGGCGGAACGGTCGATTCAAGGCTCATGACCGTAGCGTCGGCGCTTCGGCACAAGGAAATAACTTGCGCCGGATCGGACATGCCTTGCGGTTATAAGCCGCTGGCGTTACGGTCCGGGAAAATCCTCTACAGTCCTCGCTCCCCCTGCACCGCCCGTCGAGGCGGTCCCGAGACGGATTCCGATGACGCTGACCCAACTGCGCTACCTGGTGGCGATCGCCGACGCCGACCTCAACATCACGCTGGCCGCGGCCCGCGTGCATGCCACCCAGCCGGGTCTGTCCAAGCAGCTCAAGCAACTGGAGGACGAGCTGGGCTTCCTGCTGTTCGTGCGCAAGGGCCGCAGCCTGGAGTCGGTGACGCCGGCCGGCGAGGAAGTGATCGAGCGCGCGCGCGCGGTGCTGGCCGAAGCCAACAACATCCGCACCTACGCCGCCAACCAGCGCCGCGAGAGCCAGGGGCAGCTGATCCTGGCGACCACCCACACCCAGGCGCGCTTCGTGCTGCCGCCGGCCATCGCCCGGATCAAGCGCGCCTATCCGCAGGTCAGCGTGCATCTCCAGCACGCCGCCGAAAGCACCGCGCTGGATCTGCTGAGCCAGGGCGACGCCGACATCGCGGTGATCAGCACCGCCGGCGACGAACCGCAGGGCGGCATCGCCGTGCCGCTGTACCGCTGGCGCCGGCTGGTGCTGGTGCCGCGCGGGCACGCGCTGGATCGCGAGGGCGCGGCGCCGAGCATCCGCGAGCTGGTCGACCTGCCGCTGGTCAGCTACGACTCCTCGACCCGCCCGGGTTCTTCATTGCAACGCGCGTTCGCCAGCGCGGGGCTGGAGCCGACCATCGCGGTCACCGCGCTGGACGCGGACCTGATCAAGACCTACGTGCGCGCGGGGCTGGGGGTGGGCCTGCTGGCGGAAATGGCGGTGGGCAGCACCGATACCGACCTGCGATCCTGGCCGGCGCCGGCGGAGATCAAGGAGTGCATCGCCTGGGCGGTGCTGCCGCGCGAGCGGGTGCTGCGCGACTACGCGCTGGAGCTGGTGCACGCGCTGGCGCCGCAGGTCGACCGCCGGGATCTGCGCCGGGTGCTGGATGGCAACCAGGTCGCCGACTGGCCGGAGCCGCCGAGCTGGGAATCGCTGACCCAGACCATCACCACCTGACGAGCCGCGGCTGGCGGCGGCACTTCCGGCGCCGGTGGCGGGATTGCATACTCCGGCCCTGATTCGAAAAGGACATCGATATGCGCCTCGCGATCCTGCTGGCGTTCGGCCTGGCCTGCGGCCTGCCGGCGCGTCCCGCCTCCTCCGCCGAACCCGCCGCCGGCCAGGTGACCTTGCCCGCGCCGGAGGAACTCAAGCGGATCATCCGCGAACGCGATCTCGCCCTGTTCGCGATCACCTTCGAAACCTGCGACATCGACGCGTTGAAGCCGATGCTGGCCGATGACATGGAGTTCTATCACGACAAGGGCGGCGTGGTGGCGCGCTCGGCCGCCGATTTCATCGCGGTCATCGAGAAGAACTGCGCGGCCCGCCAGGCGCCGGACGCCTGGCGCTCGCGCCGGGAACTGATCGAATCCTCGTTGCAGGTCGATCCGATTCCCGGCTACGGCGCGATGGAGATCGGCGAACACCGGTTCCATGAACGCAAGGGCGACGGCCCCGAGAAGGCTGTGGGCATTGCCGGCTTCAGCCAGGTCTGGAAGCTCGAAGGCGGCCAGTGGAAGGTGTCGCGCGTGCTCAGTTACGGCCATCGCCCGTTGCCATGAGGCGCCGCGGATGAAGATGGTCTCCCGGATGGTGCTGCGCATGTACGCTCCCGCCGTGATCATCGCGGTGGGCGGCCTGGTGGTGGCCGAGACGGTGACCCGGACCCAGGCCAGCTTCAGCGGCTTGAGCAGCGCGCGCATGGCCTCGCTGTCGTTTCTCGCCGCGATCCTGCTGGGCACCGCCTGGGCGCTGCATTCCAGTTGGCGGCTCTATCGCTGGGCGCTGGGACGCGAGCGGCGTTGCGGCTGCGGCGGCCTGATGTCGCGGCCGCGCCTGGGCCGGCGCGGGGAGATCTACCGCAAGTGCATCGGCTGTGGCGGCAAGACCGTGGTCCGCCACGCCCATTGATGCGCCGGTGACGCCGGCCGGCTAGTTCAGGCAGGTGGTGGCGTCGGGTTCGCGATCGCGATCCACGCAGGAATGCGCGCCGCGCGGCAGGCCGTCGATGCGATGCTCGCCGCCGACGTCCAGCACGAAGGCCTGCAACTTGTGCGGCGGACATGCGCCACCTGGCGCGCAGGCCTCGGGGGCGACGATGACGTAGTGGCACTTGCCGGTGGCGCTGGCCAGGCAGCGGAAGCGGCCTTCGCCTGCGCGGATGACGCTGCGGCTGTGGATCAGATCGACGCCGTTGGCCTCGCTGCGGACCACGGAGGTCACGGACGGCTTTTCCTGGCAGCCGACCAGGCCGAGCAGGAAGGACAGGGCGGTGGCGATGATGCGCATGGCGGGCCTCGATGGCGGTGCGTGTCGGGGTGATGTCACGGCGGTGTTCACATGCCGCGGAACAGGGACATGAAGGGCTGGCTGACCAGCAGGGTTTCCGGGCGGTTGCGCAGCTTGAGCACGCCGCGGCCGGCATCGTCGCGGGTGATCGAGGCCACCGCCTTCAGGTTGACGATGGTGGAGCGATGGATCTGCTTGAAGATCCGCGCATCCAGCGCGTCCAGCAGCTCGCGCAGCGGCGTGCGCAGCAGCGCCTCGCCTTCGGCGGTCATCACCACCGTGTACTTGTTGTCGGCACGGAAGTAGGCGACGTCGTCGATCAGGATCAGCCGGGTCTCCTTGCCGGTGCTGGCGGTGATCCAGACCAGCGGCGGCTTGTCGTCGGCCGACGCGCGGCCGCCGATCTGCCTGAGCAGGGCCGCCAGGGTGGCGGCATCGGGATGGTGGCCGCTGCGTTGTTGCAGGCGCTGGACGGTGGTGGCCAGGCGTTCGCGGGTGATGGGCTTGAGCAGGTAGTCGACCGCGCCCTGATCGAACGCGTCGATCGCGTACTGGTCGTAGGCGGTGACGAACACGATCTGGGTGGCCGGGCTGGCCTCGGTGATCGCGGTGGCGACTTCCAGTCCGGTCAGCCCCGGCATGCGGATGTCCAGGAACGCCACGTCGGGCTGGTGCTCGGCGATGGCCTCCAGCGCCGAGGCGCCGTCCTCGCACTCGGCCACCAGCTCCAGCTGCGGCCAGGTGTCGCGCAGCAGCGAAGCCAGCGCGGTGCGCAGCAGTTCCTCGTCTTCGGCGATCACGGCCTTAGCCACGGGACACCCCGGTGGCCGCCAGCGGCAGGTTGAGGGTGGCGGCCACGCCCTGCGGGAAGTTGGAGATGATCGCGAACGAAGCGTGGCTGCCGTAGGTCAGGTGCAGGCGTTCGCGCAGGTTCTTCAGGCCGATGCCGGTGCCGCCGGTCTGGTTGCCGAACCCCTGGCCGTCGTCGGCGACGGTGATCGCCACTCGGCCTTCCTGTTCGCGCGCGATGACCCAGATGGTGCCGCCGCCGGGCTTGGGTTCCAGTCCGTGCTTGATGGCGTTCTCGACCAGGGTCTGCAGCATCATCGAGGGCATCGCCACGTCGCGCAGCGCCTCGGGAATCTCCACCTGGGTATTGAGGCGCGCGCCCATGCGGATCTTCAGGATTTCCAGATAGGCTTCGGCGCGTTCGGCTTCCTCGCCCAGGGTGGACATGGCGTTCTCGGCGCGCGGCAGCGAACGCCGCAGGTACTGGATCAGGTGGCCTAGCATGAGGTCGGCGCGCGCCGGATCCGTGCGGGTCAGCACCTGCGCGCTGGCCAGGGTGTTGTAGAGGAAATGCGGTTCCACCTGGGCCTGCAGCAGGTTGAGCTTGGCCACCGTCAGTTCCTTCTCGGTGACGGTCTGCGCGGTGTCGGCCTTTTCCTCGCGCCGGCGTTCGCCGATTCGGCGCGCGATGGCGCGGACGATGGCTTCCGCGTTTTCCAGGTTGGTGCCGTTGTCGACCTTCAGCAGATCGCTCCAGGTGCTGGCTTCGGGCTCGCACAGCAGCGAGATGCTGCAACTGCCGGCGCCCGGGGTAACGGTGGCCAGGACCTGGTTGCGCTTGGTGCTGAACCAGTTGAACACGTTGTAGCGCGAGGGCCGATCATTGCCGTAGGGATCGATGCGCTTGAGCTTGGCCTTGACCTGCAGGCTGTCGCGGGCGCTTTCCACTTCCTCCACCCGCGGAAGTTCGCGCACCGCCGATTCGAGCAGGAGGAAGGCCTCGTCGGCCTCCAGCGGAATTTCGATGCGCCGGTGCTGGCGGTTGGACAGGGTGTCGTGATCCAGGCGCCCGGCGACCAGGCTGACCCGGCGCAGATGCGAGAAGGTGCTGATGACCACCGACAGCGCGACCAGCAGCGCCAGCAGGGCGAATACCGGTCCCGGGGCGTCGTCGTTGTGGGTGATGACGTTGTAGGTACCGGCCCAGAGCAGGCCGGCGAGCATCAGCACGCCGGTCCAGGCGGCGAAGATGCGAACGATGAAGAAGAGGCTGGCGAACACGGCGGATCCGTCGGTGTTGGATTGCCGCGGAGCATAGCCGGCCCGTGCCGGGCGGGAAGGGGGCGGGCGACGGAAGCCGGATTCGGGCGATGAAGGCGGGTCGGCAGGGGACGGGGCCGATCAGGTGGCGACACCGGCGGCGGCCGCCGCGCCGATCCCTGCCATCGGCGCGGGCGACACGCGGCCGGGTCGCCGGTCAAGGCGTCAGCCGTCGGCGCGGGTCACACGTCCAGGTGCAGGCCGCATTCGCGCTTGAGCCCGAAGAAGCGCGTGTCCTCCTCGCGCATGCCCGGCTCCCAGCGGCTGGTGGTGTGGAAGTCGCCGATGGACACGTAGCCCTGTTCCCACAGCGGGTGATAGGGCAGGTCATGCTGCTTGAGGTATTGCCATACCTCCCGATCGGTCCAGTCGGCGATGGGATTGACCTTCAGCCGCGCACCGCGCCATTCGGCGATCGGCGCGTTGGCGCGGCTGCTGGCCTGGCTGCGGCGCAGGCCGGTGAACCAGGTGCCCACGTCCAGCTCGGCCAGGGCGCGCCGCATCGGCTCGACCTTGCGCAGGTTGTTGTACTGCTCGATGCCGACCAGGCCCTGTTCCCACAGGCGACCGTGACGCGCCTCCATCCAGGCGCGGCTGACCAGCGGGCGGAATACCTTGAGGTTGAGCTTGAGCCGCTCGGTCAGTTCGTCGGCGAAGCGATAGGTTTCCGGGAACAGGTAGCCGGTGTCGATCAGGATGACCGGCAGATCCGGCTGCTGGCGGGTGAGCATGTGCAGCAGCACCGCGGCCTGCGCGCCGAAGCTGGAGGACATCGCCGCCTGCGCCGGGCCGTTGGCCAGCGCCCAGCGCACCCGCGCCTCGGCCGGTTGCGCTTCCAGGCGCGCATTGAGGGCGGTGATGTCCTCGGTGGATTCGGTCGGTGTCACGGCTTGCGGCGCGCTCATGCGTGCAGCTCCAGGGCAATCTGTCGGTGGGTGGGATAGGGCGGAAGGGCGATCACGCCGCTGCGGTGCAGGAAGTCGCCGAAGCCTTCGTCGGCCTCGCGGTCGCGCGCGTAGCGGGCCAGCAGCGGATCCAGCGCCTCCAGGATTTCCGCCTCGGTGATGTTTTCGCGGTACAGCGTGTTGAGGCGCTGGCCACGGTGATCCGCGCCCAGCATCAGGTTGTAGCGGCCGGGCGCCTTGCCGACCAGCGCGATCTCGCCCAGGTACGGGCGCGAGCAGCCGTTGGGGCAGCCGGAGATGCGCAGCAGGATCGGCGCGTCGCGCAGGCCATGCCGATCCAGCAGCGGTTCCAGGCGGGCGCTGAAATCGGGCAGGTAGCGTTCGGCTTCGGCCATCGCCAGCCCGCAGGTGGGCAGGGCGACGCAGGCGACCGCGGCGCGCGCCAGCGCGGTGCCGGCGCGGCGGCCGTCGTCCAGGCCATGCGCGCGCACCAGGGCATCGATGCGTTCGCGCTCGCCGGCCGGCACGCCGGCGACGACCAGGTTCTGGTTGGGGGTGAGGCGGAACTCGCCACGATGGATGCCGGCGATCTCGCGCAGGCCGGTCAGATGGGTGGACCGCGCGGTGTCGGCGATGCGGCCCGCGAAGAAATGCAGGGTCAGGTGCCAGCGGCCGTCCTCGCCTTCCACCCAGCCGTACCGGTCGCCGTTGTGTTCGAAGCGCCAGGCGCGCGCGGGCGGCAGCGCGAACCCGGCGCGGCGTTCGATCTCGCCGACGATGACCTCCAGGCCGTGATCGTCGATGGTGTACTTGAAGCGGGCGCGCTTGCGCAGTTCGCGGTTGCCGAAATCGCGCTGGGTGGTGACCACGGCGGTGGCCACGTCCAGCAGGTTTTCCAGCGGCACGAAGCCGACCACGTTGCCCAGCCGCGGATAGGTGGCGGCGTCGCCATGGGTGGCGCCCATGCCGCCGCCGATCACCAGGTTGAAGCCGGCCAGTTCGCCGTCCTCCAGGATCGCGATGAAGCCCAGATCGTTGGCGAACACGTCCACGTCGTTGAGCGGCGGCACCGCGAAGCCGATCTTGAACTTGCGCGGCAGGTAGGTGGCGCCGTAGACGGGTTCCTCCTCCTCGCCGCTGCCGGCCACGCGTTCCTCGTCCAGCCAGATCTCGTAGTAGGCGCGGGTATTGGGCAGCAGGTGCTCGGACAGCCGCGCCGCCCATGCCTGCACCTGCGCGTGCGCCCGCGACAGCAGCGGATTGGCCGCCACCAGCACGTTGCGGTTGACATCGCCGCATGCGGCCAGGGTGTCGATAAGCGCGGCGTTGATCGCCTGCATGGTCGGCTTGAGCTCGCGCTTGATCACGCCATGGAACTGGAACGCCTGGCGGGTGGTGATCCGCAGCGAATGATTGGCGTAACGGGTGGCGATGGCGTCCAGTTTCAGCCATTGCGCCGGGGTGACCACGCCGCCGGGCGTGCGGGTGCGGATCATGAACTGGTAGGCCGGCTCCAGTTTCTGCCGGCGGCGCTCGTCGCGCAGATCGCGGTCATCCTGCTGGTAGCTGCCGTGGTACTTGATCAGGGTCTGATCCGACTCGCGCAGCGCCCCGGTCACCGGATCGGCCAGGCTCTCCAGCAGGCTGCCGCGCAGGCGCCGGCTTTCGGATTTGATGTCTTCTACGGAGTGGGACATTGGACGGAAATCGGGAATGGAAAATCGGAAATCGATGCGAAGCGGCCTATGGGTGAGCGTGGTGGATCCGGTCGCGTGGAACCGCCTTGACGATTCCCCCTTTCCCGATTCCCTGCTCCCGTTTCAGTACACGTCACGACAGTAGCGGCCTTCCGATTGCAGGCGGGCCAGGTATTCGGCGGCGGTGTCTTCGTCGTGGCCGCCCTGCGTGCGGACGATGTCGAGCAGGGCGGCATGCACGTCCTTGCCCATGCCGATGGCGCCGCAGACGTACAGGTGCGCGCCGCCATCGAGCCAGGCGTAGACCTCGCGGGCGTGTTCGCGCAGGCGCTGCTGCACGTAGATCTTGTCGGCCTGGTCGCGCGAGAACGCCAGGTCCAGCCGGTGCAGCGAACCCTCGCGCAGGGCGTCCTGCCATTCGGACTGGTAGAGGAAATCGTGATTGAAGTGGCGGGCGCCGAAGAACAGCCAGTTGCGGCCGCGCGCGCCGGTCTCGGCGCGCTCCTGGACGAAACCGCGGAACGGCGCGATGCCGGTGCCGGGGCCGATCATCAGGATGTCGCGCGCGCCATCGGCGGGGACCCGGAAACGTTCGTTGGCCTCGATGTAGACCGGCACCGTGTCGCCTTCCGCGCGTTCGGCGAGGAAGCCGCTGGCGGCGCCGCCATGCGGTTGGCCGAAGGCCTCGTAGGCCAGCACGTCGACGGTGAGGTGGACTTCCTCGCCGACCCGCTTGCGGCTGGAGGCGATGGAGTACAGCCGCGGCGCGAGTGGACGCAGCGCCGCGACCAGCTCGTGGGCTTCCCAGTGCGCGGGCCAGCGCCGCAGCACGTCGACGATCTGGTGGCTGTTGAGCAGACCGGCCAGGGACGGCTGCTGCGCCGGCGCCAGCAGGGCGTTGAGATCGTCGGCGCCCGCCTGCGCGGCGTGCTCGGCCAGGAACGGGCGCGAAAGCCGGGTCAGCTCGCGGCGGCTGGCCAGCCATTCGCGCAGCGGCAGGGTGTCGCCCTGAAGGCCGACTTCGGTCTCGCCCGGCAGCGAGGCGGCCTGGAGAATCGATTCCACCAGCGCATCCGGATTGCGGTGGCGGATGCCCAGCGCGTCGCCGGGCTCGTAGTGCAGGCCGCTGCCGGCCAGCGACAGTTCGAGGTGGCGCACGTCCTTGTCGCGCGCGCCGTGCTGGCCGAATGCCGAACCCTTGAAGTCACGGCCAGCGATGCTCTGGTTGAGCAGCAGTTCGGCCGCGAACGGCTTTTCGTGCGACCACGCGGAGGCCGCATGCGCCGGGCGCAGCGGGGTGACCGTGGCCAGCGGCGTGCTGCTCTGGGGCTTGAGGTGTTCGCGGGCGTGGGTCAGCGCCTGGTTCCGCCACGGATCGGCGATGGTCTCGATGTCCAGATCGGCCAGGCCCGGATCGAACAGGCGCTGGCCGCCCAGCTCGGCCAGGCGCGCGTCCAGGCGGCGGGCGATGCCGCAGAAGTCGGCGTAGCTGGAATCGCCCAGGCCGAGCACCGCGTAGCGCAGTTCCGGCAGTTTCGGCGCGCGCCGGCCGGACAGGAATTCGACGAATCCGATCGCGTCATCCGGCGGATCGCCTTCCCCTTGGGTGCTGATCACCACGTACAGCAGGCGCTCGCTGGCCAGTTCGCGGGTGGGGTAGGCATCGGCGCGCAGCAGCCGCACCGGCAGTCCGCTGGCTTCGACTTCCTGGGCAATCTTCTCGGCCGCCCGGCGGGCGTTGCCGGTCTGGCTGCCGTAGACCACGGTCAGGCGCTGTCCGGACTGGGCCTGGCCGCCGGGCAGCACCGCCAGCTGCGGCGCGTGCTGGCCCTGGGCGAGGCCGGCGGTGTAGCCGGACAGCCACCACAGCGTCGGCGCATCCAGCCCTTCCACCAACCGTGCCAGCAGCGCACGACGCTCCTCGGCCAGGGGGCTGGGCGCCAGTGCGGAGGAGGAAGCGGTCATCGCGGGCAATCGCCTTGCGCGGAAGGGAACCCGATGTTAGGAACCCGTTGCGCCACGCAGAAAGGACGGCTGGTTATGGCCTTATCCCCCTGGCTTATTTCCGGGCCCGGGGGCGGCGTGGAATGCTCTGTGGCCTCCCGGCGAACGCAACGGCGGCAACTGGTACGCTTTGCATCGGCGTCCCTTCACGTATCGCAGCCGTTTTTGATGAGCATTTCCCAGCATCTGTCCCACCTCGACCGCCTGGAAGCCGAGAGCATCCACATCCTGCGGGAGGTGGCGGCCGAGTTCCGCAATCCCGTGCTGCTGTATTCGGTGGGCAAGGACAGCTCGGTGCTGCTGCACCTGCTGCTCAAGGCGTTCGCGCCGGGGCGGCCGCCGATTCCGCTGCTGCACGTGGATACGCGCTGGAAATTCCGCGAGATGATCGCCTTCCGGGATCGCCGGGTGGCCGAGACCGGCGTCGAGCTGAAGGTCCATATCAATCCCGACGGCATCGCCCGCGACGTCGGCCCGATCAGCCACGGCGCGACCGTGCACACCGACGTGATGAAGACCCAGGGCCTGAAGCAGGCGCTGGACCAGCATGGCTTCGACGCGGCCATCGGCGGCGCCCGTCGCGACGAGGAAAAATCGCGCGCCAAGGAGCGCGTGTTCTCGTTCCGCAACGACCGCCATCGCTGGGACCCGAAGAACCAGCGGCCCGAGCTGTGGAACCTGTACAACGCCCGCATCCACAAGGGCGAGAGCGTGCGGGTCTTCCCGCTGTCCAACTGGACCGAACTGGACATCTGGCTGTACATCTACCGCGAAGGCATCCCGGTGGTGCCGCTGTACTTCGCCGCCGAACGCCCGGTGGTGGAACGCGATGGCGCGCTGATCATGGTGGACGACGAGCGCCTGCCCCTGCACGAGGGCGAACAGCCGCGGCTGCGCCGGGTGCGGTTCCGAACCCTGGGCTGCTATCCGCTCACCGGCGCGATTGAATCCGACGCCGACACCCTGGAGAAGATCATCGCCGAGATGCTGGTGACCACGTCCTCCGAGCGCCAGGGCCGGGTGATCGATCACGATCCCGGCGCATCGATGGAGAAGAAGAAGCTGGAGGGATATTTCTGATGAATCCCGACGGCAACAGCATCGCCGCCTATCTCCGGCAGCACGAAGAGAAGCCGCTGCTGCGCTTCATCACCTGCGGCAGCGTCGACGACGGCAAGAGCACCCTGATTGGACGCCTGCTGCACGACAGCAAGCGGCTGTTCGACGATCAGCTCGCGGCGCTGGAAAAGGACAGCCGCCGGCACGGCACCCGGGGCGGCGACATCGACTACGCGCTGCTGCTGGACGGCCTGGCCGCCGAGCGCGAGCAGGGCATCACCATCGACGTGGCCTACCGCTACTTCGACACCGAGCGGCGCAAGTTCATCGTCGCCGACTGCCCGGGCCACGAGCAGTACACCCGCAACATGGCCACCGGCGCGTCGACCGCGGACGTGGCGGTGGTGCTGGTGGACGCGCGCAAGGGCGTGCTGACCCAGACGCGCCGGCACAGCTACATTGTCTCGCTGCTGGGCATCCGCCATGTGGTGCTGGCGGTGAACAAGATGGATCTGGTGGATTTCGATCCGGCCGTGTTCGAGGCGATTGCCGGCGAATACCGCGCGCTGGCCGCGCAACTGGGCATCACCGACGTGCTGTGCGTGCCGCTGTCGGCGCTGGAAGGCGACAACCTGATCGAGCGTTCGTCGCGGACCCCCTGGTACGACGGCCCGAGCCTGCTGCGCCACCTGGAAACCGTGCCGGTGGAGAATGCCGCCGGCGCCGGCGGGTTCCGCCTGCCGGTGCAATGGATCAACCGCCCGCACCAGAACTTCCGCGGCTTCGCCGGCACGGTCGCCGCCGGCCGCGTGGCCGCCGGAGACACGGTGGTGGTGGTGCCGTCGGGACGCCGTTCGCGGGTGGCCCAGGTGCTGGGTCCGGATGGCGAGGTGGCGGAGGCGGGCGCGGGCGACGCGATCACCCTGACCCTGGCCGACGAGATCGACATCAGCCGCGGCGATGTCATCGCCGCCGCCGACGATCCGCCGCAGGTCGCCGATCAGTTCGCCGCGCACGTGCTGTGGATGGACGATGCCGCGCTGCTGCCGGGACGTCCGTACTGGCTGAAGATCGGCACGCGCACGGTGGCCGCCTCGGTCAGCGAGATCAAGCACCGCGTCGACGTCAACAACCAGGAACACCTGGCGGCCAAGCGGCTGGAGCTCAACGAGGTCGGTTACTGCAACCTCAGCCTGGAAGAGCCGGTCGCCTTCGCGCCGTACGCGGAAAACCGCAGCCTCGGCGGCTTCATCCTGATCGATCGCCAGAGCAACCACACGGTGGCCGCCGGCACCCTGGATTTCGCGCTGCGTCGCGCCGGCAACGTGCACTGGCAGCACCTGGACGTGGACAAGGCGGCGCGTGCGCGCATCAAGGGCCAGCAGCCGCGCGTGCTGTGGTTCACCGGCCTGTCCGGCGCGGGCAAGTCGACCATCGCCAATCTGGTCGACAAGCGCCTGCACGCGCTGGGCTATCACAGCTTCATCCTCGACGGCGACAACGTGCGCCATGGCCTCAACCGGGATCTCGGCTTCACCGCCGAGGACCGGGTGGAGAACATCCGCCGCGTGGCCGAGGTCGCCAGGCTGATGACCGACGCCGGCCTGATCGTGCTGGTCAGCTTCATTTCGCCGTTCCGGGCGGAGCGGCAGATGGCACGCGAGCGCTTCGGCGAAGGCGAATTCCTGGAGATCTTCGTCGACGTTCCGCTGGCGCTCGCCGAGCAGCGCGACGTCAAGGGCCTGTACCGCAAGGCGCGTGCCGGCCAGATTCCGAACTTCACCGGCATTGACTCGCCGTACGAAGCACCGGAACATCCCGACCTGCGGCTGGATGCCGGCGCAGAGAGCCCGGAGCAATTGGCGCTGCGGGTACTCGAAAAACTGGGACTGGCCTAGCGATCCGGCGTTGCACAAGGGTCGTTAGTCATGGCCCTGTCAACGCCTTCGTGCGCTTTTTCGTTCATGACGTGAAGGTAAACTTCACGTGATAACGATCATTACGGTACATGCATGCTGAGCCGAACCGGATTGCGGGCGACGCTGGCCGTCGCCGCGTCGATGTTCCTGTTGACCGCCTGCGGAGGAAAGTCCGCAGACGCGGGCGGGGGCAGGCAGGGCGGTGATCGGCCGGTGCCGGTGACCACCCAGGTGATCCAGCCCTCGGCATGGAATGACACCCTGGAGGCGCTGGGCACCGCCAAGGCCCGCGAGTCGGTGACCCTGACCGCCAAGGTCAGCGAGATCGTGCAGGACGTGCATTTCGAGAGCGGCCAGGACGCCAGGGCCGGACAGGTGCTGGTGACCCTGCGCGGGGATGCCGCCAAGGCGTCGCTGGAACAGGCCGAGGCGACCTACGCGGAAGCCGAGCGGCTGTACCGGCGGCAGAAGGAACTGGCCGAACAGCAACTGGTCGCCCGCTCGACCCTGGATACCCAACTGGCCCTGCGCGACGCCGCCGCCGCGCGCGTGCAGCAGATGAAGGCCGACATCGGCGATCGCAGCGTGCGCGCGCCGTTCGCCGGCGTGCTCGGCATCCGCCAGGTCAGCCCGGGCTCGCTGATCACCGCCAGCACCGTCATCGCCACCCTCGATGACGTCTCGCGCATGTACGTGGACTTCCAGGTCCCGGAAGCGGCGCTGGCCTCGGTCGGCAACGGTGACGCGGTCAGCGCGACCACCGCCGCCTTTCCCGGGCGCGCCTTCGACGGCACCGTGGAGACGATCGACGCCCGCGTCGATCCCGCCACCCGCGCGATCACCGTGCGCGCGGTGTTCGCCAATCCGGATCGCGCGCTGCGCCCGGGCATGCTGCTCAACGTCAACCTGTTCCGGCCGGAACGGCAGGCGCTGGTGATTCCCGAAATCGCGGTGGTGCAGGTGGGACGCGATACCTTCGTGTACCGGGTCAAGGCCGACACCAGCGTGGAGCAGGTGAAGGTGCGCACCGGCGTGCGCCGCGAGGGCCGGGTGGAGATTCTCGAAGGGCTGAAGGCGGGCGAGCGCATCGTCGTCGACGGCACCGGCAAACTGCGCCCCGGCGCGAAGATCACCGAAGGCGACGCCGGCGCGCCCGCCGCCAGAAAGGGCTGATCGATGAAGCTGTCCGACCTGTCGATCAAGCGGCCGGTGCTGGCCGTGGTGATGAGCCTGCTGCTGATCGTGCTGGGCGTGATGTCGTTCATGCGGCTGACCCTGCGGGAACTGCCCAACATCGATCCGCCGGTGGTATCGGTGGACGTGACCTATCCGGGCGCGTCGGCGGCGGTGGTCGAAACCCGCGTCACCCAGATCCTGGAGGACGCGCTGGCCGGCATCGAGGGCATCGAGACCATCGAGTCGCGCAGCTCCAACGGGCGTTCGCAGGTCACCATCGAGTTCACCCTGACCCGCGACATCGAGGCCGCCGCCAACGACGTGCGCGACAAGGTCAGCCGGGTGATGGATCGCATGCCCGACGAGGCGGATCCGCCGGAAGTGCAGAAGGTCGAAGCCGATGCGGACGTGATTCTCTGGTTGAACATGAGTTCGACCAAAATGGACACGCTGCAGCTGACCGACTATGCGGATCGCTACATCGTCGACCAGTTGTCCGCGCTGGACGGCGTGGCGCAGGTGCGCATCAGCGGCGCGCAGCGCTACGCCATGCGGATCTGGCTGGACCGAGCGGCGATGGCCGCGCGCGGCATCACCGCCGGCGACGTGGAGGCGGCGCTGCGACGCGAGAACATCGAGTTGCCGGCCGGCCGCATCGAATCGGAAACCCGCGACTTCACCCTGCGGGTCGAGCGCGGCTACATGACCGCCGAACAGTTCGCGCGGATGCCGCTGACCAAGGGCGCCGACGGCTACGTGGTGCGGGTCGGCGACGTGGCCAAGGTCGAACTGACCACCGCCGAGCGCCGCGCCTACTTCCGCAGCAACGGCCAGCCCAACGTCGGCCTGGGCATCGTCAAGACCTCGACCGCCAATGCGCTGGACGTGGCCCGCGCCGCGCGCGCGGCGGCCGAGCGCATCCGCCCGACCCTGCCGGAAGGCACCAACATCTTCGTCGCCTACGACAGCACCGTGTTCATCGAGGCCTCGGTCGAGCGCGTGTACGCCACCCTGGTGGAGGCGATGATCCTGGTGTTCGCGGTGATCTGGCTGTTCCTGGGCAGCCTGCGCGCGGCGTTGATTCCGGCGGTGACGGTGCCGGTCTGCCTGATCACCTCGTTCATCGCGCTGTACGCGTTCGGCTTCTCGATCAACCTGCTGACCCTGCTCGCGCTGGTGCTGTGCATCGGCCTGGTGGTGGACGACGCCATCGTGGTGCTGGAGAACATCCAGCGCCGCGCGGATCTCGGCGAGCCGCCGCTGGTGGCCGCCCGTCGCGGCACCGCGCAGGTGGCGTTCGCGGTCATCGCCACCACGGCGGTGCTGGTGGCGGTGTTCCTGCCGGTGGGTTTCATGGAGGGCAACACCGGCCGGCTGTTCCGCGAACTGTCGGTGGCGCTGGCGGCGGCGGTGGCGATCTCGGCCTTCGTCGCCCTGACGCTGACCCCGATGATGTCGTCCAAGCTGGTTCGCCCGCACAGCAAGCCGAAGGGCTTCAATGCCTGGATGAACCGGCAGCTGGGCCGGCTCAGCGAGGGCTACGGCCACCAGGTGCAGCGGCTGGTGGCGATGCCGGGCCGGCGCATCCTGCTGATCCTGCTGGTGGCGATGGGCGCCTGCCTGGCGGTGGCGGCGGTGCTGGGCCTGCGCGTGCCCAAGGAACTGGCGCCGATGGAGGATCGCGGCTCTTTCTTCGTCTCCATCCAGGGACCGGAAGGTGCGGGCTTCGATTACACCGTGAAACAGATCCAGCAGGTTGAACATCTGTTCGCCGACAACATCGGCGAAGGCAAGCCGATCCAGCGCGCCAACGCCCGCGTGCCGGGCGGCTTTGGCGCCAGCGAGGAGATGCATACCGGCCAGGTGATCGTGTTCCTGCAGGACTGGAGCAAGCGCCACGAGAGCACCACCGAGGTGCTGGAGTCGGTGCGCGGCCAACTGGAGAAGATGCCCGGCATCCGCGCCCAGCCCTCCCAGCGCACCGGCCTGGTCCGCGGCGGCGGCCAGCCGTTCCGGATGGTGCTCGGCGGGCCGGACTACAACGAACTGTCGCAGTGGCGCGATCGGATGATGGCGCGCATGGAACAGAATCCCGGCCTGTACGGCGTGGATTCGGACTACAAGGAAACCCGGCCGCAGATGCGGGTCAACATCGACCGCAGCCGCGCGGCGGATCTGGGCGTATCGGTGCAGGAAATCGGCCGCACCCTGGAAACCATGATGGGCTCGCGCCAGGTCACCACCTTCGTCGACAACGGCGAGGAGTACGACGTGCTGATGCAGGCCGACCGCGAGCGCCGTTCCTCGCCGGCCGACCTGACCAATACCTACGTGCGCGGCGGCGCGGGCGAACTGATTCCGCTGTCCAACCTGGTGACCCTGTCGGAAATCGCCGAGCCGGGCAGCTTCAACCGCTTCAACCGCCTGCGCGCGATCACCCTGAGCGCCTCGCTGGCGCCGGGTTACACCCTGGGCGAGGCGATGGAGTGGGCCCGGCAGACCGCGCAGCAGGAACTGCCGGAGTACGCGCAGATCGACTGGAAGGGCGAATCGCGCGAGTACCTGAAAGCCGGCGGCGCGGTGCTGCTGACCTTCGGCCTGGCCCTGTTGATCGTCTACCTGGTGCTGGCGGCGCAGTTCGAGAGCTTCATCCACCCGTTGGTGATCATGCTGACGGTGCCGCTGGCGGTGCTGGGCGCGCTGATCGGCCTGTGGGTCACCGGCGGCACGCTCAACCTGTTCAGCCAGATCGGCATCGTGATGCTGATCGGCCTGGCGGCGAAGAACGGCATCCTCATCGTCGAGTTCGCCAATCAGCTGCGCGACGAAGGCATGAGCGTGGCCCGCGCCATCGCCGAATCCTCGAAGGTGCGCCTGCGCCCGATCCTGATGACCTCCGTGGCCACGGTGATGGGCGCGGTGCCGCTGGTGGTCGCCGGCGGGCCGGGTTCGGCCAGTCGCGCCACGATCGGCGTGGTGGTCATTTTCGGCGTCTCCTTCTCCACATTGTTGTCGCTGTACGTGGTGCCGGCGTTCTACGCGCTGCTGGCGCCGTTCACACGTTCCCCCGAAGCCGTGGCGCATGAACTGCGGCGACTGGAAGACGAAACTCCCCCGGTAGGCGGTCATGGTTGATCTGGAAGGCATGGAAGAAAAAACGATTCAGGGCGATGGATTCAGGCTGCGGCCCTGGCGCGCGGAAGACGCCCGCTGGCTGCTGCGGCACGCCAACGACGCGCAGGTCGTGCGCGGGCTCAGCGAGCGCTTCCCGCACCCGTACCGGCGCGAGGACGCCTGGCGCTTCCTCGCCGGCGAAGTGGTGGATCTGAACGATCCGGTGTTCGCCATCGACATCGACGGCCGCGCCTGCGGCGGCATCGGCGCGCATCCGCGCCCGGGCGAGCGCAGCGGCAGCGCCGATCTCGGCTACTGGCTGGGGCGCCGCTACTGGGGCCAGGGGCTGATGAGCCGGGTGGTGGCCGCCTACGTGCCGTGGGTGATGGACCACCTGCAGCTGCACCGCGTGCAGGCCAACGTGCTGGACATCAATCCGGCCTCGGCGCGGGTGCTGCTCAAGAACGGGTTCCAGGAAGAAGGGCTGCTGCGCCACGCCATCCGCAAGGACGGGCAGCTGCACGATCTGCGCGTGTTCTCGCGCCTGCGGACCCCGACGGCGCACTGAACCCCGCCGGATCCCCTGTTCAGCGGAAGATTCTCCCTTTCCGGGCTTCGCAGGCCGGGCCGATTCGTGGAGAATCGACCGGCCCCCGGTGACGGGGACTTTCTTTTTGGGCTGGGGAGACTGCGTGGAAGCCATCATCAATGCCGTCAACGGCATCATCTGGAGCAAGGCACTGATCGTCATGTGCCTGGGCGCCGGCCTGTACTTCACCATCCGCACCCGCGTCATGCAGGTGCGCGGCTTTGCCGAAATGCTGCGGCTGACGGTGAGCGGGCAGAAATCCGAGGCCGGCGTGTCCTCGTTCCAGGCGCTGGCCATGTCGATGGCCGGCCGCATCGGCATCGGCAACATCGCCGGCGTGGCCACCGCCATCGCCTTCGGTGGCCCGGGCGCGGTGTTCTGGATGTGGGTGATGGGCTTCCTGGGCGCCTCGACTTCCTACGTCGAATCCACCCTGGCCCAGATCTACAAGGTCAAGGACGCCGAGGGCCGCTATCGCGGCGGTCCGGCCTACTACATCGAAAAGGCGATGGGCCTGAAGTGGTATGCGCTGCTGTTCGCCGTCGCCACCATCGCCGCCACCGGTTTCCTGATGCCCGGCGTGCAGGCCAACGCGATCGCCGACAGCGCCGCCAACGTCTGCCAGGGCACCGCCCTGTGCGGTCCGATGGACGGCCAGTGGCTGGGCATGCCGGCGCGCGATGCGTTCAAGCTGGGCATCGGCATCACGGTGTCGATCCTGCTGGCGATCATCATCTTCGGCGGCGTCAAGCGCATCGCCAACTTCGCCGAGATCGTGGTGCCGTTCATGGCCGCCGGCTTCATCCTGATGGCGGTCACGGTGATGGCGCTGAACGCCGAACAGGTGCCCGAGATGTTCCGGGTCATCTTCAGCAGCGCGTTCGGTACCCACGCGGCGTTCGGCGCGATCCTGGGCCTGGCCGTGGAGTGGGGCGTCAAGCGCGGCATCTACGCCAACGAAGCGGGCCAGGGCACCGGCCCGCACGCCGCCGCCGCCGCCGAGGTGTCGCACCCGGCCAAGCAGGGTTACGTGCAGGCATTCGCGATCTACTTCGACACCATGATGGTGTGCACCTCGACCGCGTTCCTGGTCCTGACCACCGGCAAGTACAACGTCTACTCGCCCGACAAGGGCCCGCATCTGTACACCGGCATGCCTCCCGGCATCGAGGAAGGACCGGGCTACGCGCAGGCGGCGGTGGAATCGGTGCTGCCGGGCTGGGGCGCGGGTTTCGTGGCGGTGGCGCTGTTCTTCTTCGCCTTCACCACCATCATGGCCTACTACTACATGGCCGAGACCAACCTGAGCTACGTCAACGGCAACCGGCGCCGTCCGCTGACCGTGCTGCTGCTGCGCCTGGGCATCATCGGCATGGTCATCTTCGGCGCGTTCCACAACGCCAAGACCGCGTGGGCGCTGGGCGACATCGGCGTGGGCCTGATGGCATGGCTGAACATCATCGCGATCCTGATCCTGCACAAGCCGGCCATGGCCGCGCTGCGCGATTACGAACGGCAGAAGAAGCTGGGCCTGGACCCGGTGTTCGATCCGGACGTGGCCGGGGTCAAGAACGCCGATTTCTGGAAGAAGAAGCCGCACTGACATGAGCAGTCCCTGGGACAGGCGTCCAACCCCGCCGCGCGGAACCGGCTCCGGCGATCGGCCGTCGCGTCCGCCGCGGCCGCCGCGGCCGCCCGCCCCGCGCGACGAAGCGCGCGCGGCGCCGGTGGCGGGCTCGCGTGACGAGCTGCGGCTGTACGGCATCAACGCCGTGCAGGCCGTGTTCGCGCGGCGTCCGGACGCCATCCGCAAGGTCTATCTGACCGAAGCGCGGATTCCCTCCTTCAAGGCGCTGCTGGCCTGGTGCGTGAAGCATCGGGTCGGATATCGGGTGGTGGCGGAGGACGATCTGGATCGACTGGCCGCCAGCCAACACCACGAAGGCATCGTCGTCGACGTGCGCAAGACCGAACCGCGGGCGCTGGGCGACTGGCTGCGCGAACTGCCGGCCGGCCCGGCGTCGGCGCTCTGGCTGGACGGGGTCGGCAATCCGCACAACTTCGGCGCGATCCTGCGCTCGGCGGCCCACTTCGGCGTATCGGCGATCCTGCTGCCGCCGCAGGGCGGGCTGGCATTGTCCGGCGCGGCGGCGCGGGTGGCCGAGGGCGGCGCGGAGCAGGTGCCGCTGGTGCGCCTGGGCAACACCGCCAATGCGATCGCGCAACTGCGCGGCGCGGGTTTCTCGCTGGCGGCGACGGTGGTGCGCGGGGGCGATGATCTGTTCGCCGCACGCCTGCCGGAGCGGCTGATCTACGTGATGGGCGCCGAGGGCGAGGGCATGGACGCGCAACTGGCCGCCGCCTGCGACGCGCGCCTGTCCATTCCCGGCACCGGCGCGGTGGAAAGCCTCAACGTGGCCTCGGCGACCGCCGTGTTCCTGGCCCAGTGGCGGCAGCGCCTGCGCAAGGGCTGAGCCGCGGCGCGCGGATGCGGCTTCGATTACCGGCATCCTTCGCTCCCAAAAAAGAGCGGGCCCACGGCCCGCTCTTTCTTCATGCCCGGACGACGAACGCCGTCATTCCTGCGGCGGCCTGACCTGCTTGGGTTCGCTGCCGAATCCGCCCTCGGCTTCCGCCGCCAGATAGGCGAACACGGTATAGGCGGCGACGTTCTGCGCCAGCGCCTTGGGATCGATCTTGTCGAGGGTGTCGTCGGCGGTGTGATGCAGATCGAAGTAGTCGCTGCCGTCCTGCGCCAGCCAGCCCCAGGCCAGGCCCTGCGCGGCGAACGGACTGATGTCCGGACCCGGGCCACCCTTGTCGGCCTGGTACTCGATGCCCAGCGGCGCCAGCGCCTCGGCGATCTGGCGGGTCGCGTCGCGGGCGTAGTCCGGCGCGCTGGTGTTGAAGGCGTAGATGCGGCCGGCGCCGAAATCGCTCTCCGCGCCGATCTGGTGCAGGCGCACGTCGGCGGCGTGCTTCTCCGCGTACGCGCGGCCACCGTACAGGCCCTGTTCCTCGTTGGCGAAGGCGACCACGCGGATGGTGCGCTTCGGCGCCTGCTTCAGCTGGCCGATCAGATGGCCGGCGGCCATGGTCAGGGCGACGCCGGCGCCGTCGTCGATGGCGCCGGTGCCCAGGTCCCACGAATCCAGGTGGCCGCCGATGACCACCACTTCCCTGGGCAGGCTGCGCCCGGTGATTTCGCCGATCACGTTGTACGAGGTGGCCTCGCCGTCCCAGCCGCAGTCCAGCGCCATCCGCACCTTCACCGGACCACGCGCCAGCAGGCGCGCCAGCTGATCGGCGTCAGGGATGGTCAGGGAGGCCGACGGCACCGGAGTCAGCCCGTCGTCGAAGCGGGTGATGCCGGTGTGGGCGACGCGATGGTGATCGGTGCCGGCCGAGCGCATCAGATAGCCAATCGCGCCCTTGCGGATCGCCGCCGACGGGCCACGCGAGCGGATCGCGCCGCCATTGCGGTAGTCGCTGCCGGAACGATCCGCCTTCATCTGGTAATCGACGAAAGCGATCTTGCCGGCCAGCGAACCTTCCGGCGCGGCCTCCAGCGCGGCCAGATCGGCGAAGCGCACGATCTCGGCTTCCACCGTGCCGCCCGGGCTGCCGCCGAGCGCGGTCACGGTCAGCGGCTGCGGATGCGTGCCCAGCACCGAGGCGTGTTCACTGCGGCGCTCCCACTTGGGGAAGGTCACCGGTTCGGTCCACACCTTGTCGAAACCCAGCGCCTTGAACTTGGCGGTGGCCCAGGCCACCGCGCGCGCGTCGGCCTCGCTGCCGGCCAGGCGCGGGCCGATCTCGGTGGTCAGCGATTCCACCACCTTCCAGCCGGTGTCGTCCGCCAACGCCTGCTCGCGCAGCTGCGCGGCGGTGGCCAGAGCGGCATCGGGGATGCGGGTGGGTTTCTGCGCGGGGTGCGCGGACAGGGACGGCAGGGACAGGCTGAGGGCGAGCAACAACGGCGTCAGACGCATGGAGTACCCCTGGGGACAGGCTGGAAATGGGCTGGAAACCGGCTGGAGACGGGCTGGAAATGGGAAAGCCGCGAGCTTAGCAGCCCGCGGCTTTCCTCGATTGTGAAGCGAGTCGTGGCTTACTTCTTCAGTGAATCGCGGATCTCGCGCAGCAGCAGGACGTCCTCGGGCGTGGCGGCCGGCGCTTCCGGCGCCTTCTTGTGCAGGCGGTTGACCGCCTTGACCAGCAGGAAGATGGC
Source organism: Pseudoxanthomonas sp. (assembly GCF_051953815.1). Classification (GTDB taxonomy): domain Bacteria; phylum Pseudomonadota; class Gammaproteobacteria; order Xanthomonadales; family Xanthomonadaceae; genus Pseudoxanthomonas_A. The sequence goes on along the minus strand of NZ_JBQCIJ010000004.1, from coordinate 5,990 downwards.
GAAGGCGACGATGACGAACTGGATCAGCGTATTGATGAACTCACCGATGCCGATGACCACGGCCGGGACTTCCTTGCCGGCGGCATCGAGACTGGCTTCCTTCAGCGTCCACACCAGCTTGGAAAAATCCACGCTGCCGACCAGCAGGCCAATCGGCGGCATGATGATCTTGTCCACCAGGGTGGTGACGATCTTGCCGAAGGCGGCGCCGATCACCACACCGACCGCCAGATCGACGACGTTGCCGCGTGCGATGAATTCCTTGAACTCGCTGATCATGCCCATGCTGGAGGTCCTCGTGATCCGGGCGGCCGTGCCCGTACGCGCAAAACTATACCGTGGCCGGTGAAGAACGCATCCTCCCCATGCTCTTTTTCGTCGTCATTCCAGCGAAAGCCGGAATCCATTGCGGCGCTGGCGGCGTCGACGTGGCACCGAAGAAACAAGCGGAAGAAACCGGCATGGGGCCCGGCTTTCGCCGGGACGACGGGGTTGGCCGAGGTGGCGGGCGGTCGATGTCCGGCCGACCGCCCTGGAATCGGGTTCCGACACGGGGCGCGGAAGTGCCGCTTCAGCCGACGATCGTGCCCCGCAGTTCGACCACGCCGTCCAGCGATGCGGTGAAGCGATCGCCGGGCAGCAGCGCGGCCACGCCGGCCGGGGTGCCCATGAAGATCAGGTCGCCCGCCTTGAGCGCATACAGCCTGGACAACTCCTGCACGATCTCGGGCACGTCCCAGATCAGATTCGACAGCGCGCTGTGTTGGCGCACCTGATCGTTGATGGCGAGGGTCAGCGTGCGCGGCGCCAGTTCGCCCACCTCGGCCGCCGGCACCAGTTCGCTGATCGGCGCCGAATGATCGAAGCCCTTGCCGGTGTCCCAGGGCAGGCCCTTGGCCTTGGCCGCGCCCTGCAGGTCGCGGCGGGTCAGGTCCAGGCCGACCCCGTAGGCAATCACGAGCGCCTGCGCCTGCGCGGCGTCGAGCGGGCCGGCGGGCGCGTCGTGGCCGAGCGCGGCCACCAGTTCGACTTCGTGGTGCAGATCCCGGGTGCCGGGCGGGTAGGGCACATCGGTGCCGTCGACGACGATGGCGTCGGCGGGCTTGTGGAAAAACGTCGGCTGTCCGCGTTCGTCCCTGGAGGCCGGCGCGGTGGCGCCCATCTCGCGGGCATGATCGGCGAAGTTGCGGCCGACGCAGAAAATGCGGCGCACCGGGAACGTGCCGCCACCGCGCACCGGGACGCGCGGAACGGGAGGAGCGGGAAACAGATCGGTCATGTCAGCGGCCGGCCGGTGCCGGGCAGGAAAACAGCCGCTGAGTGTAGGCGTCCGCCGCGATCAGCGCGACAGCGGGAGCACCGGCTTGCGCACCACCTGGTACTCGCCCTCGACCACGCGGTCGCCGCCGCGCGCGATCGGCTTGCCGCGCTGCTTGAACAGCTTGTAGAGCAGGCCGGCGGCGATCATCGCTGCGCCCACGAACACGCTGAAGAACACCAGCACGCACAGCACGCCCAGGCCCAGCAGACCGATGGCCAGCCGCAGCAGCGGATGGCGCGGCTTGCGCGGCGCGAAGGCGGAACGGAAGGCGTTGAACTGGAAGCTGCGTGCGAACATGGCGATGGGTCGTGACACAATGCGGCCGGAGCCGGGTGGCGAGCAGTATCCGGTGACAAGAATATGACGGTGTGAGAAGTTCGTTAAGACGGCCATGGTTCTTATAGCGCTGGACAGCATAGAAGACGGTGGTTTCGCCGAAGTCGAAGCCGATATCGACGGAGATAGCGAGTCCCTGCTGCTCTATCGGCAGGGCGCGGAAGTGCGCGCCTGGCTGAATGTGTGCCCCCATGCCGGCCGCCGGCTGGACTGGGCGCCCGGCAAGTTCCTGAAAAGCAAGGACGGCCTGCTGGTCTGCGCCGCGCACGGCGCCTCGTTCGAACTGCAGCGCGGCGACTGCGTGGCCGGTCCCTGCCGTGGCGATTCGCTGCGGGCGGTGCCGGTGCGGGTGACCGAGGGGATGGTGCGGCTGGCCTGACGGAATCGGGGCCTATGGCAGCGGCGTCAGCCGCGAACTCCTTGCCTGGCCTTCGCCGCCGCGATCATCACGGACGGATCAGGGCCATCGGCCTCAACCCGCGCGGCCGTTCCACCAGAACAGCGCGTTGACCGCGAGCACCACCACCACGGTATAGATCAGCGACAGCGGTCCGCCGACCCGCCACATCTGCCGCGAGGTGTAGTTGGCGGGTCCGGTGACCATCGAGATCACCGGGTTGGAGGCGGTCATCAGATTGTTGGAGGCCGACAGCGCCACGATCAGCGCGAACGCGGTGGGATTGCCGCCGGCCGCCAGCGCCAGGTTGATCGCCATCGGCACCATCACGATGGTCGCGCCGACGTGGCTGATCACCAGCGAGAAGCCGGTGGTGAGCAGCGCCACCGCGATTTCGATCAGCCAGACCGGCATGCCCTCGGGCAGCCGCTCGACGGTGTGACCGGCCACCCACGCGGCCGCGCCGCTGCTGTCCATCGCCCAGCCCAGCGGAATCAGCCCCGCCATCAGGAACACGGTTTTCCAGTTGATCGCCGCGTAGGCCTCGTCCATGCGCAGCACGCCGGTCAGCAGCATGCCGGCCACGCCGGTCATCAGGGTCAGCGAGACCGGCAGTTTGGAGGTCAGCGCGATGATGATGGTGACCGCGAAGATGGTCATCGCGATCTTGAACTTGTGCGGGCGCTGCTCGCCCTTCGGGTAATCGGTCACCACCACGAAGTCGCGGCTCTCGGCGGCCTGGTGCAGATCGGTCCAGATGCTGTGGAAGACCAGCATGTCGCCGGCGCGCAGCGGAATCTTGCGCACATCCTCGCGCAGCACCTTCTTGTCGCGGTTGATCGCCAGCAGGCTGATGCCGGCCTGCTTGCGCAGGCGCAGATCGGCGGCGGTCTTGCCGATCAACTTGGAGGTGGGCGGAATCACCGCCTCGGAGATGCCGGCGCGGCTGGGATTGAACAGATCGCCGAAGTGGCGCAGCCGCGAGGACATGCGCAGGAAATGGTTCTGCGCGAAGTCGGCCACCTGCGGGCGCGGGCCCATCACGCCCAGCACGCTGCCCACCCAGATGCGCATGTCCGCCGGCGGCGCCAGGCGGGTGTCGTTGCCGGTCTGCAGCGCCAGCATCAGCGGCGCGTCGTGCATGGCCTCGGCCTCGCCCAGCGACATGCCCACCAGCGGGCTTTCCGCGGTGACCAGCAGCTCGAACACGTCGCCCTCGATGCCGTAGGTATTGGCGAAGTAGCTCTCGGTGCGCGCCGGGGTCACGCTGGTCTCGGTCTCTTCCTTCAGCTTCTTGTCGCCGTAGTAGCGGAAGTAGAGCAGCGAGGCCAGCAGCAGCGCCACGCCGATCGGCAGCGGCGCGAACATGCGCAGCGGCTCCAGCGTGGCCATGCCGGAGGGCAGGTTGTTGTTGGCCGAGACCAGCAGGTCGTTCAGCAGGATCAGCGGCGAGTTGCCGACCATGGTCAGCGCGCCGCCCATCACGATGGCGGCGGCGATCGGCAGCAGCAGCCGCTGCAGCGACAGCGCGGTGCGCGAGGACAGGCGCGAGGCGACCGGCATGAACAGCGCCATCACCGACGGGTTCTGCATGAACGAGGAATTGAGGCCGGCGATGGCGGTGGTCATCAGCAGCAGCCGCTGCTCGATGCCGTGCCCGCGCCGCAGCAGCCAGGAGGCCAGCCGGTTCAGCGCGCCGGTGCGATCCAGCCCCGCGCCCAGGATCATGGTGGCGATGATGCTCATCACCGCGTTGCCGGAGAAGCCGCCGAAGATTTCCTCCGGGGCGATCAGGCCGGTGATGCCGAGGATCACCAGCACCACCAGCGCGACCAGATCGGCGCGGATGCGCTCGAACAGGAACATCGCCATCGTGAAGCCGACCAGCCCGAGCACGAGCTTCATGTCGTTGGTCAGCGTCAGCGCGTTTTCCATCACGGCCTGGATTCGGGATGGCCGGCCATGCGGCCGTCGAGGGTGGCGATTCGGGATGTGCCGGGGCAGGCGCGCTGGCGGCGCGGGCCGGGCGCGGCGCCGGCGCGGCGGTCAGGCGGTGTGGCGAAGACGTCCAATCCCGGCTCCCTGATTCCTAGTCCCGGTCATACAGCAGATCCCACACGCCGTGGCCGAGCTTCTGGCCGCGGGTCTCGAAATGCGTCTGCGGCCGCCACGGCGGGCGCGGCACGTGTCCGCGCGGACCGGCCCGGTTGCGCAGGCCGGGCGTGGCGTCGAGCACATCCCACATCTGCTCGGCATAGTCCTGCCAGTCGGTGGCCGCGTGCAAGCGCCCGCCGCTGCGCAGTTTGGCCGCCAGCAGGGCGGCGAATCCGGGCTGGATCAGGCGCCGCTTGTTGTGGCGCTTCTTGTGCCAGGGATCGGGGAAGTAGATGCGGATCTCGTCCAGCGAGCCGTCGGCGACCTCGTGCTGGAGCACTTCGACCGCGTCATGGTGGTAGAGGCGGACGTGATCGCTGCCGTCCTCGGCCAGCGCGTTCAGCAGCCGGCCCACGCCGGGCGCGTGCACTTCCAGGCCGATGTAGTCGCGATCCGGATCCTGCGCGGCGGCGAAGCGCAGCGCCTCGCCGTTGCCGAAGCCGATTTCCAGCACCCGCGGCGCGTGCCGCCCGAACACCGCGTCGTAGTCGCGCGGCTGGCCGGTGTAATCCAGCCCGAACCGCGGCCAGAGCGTGTCGAACGCGCGCTGCTGGGCCTCGGTGAAGCGGCCCTGGCGCAGCACGAAACTGCGGATCTGGCGCCGTCCTTCCTCCACCGTGAACGGCTTGGGCGGCGTCTTGGCGCCGGGACTGGAGAACGGATCGGTCATCGGCTCAACCGATCAGGCCGTCGATGGGGCTGGACGCCGAGGCATTGCGCTTGCGCGGAATGCGGCCGGCCAGGAATGCCTCGCGGCCGGCTTCCACCGCCTTGCGCATCGCGCTGGCCATCAGCAGCGGATTGCGCGCACCGGCAATCGCGGTGTTCATCAGCACGCCGTCGCAACCCAGTTCCATCGCGATGGCGGCGTCCGAGGCGGTGCCCACGCCGGCATCGACCAGCACCGGCACCTTGGCGTTCTCGATGATTTCCAGCAGGTTGTATCGGTTCTGGATGCCCAGGCCCGAACCGATCGGCGCGGCCAGCGGCATCACCGCCACGCAGCCGATGTCCTCCAGGCGGCGGGCCAGGATCGGGTCGTCGCTGGTGTAGACCATCACCTGGAAGCCGTCGGCCACCAGCTTCTCGGCCGCGGTCAGGGTCTGCACCACGTCCGGATACAGGGTCTTCTGGTCGCCCAGCACTTCCAGCTTCACCAGGGTGTGGCCGTCCAGCAGTTCGCGGGCCAGCCGGCAGGTGCGCACGGCGTCGTCGGCGGTGTAGCAGCCCGCCGTGTTCGGCAGGATCGTGTAGCGATCCGGTGGCAGCACGTCGAGCAGGTTCGGCGCGTCGCGATCCTGGCCGATGTTCGTGCGCCGCACCGCGACGGTGACGATCTGCGCGCCCGCGGCCTCGGTCGCGCGCTGCGTCTCGTCGAGGTCCTTGAACTTGCCCGTGCCCGTCAGCAGGCGCGAACGATATGGCTTGCCCGCGATGACGAGCGTGTCGGTGGCGAGCGGCGATTGGGCAAGCGTGTTCATGGCGGCGGCATCGGCTGGGTCGAACGCAGCATTTTCGCCGATTTCGGGCCGCGCATGCGCGGCCCGGCGCGCCTGCGTCGGGCGCATCATCGCGCGAGGCTCAACCGCCGCCGATCGCGTGCACGATCTCGACGCGATCGCCGTCGGCGAGGCGAACCTCGGCATGGCGGCTGCGCGGAACGATCTCGCGGTTGACTTCGACCGCGATGCGCCTGGCGGCGTAGCCGGACTCGTCGAGGAGTTGCGCGAGCGTGCAGGTGTCGGCGACTTCGCGCGAGTCGCCGTTGAGGAGGATGTTCAT
>NZ_JBQCIJ010000003.1:0-42977 GCF_051953815.1 Pseudoxanthomonas sp. | reverse complement strand
TCCAAGCGGGTGACCGCGGTGAGCAGTAACCCGACCCGATGGGGAGCAGGATGGAACATGGATCGTTGGACGTTCGCGTGAGCGCCAAGGACGAGGCCGCCGGGCTGATCAACGCACTGACCCGGCATGTGGACGACTTCCCGATCCCCGGGGTCGGTTTCAAGGACCTGACCCCGGTACTCGCCGACCCGCGCGGGCTGGCGATGTCGATCGAGCTGCTGTCGAACCCGTTCCGCGGCAAGGGCGTCGACATCGTCGTCGGCGCCGAGAGCCGCGGCTTCATCTTCGGTACGGCCGTCGCGTGTGCGATCAGTGCCGGGTTTCAGGTCGTGCGGAAGCCGAAGAAGCTGCCGTGGAAGACGGTCGCGCGAACGTACGAGCTGGAATACGGCACTGACACGCTCGAGATGCACGAGGACGCCGTGCTGCCCGGGCAGCGGGTGGTGATCGTCGACGACGTCCTCGCCACCGGCGGCACCCTGCGCGCGGCGGTGGCGCTGGCGCGCCGGCAGGGCGCGCAGGTGATCGGTGCGGCGGTGCTGGTGGAACTGGCGTTCCTGGGCGCGCGCGAACGCTGGGACGATCCGGTGCCGCTGGTGGCGACGCTGGCGTTCTGATTCCACCGCCTTTTTCCAGTCACCCGACATGCCGGCCGTTCTTGGTCGCCGGATAGCCGATTGCCGTCATTCCAGCGCGGGAATCCATGTCGCGCATTCCCGCGCGGACGCCGACTCGCCCCGACTTTGGGAGGATTCCGATGTATGCCCGAGGGCCGAAGCCGCAGTCTCGGCGAACGAACGGACGCACGTCCATCCGGGCTGCGAGGCAACGCCTGGCGTCCTCCGTAGAACCCGCCCCGCCCCTCAGCCGACATCCCTCCGCATGATCACGAGTTCCGGTTTCCCCCGATGGTTCGGCTCCATGGCCTTGGCGTTCCTGCTGTCGGGATGTCTGTCGTCCGACACGCTTGATGCGGCCTATGACGACCTGGCTGAAGCGCGCGCCGCCCAGGCCATCGAGAGGGGCTGGATTCCCGGGTGGGTACCGGAGCGCGCGACCGCCCTGCGCGAAGTGCACAACCTCGACACCAACGTCAGCGCATTGGCGTTCGACCTGCCCGCCGATGCGCGCGTGCCGGTGCCCGACGGCTGCCGCCCCGCGACCTACGCGCAGACGCTGCCGGTTCCGTTCGATCGTGCCTGGTGGCCACGCCCCGAGGTACTGGCCTCGCGGTACACCTTCTTCACCTGTCCGGCGCCCCACACCGGCTTCGAGTTCGTCGGAATGCGCCGCGACGGCCGCCACGTCCTGCATTGGCGCACCTACGGGCGCTGACGCCCGGCGTCCCGACGAAGGTCGCTGTCCCTTCCGGCATATGGACCGGGCCTGGGCGCGTGCTAACGTCGCCCCGGCCACAACGGGCGTGGACGTGCGAGGAGAGACGCCTGGCCTGCCCGTTGTCGGCTCTTCCACCGCAGCGTCCGCCGATGGCGGGGCCGGTCATGACGCTTCCGTTTCACGCGGCTCCTGTTCGTCACGCGGCACCTTCCGGCAAGGGGAATCCATGGCATCGTCGAAGCAGATCGCGCCTCCGCTGGAGGACGCGAAGATCCCGGTGAAGATCAAGCTGTCCGCGCTGTGGACCAGCCTGATGCTGTGTTACGTCTACGGCGACTACTTCGGCCTGTACCGGCCCGGCAAGCTGGAGAACATGATCAACGGCAGGATGGGGCCGCTCGGCGCGGTGACCCAGGACGTGCTGGTCGGCACCTCGATCATGATGGCGATACCGGCGCTGATGGTGTTCCTGTCGCTGGTGATGAAGCCCGCCCTCGCGCGCTGGGTGAACGCGCTGCTGGGGCTGGCCTACGCCGCGATCATGGTGCTGACCATGCCCGGCGCCTGGCGCTTCTACCAGTTGCTCGGCGTCATCGAGATCCTGCTTTCGCTGACCATCGTCGCGCTGGCCCTGAGATGGCCGCGCCGCGCGCCCTGACGCCCATCGGGAAACCACCGTGAACATGGAATCCACCCTCGCCCTGCCGCATCCGCGCACCACCGCGCGCATCGCCGGACTGTTGTATCTGGTCGTCGTACTGGCCGGCATCTTCAGCATCGCCTACGTTCCTTCGCAGACCCAGGTCGCCGGCGACGCCGCGGCGACCGTGGCCAGGATCACCGCGAACGAGGGACTGTTCCGGCTCGGCATCGCCGCCGGTCTGGTCTGCTACCTCGCCTTCCTGCTGCTGCCGCTGGCGCTGTACCGGCTGCTCGCGCCACATGGCAGGACCGCGGCCACGCTGATGGTGGCGCTGGCCCTGGCCAGCGTGCCGCTGTCGTTCTTCAACCTGCTGCACAAGCTCGACGTGCTGAGCCTGCTGGATGGCGCCGACTACCTGCGCGCATTGACGCCCGAGGCGCTGAACGCGCAGGTGATGCTGGCGCTCAAGGGTTACGCCAACGGCATCCTAGTGTCCAAGCTGTTCTGGGGATTGTGGCTGCTGCCGTTCGGCTGGCTGGTGTTCACTTCGCGCCTGCTGCCGCGGGTGCTGGGCATCCTGCTGATGCTGGGCTGCCTGGGCTATGTGATCGACGTGTTCGCCCGCCTGCTGATGCCCGGCTTCGCGGAAACCACCGCGGCGGGCTACATCACCCTGCCGGCGACGCTGGGCGAAATCGGCACCTGCCTGTGGCTGCTGGTGCTGGGCGTGCGCGTACCCGGGCCTCGATAAGCGGCGTTGCCCGCCCGCGGCAGATGCGGGCCACCATGGCTTCCGGCATCATCCGTCGACCTTCCGGCCGCCGGCCGGAGACCACGGGAATGGCGCATGCGGACGCGTAACCGGCAGGGATGGAAACGGAACTGGACATGGCGGCCGGGGACGGCGGGATGGCTGGTCGTCGCATGGTTGCTGATTCCCCTCGCTGTCCACGCACAGACCCTGGCATGGCCGGACAAGCCCCTGGATTCCAACGCCGCGCTGGAGCGGCAGGTACCGGCGCTTGCCCGCAAACTGCTGGCCGGTTACCAGGATCCCGATCGCGAGCGCGAGCTGATCAACCGGGTTCGCCTGCAGATGGTGGCCGGGCAACCGAAGGCGGCACTGGCCAGCATCGCCGCGCTGCGTGACGTGCGCCGCGCGACCGCGCCGGAACAGGCCGACGTGCTGTTCGTCCAGTATGAAATCGACGCCGATGCGCGCCTGCGCGGCGAAGCCAGCCCCGCGGCCGCGTTCCGCCGCGTGTTCGCGCGGCTGGACGATCGCCAGGCCGCGCGCACGCTGCCGGTGATGGGCGCGGATCTGCCGCGCGCGCGTCGCGATCTGGATGCCGCGCTGGACAGACAGCACGGCAAGGTCGCCATCGAACGGGCCGACGCGCTCGAACTGATCCGCCTGTACCAGTTCCACACCGTCTATGCGGCGCTGCTGCCGGTCCTACCGGATCTGCTGGCCGAGGACGAAGCCCGGCGCTATCTCATCGAACGCGACGTGGTCATCCCCGGCGCGGACGGTACTAGCCTGCGCGGCCTGGTGGTACGTCCGCGCGGAGCGACCGCGCCACAACCGGTCCTGCTCGGTTTCACCATCTACGTCAACGACAACTGGAGCCTGTCCGACGCCAAGGCCGCCGCCGCGCACGGCTATGTCGGCGTGGTCGCCTACAGCCGTGGCAAGGCCGGCGCGCCGGGCACGCCCGTGCCCTACGAGCACGACGGCGAGGACGCCGCCGCCGCGATCGACTGGATCAGCCGACAACCGTGGTGCGACGGTCGCGTGGGCATGTATGGCAACAGCTACAACAGCTTCACCCAGTGGGCCGCCGCCAAGCATCGTCCGCCCGCGCTGAAGGCGATGATGACCTCGGCCTCGACCGCGCCGGGCATCGATATTCCGATGCAGGGCAACGTATTCCTCAATTTCCTGTACCCGTGGCCGTTGTGGACCGCCAGCAACGCGACGCTGGACGGCGAGAGTTACGGCGACGAGTCGCGCTGGCGGCGCCTGGACACCGCCTGGTACCGCAGCGGGCGCGCCTACCGCGATCTGCCGGCCATCGACGGCCATCCCAATCCGGTGTTCTCGCGCTGGCTGGAGCATCCGACCTACGACGCCTACTGGCAGGCGATGACCCCGCAGGGCGGCGAGTTCGCCGGCATCGACATCCCGGTGCTGGCCGTCACCGGCTATTTCGACGGCGCGCGCGTGGGCGTCCAGCACTACTTCGACGAACACACGCGCTACAACCCCCAGGCGGATCACACCCTGCTGATCGGTCCGTACAACCACTTCTCGATGCAGGCCGGCGCTGCCCGCGTGCAGGAAGGCTATGAAGTGGATCCGGTCGCGCTGATCGATCTGCCCGCGCTGCGCTTCCAATGGTTCGACCACGTCCTTCGCGGCGCGCCGCGCCCGGACGTCCTGAAGGATCGGATCAACTACCAGGTGATGGGCGCCAACACCTGGAAGCACGCCGCCTCGCTCGACGCCATGGCCAATCAGCGCCAGCGCCTGTACCTGCGGCCGGCCACGACGGGCGCCGAGGGCCTGCTCTCGGAACAACCCGCGAGCACGCGCGGGGAGCACACCATGCTGACCGTCGACCTGGCCGACCGCCGCGACGCCGACTGGAATCCGCCCACGCAGTCGATGCTGGACACGCTGGATCCGCACGCCGCCCTGGTGTTCCGCGGCGCGCCGCTGACTGCGCCCGCGGAGTTATCCGGTCTGTTCTCCGGCCAATTGGATTTCATCACCAACAAGCGCGACTTCGATCTCAGCCTGGCGCTGTACGAGCAATTGCCGGATGGCCGCTATTTGCTGTTGTCCTGGCACCTGGGCCGCGCCAGCCATGCGCGTGACCGCGGCCGACGCGAACTGCTGGCGCCCGGCAAGCCGCAATCCATCGCGTTCCGCAGCGAACGCCTGACCAGCCGCCAGTTGCAGCCCGGCAGCCGGTTGGTCGTGGTGCTGGGCGTCAACAAGCAGCGCGACATGCAGATCAACCTCGGCAGCGGCAAGGACGTCGGTGACGAGACCGTGGCCGACGCCGGCAAGCCGCTGGAGATCCGCTGGGCGGGCAGCAGCCATATCGACGTGCCGCTGCTGCGTTGAGCCGACTTGCCATGCATCAATGACGGTCGCCGCGCTGCGCGCGTGGGCGTGCCAGCCACCCGGGATCCCCACCGTGAACTCGCCTTACCAACCGCCACGATCTTCCATCACGTCACCGCGTCGCAGACGCCGGTTCATGCACGTCGTGACCGCGCTTGCCGCCGGTCTGCTGATCGTTCCGCTGCTGGCCTATCTGCTGAACCGCCTGGGCATCGGATTCGGGCCCATCGACTCCATGGGTTCCCCCTTCTGGGGCGCGGTCGGCTGGGGAAGCCTGCTGGCCGCCGCTTCGGTGTACCGACACCAGCGCCTTTCGCTGGCATGGGCGGGCGCCATCGGCGTGACGATCGTTTCCTTGCTGCTGATCGCCCCTTTGCTGTGGGAGCGGGCGCTGTCCTAGATCCGGCTGCGCGGATCCCGCGCGCAACGTCAGGTCCGCAGCGCGCGCCCGCACATCGCCACGCCCACCATCATCGCCGCCAGCAGCAGGAACGCGGTGGGCAGGCTGCTGTGGTGGGCGACGAAACCGATGCCGGCCGGCCCGGTCAGCACGCCGGCGTAGGCAATCGTGGTCATCGCCGGCACCGCGATCGCCTGCGGCATCACCTTCTGGCGGCCGGCGGCGGTGAACAGCACCGGCACGATGTTGGAGCAGCCCAGGCCGACCAGTGTGTAGCCCGCCAGCGACCACTGCCACTGCGGCAGCCAAGCCGACAGGGTGATGCCGGCGGCGGCGAGCAGGCCGCCCTGCCAGACGATCCGCGTCGGTCCCAGCCGCGCGACGATGGCGTCGCCGGCGAAACGCCCGACGGTCATCGCCAGCGCGAAACAGGCATAGCCGAACCCGGCCTGCGCAGACGCCATGCCGCGCTGTTCGGTCAGGAACACCGCGCTCCAGTCCAGCATCGCGCCCTCGGTGAGGAACACCACGAAGCCGAGCACGCCCAGCAGCAGCACGAAGCCATGCGGCACCGCGAACAGCGGCCCCTCGTGCGGGCTGCCGTAGGGCAGCAGGCCGCGCCAGTTGAACGCCAGCAGCAGCAGGATGAAAGCCGACCAGATCAGCGTCATCGCCAGCGGCGCCATGCCCAGCGACATCATGCCGGCCGCGCCGGCCGCGCCGACGATGCCGCCCAGGCTGAAGAAACCGTGGAAACCGGACATCATCGGCCGCCCCGCCGCCTCCTCGACGATCACCGCCTGCACGTTGAACGCGCAGTCCGCGGCGCCGATGGCCGCGCCGAACACGAACAGCACCGCGCCCAGCAGGTACACCGACGGCACCCACGCCAGCAGCGGCAGCATCAGGCTGGACACGATCGTGCAGGCCACCAGCACGACCCGGCAGCCCTGCCGCGTGGTCCAGGCGCCGGCCAGCGGCATCGCGATCAGCGAGCCCAGGCCCAGGCACAGCAGCAGCGCGCCCAGCGAAGCCTCGTCCAGCCCGGCGCGCGCCTTGGCGAAGGGCACCAGCGCCGCCCACACCGCCACCGCGCAGCCGGCGGCGAAGAACAGCAGGCGGGTGGCGCGGAACTCGGCGTGGGAAATGCGGTAGTCGGAAGCGAGGGTGGACATCGGCGAGGCGGGGGAGAAAGGGGATGAAGCGGGGAATCAGCGCCGGTCGGCGCGATGGACCGCGATTTCCTGCTGCTCGAAGGCCCGGCGCAGGGTTTCCAGCGCGTCGTGCTCGACGATCAGATGGTCGATCTGGTGCAGCGAGGCGAACTGGAAGCGCGCGTCGGCGCCGAACTTCTCGTTCATCACCACCACCGCGGTTTCGCCGCTGGATTCGATCATCGCGCGCTTGAACAGCGATTCCTCGGCGTCGTTGCCCCAGAGGCCGCTGTCGATGTCGACCGCGCAGGTGCCGGGGAAACACAGATCGGCGCGCACGCGCCGCAGTTCCTGCACCGCCTGCGCGCCGATGGCGGCGCCGATCCGGTGTTCGATGCGGCCGCCGATGGTCAGCACTTCCACGTCCGTGCGCTCCATCAGCCGGAACGCGATGTCCGGCGCGTTGGTGACCACGGTCAGCTCGAATCCGACCGGCAGGGCATCGGCGATGGCGCTGTTGGTGGAGCCCGCGTCCAGGATGATCGTCTGGCCCTTGCGCAGCAGGGTCAGCGCCTTGCGGGCAAGGCATTGCTTGCGCTCGGAATCCTGGCCCTGGCGCTGGACCAGCGGCTTCACTTCCGGCGCGTGCAGCAGCGCTCCGCCGTAGATGCGCCGGCACAGTCCGCGCGCGGCCAGTTCGCGCAGATCGCGGCGGATGGAGTCCTCCGACACCGCGAATTCCTGCGCCAGTTCCACCGCCAGCACGCGGCCCTGGGCGTGCAGGCGCTGGAGAATGCGTTGCTGGCGCTCCTCCGGCAGCAGATCGAGGGGCGCGACGTGCGCGCTCATCGCGCGGCCTCCGCCGCCGCGATTGCCACGCCCCGCCCGGCCAGCTCGCGGCGCAACTGCCCGGCGTCGCGGAAATGGATCGCCTGCATGCCCAATCGCGCCGCGGCTTCCACGTTGTGCGCCGTGTCGTCGATGAACACGGTGCGCGCGGGTTGCAGGTCATGGCGCTCCATCAGCCGATGGAAAATCGCCGGGTCCGGCTTGGCCAGGCGCTCCTCCCCCGACACCACGATGCCGTCGAACCAGCCCAGGAAGTCGAAGCGCTCCAGCGCGTGCGGGAAGGTCTCGCGCGACCAGTTGGTCAGCGCATACAGCCGGCAGCCGCCGCCGCGCAGTTCGTCCAGCAGGCGCACGGTCGGCGCCAGCGGCTCGCCGAGCGTTTCAATCCAGCGGTCGCGATAGGCGCGGATGTGGTCGGCGTGGGCGGGGTGGCGCGCGATGGCCTCATCCACCGCCTCGTCCCAGCCGCGGCCCGCGTCCTGCGCGGCGTTCCAGGCGGGACTGCACACCTCGGCGAGGAACCACTCCATCCCGGCCTCGTCGTCGCCGAACAGTTGCCGGTAGAGGTAGCGCGGATTCCAGTCGATCAGCACGCCGCCCAGGTCGAAGACCACGGCGTCGATGGGGGCGGCCGGTGACGGCGCGGGCGCGGTGTCCGGGCGGTGCATGGGGGAATGACCTGTGCGGATTCGCCGCGATTGTGCATGAACATGCACAATCGTGCAACAACAGGCAGTAGCAGCCAGGCCATCGACCGCGCCGGGATGCTGCGCCATGTCATGGGGCGCGAAACGGCGGCGGTTACACTCCGGCGCTCCCCCGCACGCACCGGAAAACCATGCGCCGTCTCGCCGTCCTGTTGCTCCTCCTTTTCGCTGGCCTGGCCGGCGTCACCGCCACCGCCGCCGACAACGCCGCCGCGCCGCTCAAGGTCATGACCTTCAACGTCCGGCTGCCCACCGACGCCGATGGCGACAACCGCTGGCAGGCGCGCAAAGACATCCTGGTCGACACCATCCGCGCCCAGCAGCCGGCGGTGTTCGGCACCCAGGAACTGTTCGCCGAACAGGGCGACTACATCGTCCGGCACCTGCCCCAGTACGCCTGGTTCGGTGTGGGCCGCCGCGGCGACGCCGAAGGCGCCGGCGATGAACACATGGGCGTGTTCTACCTGCGCGACGAATTGAAGGTGATCGAATCCGGCGACTTCTGGCTGTCCGACACCCCGGACGTGGCCGGCAGCATCACCTGGGGCAACCTGTATCCGCGCATGGTCACCTGGGCATTGTTCGAACGCATCGCCGACGGCCGCCGCTTCTACTTCTTCAACACCCACCTGCCCTACCGCGATCAGGACGAACCGATCCGCGAACGCGGCGCAGCGCTGCTGCTGCAGCGGCTGTCCGCGCTGCCGGCCAATGTGCCGGTGGTGGTCACCGGCGATTTCAACACCGGTCCGGACAGCGGCGTGCATGCGCGCCTCACCGGCGATCTGATCGATGCCTGGGAACGCAGCCGCCAGCGCAGCGGCCAGGAAGCCACTTTCCACGCTTTCAGCGGCAAGGCGGATCGGCGGATCGACTGGATCCTGGTCCGCGGCTTCGACGTCGGGCCGGTCGCCACCGTGACCGACCAGCAGAACGGCCGTTATCCCTCCGACCATTTTCCGGTGGTCGCCGAACTGCGCTGGCCGGCGAAGCCCTGAACCGGCCGGCAGCCGGGCGCGGCGACGCGCCCGGCGCATCCGCCCGGCGGTACTGGCGGCACGGTCGCGTCCGGCATAGGCTGCGCGGACGCGCGGTGACCGTCCGGGGGGAAGGCACGACGACGGGGACATTCCCACGCGCAGGTCGATTTCCTTTCTCCATCTCCGGAAGGACACGCGCCATGACGCCCTCGTTCTCGCCGCTCGGCATCGTCCACACCGTCCTCAGCCTGTTGCCCGTCGTGTTCGGCGCGATCGCGCTGATCCGCGACGGCCGCATCGAACCCGCATCGCGCATCGGCAAGGCCTATCTGGCCGGCATGCTGGTTTCGATCTTCACGTCCTTCGGTCTTTCCAGCACCGGCGGCTTCAACGAAGCGCACGCGCTCGGCATCGTCGCGCTGCTGGCGCTGGCGGTGGGCTTCACCGCGCGCCGCTA
This sequence comes from Pseudoxanthomonas sp., assembly GCF_051953815.1. Taxonomy (GTDB): domain Bacteria; phylum Pseudomonadota; class Gammaproteobacteria; order Xanthomonadales; family Xanthomonadaceae; genus Pseudoxanthomonas_A. The sequence continues at coordinate 33,316 of NZ_JBQCIJ010000003.1, read as the reverse complement.
CGGCTGGCTCGGCGGCGGCGCCGAGTACCTGCAGAACCTGAGCCTGTCCTTCAGCTACATGCTGTTGTTCATTCCGGCCATCAACGAAACGCTGCGGCGGGTGCCGCCGTCGCGGCCGTTGGCCGACGGACCGCAATCGCCGCTGGTACTGGGGCTGGTATCGGTGGTGTTCGGGCTGTTCGTGATCGGCGCGACCTACCAGGCGTTGCGCCTGCGCGCCCGCCGCCGTGCCTTGCCCGCGACGGCATGACATCACGGCGACATCCGCCGATCACACAATGAAGCTCCCTCGCAGGACATCGGCCGCGCTGGCGGCCATGCCGCCGTTTCCTTTCCCCCAACGGAGTACCTCGATGAGTCTGTTCACCACCCGAGCCGGCGTGGAGCTCTACTACAAGGATTGGGGCAGCGGCCCCGTCGTCGTTTTCTGCCACGGCTGGCCGCTCAACTCGGACAGCTGGGAATCGCAGATGCTGTTCCTGGCCGAACACGGCTACCGCTGCATCGCCCATGACCGCCGCGGGCACGGCCGTTCCAGCCAGCCCTGGGACGGCAACGACATGGATCACTACGCCGACGATCTGGCCGAGTTGCTGGAGCACCTCGACGTGCGCGACGCGACCCTGTTCGGTTTCTCCACCGGCGGTGGCGAGGTGGCGCGCTACATCGGACGCCACGGTACCGGCCGGGTGAAGAAAGCCGGCCTGATTTCGGCGGTGCCGCCGCTGATGCTGAAGACCGAACGCAATCCGGGGGGACTGCCGCGGGACGTTTTCGACGGCCTGCGCGCAGCGCAGCGCGCCAACCGCTCGCAGTTCTACCGGGATGTGCCGAGCGGGCCGTTCTACGGCTTCAACCGCCCCGGCGCGGAACCCTCGCAGGGCCTGATCGATGCCTGGTGGATGCAGGGCATGATGGGCGGGCACAAGAACACCTACGATTCGATCAAGGCGTTCTCGGAAACCGACTTCACCGAGGATCTGAAGAAGTTCGACATCCCGACCCTGATCATCCACGGCGACGACGATCAGGTGGTGCCCATCGACGCCGCCGGACGCGCCTCGGCCAAGTTGATCCCGCAGGCGCGCCTGATCGAATACCCGGGCGCGCCGCACGGCCTCACCGACACCCACAAGGATCGGGTCAACGCGGATCTGCTGGCGTTCCTGCAATCCTGACGCCGCCGTGGCCGGTCCGGCGCTGCCGGATCGGCCGCATGCGGCGATGGTCTATCGGTCCGCTTCCCGCGTACGCGCGTTCAATCGCGCAGCACCGTGACGTAGGCGCCGGTCCCCATCACGCGGAAGGTATCGCGATCGAGCCGATGCAGGCGCGATCCGTCTTCCAGCAGGTAGATGGGAGCGTTGTCGTGCAGCGTGGCGTCGCGATCGCGGACATCGCAGGCGCGCAGCACGTCGACGCGGCAGCGATTGCCCGCGTCGTCCTGGGCGAAGAAGTAATCGGTATTCATGCTTGCCTCCTCTCGACGACGGCAAGCGAGCGTAGTCCGCGTGGCGTTAAGAAGACCGTAGCGATTCGTAAGCGCGGCGTGGCGTTCCGTGGCGGTGATCACGAAGCGACGGCGGCGGCGCGTGGCAACCGCATCGGCTGCATCGCCCCATAGGTCAGGCTGCGCCACACCCACTCGAACGGACCGTAACGGAACCGCGCCAGCCACCAGTGGCTGAACAGCACCTGCGCACCGAAGATGCCCGCCCATGCGAGCAGCCAGCCGATCGTGCCGGTCCACGGCCCCAGGCCCAGGCCGATGCCGTAGAACAGCGCGATGCCCAGCACGCTCTGGCAGAGATAGTGGGTCAACGCCATCCGTCCGACCGGCGCCAGCACGCGCAGCATGCGCGCGCCTACCGGACGCAGGAACAGCAGAGTGAATCCGGCCGCGTAGGCCACGCCCAGCGCCAGCGAATCCAGCCGGAACAGGAACCCGTTGACCCAGCGCGGAGTGATCTCCGCCCCCCAGCCCAGATGCGTCTTCGCCGCCTGGAAGGCCGTGCCCACGGCGGCGATCAGCAGGCCGCCCCAGAACAGCTTCTTGAACAGCGCCACGTGCGCTTGCGGTTGCTGGAACAGTCGGCGGCGACCGGCCCAGTAGCCCAGCAGGAAACGCCCCAGCACGAAGCAGATCAGGATGCCGCCGGACAGGCGCGTCCAGTTCACCATCTCCACATTCATGGTGAACACGCGGCCCCAGTCTCCGCCACGGAAAGCCTGCAAGGCCTCTGCGTTGATCTCGTCCCGCGACGGCAAGCCGGGTAACGCGCCTCCCAGCCACGGCGCCAGCAGCGTCGGCAGGATCAGCGCGATGAACAGGCCTCCCCACAGCAGCACGCCGTCCGGTGCGCGCCGGAACAGCACCAGCGCCAGTCCGACCAGGGCGTACACCATCAGGATGTCGCCCCACCAGAGAAAGTAGCTGTGCAGCACCCCCATCACCATCAACCAGAACAGGCGATGGACGAACCGGCCCAGGTCCGCGCCGCGCGCCTGCGCGCGTTCCAGCTGCATCGCGAACCCCAGTCCGAACAGCAGCGAGAACAGGGTGATGGCCTTGGCGTTGACCAGCCACTCCATCAGGGTGAACACCACCGCGTCGAATCCGGCGGTCGGCATCGCGGCGCGCGCCGATTCGGTCGTCAGGGTATACAGGCTGAGATAGCCCAGGTTGGCGAGCAGCACGCAGGCCAGTGCGAATCCGCGCAACGCGTCGATGAGGTGGTGACGTTCTTCGGGACTGACCGGTACATCGGCTGCTGGCATAGGCATCGTTCTTCCATGGACGGGATGCCGCGCTGGAGTCGCCATCGCGGTCGCGCCAACTCCACCGCGCATCCGCCGCCCCTCCACCGGGTCGCCGGAATGTAACACCGGACACCCGTGCGTGGCCCGTGCTGTCCGCCGGGATTCTGTTGCCGTCATGCCCACAAGCGGGCCCGCCATCGCCCGTCAGCTACACCGATGGAACAATCCAATTCCCCCACGGGCCTCAATCCCGCCCCGGAAGCTGACCTATAGTCACCGCGCTTGCCGCTTCGCGACCGGCTCCCCCTCCTGCCACCCGTGGAGATTTCCATGTCCAAAGTCCTCGTCCTCTACTACTCCTCCTACGGCCACATCGAAAAGATGGCCGAAGCCGTCGCCGAAGGCGCGCGTTCCACCGGCGCCACCGTCGACATCAAGCGGGTGCCCGAGCTGGTGCCCGAAGACGTCGCCAAGGCTTCGTACTACAAGCTCGACCAGGCCGCGCCGATCGCGAAGATCGACGACCTCGCCAATTACGACGCGATCATCGTCGGCACCGGCACCCGTTTCGGCCGCATGGCCTCGCAGATGGCCAACTTCCTGGATCAGGCCGGCGGCCTGTGGGCCAAGGGCGCGCTCAACGGCAAGGTCGGCGGCGCGTTCACCTCCACCGCCACCCAGCACGGCGGCCAGGAAATGACCCTGTTCTCGATCCTGACCAACCTGCTGCACTTTGGCCTGGTCACCGTCGGCCTGCCTTACAGCTTCCAAGGCCAGATGCGCCTGGACGAAGTGACCGGCGGCAGCCCGTACGGCGCCAGCACCATCACCGGCGGCGACGGTTCGCGCCAGCCCAGCGACAACGAACTGGAAGGCGCGCGCTACCAGGGTCGCCACATCGCCGAAGTCGCCAACAAGCTGTTCGGCTGATCGCTGATCGCTGCTTCCTGCCTTCTCCCGCACGGGAGAAGGATGCGGTGATGACGTCCGCCCGCGGGCGTCATCGCCCTCGCCTGTTCGCCCAGGCGACCACGGCGGCCATGCCGTCGCTCAGTGGCTTTCGACCGGATACGGTCCGTCCTCGAAGGTTTCGGCGTGATAGCCCTTGGCGCCGATGCGCTGCGCCAGCGCGCTGAGCACGCCGCCTCCCTCGCCCAGCCGTCGCAGCAGCGCCGCGAAATCGTGGCGCGGCCGCCATCCCAGGTCCTCGCGCGCACGCGCGTTGACATAGACGCGGTCGATGCCGGCCGGCAGTTGCCAGCCGCGTCGCGCGTACTCGGCCTCGAACGCCGGCACACGCTCACGCAGCACGCTTCCCATGTCGCCGCGCAGGCGCGGCATGTCTTCCCGCCCGAACGGCGTGGTCGCGCTGATGATGTAACGGCCGAAGCCCAGCGCGGGCGCGCGTTCGATGGCGCGCAGGTGCGCGTCCACCACGTCCTCGATGTCCACCCGCCGGTACAGGAATTCGTTGGCTTTCAGGTTGGCGTCGTCGAAGCGCGCCCGCGCCTGCCGATCGTCGTCCTCTTCGGCGAAGAAGCGCGACGTGCGCAGGACGATGCAGGGCAGCTTCTGGTTGCGCTGGAACAGCTGGCACAAATCCTCCGCCGCCGCCTTGGTGACGCCGTAGATGTTCTTCGGTTCCGGCCGCACGTCCTCGGTGATCCAGGCCGCCGGCTCGCCCGGCGGCGGCACCAGCGCATCGCCGAACACGCTGGTGGTGCTGGTGTAGACGAACGCGCGCACGCCGCCGGCCACCGCCTCCTCCAGCAGGTTGAGCGTGCCGGTCAGGTTGGTGTCGATGAATTCCTGCCGCGAATGGGTCGCCACGTGCGGCTTGTGCAGCGTGGCCGGGTGCAGCACCACGTCCACGCCGGCCATCGCTTCGCGCACGAACGCGCGATCGGCGATCGTGCCCACCCGGTGCGTGTGCGGACCGGGCAGCCGATCCACGCCCACCACGTCATGTCCCTGCGCCTGCAGGGTGGACACCAGCGCTTCGCCCAGATGCCCGGAACTGCCCGTCACCAATACCTTGCCGTACATGCGTCATGACCCTGCCGTGATACCGGGGATCCTACATCGCAGGGATGGGTGGCAGTAGGAGCGGCGTGAGCCGCGACGGGCGGCCTGGGTTCCCGATCGCGACTGACGTCGCTCCTGCAGGGACTGACAGGCAAACCATGGTCCGTGCATGCCTTCCTCACACCTCCCACAGCGTGCGCGCTTCCTCCGCCACCAGATCCGGGAACTCTTCCGGCCAGAACAATCTGGCGCCGTCCACGCGACGCACGCCGCGCGAGTCGCCGAACACGCCGGCGAGGTAATCCGGACTGTCCCTGGAAAAAATGTCGTCGCCGGTGCCCCACAGGATGCGGGTGGGAAAACCGCTGCGCTTCAGGGCGGCCTCCACGCCGGCCAGCACGTTGCTGTCCAGCCCAATCGCGTAGGCGTGGGTGCGCCGCGGGTGCTCGACCAGCGGACGCAGGTACATCTCGATCGCCTCGTCGGTCGGGTTGTGCGGATGGGTGAAGGTCATGCCGCCCAGTCCCTGCGGCGAGCGCGCCAGCGCGTGATCCGCCAGCCAGGGGGCCAGCCATTCGGCGACGAAGCGGTCCGCGCGCGCCAGATCGATGACCGGCTTCAGCGCCGGTGGCGGGCAATCGGTCTCGGCGTCGCAGTTGGTCAGCAGCAGGCTGCGCACGCGCCGCGGATGCGCCACCGCGAACAGCTGCGCCACCGCGCCGCCACTGTCGTTGGCGACCAGATCCACGCTGTCCACGTCCAGCCGATCCAGCAGTTCCGCCAGCATCCGCACCTGATCGGCCGGGGTCACGCCCTGACCCTCGGCCACTTCGGTGAAGCCCAGGCCCAGCATGTCCGGCGCGATGCAGCGGCGATGCGCGGACAGCCGCTCCAGCGCACCCCGCCACTGGAAGCCGTTGAGCGGGAAACCATGCAGGAACAGCGCCGCCGGGCCACTGCCTCGCTCCACGTGGGCGATGCGCCCGAACGTCGTCGGCGTCCAGCGGCGCGCGGCCGTCCATGCGGCCGCATCGAGCGTGCCGCCGGTCACCGGCGCGCCGCCTGTCGCCGCCAATCCCTCGCTCCAGCCACGTCCGCTCCAGCCGGCGGCCATGGCCGCCACCGTGCCCAGTCCCAGCTTCAATACGTCTCTGCGTTGCATCGTCCTGCTCCGTTCCTCGTGAGGGTGGCGGCAGGATGGGCGTGCCCGGGTCCGCACTCAATGACCTGGGAGGTCATGGCGACGATGACCGCCGCGCCGCTATGCTCGCCGCCATGAACACCGCTCCCGACACCACCGCCCATGGCCTGGGCGCGCTGCTGCGCGAGTGGCGCGCCGCGCGCCGCTTCAGCCAGCTGGACCTGGCCCTGGCGGCGGACATATCCGCGCGCCACCTGAGTTATGTGGAAACCGGCAAGTCCCGGCCCAGCCGGGAGATGGTGGCGCGGCTGGCCGACGCGCTGGCCCTGCCGCTGCGCGAACGCAACGATCTGCTGCGGGCCGCCGGCTATGCGGCGCAGTATCCGGAGACGCCGCTGTCGGCGCCCGAACTGGCGCGCATCCAGCGCGCCATCGATTTCATCATCGCCCAGCAGGAACCGTATCCGGCGTTCGTCATCAACCGGCACTGGGACATCGTGCAGGCCAACGCCGCCGCAGCGCGGGTCAATGGCTTCCTGCTCGGCGGGCGCGCCAGCCCGCACGCCAACATGCTGCGGCACGTGTTCGATCCGGCCGATCTGCGCGCGGCGCTGGTCAACTGGGAGGACGTGGCCGGCGACCTCATCCACCATCTGCACAACGAGATGGCCGCGCATCCCTCGGATCCGGTGCCGCGACAGCTGCTGGCGGAAATCCTGGCCCATCCCGGCGTGCCGCAGGGTTGGCGCCAGCGCGATCCCGGCCAGCGGCCTTCCCCGCTGCTGACCACGATCTTCGAACGCGACGGCCAGCGCCTGCGGTTCTTCTCCAGCATCACCGTGTTCGCGGCGCCGCGCGACGTCACCCTGGACGAGTTGCGCATCGAATGCTGCTTTCCGATGGACGACGCCACCGCCGCGTTCTGCCGCCGCCTGGCCGAAGAAAATCCACGCGCGTGAATCCGGCGTGGCCGTGACCGGCGTCCAAATCCGTAGCCATCTCTGGGACTAAGCTGTCCCGCGCGACGGTTCCCGCCGACAGGAGTTCACGATGGCCAAGATGGAAGCGCCCTACTACCCGATCATCTATGTCCGCGGTTACGCGATGACCCGCGGCGAAATCGACGAGACCACCGCGGATCCGTTCTGCGGGTTCAACCTGGGATCGACCGTATACCGCGCGGTGTCCGATCCCTCCCGCAAGCCGCGCAAGTACGTGTTCGAATCGCCGATCGTGCGGCTGATGTCCGAGTTCGGCTATTCGGATGTCTACGAGGACGGCCGCGACATCCTGGATCCGGAGTGGGAGACCGACGCCGAAGGCCAGCCGACCCGCAACCGCCTGGGCAGCCGCTCCATCATCATCCATCGCTACTACGACAACGCCTCCGGCCTGTTCGGCACCGGCACCACGCCGAAGATCGAGACCTTCGCCCGCGAACTGGGCGATCTGATCGTCAAGACCCGCGATCTCATCTGCAGCAATCCCGACAACGGGGTGAAGCCGGCGGATTTCCGCTGCTACCTGGTCGCCCATTCGATGGGCGGGCTGGTCTGCCGCGCGTTCCTGCAGAACCCGGCGCTGGATCCGAAGCAGGCGCGCAAGTACGTGGACAAACTGTTCACCTACGCCACCCCGCACAACGGCATCGACGTGGCGGGGGTCAACGTGCCGCAGTGGCTGTCCGCGTTCGACATGAACAATTTCGACCGCGACAAGCGGATGCCGGAGTACCTGGATCTCAAGGCGGCGGCCAAGCAGCACAAGCGCGTGGATCTGATTCCCGAGGATCGGTTCCCGTCGCGGCGTGTGTTCTGCATGGTCGGCACCAACCGCATGGACTACACCACCGCCGCCGGGCTCTCGCGCACCTTCGTCGGCCATGGCAGCGACGGCCTGGTGCTGATCAAGAACGCGACCCTGCGCGGGTTGAACGCGGACGGCTCCATCGGCGCGTACTGCGCCAAGGCCTTCGCCTATCGCGCGCACTCGGGCTTCTTCGGCATCGTCAACAGCGAGGAGGCGTTCCAGAACCTGGCCCGCTTCCTGTTCGGCGACGTGCGCGTGGACGTGTGGCTGGACGTGGACGACATCCGCCTGCCCGAACCGGTGCAGAAGGCGGTCGACCAGGGCCGCCAGGTGGACGCGCTGTACCAGGTCGAGGCGCTGGCCTCGCCGCGCGGCAAGCTGTGGTACCTGACCCGGCGCGTGTCCGAGGAGGATTCGGTGTCGTGCTTCTCGCAGGCCGAGTGGAAGCAGCAGAAGTCGCACTACCTCTCCAGCGTGTTCCTCGCCAACCGCGCGCGGGTCAATCCGGACCGCCGTTCGCTGTCCTACGGCATGACCCTGGGCGTGCGCGTGCCGGACTACGAGATCGAACGCAAGCTGTGGATCAACGAGCACTACGAGGGCGGATACCTGTTCCGCAATTCGCTGATCCTCGACCTGACCCCGCCGACGCAGGCCGGCGGCAAATGGAAAATCAGCTATGCCTGGCAGGACGCCGGCGTGGCGGCCGCGCACACCGAGATCGACGCAAGGAAGATAAGCGGCGAGGAAGTGGAGATCGCCATTCCCTTCGACAGCCACACCGTCGCCGCGGACGGCAGCCGGCAGCCCAGCGTGCCGGGCATCCGCGGCAAGGTGCGGCTGCGGATTTCCGCCTGGCAGTGAGCGCGAACGCATCGCCGCTCCGCATCGGCGCCACTTGCGCGGGAACGCGCGAACCGATGCAATGGCCGTACCACGGACAAGGAAGCTTCCATGACACTCTGCAAGCAGGATCACCGCTACGACGAGCGCTTTGAATCGCTCCCGCATGACCAGGGCGGTCCGGGCCGCCACCGCTGCGCGGGATGCGCCTACGAACTGGGTTATGAAGCCGGCAAGCGCGGCGATACCCGGTTTCGTTTGAATCTGGACGCGCTGCCGGACAGCCAGGCAGGCAGCGTGCGTCATCGCGATCCGGAAGCAGCTTACGCGTTGGGCTACCGGTTGGGCGCGATGGCCGCTGGAAACCCCGGGTAGTCGCGGCTCATCGGCGCCGGTATCGGCGTCCCGCCTTCGGGCGGCGTCCCCTTATCCGGAACCCGCGCGTGACCGCGCGGGCGCCTGCACGCCATGGGCACGCGCGCGGTTGCCCGGAGCGGACGTCTGCGCCGGCGCCTCGGTCCGCGCGCCGTACGCCATTCCGACGCCGCTGACGGCGATGCCGGAAGGCGACGCGTCCGGCCCGCTGCCGCGCGGCGTCAGATGGACCGTGGCGTCGGCCGCAACCGGGTTCCGCTCATGCGGCGCGGCGCGCTCGTGCGCATTGTTCCGCCCCAGCGAATACGCGCTGGCCCACAGGCACAACATGCCGGCCAGCAGCAGCATGTGACGGGTGGCGCTCTTCATCGTGCTTCTCCGAACCGGCGCGCCGGGGTCGGCAGGGCATACACCCTGCGCCTGGCGGAGTGACGAACAGGTCAAATCCGTGAGCCCGCCGCGTTGCGGGCGACGCGCGCGGACGCTAGCGTGGCGGTCCCGGTTTCCGCGAGTGCCCGCCAATGCGCCTGTTCATCTGCCTGCTGCTTTCGCTGTGGCTGGCGTTCGCGCCGCCGGTGGCCGCGCAGACCTCGCCGCCCCGCGAGGAACATGCCGGCGGCCTGCGCCTATGGGTGTTCGAGACCGGCGGCGGCAGGCCGGATCAGCCGTTGCCGTTGATCCTCGCCCTGCATTATTCGGGGGGCACGCCGAAAGCGCTGGCCGATGCCTTCACCGGCCTGCGGGTGCCGGCGCGGGTGATGCTGCCGGAGGGGCCGCATCCGCGTCCGCAGGGACATTCCTGGTTTCCGCAGGGGTATGGCCAGCGCTCCGCCACCGAACAGGCCCCGCTCACCCGCGAGAGCGAACAGCGCCTGTTCGATTTCCTCCAGGCCGTGGAATCCCGCTATCCGGGGCGCGGCAAGGCCATCGTCACCGGCGTGTCCTACGGCGGCGATCTGGCCTTCCTGCTGGCGCTGGATCATCCCGACCATGTCCGCGCCGCGTTTCCGGTGGCGGCGCGCCTGCTGCCGGACTGGCTGCCCGCGCGACCCGCCTGCGCGACGGCCTGCCCGATGCTGCATGCGCTGCATGGCCGCGATGACACGACCGTCCCGATCGGCCCGACCCGCGCGGCGGTGGACACCCTGCGCGCGCGCGGGTTCGACGCCGGGCTCACCTCCTATCCCGGCGTCGCCCACGACTTCAGCGCCGACATGCAGGCGGATCTGCGCGCCCGCATCGAGACGCTGTTGCGCGCCCCCTGACATACGCTCATCGCCGACGCGCGCTCAGCGCAGCAGGCACCTGGGCGCCAGCAGGCGATGGCTTTCGAGCAGGTGCGCCGACATCGCATCCCAATCGGTATCGGCATCCAGGCCGACGCCGGCGATGTCGGGCCACCACAGCGGCTTGAAGTACGGACGCTGGCGGAAGCGCATCGAATCGCCCTCCGACAACGACGTCCGGAACGTCAGCACGGCCAGTGGCCCCGGCAAACCGGCAGCGCGCGCGTAGGCGGGCGGCCAGCCGTTCTCGATCATCAGCGCGTGGGTGAAGTCGCGCCTGCCGATCATCCAGCGCGTGCCCGCCCAGGCGGTTTCCTCGCAGGTGGCCGGCGGTTCCAGGCACAACATGCGCAGGCGCGCGAGTCCGTCTTTCCGGTATCTGTCCACGGCCCATCGCCCTCTCCCGGCGTTCAAAAAAAAGCGGCAACGGCTTGAAGAAATCGTGAAGCGACGCGCGGCGGCCGATGCTATAAGACGGATCCCCTCCAACCCCGGACCCCGTCCATGGAAACCAACGAACTCCACCGCGGCCGCCTGATCGATCACCTGCAACTGGTGGTGCGCGATCTGGATGCCAGCCGCCGTTTCTACCAGGCCGTCTTCGATGTGCTGGAGATTCCGATGAGCGGCAGCGGCGAGGATTACTTCTGGGCCGACGAGCTGTTCGTCTCCACCGTCAGCAGCGCCGCCGCGCAGGGCGAGCTCACCGGCCGCCATCATCTGGCGTTCCAGGCCCGCGACCGCGCGATGGTCGATGCCTTCCATCGCGCCGCGCTCGCGCACGGCGGCCGCGACAACGGCGCGCCCGGCGAACGCGCCTACCATCCGGGTTACTACGGTGCGTTCGCGCTGGATCCGGACGGCAACAACATCGAGGCCGTCTACCACGGTGAAGCCAAGCGCAGCGCGCCGTCGGTGAAGGTCACTTTCTAGCGGCGTTTCGCCCTTCCAGGCACTTGCGCAACACATAAGCAATCGCTAATGTGTTGCGCATGGTCGAGAACGACATCTTCAAGGCCCTGGCCGACCCGACCCGCCGCGCGATCTTCGAGAAGCTGGCGGCGGGACGGATGAACGCCAGCGCCCTGCGCGATGGCCTGGACATCAGCCAACCGGCGATGTCCCAGCATCTGGCCGTGCTGCGCAATGCCGGGCTGGTGCGCGAGGAGCGCGAAGGCCGGTTCATGAACTACGAAGTCGACCCGGACGGCCTCGCGCTCATCGCGCGCTGGCTGGCGCGGTACCGCGCCTATTGGCCGGCCCGGATCGATGCCCTGAAGGCACTGCTGAAGGACATGGACCAATGAACGAAACGGCCGAAGAAACCGGAACCGACGATCTGGTGCTCGAATACGAACTGGATGCGCCGCCGGACAAGGTCTGGCGCGCCATCAGCATTCCGGAATTCCGCGAGCGATGGTTGCCGGATGGCGCCCTGGCCGACGCCGTCCCGGTATCCACTTCCGGCGACGGGGAAATCCGCTACCGGGTGCGCGACGACCGGCCGCCGTTTCTCGAAAGCGTCGTGACGTTCCGGATTCGTCCCAATGAAAGCGGCGGCAGCACGCTGCGGATCATCCACGCGCCGCCGGATGCGCGCCTGGCCCGCCTCGCGCCGGCCGCCAACGACGACGCCCCCGTCCTCATGCGCGCGGCCTGACGCCGCGCGTTCCCCGCCACCGTCTGCAAACCAGGAGTTCGCGCATGCGCGAAACGATGCAGCTCGTCCCCATGGTCATCGAACAGTCGAGCCGGGGCGAACGATCCTTCGACATCTACTCGCGCCTGCTGCGCGAGCGGATCATCTTCCTCAACGGCGAAGTCAACGACAGCGTCTCCGCGCTGGTCTGCGCGCAGCTGCTGTTCCTGGAGGCGGAGAATCCGGATCAGCCCATCCATCTCTACATCAATTCACCGGGCGGCCTGATCACCGCCGGCCTGGCGATGTACGACACCATGCAATACATCAAGGCGCCGGTGCACACGCTGTGCATGGGCACCGCCCGCTCGATGGGGTCCTTCCTGCTGATGGCCGGCGAACCGGGCGAGCGCAAGGCGCTGGCCAACGCCAGCCTGCACGTCCACCAGCCGCTGGGCGGGTTCCAGGGCCAGGCCTCGGACATCTTCATCCACGCCGAGGAAATGCGGAAAACCAAGGAGCGCGTGATCCGCCTGTATGCCGAACACTGCGGGCGAACCTACGCGGAAGTGGAGCGCACGCTCGATCGCGATCACTACATGAGCGCCGAGGAAGCGCGGGACTGGGGATTGATCGATCGCGTGCTCAAGCACCGCGAGGCGCAGGCGGCCTGAGGCGGGGCACAGCCGCGCTCAGGCGCGCAGCACGCCTTCCACGTGGTCGCCGAACGCCGCGTGCAGGGCGTCCTGATCGCTGCTCAGCTCGCCGCGCATCCGCTCCGCGTCCAGCGGGCGCACGACCCAGTCGTAGCGTCCGCTGCGCCAGCCGTTGCGCACGTACTGGGCGACCGCGACGTAGTAAACCGGCCCCGGACCGACGCAGTACCAGAACGCCGCCAGCGGCGCGTGATCGCTGTAGCGCGAGACCTCGTGGGTGACCCGCTTGACCACGGTGATGTCGGCCACCCGCAGCACGCCCGCCTCGCCCGGAAAAGTCAGGCCGTCGAAGGATTGCTGCAGCAAGCGCTCGCCGACCCGGCTGTGCTGGACATGCAGCATCACCACGGCGGCGAAGATCAGGACGGAAACCAGGAACGCATAGACCATGACGGAGCCCGGGAAGAAACTGGCTGCGGACTATCTTAGTCCCGGCCATCGCGGCGTGCCTGCCGATGGCCGGGGCCGGTTCACGGAGCGCCCAGTCCGGGCGGAACGGTCGGCGGATCCTGCTGGTCCGGATGCGCCCATATCCGCGTGGCCCGGGTACCGGCATCCATCGGGCGCGGGCATTTGCCGTCGCCCGCGCCGGTGAAGCCGCCGGAGGGACTGCAGATTTCCTTGCCGCCGGCATCCAGCAGCGGATTGAACTGATCGCAACAGGGCGAGACCAGGTAGAAGGCGGGCTTGCCCTGATGGGTGATCCGCCAGATCGTGCTGGGCGCCAGCCGCGCCGGCTGGCGCTCGTATCCGGCGATCCTGGCGCGCAGCCAGTCGGGGGTATCGGACGTTTCCGCCTTGCCCGGGTCGGCGCCCGCCGGAGCATGCGCGCACGCCGCCATGCCCAGGGACACCATCAGGAGCGTGATCGCGCACAGAACCGGTTTCATTGCCCGCCTACCCTCGCGAAAAGACGGCGGAGACTATAGCCCACCTCTCCGTGGAAGGCGGCGGCATTCCTCCCGTCCGCCCGCGATCTCCGTCGACTCAATGCGGCGTGGCCACCCCGCGTCCCATCGTCTGCGCCGCGGCGCCTGGAATGCATCATGCTGGCCAGCGAGACGATGCCGAAGCGTTCACGACCGCATCGCGAGCGCCTTCGCCTGGGCGATGGCGTCTTCCCTGACCCGCGCCAGGCGCTCCGGATCGGTCAGCGTGGGCGCCAGCGCGACTTCACCGGCCGCCTCGACGCCGAGGAAACGCAGCCACTGGCGCAGGTAGGGCCTCTGGAAATCCTTGTACTGGGTGATCGCGCCGTCGGAAAAATCGCCGGCGCTGGAAACCATCAGGAAGGCGCGCTTGCCGGACAGCAGCGGCTGGTAGCCCTCCGCGCGCGACCAGCGCCAGTTCTGTCCGGGCAGGGTCACGATGTCGATGTAGTGCTTGAGCCGGTACGGCAGCCCGTAATTCCACATCGGTACGCTGAACACGTAGACGTCGGCGCGGTTGAACTGCTGCGAGACCCGCACGGCGCGATCCCATTGCGCCTGCTGTGCGGCGGTCGCGTTCTGCGCGCGCAGCACCGCGAACTTGGCCGCGATCATCGACGCGTCGAACTCGGGCAGATCGAGATTCCACACGTCCACCGCTTCGTGCGTGTGCGCGGGATGCGCCTGCCGCCAGGCATCGAGGAACGCGCCGGCCAGGGCCAGCGAGCGGGAGCCCTCGCCGCCGGGCGAAGCGCTGACATGGAGCACGTGGGTCATGGAATGTCCTTGCTGCGGTTACGCCGCACGCCGTATGGGGAGCGGCATTCTTGGGAACGCCGCCACCACCGCACAAGTACGCACTTCCAGGTAACCGGGCGCGCGGCCCCGTGGCTCAACCGCCCCGCAGCAACGGCGCGATCTCGCGCATCCGCGCCTGGGTGGCGGGGCCGACGAGGGCGAACGCGGTATCGCCTTCGGCCCGGTACTGCGCCAGCAGGCGGCCATCGCGGCGTTCGCCGGTGGTGTTGCGTGGCGTGCGTGGCCGCAGGTACAGCCCGACGCGCTAACCTGCCGCGTCCTCGTAGACCAGCATCGCCGCCGCGCCTTCCGGCGTGGACAGCAGGCGTCCCGCGTGCAGGCGGAACCCCTGCGCGCTCAGATCCGGCACTTCGCCGGCCGCGCCGAAATGCGTGCGCAGCCAGGCGCGCAATGCCTCCGGCGCGATGTCGCTACCGGCGGCATCGGCGTCGCTGGTGAACAGGCGATATGCGGCCACCGCGTCGGCCATCGGCAACTGCTCGCTCGCCAGGCGCAGGTCGCGCCATTGATGGCCGGCACGCGGAAGGCGGAAGCACGCGAGCAGGCGCCGCTCGAACCGGACGACAATCCCTGACCCGCACACAGGGAGGCGGCGCCTGGCCGCTTCCCTCAGGGCCGGACTTTCTTCCACTCCTCGAACTCGACCCGCTTGCCGTCCTTCCACCGCTCCAATCGCCAGACATCGCCTTCCACGCGATAACGGAACGAATAGGTGCCGCCGTCCTCGACTGCGAAGGAGCGTTGCGCCAGCGTCTCGGTGTACCGGCCGCCCTCGGCTTCGTACCGTCCCGCACCGCCCGCCCAGAACTTGTCGCCGGACTGCATGGTGAAGGAGAACCGGCCATCGGCCAGCACCTTCTGGCCATTGAACCGCATCTCCGCATACGTCTTCGTCTGCCCGTCCTCGGCGACGTACTCGCCGCCCTGGAGCTCCCAGGCGCCTTCGAGGGCTTTGTCGGTAGCAAGTGCGGGGCCGAGAACCAGCAACGCACATAGGGCAAAGCCCCATCTCTCATGCATGGGTGCCCTCCAGAGGCGTTTGTTCATTACTTGTCCCATTGTCCGTTTCCATGGCGCGCCACTTCCAGCTCTCTCCCGCGAAGCCGCGTTTCTTCCGTTTCCGGAGCCAGGATGAAAAGAACACGACTCCCAGTCCCAGGTTCAGGCCGACGATGCCATCGACATCGGCGAGATAGCTGATGACTGCAATGCAGACGCAGAGAATTGCCAGTACCAGCCAAGTTCTTTTCTTCCATAGCATTACCGACATTCCTTCCTCCCGTTGGCGAAAAGCCGAACAATCCACCCACCGTCATCCGGCGCTCACGCAGCCAATACAAGGCAAGCGCCAAATGGATCCCGGCTTCCGCCGGGATGACGACCGACGCGTCACCGGCAGGCGATATCCCTCCGGCACGCCGCCTCCCTCTCCGTCGTCCCAGCGAACGCCGGGACCCAGATTGCTTTCCGCGCCATCGCCGCTACGGCACGCGCACGGCTCCCCCTTTCCGCTCGATCGCATTGGCCAGCAACACATCGTAGAGATCCACTCGAATCTTCATCAGCGCGCCGGAAGCGGAAATCAGATACAGCAGCACGACAAAAGCCCCCAGCATGGCCAGCCATCCGGGAATGGCAAGAAGACTGTCCCGGTTCATCAACAACAGGAACAAGCCTCCCGCCACCGGCAGAAAACCCAATCGGGAGAATCCTCCCGACAGCAGTCCCAATCGTATGTCCAGTTGTTGCCGCCACATCGATGTCATGCGTCGATACTCCACCAACTGGCTCTCTGGAAAGGTAACCAGCCAGTTCGTCAACTCGCGGAAGTGTTCGACATCGTGGTCCAGCTGCGCTGCCTGCTCGCTCTTCCAGTTCCTGACGCCGCGAAGGATGACCCACAACGAGCGAAGGACGAAGGGGGCGCCGCCGGCAATCGCCGTGCAGAGCCCGACCTGTGCCACATGCACCATCCACATCTGCGGGCGCATGAACTGGATCAGCACCGCAGGAGTGAGTCCGACAATGACACCGGCACCGCCCAGCACACTGAGCCACCACATCCATCGAGGAGTGTTGAGAACCGCCGCGGGCCCATCGGGCATCGCCGCCAGACGCCGCTCCAGCGCGGCCAGCGAAAACGTCTCTGACGATTCGGACATCCTGCCTCTCCCTGATTCCCTGGCACGATTATGCAGCTCCCCTCCCTACAATCAACGGAGCGACACTCTCCTACTCCGCCGCCTCCGGAAACACCGGCAACTTGGCGACATCCGCTTCCTCATGCTGGATGATCAACGTCGCCTTGAGGTTCTGCGCCAGTTTGGCGAAGCGATCCATCGAGGCCAGCGATTGCGCGCGGTCGGTGTTGAAGGAGGGCACGCCCCGCATGTCCAGGTTCTCGTGCAGGTGCACCACATCGCCGGACAGCAGTACCGGACCGCGCTTGGGCAGGTTCACCAGCAGGCCGTGGTGGCCGGGCGTGTGGCCGGGCAGATCCAGCATCACCACGCTGCCATCGCCGAACACGTCGAGGTCGCCGCGCACCTTCTCCACCTTTGCATCCTTGCCCAGCCACGGCGCGAAGCGCTTCGTGCGTTCTTCGTGGCCCGGCGTGCCCAGCACCGCGTAGTCGCCCGCGCCGATCAGCAGGGTCGCCTGCGGGAACTCCGCCGCCTGGCCGATGTGGTCGAAGTGGTAATGGCTGATGCCGATCTTCGCGATCTGCGCCGGTTTCACCCCGATCTGCGCCAGCTGCTCCACCACCGTCTTCGCCAACGCGGTCGAATCCTCCTTGCCCTGCATCAACGGCTTGCCCAGATACTCGCGCGACAGGCCGGTATCCCACAGCAGGTACTCGCCGCCATGCCGGATCAGATAGCAGCTGCCGACAAACAGCTTGCTCTGCCCCACGTAGGCACGTGTGTCGGACATTTCGTCCAGGTTGTAGGTCCACAGCTGCCCGCAATCCAGGCGCCACAGGCGCAGCTCCGGCGCCCCCGGGGATTCGGCGGCCATCAGCGCCAACGGAAACATGAGCAGGACTGACGCGAAACGGCGGACTGCGTTCACGGGGACTCCCATCAGAGGACCAAATCTGGCGTTCACCAGTATGCGTCATCCAGGGCGGGACACCTCTGCGCTGGACGCGGGTCAAGACCGAAAGGCCCGCTTCCGGCCAACAATGCGTGCCCATCCGGAGCCCCACGATGACCATCCCGCCCCTGTCCGTCCGTCCCGCCCGCAACAACACGCCCATCGCGGTGGACGGCGGCGCGGTCGCGCGCGAACTGGATCTGGACGTGGCGGTCTTCCGCCAATTGATGGACGCGGAAAAGATCACCGTGCTGTGCGAACGCGGCACCGGCGAGGATGAAGGCACCTGGCGGGTCAGCTTCTATCACGATGACCGCCGCGCGCGCTTCATCGTGGATGCGCGGGGGCGCATCCTGGATGTGCCCGCGTCCTGATGGTTGCCGACGCCTGACGCTGCAAGCCGGAGCCGGGCCGGCGGCATCAGCCGCCGAACTGCGCCGCGCCGGCCTTCATGCCTTCGCCCATGTCCTTGCACCATTGGGCCTCGCCCATCGGCGCCGACGACAAGGGCTGGACCACACCCCCCACCATCACTTTACCCTCCCTGCCCATCTGCTCCACGGCATCGCCATCGTGGCTTTCAGGCGCCATGGCCTGCATCAGGTTCACCAGCAGCTCCGCGTACTGCCGGCTCTCCGCAGTCAGATAACCCTTGCCGATGCAGTACTCCACCGTCCCACGCGTATTGCGGCTCATCTCGTAGGCCATCTTCACGCTCATCTCCTGATCCGGCTGCGCGGCGGCTTCCGGCGTCCGGGCCGCATCCTGCGCGGAAGCGGCGCCCACGGCCAGCAGCAGGGAGGTCGCGAGAGTGGCGAGGGGGATGCGGTGTTTCATGAATCGGTCCTTGTGTCGGAAGCATGCGATGTATCCATGCAGGGCACGAGGCCGTGCTGGGGATCCAACGGATTGTCTCCGATCATCAGGATTTCCCGCCATCGGCGCCCTTACTTTTTTTGACGAACGAGCTGATCTGCTGCATTCAATCGCTACGCGCGTGATGTTTCTGGCGAGAACTCGAAGCGGCTTGGGAAGAATGAAGTAGACCGTGCGCCGATCGTTGGCGTCGCCACGCTTCCATCAGGGATGTCGCCGTTTCAGCCGTAGATGCGACGGGTGATTTCCTCGTGTACCGGCTCGATCAAGACCGGCACCGACAGACGGGCCAGCATGCGCTCCACACTCGCCGTGATGCGAGGCGAGCGCGGCCCCATGGTCGCGACCACCATCGCCGCTGCAAGAGAACGCTTGATGCTCACTCCACGGGAGTCCAATCTTTTTCAAGCGAATCTTGCGCCATATTGATACGAAATCACCACTCGGCGAACCAGATCAGGTTTCCAAAGGGATCGCGCATGTAAATCACCCGCCCTCCCGGGAGCTCATGAGGACCATCAAAGCAACCGCTTGGAATTTCACTCCAATCCCCGGTCATATTGAACTCCGGAAGATTTCGCCTCATGTGTCCAATGAGCGAATCAACATCTATTTTTTCAAGGATCTTGAAACCTGCATCTCGACCTGAGCCTTGAAGCAGGTTTACGTCACGGCCCAATTTAATCCTCATCCTGTTGTTGTTGAGGACATCACCGCCTTCTATCAGGAACTCTCGATCTTCCGCTACCAAACCTTCCGAAGAACGGCAGCGAAAAGGAAGTTTTTCGCAGTAGAAATCATAGGCAGCAAGAATATCGCTTACGAAAATCTCAGGCGTAGTCATGAAGGCAGCACTCCGGCCGTCAAGGTTGATATCGGATCCGGACTTTGGCTTCGACCTGTCCTTGCTGACACGTGCACATCGTGCAGTGACTGCTGCTGGCTTGGCTTTGCCATACGCCCCCTGTACCAGCGTTTGACTTCCCATGAGCGTCCGTCCGCTTCACGCTGGACCTCGCGTCATTGCCTTTCCCTGAGTCCACGCCGTTGGAGTGAAGGCTTCTTCCCACCCGCAAGCGACCGTCAATCCTTTTTCGCCACGCGGATGGTCCCGCCGTCCACGTTCCACATCATGTCGCCGGGTGGCGTCATCACGTAGAGGGGCTTTTTCGCCCAGAGGCTCCAGAACACATGGATCTCGGTGGGCGTGGGATCCAGCAGATGGGTGATCATCAATCCCACGGCCTTGGCGTCGTTCTGCAGGACGATGCAGCTGCGGCTGTATGCGCGCTGCGAAACCAGCCTGCCATCCTTCACGATCATGCGATGGGCGCCGCCCACCGGCAGTTCCTCGTAGCGGGTCGTGCCGGGTATCAGATAGACCGCCCAGGCGCCGTCATCGCCCGCCGCCGGCAGCGTCACCGTGTTGTAGCGCGCGGGGCAATGCTCGAAGCCAGCGCCTTCCGCCACGGTGCGGGCGGCCGCGGCTCCGGCCTCATAGGCGCTCAACCGCTCCGGCGTTGCCAGTGCGTCAACCGGACCGGCGACACCCGCGTCGGACACCGTGATCCGATACAGCGCCTCGGGCGTCCGGTCCACGAAGGTGACGGTGATGCCGCGTTCCGTCTCCTGCGTGATCCAACCGGCAACGCGGGCGTCGTGATCACTCCCCCAGAGTGCCATCAGCGCGTCGGTCGCCAACCACGCGGCCCGGTCATGGCGATAGAGGGCCGCGCCGGTACTGGCGGCGGCCTCCAACGCGGTGGTCTGTTCTTCCGATGTCAGGGGCCTGGGAGCGGGTTCGGCGGCGGACGCCGCCAGGTTGCCCAGCGCCAACAGGATGAAAAACAGGTGGTACCGCATGTGATCTCCTTTTCAAGCTCATCCAGCGTCGTCCGTTCTGAACCAGCAGGGAAGCACGCCGCCTTCCGGCAACTTGCGCAGCATGCAGGCCAGCCAATCCTTGCGGATCGATTTCCCCGGCTGAAAGATTCCCCGTTGGCTCAGAACCCTATTCGCGCGCGCACCGACACCGAATGGTCCGGCTGGACCACCACCTTGACGGCGTAATTCCCGCCCCCTTCGAAGTACCCCTGCTCCGGCCAGGCGACGGCGCGCTCCCCTGTCCTGAAGGATACGGCGATTCCGGACTCGCCGCGCGGTTCCACCCGGACCGTGCGGCTCTGGCCGGGCGCCAGGACTTCGGCGACCGGTACGGAAAATCCGGTGCCGGCGATCCTGACCTCCTGCAACGGGGTTGCCGACTGGTTGGTCACCTGGACCGGCGTACCCGATGAACAGGCGGCCAGCAGGAGGAGCAAGAAAGCGATGCAGAAGTGTTTCATGGAGTTCCATCAAAAAGGGTTTGCGGTGCCGTTATAGCAACGCGACGATCACGACATCCCGAGGACCAGCAGCGCCACCAGATCCAGCAGTCCGTGCGCCAGGATGACCGGCCAGAGCCGCCCCTTGCGGGCAAACCACCAACCCAGGATCAAGCCGATCACGATGATGCCCAGCACGCCGAGCGCTCCCTGGTAGAGGTGGTAGGACGCGCGCAGCGCGACGCTGGCGTTCACCGCGAACGAGGTACCCCGGGTGCGTTCCAGCGCGCGTATCACGTAGCCGCAGACAAAGACCTCCTCGAAGATCGGATTGACGATGGACACCGCCAGGATCGCCAGCACCGACAGCTGCGCGCCTTCCATCCTTTCCCACCATGGCCCCGTGCCTTCGGCCAGCAAGGCCGCGCCGGACACCAGCAATGCCGAGCCAATGAAGCAGAGCTGGAACAACATGAAGCCCATGCGCAGATCCTGCCAGCTGAACTCCAGGCCCAGCATCGCGGGTCGCCAACCACGCGCCCACAACAGGGGCGCCAGCAGGGCGAACAGGACCAGCTCCATCAGAATCAGCCCGATCATGCCGGCATCGTTGATGGCCACCTTGTCCGTGGGCAGCGCGCCCATCAGCGTCCACACCCCGCTGGCGATGAAGTAGCCGAAAGCCACGGTCACCACCACCCAGAATTCGGTCCGTTGAGACCATGTCGTCATCGCGTGGTCATCCTGCCGCGTCCTCAGTTGCGTTCCCCGGACTGCGACATTTTCTTCGGCCAATCCGTCCCCTCGGTGGTGAGCGCTGCACGGCATTTCCCAGATGCGCATTGCTCGCTCCACGACCGGCGGCGCTCAAATTATCGCAGGTCATTATTCTCACAATCCGTTGGCGCTCCTCGCTCCAGCCACAAACCCTTGAACCCTATCGGCTCGCGTGGAGTACATCCATTCCAGCAGCACAATGCCATATCCACCCGGAATAGCAGGTTGTTGAACAGCCTGTCCATGCTTTTCCTCATCACGCCGCCATTGCCGGAATCCGCCATTGCCGCTCTCCCAATAGTGAAGAATTCAACTGCGAGAACGGCTCTTCGCTCGTTCCAACCCGGCAACCCTGTGCCAGGATGGACTCAGGAATCAATCAGACAGCAGGCAGGATGGGGTGTATGCAAGCCCCGGGATAGAGGACATTCGGACGACGAATTGACAACGCGAGATTTGGCTATGGAACGCTCAAAGTTAGTCAACACCGCCGGCCTCAATTCTTCATGCCCGGTTTCCCGACAAGGAAACGAGACCCCATGAGCCAACCGCGCATGATCTTTCTGGTGAAGGAAATGAGCGGCTTAGCATGATCCAGTTGCGTGGTCACCTCGACCTGCTGTCCCAACTGGCCTGCCCTACGCTTCCGCAAGGACGGTCACCACTGCGCGCCGATTCCCCTGCTGCCCCTGATCGATTGCTTCGCCTGCCTCGCCCAGGACGTCAGCGACGCGCTGGAAGCACTGCGTTACCAGGACGGTGAGTCCGGGGAAGAAACGGCGGAAGCCGCCAGCCATGCGCAGCGCGAACACGGGCAGCCAGCGCCCGCGTTCCCGGTGCCCCTCGCGCCACAGAGACACATCAACCAGCGCATGTACCGACGGGCGATCTATCATCCGTCGGACGTCCGGCTTTCGCCTGGACCCGGAGCCGCGCCCATGCCCATCCACGCTATCAACCACGTGACCATCATCGTGCGCGACATGGATCGGACCGTCCGACTGTTTGTCCAGGCCCTGGGCGCCCGTGAGGAATACCGGAGCCCTGAACGCGAGTACTCGAAGTATCCGGAGACATTTCTCAGGATCGGCGATCTGTGGCTGGTCGTCATGGAAGACGCGCATATCCAGCGCGCCCGCTCCTACGATCACATCGCCCTCAGTATCGATCTGGAAGCTGTTCCTGAGGTCACGCGCCGCCTGATCGAGGCAGGCGCGGAGGTGGTGCCGTCACGCCCCCGGATTGGCGCGGAGAGCGCATCCGTCTACTTCTACGACTTCGATAATCATCTGTTCGAGCTGCACGCCGGGGACGTCGCCGACAGGCTGCGCCACTACGCCGCCGCCCGGCAGGGTGTCTAGTCCAGCTGGTCACCGGGCTCAATTCCGGGCGGGCGTTGCCCGCGATGGAGAGACGGCATGACCTCCTCGCGCCCGCTCCCGCACGGGTGAACGGGTCCCGATGCCCGCGCTCTTCGTCAGCCAGCAGCGACCGCTGCCGTGGGAGCGCCTTCACTGGTAGCGACGCCTTCCATCTGCATCCGGCTCAATCGCCCTGATTCAACAGAACGTGCGCATTCCGGTAGCGCACCTTGGCCACTTCCTTCTCGTCCAGACCGAGGCGGTTCAAGGCGTCGACATTCTGTGTGAGCGTGAACTGCGGATAGTCGGAACCGAGCAGGATGTGGTCGATGCCGACGTTGCGCATGGTCCAGACGAACTCCTGCTCCACCGGCGAATCCGCCACCAGCGCCACGATGGCCGATACGTCGAAATAGATGTTGTCGCCCAGCAGGCCCTCGGCGGTGCGCGCCGCCTTGAGCGTGTTCCAGAAGCGGAAGTTCATCCCGCCCATGTGCGCGAAGATGATCTTGGTTCCCGGCGCGCGCAGCGCCAGATTGAACATCTTCTCGCTGTCGCCCGGCAGGATGTTGGCGTTGTCGATCAGCACGATCACCCCCAGCTCGCCGGCACGGGTGACGAGCGCCAGCACGCGCGGGTCATCGGCCTCGAACTGCTGGGTATGCGGGTGGATTTTGAGGACCTTGGCACCCTGTTTGGCGACGCGCTCCAGTTCCATCAGCGCCGCCTCTCCGTCGTAGGGATGGACCGTCACCACCGGCGTCATCCGGGGATGGCGGGCCGCCAGGGCAAGAATGCCATCGTTGCCGGCGCGGATTTTCGCCATGTCCCCGGCCAGCGCCTGATTGGGACCGCCGAACCACATCGCCGCGAATCGGGCCGGTCCCAGTTTGCTTTCCTTCAATTGCGCTTCATACGCCGCAAGCGACTTCTCGCCGTCCCACAGATGGACGTGGGAATCAAACAGCGCGGATTGGGCCGCGGCGATCGGTGCGATGACGGCCAGCGCCAGCGCCGTGAGGGTGCGTCGCCATCCGGCCACGGACGTTGCAGCGGCACGACGATTGTGGAGGGACCTCATTGCGCTTCTCCGGAAGGGACTTCGCATCGGAAGTTGTTGCATCGGCTCGGTGGCGTCCGCCTTCACCCACTGGACGCTTCCGGCGCGCAAGCCCGGCTTCGCTGGGAATGTCCGGGAAAACCTACCCATCCCCGGCTCGCCTGCGCGTTCGCGCCTCCTCCATCAGATCCTCCACCAACCCGGCCAGAAACGATGGGACGGATGCTGATATGGCGAGCCGGCAGAGGAGAAATTTCGTCGGTCGATGGTATTACCGCGCGTCGCGGGGCTGAATAGGTCAGACGTTGGGGTGCCGTTCCGCCCGGGAGGGGGAGGTTCCGGACGATCAGCTTGGCCGTGCGGGATCCGCTCCGTGGGATCCCCGGGTCTTCATGCCTGCGGCATCGTCTGGAAGGCAGGCAAAGAGGGCGACATGTCGTCCCAGTCCAGGGCACGTACGCGGTAAGTCAGCACCTGGGGGGTGAAGCGCCTGGGGTCATCCAGGCTGGCCGCCGCGACGGCAATCAGATCCGGCGATTCGGAAAAGCGCAGATGGGTGGGCGTGCCGCAGATCGGGCAGAACGCGTGGATCTTCCGGTTGCCGCTGTCGCTGGCGACCTCCCATTCGGTGGCCTGACCGGTCAGGGTCATGTCGGCTCGGGCGGGAAAGGTCAGCCAGGATCCGTGCCCGGTGCCGCTTCGGCGCTGGCAATCGCGGCATTGGCAGTGATTCTGGAAAATCGGCGCGTGCGGAGTCGAGTAGCGGATGGCGCCGCATGCGCAGCCGCCGGTGAATGGCTCGGTCATCGGTGACTCCAGGTCGTCAGGACGCGATCGGTTTTGCGAAGACATCCATGCCCTGCCCCGTTTCCAGCAACGACTTCAGGCTGGACAGGACAATCGGCCAGCCCCGCTGGATGTTGCGGGCCATCTCGCCGTCGGCCTGGAGTTCCTCGTGGGTCACCGTCAGCCGCACCATGCCCTCATAGGGCGCGATATCGAAACTCACCCGGCTGTGGGCATCGGGATTGCCGGCCTGCGAGGGATCCGCCCAGGTGATGACCAGGCGCGTCGGCGGGTCGATGGCAACCACCTTTCCCACCAGTCGCACCGCTCGGCCGTCATCGGCGCGCACATGCTTCCAGTCGGATCCCGGCGCCCAGTCCGAAACGTTCTCGTGCCCCCAATACTGTCGCGCCACTTCCGGCCGGGTGATGGCCTCGAACACTTTCTCCGGCGTTGAACGGATATAGGTGACATACACAAAGCCGATTTTGTCGTTGCCCATGATCATTCCTTTTCCAGTTCGTTCTTGAGGTCGTGCAGGAGGGTGAGTCGCTGACGTTCGAACTTGCGCACCCAGCGCTCGTAGACTTCATGCAGCGGGACCGGATTGATGAAGTGCAGCTTTTCGCGGCCACGCCAGACGGTGCTGACCAGCTGCGCGGCTTCCAGAATTCCGATGTGCTGCGCCGTCGATTGCCGCGCCATGTCGATCTGCTCGCAGAGCGAGCCCAGGGTCTGTCCATTCCGCTCGCACAACAGGTCGAGCAGCCTTCTTCGCGTCGGGTCGGCTAGCGCCTTGAAAACCTTGTCGTCGTCCATCCCGGTGCATCGGTTGAGTGCGCCCCATTATGCAGGCGATTACCTGCATGTCAATGGCCCAGGCGGGCGCTTCCCCCGCTCAGTCATGGGTTTCCCCGTGCAGCGGCGTGGCCCGCATCGACGCCCGCTGCTCGAAGGCGTCGAACCACTCCGTCAGGCGGGGATGCCCGGTCCGGAAATCCGGCAATTCGCGGAAGGCGATCCAGCTCAGGGCAGTGGCCATCGCGATATGGCCGACATGCAGAGGTTCGTCCGGCGCGATTTCGTTTTCGAGCCAGTCGTAGGTCGTCAGCAGTTTTTCGATGTAGCCATCCCTCAATGGCGCGTAACGCAGTTCCACCGGGCGTCGCACCGTTTCCCAGCGCAAGGCGATGCCCGCGTCGGCGATTCCCTGCGCGGCCGCCTGCAGGCGGAGCGCGTTCCAGCGTGCTTCGCCACTCGCGGGAATCAGGCGCGGCCCATCGTGCAGGGAATCGAAATAGGCGCAGATCACGTCCGAGTCGAAGAGGGGGCTCGCCCCTTCGCGCAGCAGCACCGGCACCTTGCCCAGCGGATTCTGCGCGAACACCTCGGGGTTCTTCGCGGTGGGACTGGTTTCCTGATGGATGACTTCAAGCCGCGGCGCGATGCCGACCTCGTGGGCAAACACGAGCGCCTTGCGGGCGTAGGGCGAATGGGTCTGATAGAGCAGTTTCATGGGGTCGTTCCGTCATGGGTCGTGTCCTGCGCGGGCACGGTGGAAGCAAAGGCATGGCTGTCGTGGGAGCCTGCCTGCAACTGGACATCCCGCAGGATGTGCGCCAGCGCGATGGTGATGCGGATGGCGGTAGGGACATCCAGGAACTCGTCGGGTCCATGGGCGTTCGATTGCGGCCCGAGCACGCCGGTGACGATGAACTGCGCCCGCGGGTACCGCTCCCCGAGCATGGACAGGAACGGGATGCCGCCCCCGCCGCCGATCGATGCCGGGCGTGCGCCGAAAGCGGCGATCGACGCCTCTTCGACGATGTGTTCCAGCCAGGCTGGCATGCTCGGCGCCAACCAGCCGCCTGATTGCAGCTGGGGGGTGAACTCCACCTGCGCGCCGTACGGCGGGTCGGACTCGAACAGGCGCTTGAGCGTGGCCGCCGACCGCACCGGATCCAGGGTCGGCGGCAACCGCAGGCCCAGCTTCAGCGTCGTGCTCGGCTGCGTCACGGCGGCGGCGTTCGCGACCGAGGGCAGCCCGTCGATGCCGAGCACGGCCAGCTGGGGTCGCCAGGTCCGGTTGAGAATCAACTCGCTGACCTTGTCGGCCACGGGACGGACGCCGCTGGCCAGCGGCAACTGCGCGTGGAAGTCGGCGCCCAGGGCTTCGGCGGCGACATCCGCCTGCGCGCGGCTGGCGTCGGGAATGGGGACGTGGAAGGCTTCCATCACTTCGCCGCTGTCTTCCGACTCAAGACGCGACAACAGCTGGCGAGCGATGCGGTAGCTTGACGGAACCACGCCGGAGCCATCGCCGGAATGGATGCCCTGCTCCAGCACGCGCACCGTCAAGGTGCCGGCCACCTGTCCCCGCAGGGATGTCGTCAACCACAGCTGATCGTAATTTCCGCAGCCGGCGTCGAGCGCGAACACGACCGCCGGAACCCCGATGCGATCCGCGAGATGATCGATGTAGGCGGGCAGATCGCCGCTGCCGGATTCTTCGCAGGCCTCGATCAGGATCAGGCAACGTGGCAGCGATGCGCCCTGATCGTGCAACGCGCGTATCGCCGTGATGGCGCTGAAGAGCGCATATCCGTCGTCGGCGCTCCCGCGCCCGTACAACCGGTCGCCTTCCCGGGAAGGGGTCCAGGCCGAGCGACCGTTCGTCCAGCCGTCCATGGGCGGCTGCTTGTCCAGGTGCCCGTAGATCAGGCAAGGCGTCCCCGCGTCGCCGGGTATGTCGACCACAAGAACCGGGGTGCGCGTCCCCAGCCTGAGCATCTCGACCGAGGCGCCGGGCACGCCCGCCAGTTGCCTGGCCGACCACTCCTGCATGAGCTCGGCCGCCCGGTCGATGTGCCCGTTGTCCCGCCACCGAGGATCGAACGCGGGCGACTCGCACGGGATCCTCATGTAGGCCAGCAGGGCCGGCATGACCTCCGACGACCAGGCTTCTTCGATGAAATCCTGCAGCTGCGAAAAATCCATGACACCTCCAGATGGGAGGTGAGATGCTACGGGCGCGTCCGGGTGGGTACGCCGCGATTCACGCGGGGTTTGCGCCTTTTTTCTGCACATGGGCGGGGTTAGGATGACGCCATGCACCTCGACCGCTTCGACCGACAGCTTCTCAATCTGCTGCAGGAGGATGCGGGCCAGACCGCCGATCGCCTGGCCGAGCAGGTGGCCCTGTCCGCGTCCGCCGTCCAGCGCAGGGTGCGTCGCCTGCGCGAGTCCGGTGCGATCCTGCGCGACATCTCCGTCGTGGATCCCCGGCACGCGGGCAAGCCGACCTTCTTCATCGTCGCCGTCCAGGTGGAGCGGGAGCGTCCCGAACTGCTCGCGCAGTTCCGGAAATGGCTGGCCTCCCAGATCCATATCCAGCAGGCGTTCTATGTGACAGGGGAAGCCGACTTCATCCTGGTCATCACCGCGCCGGACACCGAGACCTACGACGCGCTGATGGCGCGCATGGTCGGCGAGAACGCGAACGTAAAGCGGTTCACCACCAACGTCGCGCTGGGCGTGGTCAAGCGCGGCCTGACCATTCCCTTTCCCGGGGAAGCCGACGCTTAAGCCGGTGTAGCGGCGGAACGCGGTGCTTGTTTTCTTGCGGTTCCGCCTGCGCGATTGCGGATAATCCGCACGGCAACGGCCCGTTTTGCGGCCAGACGGCGCGCAGGCCTGCGCATACTGCCGGCATGAAATCTTCTTCGAACCTTTCGCGCGACTGGAATCCCGGCGACATATGGGAAGGCTACCAGGCCACCTCGCTCCTGGAGATGCCCGGACTGGCCAGGGCCGCCGGGGTCGCCCGGGTCTTGGTCAAGAACGAGGCCGAGCGTCCGCTGGGCAATTTCAAGGTATTGGGCGGAATGGCCGCGGCACTGCGCGCGATCAGGCGCCACGCCATGAATTCGCCGAACGCGGATGGCACCGCCCATCGGCGCCTTCGCCTGGTCTGCGCGAGCGACGGTAATCATGGCCTGGCGGTGGCCTCCGCCGCCCAACGCGCCGGTGTGCGCGCCACCGTTTACCTGCCCCATGACGTGAGTCCCGTGCGGGTCGATCGGATCAGGGCGACGGGCGCGGACATCGTGCTCGTGAACGGCACCTACGACGATGCCGTGCAGTGCGCGCAGGCGGCGGCACTCGCGGAAGACTGCCTGCTGGTTCCGGACACCACGCCCGAGGCCGACCACCCGGTGGTGAAGGACGTCATGGCCGGTTATGGCGTGTTGACGGATGAACTCATCTGCCAGCTCGCCGCCGCCGGCAACGTCCAGCCGACCCATGCCTTCATCCAGGCGGGCGTGGGCGGGCTCGCGGCAGCCATCGCGGAGGGTCTGCATGCCCACATGTACGCCGCCGGCCGCATCGTGGTGGTCGAACCCCACAGCGCGGCGTGCGTGGCCCGCGCCCTGCGCGAGGGACGGCCCGTTCGCATCGAAGGACAACTGCGGACCGCGGCCGAAATGCTCTCCTGCGGCCTGGCCTCGGCGCCGGCGCTAGAAATTCTGCTGCGTCACCGCGCCCACGCGATGGGAGTGAGCGAATCCGAACTGGAAGCCGGACCGGCGCAGCTGCTGGCCGCCGGAGGCCCGGCATCAACGCCCTCGGGCGCCGCGGGCCTGGCCGGACTGCTGGCGGCGTCCCGCCAACCGGAGCAGCGGGAACGTTGTGGCCTGGACGCCGGAAGCATCGTGCTGCTGGTGGTCACCGAAGGCCCGCCCGACGTCACGACCGCATCCACCGCGCAGGACACGGATGTTCATCCCTTCCCCCTTCCTTCCCCCGCCTACTGAGGAGCACCACATCATGCCGCGCATCGTCCTCTACACCATCGCCACCTGCGCCTTCTGCATGGCGACCAAGAACTTCCTCAAGGCCAGGAACCTCTCGTGGAGGGAGCTGCGGGTGGACACCGATCCGCAGGCACGCGAAGCGATGGTCGCCGCCACCCATCGCACCTCCGTGCCGCAGATCGTGATCAACGACGTGCCCATCGGCGGTTTCGACGACATGATGGCGATGAACCGCAGCGGCGCGCTCCAGCCGCTGCTCTCCGAAACGCCCTGAATCACCGTCGCCCCTGATTGACGGCGCGGCCGGGGCCTGCCCAGAATCGCCTCACCCCACCCATGCGCTTGCCGCAAGCGACCGTCGATGACCATTCTTATCGAGCATGCCGTTTCGGACGAACAGATCGCCGCGACGTTCGACGTCATGCGCCAACTGCGCCCCAACATCGAAAAAGCCAGCTACGTATCCCTCATCCGGGACCTGATGGCCAGCGACAACCTCAAACTGCTGGCGCTCACCGACGACAACGTGGTGCGGGCGGTGGCCAGTTACCGCGTCATGAACATGATCTATTGCGGTCGCCTGCTCTATGTCGACGACCTGGTGACGGACGAGCGCGTCCGCTCCAAAGGCTATGGTTCCCAGCTCATCGCCAGATTACGCGCCGAGGCGGAAGCTCTGGAATGCTCGGAGATTCAACTGATCTCCCGCACCATCCGCGAACAGGCCCATCGCTTCTATTTCCGCGAAGGGTTCGGGATTGAGTGTTTTCAGTTCAGGATGCGGTTGGAGAAGTAGGTGGATTGAGGCTCGGCTTCGGAATGGTTCGACCCATCTCGGCCGATCTGCGTTCCGCTTGAATTAAACCCTCTTCCTGCCAATTTCACTGCAGGCTCAGAGACGCTGTTTCGCCTACATGGTCATAAAAAAAGAAAAAGAGCCTCGCAGGCCCTTTTTCTTTACTACGGTCAAGTACGGCTAAATATCACCCGCACTTCGAATACCCACAGTTCAAGCACGTCGCGCAGCCGTCCATGATGACGAGCGCCTTGGTGCTGCATTTGTGGCAGAGGGTGGCGGAGGGCGGGAAGCTGGCGCCGTCGCCGGTGACGGCGATGTCTTCGGAAGCGCCGGGGGTGTTGGTGATGGAAGGGGCGGTGCCGGGAGCGCCCCCTTCTGCCCTGCGGGCATCTTCCCCCGCTGCGGCGGGGGAAGGGATGGGCGGGGGGGTTACTTCAGAGTTTTTTTTTGCGCGATCTTCGTACTGCTTGCGCTTTTCGGCCAGGATGGCGCGCTGGTGGTCGCTCATTTCCGGGTCGTGGATGAGGCCGATCGACTTCATGTGCTCTTCGACGATGGCGCCCAGTTCGGCGACCAGGGACGGCATGTAGACGCCGCCGGCCTTGAAGTAGCCGCCGCGCGGATCGAACACGGCCTTCATTTCATCGACCAGGAAGGTGACGTCGCCGCCCTTGCGGAACACGGCGGACATGATGCGGGTGAGCGCGACGATCCACTGGAAATGCTCCATCGACTTGCTGTTGATGAAGATCTCAAAGGGGCGGCGCAGTTCGTGCTCGGTGCCGGCGTTGAGCACGATGTCGTTGATGGTCACGTACATGGCGTGTTCCACCAGCGGCGACTTGATCTTGTAGGTGCTGCCGACCAGCACTTCCGGGCGCTCGATGCGCTCGTGCATGTGGATGATGTCGGCCTTGGGCAGTTCGGCCTCGGCCTTGGCGCGGGTGATCGACTCGGCCTGCACCGGGGGCGCCGCTTCGCGCGCCTTGTCTTCC
This sequence comes from Pseudoxanthomonas sp., assembly GCF_051953815.1. Classification (GTDB taxonomy): domain Bacteria; phylum Pseudomonadota; class Gammaproteobacteria; order Xanthomonadales; family Xanthomonadaceae; genus Pseudoxanthomonas_A. The sequence goes on along the minus strand of NZ_JBQCIJ010000003.1, from coordinate 2,086 downwards.
GGGGTGAGGACGCTGTAACCCTTGATTTTCTTGTCGATCTTGACGGCCATGGCGGGAAATCCTGTTGTGTGTCGTTGTGCTAGTTGGTGAGGGAACCGCCTTCCGGGCGGTGGTGCCCTGAGGCCTGTCCCCTCTCCCGTTGAAGGGAGAGGGGAAGGCGGTGCTGCGGGTTACTTCCTGGCCGCCTTTTTGGCGGCTTTCTTCACGGTCTTTCTCGGGGCTGCTTTGCGGACGGCTTTCTTGGCCGCCTTCTTGGGTACTGCTTTCTTCGCTACGGCTTTCTTCGGTGCCGCCTTGCGGACGGCGGCCTTCTTCGGCGCCGCCTTCCGGGCCGTGGTTTTCTTCACGGCTTTCTTTGCCGCCTTGCGGGCGGGGGTCTTCTTGGTCGCCTTCTTCGCGGCGCCGGTGGCCTTGCGCTTGAGCGCCGCGGCTTCCTTCTTGGCGTTGGCGCTGGCGGCGGCCAGTTTCTTCTTGGCCTTGGCGACGGTCTTCTTCACCGCCTTGCTGGCCTTGCTGGTGCGCTTGGCGACGGCCTTCCTGGCTTTCGCGATATCGGCCTTGACGGTCTTTTCCGCCTTCTTGGCGGCCTTCTTCGCCTTGGCGACGGTGGCGCTGGCGGAAGAGGCGACCGCGCCGCCGAATTCCATCGCCTTTTCCTTCACAGTCTCGGCGGCGTCGGAAAGCGTCGCCGTGACACCATTACCGTTGCTCATGTGCCCTCCTGTGGGCGTTCTGTCGGATTACGTCGCCGATGCTATACCCAGCTTCGCGGTTTTGCAGCGGGGGCTGGGGGTTATGGTTTTTTGCCTTTCGGGGCGGGTGGTTCAGGAGCAGGAGCAGCTCGCTGCGCTCGCCCCCCTCACCTGCCCTTCGGGCATCCTCTCCCGCGGGCGGGAGAGGAGACTTTCAGTTGGGTTTATCTGGTCGGAGTTCTTCTTGCGGGCTCGGCACGGCTGCGGGGCAGCGCACGCCGTCGGCCGTCAGAACTTGCCGTAGTAGCCTTCCTTGAGCGCGTCGAACAGGTTGGCGGCGGTGTGCATCTCGCCGTCGTATTCGATCTGCTCGTTGCCCTTGACCTCGACCACGCTGCCGTCGTCCAGCTCGAAGCGGTAGGTGGTGTTTTCCAGGTCCGCTTCCTTGACCAGCACGCCCTGGAAGGCGGCCGGGTTGAAGCGGAACGTGGTGCACCCCTTCAGGCCCTGCTGGTGGGCGTAGCGGTAGATGTCCTTGAACTCTTCGTACGGGTAGTCCGTGGGAACATTGGCGGTCTTGGAGATGGAGCTGTCGACCCACTTCTGCGCGGCGGCCTGCACGTCCACGTGTTCCTTGGGCGAGATGTCGTCGGCGGCGATGAAGTATTCCGGCAGCCTGGCGTCGGCGTCGTCGCTGAACGGCATGGCCTTGGGGTTGACCAGTTCGCGGTAGGCCAGCAGCTCGTAGGAGTAGACGTCGACCTTTTCCTTGGACTTCTTGCCTTCGCGGATCACGTTGCGGCTGTAGTGGTGGGCGAACGAGGGCTCGATGCCGTTGCTCGCGTTGTTGGCGAGCGACAGGCTGATCGTGCCGGTCGGCGCGATCGAGCTGTGGTGGGTGAAGCGCGCGCCGGTCTCGGCGAGTTGCTCGACCAGGTTCGGCGCGACGGTGGCGATGCGCTGCATGTAGCGGCTGTACTTGGCGTGCAGCACGCTGCCGCGGATGGTGTCGCCGATCTTGTAGCCGTCCTTCGCCATTTCCGGGCGCTGGCGCAGCATGGCGGCGGTGACGGTGAACAGCTCGTCCATGATCGGCGCCGGACCCTTCTCCTTCGCCAGGGCCAGGCCCATTTCCCAGCCGGCCACGGCCATCTCGCGGGCGATGGCTTCGGTGAACTCGCAGGACTCGGCGCTGCCGTACTTGTGCTTGAGCATGGTCAGGGTGCTGCCCAGGCCCAGGAAGCCCATGCCGTGGCGGCGCTTGCGCAGGATCTCCGCCTGCTGCTGCGGCAGCGGCAGGCCGTTCACTTCCACCACGTTGTCCAGCATGCGGGTGAACACGCGCACGACTTCCTTGTATTCCTCCCAGTCGAAACGGGCCTGGTCGGTGAAGG
>NZ_JBQCIJ010000002.1:0-120840 GCF_051953815.1 Pseudoxanthomonas sp. | reverse complement strand
GCGGGTACGGTTCTGGTACGGTCCGGACGGACAGCGCTACAAGCGCGAGGAAGCCGGCAAGGTGACGCTGTACCTGGGCGGGGTGGAACTCGTCCTGCAAGGAGGACTGACCACCGCCAGGCGCGTCATCGGCGGCATCGTGCAGCAGACGGTCGTGTCTGGCGCGGTGCAGGCGACGCGGTACCTGTTTCATGACCAGTTGGGCAGCGTGGTGCGCATCGCCGATGCCAATGGGGCACTGGCCGAGGGACTGGACTTCACCGCCTTCGGCGAGCGCCGCAGCTACAGCGACCCTAGTGCCGCCGGCAGCCCCTCACCCACGACGACGCGCGGCTTCACCGGGCACGAGATGGTGGACGGCACCGGCATCATCCACATGAACGGTCGCAACTACGACGCGGCACTGGGCCTGGGAAGGCAGGTGTGCGTGCGGTCGGCAGGTACATGCTGGAGTACTACACCAAAGACGGGCCATTTCGTTCCCAAGTCGGAAGAATCGTCGCCCTGACTGAGCATCCCGCCTGCTGCGACGATGGTGGCCCGACCCGCGACACGATACCTGGCCTAGTCGAATGCATTCGATGTCATTGTTTTTGCTAGAATTGTCCTGAATCCGAGGGTTTTTCAAAATTTCAGGACAATTTTATGAAATTCAATAAGATACCTGATGATGGGCTCAGGCTGGCCGCGAACATGGAGACACGCTACGACGCGTGGCTGCAGGCTCAGCGCAAGATCGCTGCTGGCCGCCTGCAATGGAAAACCTCCGGCGACAAGGAATACCTGTACCGGATCATCGACAGCCGTGGCAACGGGACTTCACTCGGCCCCCGCAGCCAGGCCACGGAAGCGTTGATGGAAGCGTATCGAGTGGCCAGGCTCACCGCCGAGCAGACCTGGGACACACTGGAGCGCGAGGGGCGGATGTACCGCGCCTTGAGACTGCCGAGAATCGCCTCCTACGGCGCGGAGGTTCTGAGGGAGCTCGATGTCAGCGGCCTGCTCGGAGAGTCCGTGCTGGTAGTGGGCACGAACGCATTGTGCGCCTACGTGCTGGAAGCCGGTCGATTCCTCGGATCCGAACTTGATGCCACCGAAGACTTCGATCTGACGTGGGTGCGCGATATGCGTGACAATCCGGCGCAGTCTCCCCTTGATCAACCCTCCGTCTTCGGTGTCCTGAAACAGGTCGACAGCACCTACACCGTGAACGCCGAGCGCCCATTCCAGGCTCGCAATTCCCAAGGAAACGAAGTTGAGCTGTTGATCGCCGAGTCCCTGACCGGCCTGCCCGCGTACGAGAAGCTTCGGCCCATTCCGCTGCCGGAACAGAACTGGCTTCTTCCCGGGCAACGCATCAGCCATATCACTTGCGGGATGGACGGCACGCCGGCGCGTGTCGTGGCGCCCGACCCGCGTTGGTTTGCCCTCCACAAGCTCTGGCTTTCCGAGAAAGAGACACGCAACGCACTGAAGAAGGACAAGGATCGCGCGCAGGGCGAGACGATCCTGCAACTGGTGCACGAGCACATGCCTCATTTCCCCATGGACCGCAGGTTCGAGGAGAGTCTGCCTATCGAACTCCGGACTTACTTCGAGGCCTGGAAGCAAGGCACGGACCGGGCCCCTTCCGCCGCGCCATGACGGCAACGATGGAACATCGCCCGCAAGGACACCGGCCCAGGATGTTTGGATGGCATTGAAGTGAGCCACCTGGATGGTCGCGTCCACGATTCGGCGTTGGCCGGGTTCCCGCAGTCCGGACTGCTCATGCACCCGCGTCTGCGCATTCAATCTTCGGTCCGTTAGCAGGGCCTCTGCTAGATTCATGACCCTTCGTGAGTCCAGGTAAAAGGCCCATGACCCGCATCGCCGTCGTCTCCGATATCCACGGCAATCTCGCTGCGCTGGAAGCGGTGGCGGCGGACGTCCGCTCGCGGGGCGTGACCCGGGTGGTCAATCTCGGCGACAACCTGTCCGGGCCGTTGCTGCCGCGCGAGACGGCGCGATTCCTGATGGCGTCGGGATGGCTGTCGCTGGCCGGCAACCACGAGCGGCAGATCCTGGCATCGCTGCGGGACGGGCGCGGCGGTGAATCCGATCGTTATGCGGCGGCGCAACTGGGCACGGCGGAGCTGGATTGGTTGCGCTCGCTGGCGCCCTGCGTGCGCGTGGACGATGAATTGCTGCTCTGCCACGGCACGCCGCGCAGCGATTGCGAGCATCTGCTGGAAACGGTGGTCGGACCAGGGACGCGGATGGCATCCAGCGGCGAGATCGCGGAGCGGCTGGCGGGAGAGCGCGCTCCGGTCATCGCGTGCGGACATACCCATGTGCCGCGCGTGGCGCGTACGTCGGCGGGGCAACTGCTGTTCAATCCGGGAAGCGTGGGCCTGCAGGCCTATCGCGACGATCATCCGGTGCCCTACGTGGTCGAGAACGGCTCGCCGGATGCGCGCTACGCGATCCTGGAGAAGAACGCGCGCGGCTGGCAGGTGGAGCACATCGCCTTGCCCTATGACCATCTCGCGATGGCCCGACTGGCGCGCGAACGCGGGCGCCCGGAGTGGGCGCAGGCGCTGCTGAGCGGCCACGTCGCAGCGTGATGCGCATCCCGCCGGCGTCAGCGCTCAGGGCCGGATGCGCGAAAGGCGGCTGATGCCGATGCCTGCGGCTCCTTGCAGGGTGGACAGGGCGAGATCGCGCAGCCGTGGGGTGCGCGAGGCCACGCCGTCGCGCGGGATCTCCACCGCGTACTCGCGGGCATGCGCGTCCATCGCGGTGGCAAGGATGCAGGCGTCCGCGGCGATGCCGGTGAGCACCAGCCGGCGCACGCCCAGCTTCGCCAGCAGCAGCGGCAGCGGCGTGCACAGGAACGCCGAATGCTTGGGCTTGAGGATGTAGTAGTCGCCGGGCTGCGGCCGCAGGCGCTCGGCGATCTCGGCGCCCGGGGCGTCGGGATGCGCGCAGACGGCGACCAGTTCCTTGAAGTCGGCCTGCCAGTGCATGAAATTGTCGTTGACGTAGATGACCGGCGAACCCGCCCGGTGGAAGCGCTGCTTCAGCGCCTGCAGGCGGCGCGCCAGCGGACAGGCCTGGCGCGCCAGCACCGGCCCGCCCGGGAAATCGAACAGGTTGATCATGTCGATGATCAGCAGCGCGCTGGCTTGTGGTGGAGCAGGGGGGCGGGAACCCAAGCGATGTCTCCCGTGGCGTCTGCCGGGCAGCATCCGACGGTGCCCGCGTTCGCCATGTGAAAGCGCGGGCTTTTCACCCGTCCATGATGATCGTCGTCCTAGCGTGGAGACGGGTCGGGCAGGAGCGGACAGCATGCATCGCAGCCGTTTGGCGCAGTGGGTCATCGATTGCCGGCAGGCGAATGCGGATCCGGTCGAACTGGACCTGGCCGCCCGTTTCTGGGCCGCCGCGATGGGCCGGGACTGGCGCCGCCTGCCGGATCCGGCCGACGCGCACTATCGCCAGCTGGACATGCCTGACGGCCAGCCCGGCATCCTGTTGCAGGCGGTCAGGCATCCCAGCCGCGCGCACCTGGACATCGAGTCGACCGACGTGGAGGCGGAAGTCCGGCGGCTCGAGTCGCTGGGCGCGCGGCGGGTGGCGCAGGTACGCAACTGGTGGGTGATGCAGGCGCCGACCGGGCATCGCTTCTGCGTGCTGCGGCCGCAACGCGACGACCTGCTTCAGGAGGGCCATGCATGGCCGTGAACCGGCGCCGCACGCTGGCCGTGGCGACTTTCAACGTCAACGGCATCCGCACCCGCCTGCCGCACCTGATCGCATGGCTGCGGCAGGAAGCGCCGGACGTGGCCTGCCTGCAGGAGTTGAAGGCCGTGGACGAGGGATTCCCGCGCGCGGAACTGGAAGCGGAGGGCTATCACGCGCGCTGGGTCGGGCAGCGTTCCTGGAACGGCGTGGCGGTGCTGACCCGCGGCGAGCCGGCGGAGGAAGTGCGCCGCAGCCTGCCCTGGGATCCCGGCGACAGCCATGCGCGCTACCTGGAAGTCGATGCGTTCGGCCTGCGCGTGGCCTGCCTGTACCTGCCCAACGGCAATCCGCAGCCGGGACCGAAGTTCGACTACAAGCTCAAGTGGTTCGATCGCCTGATCCGGCATGCGCGCAAGCTGCATGCGCTGGAGCAGCCGGTGGTGATGGCCGGCGACTACAACGTGGTGCCGACCGACGAGGACATCTACAACCCGCGCTCCTGGCGCAAGGACGCGCTGCTGCAGCCGGAAAGCCGCGAGCGCTACGCGAAACTGCTGGAGGCCGGCTGGGTCGATGCGATCCGCGAACGCCATCCCGACGACCGCGTCTACACCTTCTGGGATTACTTCCGCCAGCACTGGGAACGCGATGCCGGCCTGCGCATCGATCACCTGCTGCTGAATCCAGCGGCGGCCGCGCGCCTGAAAGCGGCCGGCGTGGATCGCTGGGTGCGCGCGTTGCCCAAGCCCAGCGATCATGCCCCCGCCTGGATCACCCTGGCGGGCGCGACCCGCCCGGCGCGCCGCAGGCGCGGCGCGTGACGCTCAGCCCTGGCGTGCGTTGAACCGGACCTGGCCGATTTCCGAACGCGGCGGCGCGCCGAACAGGCGCTTGTATTCGCGGCTGAACTGGGACGGGCTTTCGTAGCCGACCCGGTGCGCGGCGGCGACCGCGTCGATGCCGTCGGCCAGCATCAGCCGGCGCGCCTCGTGCAGGCGCAGCTGCTTCTGGAATTGCAGCGGAGACAGCGTCGTGACCGCCTTGAACTGGTGGTGCAGCGACGAAGTGCTCATGTGCACCGATTGCGCCAGCTCGTCGATGTTGAGCGGATGCAGGAAGCGCTGGCGCAGGTGCGCGACCGCGCGCGAGATGCGATGCGAGCGGGTGTCGGCGGCGGCGATTTCGCGCAGGCTGTGGCCCAGGTCGCCGACCAGCACGCGGTAGAAGATCTCGCGGATCGCCAGCGGCGCCAGCACCGGCAGGTCCGCCGGCGTGTCCAGCAGGCGCATCAGCCGCAGCACCGCGTCGAGCAACGGCGTGGTCACCTTGGCGGCGTACAGTCCGGGATCCAGGCGGTTGGAGGTCGGTTGCGGGCCCGCGTCCAGCATCAGCGAGGCGATCACCGCCGGATCGATGTCCAGGCGCAGGCTCAGGTAGGGCTTCTCCGGGGTGGCCTCGATGACCTGGCCGATCATCGGCAGGGTCACCGACACCACCAGGTAGTTGAGCGGGTCGTAGCGATAGGTCTGTCCGGCCAGGGTCGACTCCTTGCTACCCTGGGCGACGATGCACAGGCGCGGTTCGTAGACCGTGGGGATGCAGGGCGTCGGCGAGTCCCGCCGCATCAGGTGCAGCTGCGGGATGGCGGTGGCGTGGCTGCCGTCGGAGGTTGCCAATTGGGCAATCCGATCCGCCAGTTCGGCCTTCGCCGCGCAGGTCGTGCGCTGGGCGAGGGTGTCCGCGGAAGTGTTGGCGCTCATGGCGATGGAGGGGGGCGGGGGTAGGGCGATTATTCGGAAGCGCGGCCGCCCATGCAAAGGCCGCGGCGCGGGTTTGCAGAAATAGGCAAGCATTGGGCAGCAATGTACTAACGAATACACCCGTGAGCCGACTAACGTAAAGGTCCCCCACCGGATGAGGCGTCCGCGCGCCTCGCGACGCGGGGTGGCGCCCGCCCGCCAGCGGCGCCGCCCGCGTACCGGCTTCCCCCGCCGTTGGAAGCACGCCCCATGTGGATCGTCCAGTACGCGCTCAACCGTCGCTACACCATCGGGGTGCTCGCCATCCTGATCCTGCTGTTCGGCACCCTGTCGGCCCGGCGCATGCCGACCGACATCCTGCCCGAGGTCGGCATCCCCTCCATCAACCTGGTCTGGACCTACAACGGCCTGTCGGCCGCGGACATGGCCGCCAAGATCACCACCTTCTCCGAGGCGGCGATCCTGAACACGGTCGACGACCTGAAGGAAGTGCGCTCGGAAACCATCAACGGCGCCAGCATCATCCGCATCGACTTCCAGCCCAACGTCAGCCTGGATCGCGCGCTCGGACAGATCACCGCGGTATCGCAGACCATCCTGCGGCGCATGCCGCCGGGCACCTCGCCGCCGCTGGTGGTGCGCAACAACGTGTCGAGCACGCCGGTGCTGCAACTGGTGCTGTCGTCCGATTCGCTGACCGAGGCGCAGCTTTACGACTACGCGCGCCTGCAACTGCGCTCGCAGATCCAGACCATCCCCGGCATCCGCATGACCCTGCCCTACGGCGGCGCGGCGCGGCAGGTGATGGTGGATCTGAACCCGGCGGCGTTGCAGACCTATGGCCTGACGCCCTCGGACATCACCAGCGCGCTGGAGCGCGGCAGCCCGACCCTGCCGTCGGGTTCGATCCGCGAGGGCGCGCGCGAACTGCAGATCTCGCTGGATGCCAGTCCGGCCACCGTGCAGGAATTCCTCGACCTGCCGGTCGCTACCCGCAACGGCATCGTCCTGTACGTGCGCGACGTCGCCTCGGTGCGCGACGGCGGCGCCTTGCAGACCAACGTGGCGCGGATGGACGGTTCCAGCGCGGTGTCGGTGGCGCTGATCAAGCTGGGTGGCGCCTCGGCGGTGGAGATCGTGCGCGCGGTGCGCGAGCGGCTGCCGGAAATCGAGGCCTCGGCGCCGCCGGGCATGCGCATCGCGCCGATCTTCGATCAGTCGGTGTTCGTCGACAACGCCATCGGCTCCATCCAGCACGAGGCGGTGCTGGTCGGCCTGCTGGTGGCGCTGGTGGTGCTGGTGTTCATCGGATCCTGGCGCTCCAGCGTGATCGTGCTGTCGGCCATCCCGCTGGCGCTGCTGGCCAGCGTGGCGATGCTGGACCTGCTGGGCTACACCTTCAACGTGATGACCTTGGGCGGGCTGGCGCTGGCAATCGGCATCCTGGTCGACAACGCGGTGGTGGACGTGGAAAACACCAACCGCAACATCGCCCTGGGCAAGGACGTGCGCACGGCGATCCTGGACAGCGCCCGCGAGGTGGTGTTCCCCGAGTTCGTGTCCACCGTGTCCATCTGCATCGTGCTGACCCCGATCCTGCTGATGACCGGCCTGTCGGCGTGGGTGTTCACTCCGCTGGCGCTGGCGGTGATCTTCGCGATGATCGCCTCGTTCCTACTCTCGCGCACGTTGATTCCTGTGTTGTGCTACCTGCTGCTGCCGGCGGACATCCGCAGCCGGGAGAACCCGCGCTGGGCGCCGGAGAAGCTGCTGCTCGCCATCAACCACAAGGTCGAACACAGCCTGGATTCGCTGCGCGAGCGCCATCACGCGCTGCTGGTGCGGCTGGGCCATCACGGCGGCGTGCTGGCCATCGCCGCGCTGCTGGTGATCGCGATCGGCGTGGGCGCCGGCGCGCTGCTGGGACGCGAGTACTTCCCGCAGGTCGACGCCGGCCAGCTGCGCCTGCAGGTGCGCATGCCCTCGGGCACGCGGCTGGAACAGACCACCCAGCGCCTGACCGAGATCCAGCGCGAGATCCGCAGGATCATCCCGGCCGGGGAACTGCAGACCGTGTACGAACAGATCGGCGTGCCCGACGCGATCAACCTGTCGCTGGTGGACAGCGCGGTGGTGGGATCGTTCGAGGCCGAACTGATGCTGCAGTTGCGCTCGCCGCACGCGCCGACCCGCGACTACCTGGCGCAGATCCGCCAGCGCATGGCGGAGAAGTTTCCCGACGTGAAGGTGTTCGAGCGGCCGCCGGACGCCACCAGCCGCACCCTGGCCGGATCGGCCGCCGCCGCGTTCGAAGTGCGGCTGATCGGCCGCGACGTCGCCGGCAACCTGGCGCTGGCGCGCGAGGTGGAAAGCCGCCTGCGCCAGGAGCCCGGCGCGGTGGACGTGGCGCTGCGGCAGATCCTGGATCTGCCCGAGTACCGCGTGCACATCGATCGCACCCGCGCCGCCCAGCTGGGCCTGGACGCGCAGCAGGCCAGCCGCGCGGTGCTGTCGGTGCTGGGCACGTCCGGCACGGTCACGCCGGTGTACTGGACCGACACCGTCAACGCGATCGCCTACACCGTGCAGGTGCAGGCGCCGCCGGCCAGCCTGCCCGACGCCGAGACCCTGCTGAACATGCCGCTGCGCGTCGGCGGTGACGGGCAGGCGGTCCTGCTGCGCAACATCGCCACGGTCACTCCGCGCAACGTGCCGGCCAGCATCGCCCGCACCACGCTCGCCCCCACCGTCAGCGTGCTGGCGAACGTGCAGGGCACGGATCTGGGCTCGGTGTATTCGCGCCTGACCGCCATCACTGCCGATGTGCAGGCGCGGATGAAGCCGGGCAACCGCGTCGAGATCACCGGCCAGGCCGGCGAGATGCAGAGCGCCTACGGCGAACTGGCCGGCGGACTGCTGATGTCGGCGGTCTTGGTGTTCCTGGTGCTGGTGATCAACTTCCAGTCCTGGATCCAGCCGCTGGTGGCGATGTCCGGCCTGCCGATCGCGATTGCCGGCGCGGCGATCGGCCTGTTCGTCACCGGTACGCCGCTCAGCGTGCCGGCATTGATGGGCCTGATGATGGTGATCGGCGTGTCCACCGCCAACAGCGTGCTGGTCACCAGCTTCGCGCGCGGGCTGATCGCCGATGGCCACGATCCGGAACTGGCTGCCTACGAATCCGCCGCCGTGCGCCTGCGCCCGGTGCTGATGACCGCCAGCGCGATGGTCCTGGGCATCATCCCGATGGCGATCGGCCTGGGCGACGGCGGCGAACAGAACGCGCCGCTGGGCCGCGCGGTGATCGGCGGCCTGCTGTTCGGCACGCCGGCCACGCTGGTGCTGGTGCCCTCGATCCTGGCCGTACTGGGCCGCCGCCAGAAGCGCCGCGCCGAAGCCGCACGGGCGATCGACATTTCCGATGTTTCCTCCCCCACCGCCACCGGCGACGCCGCCGGCGCAGGAGTCTCCCCATGAACACCGTGTCCTTCACCCGCATCGCGCTGGCCGCCGCCGTACTGGCCGGCATCGCCACGCTCAGCGGCTGCGGCCGCAGTTCCGCCGCCACCCAGCCGGCCGGCGCCGTGCCCGAAGTGCTGACCACCCCGGCCAAGGCGGCGGATCCGCAATCGGAGCTGCGCCTGCCGGCACGCGCCGAAGCCGGCGAGTCGGCCAAGCTTTATGCGCGCGCCACCGGTTTCGTCAGCGAACGGCGCGTGGATCTGGGCGATCACGTCACCGCCGGCCAGGTGCTGGCGACGATCGCCACGCCGGAAGTCGATCAGGCGGTGCGCGAGGCCGCCGCGGATCTGGAACTGGCGCAGGCGAACCAGGCGCTGGCCAAGGCCAACTTCGATCGCGCCGACGTGCTGGTCGGATCCGGCGCCATCTCCAAGGAGCTGCACAGCGAACGCCTGGCCAGCCTGAGCGCCGCGCGCGCGGCCACCTCGGCCGCGCAGGCGCGCCTGTCGAGCGCGCGCGAGCGGCAGGGCTTCCAGGTGGTGCGCGCGCCGTTCGACGGCGTGGTGGTGGCGCGCAACGTCGAGCGCGGCGACCGCGTGGTCGGCGATTCGGCCTCGGCGACGTTGCCGATGTTCGAGGTCAACGCGCTGGATCCGCTGCGCATCGTGGTGGACGTGCCGCAGAACGCGGCCCTGCAGGTGCGCCCGGGCATGCCCGGGCAGATGCATTTCCTGGAGCTGGCCGATCAGGATTTCGACGTCGAGGTGGTGCGCAGCGCGCAGAACATTTCCAGCAGCGTCGGCGCGATGCGCATCGAACTGCGCCTGCCCAACCCGGAGGGCCGGATTCCCGCCGGCATGCTGGGCGAAGTCGTCCTGAAGGTGCCGCGCGCGGTACCGGCGGTGCTGGTGCCGGTGTCGGCGGTGGCGCAGGACGCCAACGGCGCGCAGGTGGCGGTGGTCGGTGGCGACGCGCTGTTGCAGTTCCGCAAGGTGGTGCTGGGCCGCAACCTGGGCAACGAGGCCGAAGTGCTGTCGGGCCTGAAGCCCGGGGAACAGGTGGTGCTGGCGCCGAACGCGATGCTGGTGGCCGGGCAGAAGGTCGGCGCGAAGGTGAACGCGCCGGCGAAGAAGTAGCGTCCTCCTTTTCCCTGCTTTCCCGGTAGGAGCGGGAAGCAACTCCGGCGCTCACTTCATCGTCGGCATCACGAACTCGGCGCCGCGCGCGCCCTCGGGCCAGCGGGCGGTGATCGTTTTCAGGCGGGTGTAGAAGCGCACGCCGTCGGGGCCGTGCACGTGCAGCGGGCCGAACAACGAGCGCTTCCAGCCGCCGAAGCTGTGGAAGGCCATCGGCACCGGGATCGGCACGTTGATGCCGACCATGCCGGCCTGCACCTGGTGGGCGAATTCGCGCGCCGCGCCGCCGTCGCGGGTGAACACCGCCGCGCCGTTGCCGTATTCGTGTTCGTTGACCAGGCGCAGCGCGGTTTCCAGATCCGGCACGCGCACCACGCACAGCACCGGGCCGAAGATCTCCTCGCGGTAGATGCGCATGTCCGGGGTGACGTGGTCGAACAGGCAGCCGCCCAGGAAGAAGCCGTCGGGCGAACCTTCCACGGTCAAGCCGCGCCCGTCCACCACCAGCGTGGCGCCTTCCGCGACGCCCACGTCGACGTAGCCACGCACCTTGTCGCGATGGGCGCCGGTCACCAGCGGGCCCATCTCGGTGTCGCGGCTGCCGGGACCGATCTTCAGGGCCGCCACCTGCGGCGCCAGTCTTTCGATCAGGGCATCGGCGGTGTGATCGCCCACGCACACCGCCACCGAGATCGCCATGCAGCGCTCGCCGGCCGAACCGTAGCCCGCCCCGAGCAGGGCGGCGGCCGCGCCGTCGAGGTCCGCGTCGGGCAGCACCACCATGTGGTTCTTGGCCCCGCCCAGCGCCTGCACGCGCTTGCCGTGGGCGCTGCCGCGCGCGTAGATGTACTCGGCGATGGGCGTGGATCCGACGAAGCTGATCGCCTGCACGCGTGGATCATCCAGCAGCGCGTCGACCGCTTCCTTGTCGCCGTGCACCACGTTGAACACGCCATCGGGCAGGCCGGCCTGGCGCAGCAGTTCGGCCAGCATCAGCGATGCGGACGGATCCCGCTCGGAGGGCTTGAGCACGAAGGTGTTGCCGCAGGCCAGCGCCACCGGGAACATCCACAGCGGCACCATCGCCGGGAAATTGAACGGGGTGATGCCCGCGACCACGCCCAGCGGCGCATGTTCGCTCCAGGAATCGACGTCGCGTCCCACGTTCATCGAATGCTCGCCCTTGAGCAGGTGCGGAATGCCGCAGGCGAACTCCACCACTTCCAGTCCGCGGGTGACTTCGCCGCGCGCATCCGACAGGACCTTGCCATGCTCGTAGGTGATGCGCAGGGCCAGTTCGTCGGCATGCCGTTCCACCAGTTCCTTGAAACGGAACAGGACCCGCGCGCGATTGAGCGGGGTGACCGCGCTCCACGCCGGGAACGCGGCCTGCGCGGTATGCACCGCGACGGCGACTTCGGCGGCCGAGGCCAGCGGGACATGCGCGGCCACCTGGCCGCTAGCGGGGTCGAAGACCTCGCCGTGACGGCCGCTGGTGCCGGCCACCGGGTGGCCGTTGATGAAGTGGTGCAGGATTTCGATCATGGGGTGGTCGCGTCCGGGTTCAGCCCAGCGCCTGTGCCGCCGGCACGTAGGGATAGCCCAGGTCCTCGGCCACCGCCTTGTAGGTGATCCTGCCGGCGTGCACGTTGAGGCCGTTGAGCAGATTGGGATCGTCGAGCAGGGCGCGGCGCGCGCCCTTGTTCGCCAGTTGCACGGCGAAGGGCAGGGTGGCGTTGGTGAGGGCGAAGGTGGAAGTGCGGGCGACGCCGCCGGGCATGTTGGCGACGCAGTAGTGGATGACGCCATCCACCTCGTAGGTCGGATCCTGGTGGGTGGTGGGATGACTGGTCTCGAAGCAGCCGCCCTGGTCGATGGCCACGTCCACCAGCACCGAACCGGCGCGCATCAGTTTCAGCTGCGCGCGCGAGACCAGCTTGGGCGCGGCGGCGCCGGGAATCAGCACCGCGCCGATCACCAGATCGGTGTAGGGCAGGCGTTCCTCGATGGCGTCATGGGTGGAATAGATGGTGGTCAGGCGGTCGCCGTACAGCTCGTCGACGTACTTCAGGCGGTCGATGGAGCGGTCGAGGATGGTCACGTGCGCGCCCAGTCCCATCGCCATGCGCGCGGCGTTGAGTCCGACCACGCCGCCGCCGATGACCAGCACTTCCGCCGGCTTCACTCCCGGCACGCCGCCGAGCAGGATGCCCGAGCCGCCCTGCGCCTTTTCCAGCGCGTGCGCGCCGGCCTGGATCGACATGCGCCCGGCCACCTCGCTCATCGGCGCCAGCAGCGGCAGGCCGCCGCGGTTGTCGGTGACGGTCTCGTAGGCGATGGCGGTGACGCCGGAGGCGACCAGCGCCTTGGTCTGTTCCGGATCCGGCGCCAGGTGCAGGTAGGTGTAGAGCACCTGGCCGGGACGCAGCATCGCGCACTCCACCGGCTGCGGCTCCTTGACCTTGATGATCATGTCGGCGCGGCCGAAGATCTCCTCGGCGCCGGCGACGATTTCCGCGCCGGCCTTGGCGTACTGCTCGTCGGTCAGGCCGATGGCCTTGCCGCCATCCTTCTGCACCATTACCTGGTGACCCTGGGCAATCAGCTCGCGCGCACCGGCCGGGGTGAGGCCGATGCGGTACTCATGGTTCTTTATTTCCTTGGGAACGCCGATCAGCATGTTTCTCTCCGTTGCGTGATGGTGGATGCGCGTGGGGAGCGCCGGGGCGTGCGGGGATGAGGGAGCGGATGGTCAGGCGGTGGTGCGGATGATATCGGCCAGGGTGGCGAAGATGCGATCGATGTGGTTGCGCTCGACGATCAGCGGCGGCGACAGGGCGATGACGTCGCCGGTGACCCGGGTCAGCAGGTTGCCCTCGTGGAAGGCGCGGTTGAACACGTCGTAGGCGCGGGCGCCGGGCGCGCCGGGGCGCGGCACCATCTCGATGGCGCCGATCAGGCCGAAGTTGCGGATGTCGGCCACGTTGGGCAGATCGCGCAGGCCATGGATGGCGTCCTCCCAGTAATCGCCCATTTCCAGCGAGCGCTGGAACAGGTTTTCCTCGGCATAGGTGTCCAGCGTGGCCAGCGCGGCGGCGCAGGCCAGCGGATGGCCGGAGTAGGTGTAGCCGTGGAACAGATCGATGGCGTTGTCCGGGCCGTGCGCGAAGGCGTCGTGGACCTTTTCGGAGACGAACACCGCGCCCATCGGCACGCAGCCATTGGTCAGGCCCTTGGCGGCGGTGATGATGTCCGGGGTGACGTCGAAGCGCTGCGCGCCGAAGGCGTGGCCGAGGCGGCCGAAACCGGTGATGACCTCGTCGAAGATCAGCAGGATGCCGTACTTGTCGCAGATTTCGCGGATGCGGCGCAGGTAGCCTTCCGGCGGGATGATCACGCCGGCCGAACCGGAAATCGGCTCGATGATCACCGCCGCGATGGTGGAGGCGTCGTGCAGGGCGACCATCCGCTCCAGATCCTCGGCCAGTTCGATGCCGAACGGCGGCAGTCCGCGCGAGAATGCATTGCGCTCCAGATCCAGGGTATGCCGCAGGTGATCCACGCCCGGCAGCAGGCTGCCGAACCATTTGCGGTTGTTGGGCAGGCCGCCGACCGAGATGCCGCCGAAGCCCACGCCGTGGTACGCCTTCTCGCGGCCGATCAGGCGGGTGCGCTGGCCCTCGCCGCGCGCGCGGTGGTAGGCCAGCGCGATCTTCAGCGCGGTGTCGACCGACTCGGAGCCGGAGTTGGTGTAGAAGACGTGGTTGAGATCGCCGGGGGTGAGTTCGGCGAGGCGCTCGGCCAGCACGAACGGCAGCGGCGAGCTCATCGAGAAATTGGGCGCGAAATCGAGCGTCTCGATCTGCTTCTTCACCGCCTCGACGATGCGCGGCCGCGCATGCCCGGCGTTGCAGCACCACAGGCCGGCGGTGGCGTCGAGGATTTCGCGGCCATCGACCGAGCGGTAGTGCATGCCGGAGGCGCTGGCGAGCAGGCGCGGCGCGGCCTTGAACTGCTTGTTGGCGGTGAACGGCATCCAGAACGCGTTCAGCGATTCCGGTGCCTGCAGGGCCTGGGCCTCGTAGAAATCCGCCAGTGCGCGGGAGGAGGAGGGGGCGTCGGCGCTCATGGCGGCTCCTGGCTGCGGGGGGAGGGCCGCAGCTTACCGCGTTGAATAAACTTTACAACTGCCGCCTGACATGCGTGGTTGCAGGCTTTTGCTTTTCCGCTTTGGGGCCCCCTTTCAGGCCGGCGGGCGGCGTGGGTCAAACCCCGCAGGGGCGGCGCGCACGATGCGCGCCGTTTCCGGCAGGCACATGGATGTGCCTTCCGGAAATTCCCGCGCCGTCCGCGAACCCGGCGCCTGCGGCGCCGGGCGGCCGCCCGGGGGCGTGCTTTCTTTGGTTACTTTCTTTGCACGAGCAAAGAAGTGACCCGCGCTCCGCGCGGAAGCTTTTTGAAGGGAACGACCCGGTCACCTCCAAATTGACGCCCTCCTCACCGGGTGTAAAGTATCCGCAACATCCGCCACCGGCACGCCCACGGGAAATGGACATCGGCGCCCGCCTGCAACTGGTCCGCAAATCCAAGCACCTCAGCCAGCGCGAGCTGGCCAAGCGCGTGGGCGTCACCAACAGCACCATCTCGCTGATCGAGCAGAACAAGGTCAGCCCGTCGGTCAGTTCGCTGAAGAAGGTGCTGGACGGCATCCCGATTTCGCTGGCCGACTTCTTCACCCTGGACCTGGAAGCCGGCCTGCCCGATACGCCCTTCTATGGCGTGGACGACCTGCCGGACGTCGGCAGCAACGGCGTGCATTACTTCCTGGTCGGCCAGCACCGTCCGCAGCGGCAGATGTGCATCCTGCGCGAGGTGATGCCGGCGGGCACCGATACCGGCGAGACCATGCTTCGCCACGAAGGCGAGGAGGGCGGGGTGATCATCGCCGGCCAGGTGGAGGTCACCGTCGGCGACCAGGTGCGCGTGCTCGGTCCCGGCGAGGCCTACTATTTCGAGAGCCGGGTGCCGCACCGTTTCCGCAACGTGGGCGAGGGCGACGCGGTGATCGTCAGCGCCAACACTCCCGCCACGTTCTGATTCCATTGCCGCCTCGCGCGGGCGGCATCGCAATCCCCTTTCCCTGGAGCCGACGATGAACGCAACCCGCACCCGCGAAGACTGGCTGGCGATGGCCGGCGGCCTGTCCATCCGCAGCCAGGCCTTCATCGACGGGCGTTACGTCGACGCGGCCAGCGGCAGGACCTTCGACTGCGTCAGTCCCATCGACGGACGAGTCCTGGCGAAAGTCGCCGAGGGCGGCGGCGAGGACATCGACCGCGCGGTGGCGGCGGCGCGCCGCAGCTTCGAGGCCGGCGCATGGGCGAACGCGAAGCCGACCCATCGCAAGAAAGTGCTGTTGAAGTTCGCCCAGCTGATCGAGAAGAACGGCGACGAACTGGCGCTGCTGGAAGCGCTGGACATGGGCAAGCCGGTCACCGACGCGCGCCAGGTGGACGTGGCCGCGACCATCCGCTGCGTGAGCTGGACCGGCGAGGCGCTGGACAAGGTGTACGGTGAAATCGCCGCCACCGGCCCGGACGAACTGGGCCTGGTGACCCGCGAACCGCTGGGTGTGGTCGGCGCGATCGTGCCGTGGAATTTCCCGATGCTGATGGCGGCGTGGAAGTTCGCGCCGGCCTTGGCGACCGGCAACTCGATCGTGCTGAAGCCGTCGGAGAAATCCCCGCTGAGCGCGATCCGCTTGGCGGAACTGGCGATGGAGGCGGGCATTCCCGCCGGCGTGTTCAATGTCGTGCCCGGTTTCGGCAAGGAAGCCGGCGAACCGCTGGCGCTGCACATGGACGTGGACGGACTGGTGTTCACCGGTTCGACCGCAGTCGGCAAGCGCCTGCTGCAATGCGCGGGCCTGTCGAACATGAAACGCGCCTACATGGAGTGCGGCGGCAAGAGCCCGAACCTGGTGTTCGCCGACGCGCCGGATCTGGACAAGGCCGCCGAGGCCGCGGCCAGCGGCATCTTCTACAACCAGGGCGAAGTGTGCACGGCGGCCTCGCGCCTGCTGGTGGAGCGTTCCATCCAGGCCGAATTCGTCGCCCGCGTGGTCGAGGCGGGACGAAAGATGCAGCCGCGCCACCCGCTGGATCCCGGCGCGCCGATGGGCGCGATGGTCGACGAGACGCAGACCAAGCGGGTGCTCGGCTATATCGAGAAAGGCGTGGCCGAAGGCGCGAAGCTGGTGCTGGGCGGCGGCCGCGCCGAGGTGGTGGCCGGCGGCTGCTACATCGAGCCGACCGTGTTCGATGGCGTCGCCCACGAGCACACCATCTCGCGCGAGGAAATCTTCGGGCCGGTGCTGTCGGTGATCGGCTTCGACACCGAGGAGCAGGCGCTGCGCATGGCCAACGACACCGAATACGGCCTGGCCGCCGGCGTGTGGACCCGCGACATCGCCCGCGCGCACCGCGTCGCCCGCAAGCTGCGCGCCGGCAGCGTCTGGGTGAATTATTGGGATGGCGGCGACATGACCGCGCCGTTCGGCGGCTACAAGCAATCCGGCAACGGCCGCGACAAATCGCTGCATGCCTTCGACAAGTACACCGAGATCAAGGCGACCTGGATCAACCTGGCCGATTGAGGCGGTCCAGCGACCCGTTTCTGCAGGAGCGACGTGAGTCGCGATGCTTTTGCTCCATGACCTCGGAGCCCTTGCGGGCTGTCGCGACTGACGTCGCTCCTACCGGTTGGTCTCGTCGGGCGGGAAGGCCTGGTCGGTGCGCGGCGCATCGGGCAGCTGCCGATCCAGCGATTGCCGGTAGCGGATGCAGCCGCGCAGGAACTGCGGCCACTCGGGGACCTCCGGTTGCGGATCGCTTTTCTCCGGCAGCAGGCCCCACAGCGCCGGATGGTGCCAGCACAGATCGTGGCCGGTGCTGTCGCGGTGTTCGCGGATGCCGGCGCGCAGGCGGCGCACTTCGGCGATCAGAGCGTCGCGGGAAAGGGTGTCCAGATCTTCATCCATGGCGGAGCTCCTGCATGAAGGGAGAACGCGGGGGAGGATCGCATGAAAGCGGGGAGGGGGTGTGTGGAATGGCGCCAAGAGCAAATCCCCCGCCGCCTGCTTCGCAGTCGCCCGCCCCCTTTTGCAAAGGGGGCTATCGAAGCCTGCGTTCCTGTCAGCAAGCCCATCGTTGCCTCCTCCTTTGAAAAAGGGGAATTGGGGGGATTTGCTTTCCGCACCAGAAGCAAATCCCCCGTCACCCGCTTCGCGAGTGCCCGCCCCCTTTTTCAAAGGGAGCTATCAAAACCTTGCGTTCCCGTCAGGAAACCCGCCCTTACCTCCCCCTTTGCAAAAGGGGGCTATCGAAGCCTGCGTTCCCGTCAGGAGCCCATCGTTGCCTCCCCCTTTGAAAAAGGGGGATTGAGGGGGATTTGCTTTCCGCGCCAGAAGCCAATCCCGCGTCTCCCGCTTCGCGGGCGCCCTCCCCCTTTTGCAAAGGGGGCTATCGAAGCCTGCGTTCCTGTCAGGAAGCCCATCCTTACCTCCCCCTTTTGAAAAAGGGGGACCGAAGGGGATTTGCCTTTGCTGCTCCTCCGGATCTGCCAGAATCGGACTGGTCATCCCCTCCCTCGCGCCCATGACCGCATCCGCCGTCGCCGCTTCCGCCCTGCCGGGCAACTCGCCCCGCCGCGTCCTGTTCGCCAGCCTCATCGGCACCACCATCGAGTTCTTCGATTTCTATATATACGCCACGGCGGCGGTGCTGGTGTTCCCGAAATTGTTCTTTCCCGAAGGCGACGGCAACGCGGCCACGCTGCAGTCGCTGGCGACCTTCGCGCTGGCGTTCTTCGCCCGGCCGGTGGGCTCGGCGGTGTTCGGCCACTACGGCGACCGCATCGGCCGCAAGGCGACCCTGGTCGCCGCGCTGCTGACGATGGGCCTGTCGACCGTCGCCATCGGCCTGCTGCCGACCTACGCGGACATCGGCATCCTGGCGCCGCTGCTGCTAGCGCTGTGCCGTTTCGGCCAGGGCCTGGGGCTGGGCGGGGAATGGGGCGGCGCGGTGCTGCTGGCGACCGAGAACGCGCCGCCGGGCAGGCGCGCCTGGTACGGCATGTTCCCGCAGCTCGGCGCGCCGATCGGCTTCCTGTGTTCGACCGGCATCTTCCTGCTGCTGACCGAACTGCTGAGCGACGCGCAGTTCCTCGCCTGGGGCTGGCGCATCCCGTTCCTGGCCAGCGCCGCGCTGGTGATCGTCGGCCTGTGGGTGCGCCTGCGCATCACCGAGACGCCGGATTTCCAGAAGACCCTGGAGCGCGACGAACGCGTGCGCCTGCCGATGCTCACCGTGCTGAAGGAGCATCCGCGCGCACTGTTGGCCGGCACCTTCGCGGCCATGGCGACCTTCGTGCTGTTCTATCTGATGACGGTGTTCGCGTTGAGCTGGGGCACCTCGCGCCTGGGCTATTCGCGCGAACAGTTCCTGATCTTGCAGATGGCCGGCGTGCTGTTCTTCGCCGCGGGCATTCCGCTGGCGGCGCTGTACGCAGACCGGCGCGGACGGCGCCGCGCGATGATCGTCGCCAGCGTGGCCATCTTCGCGTTCGGCCTGTTGTTCGCGCCGCTGTTCTCCTCCGGCAGCGCCGCGGGCGTGCTGCTGTTCCTGGCGCTCGGCCTGGGCATCATGGGCCTGACCTACGGTCCCTGCGGGACCATCCTGGCCGAAATGTTTCCCACCGAGGTGCGCTACACCGGCGCCTCGCTGGCGTTCAACCTGGCCGGCATCTTCGGCGCGTCGCTGGCGCCCTACGTGGCGACCCAGCTGGCGCAGCAGTACGGGCTGGCGTACGTGGGCTACTACCTGTGCGGCGCGGCGGCGCTCACCCTGCTGGCGCTGTGGCTGATGCCGCGCCCGCGCTGAGGCGAACGCGGCCGCCTTCGCATCGCGGCGGGAAATTCAGCGGAACAGGCGCTTGAGCGTGCGGCCCAGCCAGCCACCTTCCTCGTGCTCGCGGGCGAACAGGTTGAGGTGGTGCTTGACCGCGTCGGCGTAGTCCTTGTCGTCGCTGCGGATGTGGTTGTACAGCCAGCGCGCGAGCATGGAACGCAGTTCGTCGCCGATGTCGTCGCCGGCCTCGAAGCGCATCCGGTACTCGCCCACGCGCTTGGCGAACAACTGGTGCACGCGCTTGTGCGCGGCCGAAAACGGATAACCGGCCTCTTCCATCAGTTCCTCCTCGAAGGCGAAGTGGGAGAGGGTGTAGTCGACCAGTTCCTCGATCACTTCGGCCACCGCGATCCGCTCCATCGAACGGTTGGCGATGTGCAGGCGGTTGATCATCTCGACGATGCGGCGATGCTGGGCGTCGATGACGTCCACGCCGGTGTTCAGGTCGTCCTGCCAGACGAGTAGGGCCATGGTTCTCGTTTCCGTTTTGCCGTTCTTCTCGGCGCTCCTTCACGAAGCTAAAACAGGGGAATGGTCATGGTCATTGATTGCGATCAATCTCCCTGGATTGGATTCGGGATGAAAGGGTTGCCATCGGTGAATTTAATGTACTATCGGTAAATAGGCGGAAAAACCAGAAACATCGCAAGACGACGAAATCCCCACAGACTCCTCCAACGTGCATCAATGGAGATACGTATGGGAAGCAGGAATGAGGTATTTCACGACGAGGTGGTGGACAAGATCGAAGGATGGCTGGTTCGCGTAACATCCCTCAGAACCATGGATATTCTGGATTTTCAGGAAGCTCGTGGAATCCGGGGTGGGATGCTGGAAATCGGGGTCTACCATGGAAAATATTTTTCGGTGCTCGCACGATCCGCCCAGCGGGGAAACGATCGGCTTGTAGGAATCGATACCTTTCAATGGAAATCGGAAAGGGATGTTGTTTCGGCCCTTTCCAGGTCGGAAGAGACCTCTGAAGCGGATATCGAGCTTCTGAAGTGTTTTTCGCACGAGTGCACCGCATCCGATCTGATTCGAAGGTTGGGAGGGCCTGCACGATTCATCAGTGTCGATGGTTCGCATGACGCTTCCGATGTCTTGTTTGATCTTGAACTCAGCGAGCAGGTGATGTCTCCGTCGGGTGTGATTGCGGTCGACGATTTCATAAATCCCGTAGCGATTGGCGTAAATGAGGGGGTCCATCTTTTTTTTGCGCGCCCTCGTCGAATCGTTCCGTTCGCGTACATTGATAACAAGCTGTTCCTGGCACATCGCTCGATGGTGGACTCGTACCGGCAGTTCATCGAACAGGCGATCGTGCGGGATGAGAGCGAACCTGCGTCGCAGACATTCCGGGACAGAAACGCGACGTCGCGCCACCTCGTGGAGCAGCGGCTTTGGGGGTTTTCCGTGATCATGTGCCCCTACTAGAAAAAAGGCGCAATGACTGAATAGCCGCGATCCCCAATCGGCAGAATGCCGAGTGTCCCAGGTGGACACGAAGCAGGTTTACCCGATGGCATCTTTCAGCTTGTACCAGGCCATCGCCGCCACCAGCATCGGCGTGCGCAGCAGGCGGCCGCCGGGGAAGGGGCGGTGCGGGATGCGGGCGAATGCGTCCAGGCGTTCGGCCTGGCCGCGGATGGCGTCGGCGATGACCTTGCCGGCCAGGCCGGTGGAGGCCACGCCATGGCCGCTGAAGCCCTGGGCGAAATAGACGTTGGGGGTCAGCCGGCCCCAATGCGGCGCGCGGTTGAGCGAGATGTCGACGTAGCCGCCCCAGACGTATTCGATGTCCACGCCGGCCAGTTGCGGGAACACCCGCCGCATCCGCCGCGCCATGGTGCCGCGCAGGTTGGGCGGGGGCAGGGTGGAGTAGCTGGCGCGGCCGCCGAACAGCAGGCGGTGATCCCGGCTCAGGCGGAAGTAGTCCAGCGCCCAGTTCACGTCGGCCACCGCCATGTCGTTGCGGATCAGCGCGCGGGCGCGTTCCTCGCCCAGCGGCACGGTGGCGCCGATGTAAGTGCCGACCGGCATGATCCGCGACTCCAGTTCCGGCGCGACGCCGCGCAGCCAGGCATTGCCGGCCAGCACGGCGAAATCGCAGCGGACCTGGCCGGCATCCGTGCGCAGGACCGGCGCGGCGCCACGTTCCAGCCGGGTGACCCGCGAATGCTCGAAGATCCGCACGCCCGCCGCCAGCGCGGCGCGGGCCAGGCCGAAGGCGTATTCCAGCGGATGCAGGTGTCCGCTGAGCGGATCGTAGATAGCCCCGAGGTAGCGATCGCTGGCCAGCTGCGCGCGCAATCGGTCGCGATCCCACCATTCCATCGGATAGTCGTAGTGCTCGGCCATGTGCGCCTGCCAGCGCTTCAGCGCCTGCTCCTGGCGCGGCTTGAGCGGCACGCTGGCATGGCCGTCGCGCCAGTCGCAGGCGATGTCGTGGCGCCGGATGCGGTCCCGCATCAGCGCCATGCCCTCGCGCGAGAAATCGAACAGCCTGCGCGCGTCGGCGCGGCCGACCAGCCGCTCCAGGGTGTCCTGTTCGCAGCCGTAGCCGACGATGGCCTGACCGCCGTTGCGTCCGGACGCGCCCCAGCCGATCCGTTCGGCCTCCAGCACGATGACCCGGTAGCCCGCTTCAGCCAGTTCCAGCGCCGCCGACAGTCCGGTGTAACCGGCGCCGAGGATGCACACGTCGGCCCGCAGTTCGCCTTCCAGGCGCGGCTGCGGCGGCAGTGGCACCGCGCTGGCGGCGTACCAGGAGGGCGGGTGGGCGGCGGTGTCGCGCCGGCTCATACCGACCGCAGGTACCAGTCGTATTCCAGGTCGGTGACCTGGGTGTGGAAGGCGCGCATTTCCTTGAGCTTCTGCTGGCCGTAGATGTGCCGGAACGAGGCGCCGAACCAGTCGGCGACGAAATCGCTGGCGAGGAAATCGTCGATGGTGTCGCGCCAGAACGGGGTGAGGTTCTCGGTCTGCTCGTAGGCATTGCCGACGATGGGCGGTCCGGGATCGAAGCCCTGCTCGATGCCGTGCAGCATGCCGGCCAGCACCGCGGCGGTGACCAGATAGACGTTGGCGTCGGCGCCGGCGATGCGGTGTTCGACCCGCGTGTTGGCCTCGCTGCCGTGCGGGATGCGCATGGCGACGGTGCGGTTGTTGTAGCCCCAGCAGGTGTTGAGCGGCACGAACGCGTTGAGCACGAAGCGCCGGTAACTGTTGGCGTTCGGCGCGAACAGCAGCAGGC
Organism: Pseudoxanthomonas sp.; assembly: GCF_051953815.1. GTDB lineage: Bacteria > Pseudomonadota > Gammaproteobacteria > Xanthomonadales > Xanthomonadaceae > Pseudoxanthomonas_A. The sequence continues at coordinate 98,534 of NZ_JBQCIJ010000002.1, read as the reverse complement.
AGTCGGCGGCGCTGCGCTGGAGGCCGCCGATGGCGTGGCGCAGCGCGTCGGCCGGTTGTCCGACCGGCGAGGCGAACACGTTGCGGCCATCGCGATCCAGCACGCTGACATGGATGTGCATGCCGCTGCCGGCCTGGTCGACCAGCGGCTTGGCCATGAAGCTGGCCAGGGTGCCCTGCTGCTGGGCGATCGCCTTGATCGCGCGCTTGAGGTAGATCGCGTCGTCGCAGGCCAGCAGGGCGTCGTCGCGATGCTTGAGGTTGATCTCGAACTGGCCGGGCGCGTATTCGGCCACCGCGGTGTCGGCGGGGATGCGCTGGGCGCGGCAGGCCGCGGCGACCGCGTCGGTGAAGCCGCGATAGTCGTTGAGGTCTTCCATGTAGTAGACCTGCGTGCTGCGGTTGCGCGCACCGGTGGCCGGATTGCGCGCGGCCATCGGCCGGCCGTCGGCGTCCGGGCGCTGGTCGAACAGGTAGAACTCCAGTTCCACCGCCACCACCGGCTTCAGCCCGCGCACGGCGTAGCGCGCCAGCACCCGCCGCAGCACTTCGCGCGGATTGGCCTCGAACAGGCCGCCGGCGGCGTCCTCCATCGCCAGCAGCAGCTGCGCCATCGGGCGCGGCGCCCACGGCACCGCGCGCAATGAACCCGGCACCGGCCGGCAGACGCGGTCCTCGTCGCCGATGTCGTAGCCCAGTCCGGTTTCCTCCACCGTGTTGCCGGTGATGTCGGTGGCGATCAGCGACATCGGCAGGCAGACCCCCTCGGCGTAAACCTTGTCCAGCGCCTCGCGGGTGATGCGCTTGCCGCGCAGCAGGCCGTTCATGTCGGGCAGCAGGAGGTCGATCAGCTCGCAACCGTCGAGGTCGCGCAGGGTGGCCGCGTCGTCCGCGGGAAGACCGGTGGCGGCGGACGATTCGGGGTGGGAAGGGAGGTTCATGGAGGCGCTCCGGAAGGCCGGAGGCAGCTTATCAGAGGAAAGGTGTTGTCAAGAATACTCAACGAGGCGAGGGTGGCGAGGTGCGTAAAACGCCCGAAACGGGTGCTGCTGCGCACCATTCCGGGGCGCGTAGGGGGCCGATTGCGCCTCGTGTTGTAAAAATAAAACGGCCGGGCTAAGGTGAGTCCAAGCCATCCCGAGCCCCCTGCATGACCAGCCAGCCGCTGGTCGGCCTGCCGACCGATCACAAGCAAATCGGCGCGCATCCCTTCCTCGCGGTCGGGGAGAAGTACATCCGCGCGGTGGTCGACGGCGCCGGCGCGATGCCGGTGCTGCTGCCCACCCTGGAGCCGGCGCTGCCGCTGCGCGACTTCCTGCGCGGAGTCGACGGCGTCCTCCTGACCGGCTCGGTCAGCAACATCGAACCGCATCACTACAGCGACGAATCCAGTTACGAGGGCAACCTGCTGGATCCGCGCCGCGACGCCACCAACCTGGCGCTGATCCCGCTGGCGCTGGACATGGGCGTGCCGCTGCTGGCGATCTGCCGCGGCTTCCAGGAGGTCAACGTGGCGCTGGGCGGCAGTCTGTACCAGAAGGTGCACGAGCAGCCCGGTTTCATGGATCACCGCGAACGCGCGGACGATCCGCTGGAGGTCCAGTACGGCCCCGCGCATGACATCGCGCTGGCGCCGGACGGCCTGCTGGCGCGCTGGGCCGGCACGCAGCGGGTGCGGGTCAATTCTCTGCACGGGCAGGGCGTGCGCCAGCTCGGGCGCGGCCTGATCGTCGAGGCCACCGCGCCGGACGGCCTGATCGAAGCCTTCCGTCATGACGGCCCGGGCTTCCTGCTCGGCGTGCAGTGGCATCCGGAGTGGCGGGTCACCGAAAACCCGTTCTACCTGTCGATCTTCCAGGCGTTCGGAGCCGCCTGCCGGGAGCGCGCCGAGCGGCGCGCGAGGGAACGCCCGCCGCCCCGCGCGGCGTGACGTTGTTGCGTCCATCCCGTCCCCGATTTCCGAATGTCTTCCCATGAGCCAGAAAAAGCACACCCGAAAACAGACCACGCCCCAGCAGGCCGAAGAAAGCGCGCTGCGGCGCTGGCTGAAGGAACGCCGCATCACCGAGGTCGAATGCCTGGTGCCGGACATCACCGGCAATGCGCGCGGCAAGATCATTCCCGCCGACAAGTTCTCGCACGACTACGGCACCCGCCTGCCGGAAGGCATCTTCGCCACCACCGTCACCGGCGACTATCCGGACGACTACTACGAACTGACCTCGCCGTCGGACTCGGACATGATGCTGCGCCCGGATCCGGACACGGTGCGGATGGTGCCGTGGGCCGCCGATCCGACCGCGCAGATCATCCACGACTGCTACACCAAGGCCGGCCAGCCGCACGAACTGGCCCCGCGCAACGTGCTGCGGCGGGTGCTGGCGGAATACGAGAAGGCCGGATTGCGCCCGGTGGTCGCGCCGGAACTGGAGTTCTTCCTGGTGCAGAAGAATACCGATCCGGATTTCCCGCTGCTGCCGCCGGCCGGCCGTTCCGGGCGGCCGGAGACCGCGCGCCAGTCGTATTCGATCGACGCGGTCAACGAATTCGATCCCATCCTCGACCTGATGTACGACTACTGCGAGGCGATGGAGCTGGACGTGGACACGCTGATCCACGAATCCGGCGCGGCCCAGCTGGAAGTCAATTTCACCCACGCCGGGGCGATGGCGCTGGCCGACCAGGTGTTCCTGTTCAAGCGCACCATGCGCGAGGCGGCCATGCGCCACGGCGTCTATGCCACCTTCCTGGCCAAGCCGATGGAGAACGAGCCGGGCAGCGCCATGCACATCCACCAGAGCGTGGTGGACGCGAAGAAGGGCCACAACGTGTTCACCGGCAAGGAGCCGGGCAAGTTCAGCCCGGTGTTCGGCCACTACCTGGCCGGCCTGCAGAAATACGTGCCGATGGCGATGGCGTTCTTCGCGCCCAACGTCAATTCCTATCGCCGGCTGATGTTCGGCGAGGTCTCGCCGAGCAACGTGCAGTGGGGCTATGACAACCGCACCTGCGGCCTGCGCGTGCCGATGGACACGCCGGAGAACATGCGGGTGGAAAGCCGCTTCGCCGGTTCCGACGCCAATCCCTACCTGGCGATGGCGGCGACCCTGGCCTGCGGCCTGCTGGGCATCCGCGAAAAGCTCAAGCCGACCGCGCCGACCGCCGGCAGCGCCAAGGAAATCGGCTACGACCTGCCGCGTTCGCTGGGCGAGGCGCTGGACGGGCTGGAGGCATGCAAGCCGTTGCAGGAGATGCTGGGGCCGCGGTTCGTGCGGGCCTATGTGTCGGTGAAGCGCAAGGAGTACGAGACCTTCTTCCGCGTGATCAGTTCGTGGGAGCGGGAATTCCTGTTGTTGAACGTCTGAGTGTTCATGGTGCGAATTCTTTGGGGCCATCGTGGGATGGATAGTCGGGCGCTGGCGCGCGTGGTGTCTTGCGGCTGCCCGCCGTGGTGCGCTCGCCGCGGGGCGTCCCTTTCTTTGCTTGTGCAAAGAAAGGAACCAAAGAAAGCACACCCCGGTACTCGCGCCCCAACGGCTGCGCCGTTATGGTCCGTGTCGCCGGTGGGAATTTTGGGACGGCACATCCTGTGCCGACCCAAAACGCTGCACATCCCTGTGCAGCGCCCTGCGGGTTTACCCACCGTCGCCACCGCTGCGGATGGGGCCCGAGGAGCAAGAGCCAAAACCAAAACCAAAACCAAAACACTGGAAGCACACCGGTCTTCAATACTCCGCTGTTGCTGTTGCCCTGCTCTTGCCTTGGCTTTTCGGGCCCCCGTTAAGGCGTGGCAAGCGGGCCGGGTAAAACCCGCAGGGCGGCGCACATGGATGTGCGCCGTTTCCGGCAGGGGCAGGAGGCCCCTTCCGGAAATTCCCGGTCCGATTGCGGACCCTGCGCGCGCAGCGCGCAGGGCACGCCGCCAGGGGTGTGTTTCTTTGCCTACTTTCTTTGCACAAGCAAAGAAAGTAGGGCCCCGCGGCGAGCGCGCCATCGGTGCGCACCGACGACGACATCACGCGCAAGCGTCCTGAGCGCCTCAGGTCGAACGAAGACAGTCATCAAGAAGGTCATCCCGGAGTCCCCATGCAACACCTCGACATCCCCGCCCTCCAGAAGCTCGACGCCCAGCACCACCTGCACCCCTTCAACGACAACGCCGCCCTGGCGAAGAAGGGCACCCGCATCCTCACCCGTGGCGAAGGTTGCTATGTGTGGGACGCCGAGGGCAACCAGCTGCTCGACGCCTTCGCGGGCCTGTGGTGCGTCAACATCGGCTACGGACGCCGGGAGCTGGGCGAGGCCGCATCGAAACAGATGACCCGGCTGGCGTACTACAACAGCTTCTTCCAGTGCACCACCGAGCCGACCATCGAACTGGCCGCCAAGCTGGCCGAACTGGCGCCGGGCGACATCAATCATTCCTTCTTCGTCAATTCCGGTTCCGAGGCCAACGACACCATCCTGCGACTGGTGCGGCATTTCTGGGCGGTGCAGGACCAGCCGCGCAAGAACATCTTCATCGGCCGCCACGACGGCTACCACGGCACCACCATGGCCGGCGCCAGCCTGGGCGGCATGAAGGGCATGCACAAGCAGGGCGGCCTGCCGATTCCCGACATCCACCACATCGATCCGCCGTTCTGGTTCGCCGATGGCGGCGAGCTGTCCGAGGACGAATACGGACTGCTCGCGGCACGCCGGCTGGAGGACAAGATCCTGGAACTGGGGCCGGAGCGGGTGGCGGCCTTCATCGGCGAGCCGATCATGGGCGCGATCGGCGTGTACATCCCGCCGCGCACCTACTGGCCGGAGATCGAGCGCATCTGCCGCAAGTACGACGTGCTGCTGGTCGCGGACGAGGTCATCTGCGGCTTCGGCCGCACCGGCGAATGGTTCGGCTCCCAGTACTTCGGCTTCCAGCCGGACATCATGCCGGTGGCCAAGGGCATCACCTCCGGCTACATCCCGCTGGGCGCGGCGATGTTCAACGACCGGGTGGCGAACGTGCTGAAGGCCCAGGGCGGCGAGCTGGCCCACGGCGCCACGTACTCCGGCCATCCGGTGTGCGCGGCGGTGGCGCTGGAGAACATCCGCATCCTGCAGGAAGAGAAGATCGTCGAACGGGCCAAGGCCGAAATCGCGCCCTATCTGGCGCAGCGCTGGGCCGAACTGGGCGAGCACCGGCTGGTCGGGCAGGCGCGCATCGCCGGCATGGTGGGCGCGCTGGAACTGGTGCCGGACAAGGGCAAGCGCGGGTTCTTCCCGGACCGCGGTTCGGTCGGGGTGATGTGCCGCGACTTCGCCCTCAAGCACGGCCTGATCCTGCGCGCGACCTGGGACGCGATGCTGCTGTCGCCGCCGTTGATCATCACGCGCGGACAGGTCGACGAACTGTTCGACAAGGCCTGGAAGGCGCTGGACGACACCGCCCGGGCGTTGGGTCGCTGACCGTGGAAACCCCGGCCCGTCAACGGGTTCCCAGGCTGGCGGCGCGGCGTATCATGTCCGCCATCCTCTTTCCGCTTCCAGGAGAAGCCCCATGAAGTTCCGAGCATTGACGATTGCGCTGGCCGTGGCCGGCGCCTTGGCGGCCTGCGGGGGCGCCGAGGAAAAGAAGGCGGCCAAGGGCGCCGACGAGAAGGTCGTCAACGTCTACAACTGGTCGGACTACATCGCCGAGGACACCATCCCGAACTTCGAGAAGCAGACCGGGATCAAGGTCACCTACGACGTGTTCGACAGCGACGAGATGGTCGAGACCAAGCTGCTGGCCGGCTCCAGCGGTTACGACGTGGTGGTGCCTTCGCTGAGCTTCCTCGGCCGGCAGATCCAGGCCGGCGTGTTCCTGCCGCTGGACAAGTCGAAGATTCCGAACCTGAAGAATGTCGATCCCAAGCTGCTGGAGCGCATCGCCCTGCAGGATCCGGGCAACCAGTACGCCGTGCCGTACCTGTGGGGCACCAGCGGCATCGGCTACAACGTCGACAAGGTCAAGGCGGCGTTCGGCAATACCGACGTCACCGGCAGCTGGGATCTGGTGTTCAAGCCGGAGAACCTGTCCAAGCTCAAGGACTGCGGCGTGACCGTGCTGGACACCCCGTCGGAGTTGATCCCGATCGCGCTGAACTACCTGGGCGAGGATCCGCACAGTTTCGATCCCAAGGTGATCGACAAGGCCGCCGCCCTGCTGAAGAGCATTCGGCCGTATATCCGCAACTTCCATTCCTCCTCCTACATCAACGACCTGGCCAACGGCGACGTGTGCCTGGTGGTGGGCTGGTCGGGTGATGTCATCCAGGCGCGCGATCGCGCCGACGAGGCGAAGAATGGCGTCCACATCGCCTACTCGATCCCGAAGGAAGGCGCGCCGCAGTGGTTCGACATGATGGCCATCCCCAAGGACGCCAAGCACGTCGACAACGCCTACGCCTTCATCAACAACATGCTGGATCCCAAGGTGGCGGCGGCCAACACCAACTTCGTGACCTACCCGAACGCGGTGCCGGCGTCCCGGCCGATGGTGGATCCGACCATCGCAGACGATCCGACCATCTATCCGCCGGCGGAGGTCGACGCCAAGCTGTTCACCTTCGCGGTGCTGCCGCCGGAAGTGGACCGCCAGTACACCCGGATCTGGACGGAGCTGAAGACCGGCAAGTAACCGGTAACCGGATCAGGGCCGCCATGCGCGGCCCTGATTGTTGTGGGGGGGGATGGCCGGACATCGCGCCGGCCGGGAACAGGGCATCCCTCCGGGGAGCCATCGTCAAAACGCAAGAACGCACCACTCATCACTGCCATGCCTGGCGCCTATCTGGAGAGAGTTGATGAAATTGCGAACCCTGGCCACCGCCATCCTTGTCTGTACCAGCCTGGCCGCCTGCGGCGGCAAACCGGAGACCGGCAAGGGCGCTACCGGACCCGCCGCGGCCGATGGCGCCAAGGAAGTGAACGTCTACAACTGGTCCGATTACATCGCCGAGGACACCATCCCGAACTTCGAGAAGCAGAGCGGGATCAAGGTCACCTACGACGTGTTCGACAGCAACGAAGTGGTCGAGACCAAGCTGCTGGCCGGCTCCAGCGGTTACGACATCGTGGTGCCGACCCTGAACTTCCTCGGCCGGCAGATCCAGGCGGGCGTGTTCATGCCGCTGGACAAGAGCAAGATCCCCAACTACGCCAACCTCGATCCCGAGCTGATGAAACGCATCGAGCGGCAGGATCCGGGCAACCGGTACGCCATCCCGTACATGTGGGGCACCACCGGCATCGGCTACAACATCGACAAGGTCAAGGCCGCGTTCGGCAACACCGATATCGCCAACAGCCTGGACATCGTGTTCAAGCCGGAGAACGTGTCCAAGCTGAAGGACTGCGGCGTGACCCTGCTGGACACCCCATCGGAAGTCATCCCGATGGCGCTGAACTACCTGGGCGAGGATCCCAACAGCTTCGATCCCAAGGTCATCGAGAAGGCGGCGGCGCTGTTGAAATCGGTGCGCCCCTACATCACCAATTTCCATTCCTCGCAGTACATCGACGCGATGGCCAACGGCGACACCTGCCTGGTGGTCGGCTGGTCGGGCGACATCATCCAGGCGCGCGATCGCGCCGAGGAAGCGGGCAACGGCGTCAAGATCGCCTACGCGATTCCGAAGGAAGGCGCGCCGCAGTGGTTCGACATGCTGGCCATTCCCAAGGACGCCAAGCACGTCGACAACGCCTACGCCTTCATCAACTACCTGCTGGATCCGCAGGTGATGGCCAACAATTCCAACTTCATCCATTACCCCAACGCCATTCCCAAGGCCAAGGCGCTGATGGTCAAGGACATCGTCGACGATCCGACCGTGTATCCGCCGCCGGAAGTCGAGGCCAAGCTGTTCACTTTCGCCATCCTGCCGCCGGAAGTCGACCGCCAGTACACCCGGATCTGGACGGAACTGAAGACCGGCAAGTAATCCACGCGAAGGGGCGGGCAGGGCGCCCGCCCCGGGTCGTTTCCATTTTCCACAGAAGCCACGCGCCGCATGCCCGGCGCCGTACAGGGGAACCCGATGGCGGCTGACAACCCACCTCCCGGCAACGGCAAGGACACCACTAACGCCAACCATGCCAAGGCCGGCGCCGACGCCTACCTGCGCATCGTCGATGTGCGCAAGGAGTTCGACGGCTTCGTCGCCGTGGACGACACCAACCTGACCATCCGCAAGGGTGAGATCTTCGCCCTGCTGGGCGGATCGGGCAGCGGCAAGTCCACCCTGCTGCGCTGCCTGGCCGGCTTCGAGAAGCCCACGGCCGGGAAAATCTACCTGGACGGGCAACTACTGAACGATCTGCCGCCCTACGAGCGGCCGCTCAACATGATGTTCCAGTCCTATGCGCTGTTCCCGCACATGACCGTGGAGCAGAACATCGCCTTCGGCCTGAAGCAGGACGGCCTGTCCAGGGACGCGATCAGGAAGCGGGTGGAGGAGATGCTGGCGCTGGTGCAGTTGGGCAAGCTGGCCAAGCGCAAGCCGCACCAGTTGTCGGGCGGCCAGCAACAGCGCGTGGCGCTGGCGCGTTCGCTGGCCAAGGGGCCCAAGCTGCTGCTGCTGGACGAGCCGATGGGCGCGCTGGACAAGAAGCTGCGCTCGCAGATGCAACTGGAACTGGTCAACATCATCGAGAAGTCCGGGGTGACCTGCGTGATGGTCACCCACGATCAGGAAGAGGCGATGACGATGGCCACCCGCATCGCCCTGATGGACCAGGGCTGGATCCGCCAGGTCGGCACGCCGGACGAAATCTACGAGCAGCCGACCAGCCGCTTCGCCGCCGAGTTCATCGGCTCGGTCAACCTGATCGACGGCGTGGTCGAGGAGGACGAATCGGACTACGTCACCATCCGCAGCCCGCAGTTGCCGGTGGCGGTCTACGTCGGCCACGGCATTTCCGGCTTCGAGGGCCAGGAAGTCTCGTTCGCCGTGCGTCCGGAGAAGCTCGGCATCGGCAAGGAGGAACCGGCACAGGAGTACAACAAGGCCAAGGGCGTGATCGAGGACATCGCCTACTTCGGCAGCCATTCGGTCTACCACGTCCGCCTGCCGGGCGGTTACAAGTTCATGGCCAACTTCGCCAACGTGCAGCGCTGGGCCAGCGAGGGCCTGACCTGGAACGACGAGGTCTGGGTGTGGTGGGGCGACAACGACGGCGTGGTGCTGACCTCATGAAACTCCGGGACCTGCTCAGGAAAGCCACGCCGGGCCCGCGTTGGGCGGTGATCTCGGTTCCCTATCTCTGGCTGCTGCTGTTCTTCGCGATCCCGTTCCTGATCGTGCTGAAGATTTCGTTCTCCAAGCTCGCCATCGCGATGCCGCCGTACACGCCGATCCTGGAGTACGTGGACGAGGCGCTGACGCTCAAGCTCAACCTGGGCAACTACGCGGCGCTGTTCACCGATTCCCAGTACGTGCAGGCCTACCTGAGTTCGATCCAGATCGCGGCCGTCTCCACCTTCTTCGCCCTGCTGATCGGCTACCCCATCGCCTACGTGATCGCGCGCCTGCCGCCGTCCTCGCGCAATATCGCGATGATGCTGGTGGTGCTGCCGTCCTGGACTTCGTTCCTGATCCGCATCTACGCCTGGATCGGCATCCTCAAGAACAACGGCCTGCTCAATAACCTGCTGATGAAGCTGGGTGTCATCAGCGAACCCCTGCAGATCCTGTACACGCCGATGGCCGCCTACATCGGCATCGTCTACGCCTATCTGCCGTTCATGGTGCTGCCGCTGTACACCAACCTGGTCAAGCACGACCAGCGCCTGCTGGAGGCCGCCTACGACCTCGGCGCCAAGCCGTGGAAGGCGTTCTTCACCATCACCCTGCCGCTGTCGCGGGCCGGCATCATCGCCGGTTGCATGCTGGTGATGATTCCGGCGGTGGGCGAATTCGTCATTCCCGAGCTGCTCGGCGGGCCGGACACGCTGATGATCGGCCGCGTGCTGTGGAACGAGTTCTTCAACAACCGCGACTGGCCGGCGGCGTCGGCGGTGGCGATCGTTATGCTGATCCTGCTGATGATCCCGATCCTGATCTTCAACCGGGTGCAGCAGCGCGAGCTGGAAGGGAGGCTGACATGAGCCGCCTGCGCCAACGCAGCCTGACCTGGCTGGTGCTGGGTTTCGGCTTCGCCTTCCTGTACCTGCCGATCCTGATCCTGATGGTGTACTCGTTCAACGAGTCGCGCCTGGCCACGGTATGGTCCGGCTTCTCGGTGAAGTGGTACGGCGAACTGTTCCGCGACGCGCAGATGCTGGAAGCGGCCTGGATCAGCCTGAAGATCGCCTTCTGGACCGCGAGCGCGGCGGTGGTGCTGGGCACGCTGGCGGCGCTGGTGATGACCCGGATGCGCCGCTTCCACGGCAAGACCGTGTTCGGCGCGCTGATCACCGCGCCGCTGGTGATGCCCGAGGTGATCATCGGCCTGTCGATCCTGCTGATGCTGGTCTCGATGGGGCAGGTGCTGGGCCTGCCGTCGAAAGGCGTCATCGCCATCTGGATCGCCCACGTCACCCTGACCGTCTCGTTCGTCACCGTGGTCATCTCCTCGCGCCTGTCCGAACTGGACAAGTCGCTGGAGGAGGCGGCGATGGACCTGGGCGCCAACCGGCTGAAGGTGTTCTTCCTGATCACCCTGCCGATCATCATGCCGGCGCTGGTGTCCGGCTGGCTGCTGGCCTTCACCCTGTCGCTGGACGACGTGGTGATCGCCAGTTTCGTCGCCGGCCCCAGTTCGACCACGTTGCCGATGAAGGTGTTCTCCTCGGTGCGGCTGGGCCTGAGTCCGAAGATCAACGCCCTGGCCACGCTAATGATCGCGATCGTCTCGCTGGCCGCGCTGGTCGGCTGGTGGCTGATGTACCGCGAGGAAAAGCGCCGCCAGCGCGACATGCAGCTGGCTTTGCAGGAGAACGGCTGACCGGGCCCACCCGGCGCTAACGCGGCGGGCGTCAGAATGGTCGCCTGCACGCGCATCACGAGATCGCCATGAAAGTAGATACCGTCAATCCCGCGACCGGCCAGGTCGAACACTCCCAGACCCTGATGGACGCCGCTGCCGTCGAGGCCGTGCTGGCGGCCTCGCAGCCGGCGTTCCGTGCCTGGTCCGCGCGTCCGCTGGGCGAGCGCGGCGAATTGCTGCGGCGGGTGGGCGCCGGCCTACGCGCGCGCCGCGACGACATCCAGCGGATCATGACCGCCGAGATGGGCAAGCTGCGCCGGGAAGCCCTGGCCGAAGTGGACAAGTGCGCCGGCGCCTGCGAGTACTACGCCGACCACGCCGGCGACTACCTGAAGGACGAGCCTATCGCCACCGACGGCCGCCGCAGCTACGTGCGCTACGAGCCGATTGGCTGCGTGTTCGCGGTGATGCCCTGGAACTTCCCGATCTGGCAGGTGTTCCGCTTCCTCGCGCCGGCGCTGATGGCCGGCAACGTCGCCGTGCTCAAGCATGCCGCCAACGTGCCGCGCTGCGCCGACGTCATCGCCGAGGTGCTGCGCGACGCCGGGATTCCGGCCGGGGTGTTCGGCGTGCTGCATATCGACAACGATCAGGCCGCCGGGGTCATCCGGGATCCGCGCATCGCCGCGGTCACCCTGACCGGCAGCGAGCGCGCCGGCCGCTCGGTGGCCGGCAACGCCGGCCAGCAGCTCAAGAAGTGCGTGATGGAGCTGGGCGGCAGCGATGCGTTCGTGGTGCTGGAGGACGCGGACCTGGACAAGACCGTGGCCGGCGCGATCGCCTCGCGCTACGGCAACGCGGGACAGACCTGCATCGCCGCCAAGCGTTTCATCGTGGTCGAGGCGATCGCCGATCGTTTCGTGCAGCGTTTCGCCGAGGCCGCGGCGAAGCTGACACTCGGGGATCCCGAGGACGATGCCACCACGCTGGCGCCGATGGCGCGGCGGGATCTGCGCGACGAACTGCATCGCCAGGTGCAGGCCAGCATCGCCCGGGGCGCGCGGCCGCTGCTGGGCTGCGAGCCGGATGCATCGCACGCCGGCTATCCGGCCTCCATCCTCGATGGCGTCGCGCCCGGCATGCCGGCCTACGAGGAGGAACTGTTCGGGCCGGTCGCCAGCATCCTGCGGGTGCGCGACGAGGCCGAGGCGATCCGGGTCGCCAACGACACCAGCTTCGGCCTGGGCGGCAGCGTCTGGAGCGGCAATCCCGAGCGCGGCGACCGGGTCGCCCGGCAACTCCAGGTCGGCGCGGCCTTCGTCAACGCGATCGTGCGCAGCGACGTGCGCCTGCCGTTCGGCGGCACCAAGCGCTCGGGCTTCGGCCGCGAACTGGCCGAGCACGGCATCCACGAGTTCATGAACATCAAGTCGGTCTACATCGCCTGAGTCCGGGCGCGGGTATCCGCCGGCCGTGGTTCCCATGGAGCCATGGCTGGAACAGATGGTTACGGGCGCCGCCATTCCGAAAGCGGCGCCGCGCTGCCATCTTCCGGGCATTGCCCAGGAGGTTGCCATGAACACACCCGTCGATACCCATCCCGCCCGCGTCATCCGCAAGGTGCGCGGCCGCGCCACGTCCGACGGCGCCGGCGTCAAGCTGACCCGCGTGATCGGCGGCCCGGACCTGCCGGATCTGGATCCGTTCCTGCTGCTGGACGAGTTCGGCACCGATCGCGCCGAGGACTACATCGCCGGTTTCCCCGAGCATCCGCACCGTGGCTTCGAGACTGTCACCTACATGCTCGACGGCCGCATGCGCCATCGCGACAACCACGGCAACGAAGGCCTGCTGACACCAGGTTCGGTGCAGTGGATGACCGCCGGTCGCGGCCTGGTGCATTCGGAAATGCCGGAGCAGGAATCCGGCCGCATGCGCGGCTTCCAGTTGTGGGTGAACCTGCCGGCGCGCGACAAGATGACCGAGCCCAAGTACCAGGAATTCGCCCCGGAACGCATTCCGGTGACCTCGCCCGCGCCGGGCGTGGGCATCAAGGTGATCGCCGGCCAGGTCGGCGACGTGACCGGACCGATTTCGCAGCCGGCCACCGATCCGGTGTATCTCGACATCGCGCTGGATGCGGGCAAGGCGTGGGACTACGTGTTGCCCGAAGGCCACAACGCGTTCGTATACGCCTTCGAGGGCGGCCTGACGGTGGGCGAGGGTGAAGACGCCCGTGCGCTGGAGACCCATGAACTGGCCGTGCTCGGCGGCGGCAGCGGCCTGAGCCTGCGCGCCGGCCAGCAGCCGGTCCGCGCGATTCTGGTCGCCGGCCGTCCACTGCGCGAACCGGTGGTGCGGCACGGACCGTTCGTGATGAACAGCAAGCAGGAGATCATCCAGGCGTTCGTCGATTTCCAGGAAGGCCGGTTCTGATCCATCCGCCTTTGTGGGAGCGGCGTGGGTCGCGACCACCTGCAAACCGGTACGACGCCTCGTTTGCCCTTGGAGATCCTGTTCTGGATCGCTACGGTCGCGACGGACATCGCTCCTGCAGACAGGAAAGAGGCGGGAACAAAAAAGCCGGGCGATGCCCGGCTTTTTTGCGAACGCACGGAACGGCGTCAATCCCTGCCAATCGCCTTGTAGATCACGCCGCCCAGCAGGCCGCCGAGGATCGGCGCCAGCCAGAACAGCCACAGCTGGCTGAGCGCGGTCGGGCCGGCGAACAGCGCCACGGCGGTGGAGCGGGCCGGATTCACCGACGTGTTGGTCACCGGGATGCTGATCAGGTGGATCAGGGTGAGCGCCAGGCCAATCGCGATCGGCGCGAACCCGGCCGGCGCGCGGCCGTGGGTGGAACCCATGATGACGATCAGGAAGAACGCGGTCAGCACGACTTCGGTCAGGAACGCCGCCGCCACCGAATAGCCACCCGGCGACATCGCCCCGTAGCCATTGCTGGCGAACGCGCCGGCCGCGTTGGGATCGATGGCGAAGCCGCTGGCGCCACTGGCGATCTGCAACAGGATGAAGCCCGCCGCGGCGCCGCCCAGCACCTGGGCGACGATGTAGGGGACCAGTTCCTTGATGGAGAAGCGGCCGCCGGCCCACAGGCCGAAGCTCACCGCCGGATTGAAGTGGCCGCCGGAAATGTGGCCGAACGCGTAGGCGCCGGTCAGCACGGTCAGGCCGAAGGCCAGCGCCACGCCGAGGAAACCGATGCCCAGTGGATTGGCGTCGCCGCCGAACTTGGCCGCCAGCACCGCGCTGCCGCAGCCGCCCAGCACCAGCCAGAAAGTACCCAGGAACTCCGCCGCGAGTTTCTTTCCAAGACTCATCTGTAATCCCCCAAGGAATGGATGGAACCGTCGTCCGACGGGCCGCACGCGGGGCGAGAATTGCCCGGGTGCGGCACAAGTATGCCTTGGGTGACTCAAAAAAGTGTGACAACCATCACTCTTGATTAATGATCGGGCAAGGGAATGAACTCGGTCTCGCCCGCGATCTGCCCGAACCGGCCCTCGCGCCAATCGTCCTTGGCCTGCTCGATCCGTTCCTTGGAACTGGAGACGAAGTTCCACCACATATGCCGCTGCGCATCCAGCGGTTCGCCGCCCAGCAGCAGCGCCTTGACCGGTGTCTTCGCGCGCAGCACCGGCCGCGTGCCGGGGTCCAGCACCACCAGGTGCTTGTCGGGAATGTCGGCGCCGTCGAGCTGCGCGTCGCCTTCCAGCACGTACAGCGCGCGCTCCACATGGCCGTCGTCGATCGCGTGCTCCGCGTCCGGCGCCAGATCCAGTGCCACGTTGAAGGTGTCGGCGAACACCCGCACCGGCGACTCCTCGCCATAGGCGCGCCCGGCGATCACCCGCAGCCAGGCGCCGGCATGGCGCTGCTGGGGCAGGCTGTCGGCCTTGTGGTGATGGAACTCGGGCGCGACTTCCTCGTACGCCTTCGGCAGCGCCACCCAGGTCTGCATGCCATGCAGCGGATGCGGATGCGCGCGCACGTCGGCGGGCGTGCGTTCGGAATGGGCGATGCCGCGGCCGGCGGTCATCCAGTTGACGTCGCCGGGCAGGATGATCTGCTCCGAACCCAGCGTGTCCTTGTGGTTGATCGCGCCGCTCCACAGGAAGGTGACCGTGGCCAGGCCGATGTGCGGATGCGGACGTACGTCCACGCCGCGTCCCTCGTCGAAGGTGGCCGGTCCCATGTGATCCACGAACACGAACGGACCGACGCTGCGCGCCTGCAGGCTGGGCACCGCGCGGCGGACCTGGAATCCGCCCAGGTCATGGGTGCGCGGGGAAATGAGGGTGGTCATGGCGTCCTCCGGGGTGGCTGCGCGCAGGATGGCACAGCGGCACGGCGCGCGCAGGCGCGACGACGGCAACGGATTGTTTCCGCGATGCGTCGATGAGCCGGTGACCTTCCGTGTCGCGGCGTCGTCGCCGCCCAGGCTCGTGGCTGACGGACCGCTTCTGCGGGGGGCTTCCCGCCGTATGTCCCTGCCAGGTTTTCCTACCGGGACTCGGCCGCAGCGAGCGGGATGTCGCCACGCCGCGAGGCGAGCCGGTCGGCCAGCCGCGTGGGCTCGGGCAGGCGATAGCCGCGCAGGCAGCGCAGGGTCCAGTCGAGCGCGCCCGCGAGCGAAACCCGGTGGCCGGGCGAGACGATCAGCGGCAGGCAGCGCGCCTTGCTGCGCAGCGCCCAGCCGATCTGCTGCCCCCTGTCGATCAATGGCGTGAGATCGCCGGGTCGCTCGCCAGGCGCGTCGAACCGGCCGCACAGCGGTTTCTTCGCCACCCCGATGCTGGGCAGGCCGGTGACCACGCCGAAGTGCGCGGCGATGCCCAGCCGGCGCGGATGGGCGATGCCCTGGCCATCGATCATCACCAGATCCGGCGATTCTCCCAGCAGGGCCAGCGCCGCCATCAAGGCCGGCAGTTCGCGGAAACTGAGCAGGCCGGGAACGTAGGGCATCGAGGTCGGCACGCGGGCGACATGGGTTTCCAGCGGCGCGAGATCGCGCGCGTCCAGCAGCACCGCCGCCGCGCGGGTGATCCTGCCTTCGTCCTCGAAGCCGACATCGAAACCGGCGATGCGGCGGGGCGCGCCGATCTCGTCGTCGAGCCGGACCTGCCGGGCCAACTCGGCCTGCAACCGGCGCGCGCCAGGGACGCTGCCGTCCCAGGCGCCGAACACGGATGTGGACTCGTTCATCGGGTCAGGGTAGCCGAACCGGCCGGAGGGACCTGTGCACGCGCCCGCGCGGAGCTCAGTAGCGCGTGATTTCCACCCGCGCGCGTCCGTCGGCGTCGAAACGGATCCAGGTCACCCGGTCGTACTCGGTCTCGGGCATCGGCGTGGCCGGTTGCCCCGACAGCGCGGCCACCAGATCCGGCACGGTGTTGCTGTGGCCGACGATGAGCACGGTGCCGCGATCATGATCGCGACGCCAATGGGCGGCGCTTTCGCCGGCCGGTCCGCGCGCGAAGTAGGCAGAGATCGGAACATGATGCGCGTCGGCGGTCGGCTGCGCGGTTTCCCGCGTGCGCCTGAACTCGGTGGCGTAGATGGCCACGACCGGCGCATCGGCCAGCAGCGTGGCCAGGCGCCGCGCGCGTTCCCGGCCGAGGTCGGACAGGCGGGGATCCTCCGGGTCGTCTGTGGCCTTTTCGGCGTGCCGCACCACCACGAAGGTCAATGCGTCCGCCGGCTTGTCCCGGCGCGGCGTCGTGCAGCCGGCCAGCGCGACCACGGCGGTGAGCAGCAGGGCCAGGGAACGTTTCATCGATGCGGACATGGCGGCCTCCGGAAGACGCGGCAGGATACCGCAGCCATCCTCACCGGGACGGAGGATCCGTCCGGCTAGAATTGGCGCCTGCCTCACCGGAAACGACGCATGGCACGGAAGTTCCGACTGCTCGGCCTGATCCTGCTGACGCTGGTGATCGCCAGCCTGGCTTCCCTGTACAGCTATGGCCGGTTCGCCGCGCGGGTGCAGGGACCGGCGTCGCACGCGCTGCCGGTGGCGGCCGGCACCACCGTGCTGGATCGCGCCATCGCGCCGCTGACCGCCGCGCATCCGGAGCGGACCGGGCTTGGCCTGGTGTCGGACAATCTGGACGCCTTCGCGATCCGCGCGCTGACCGCGCAGGCGGCCGGACGCAGCCTGGATCTGCAGTACTACATCTGGCACGACGATCTCACCGGACAGCTGCTGGACCGGGAACTGCTGCGGGCCGCCGATCGCGGCGTGCGCGTGCGCCTGCTGCTGGACGACATGAACGCGCATGGCCGCGATTCGCTGCTGGTGGCGCTGGATCAGCATCCCAACATCGAAGTGCGGATGTTCAATCCGTCGCGCAACCGCGCCGGCTTCCTCGGCCGCGGGATGGAAATGCTGCTGCGCGGCATCAGCCTCAACCGGCGCATGCACAACAAGGCATGGATCGCCGACGGGCGGATCGCGGTGGTCGGCGGGCGCAACATCGGCGACGAATACTTCGACGCCGCCACCGACACCAACTTCCTGGATCTGGATGCGGCCTTGCTGGGACCGGCGGTGCGGCAGACCGAGGCGGTTTTCGATGCGTTCTGGAACAGCCGTTCGGTCATTCCGCTGCGCGCGCTCGCTCGCGCGGACGGCGACGCGCTGGCCGGACTGCGCGCGTCCGTGGACAAGGCGCAGCGAGCGCGCCGGGCCGAGCCCTATCTCAAGCGGGTGGCCCATGCCCCCGGCGTGCGCGCCTTCCTGGAAGGACAGATGCCGCTGCACTGGCCGATCTCGGCGCAGGTCCACTCGGATCCGCCGGAAAAGGGCCAGGGGGGCGGCGGCGATGGCTGGCTGATCACGCGGCTGGTGCCGGCGGTCTCCAGGGCGCGCGAGCGGGTCTGGTTGATCTCGCCGTACTTCGTGCCCGGGCGCGATGGCGTGGCCTGGCTGGGCGGGCTGCGCCGGCGCGGGGTCGAGGTCGGCGTGCTGACCAATTCGCTGGCGGCCACCGACGTCACCGTCGTGCACAGCGGTTATGCGCCTTACCGGATACCGCTGTTGCGCGAAGGCGTGGAACTGTACGAACTGATGCCGCGCGGCGTGCCGGAGGACAGCAGCCTGTTCGGTTCCAGCGGCGCCAGCCTGCACACCAAGGCGTTCGTCGTCGATGGAAGCTCCGGCTTCGTCGGTTCCTTCAATCTGGACCCGCGCTCGGTCAGCCTAAACACCGAGATGGGCGTGTTCTTCGAGGACGCCGGCGCCGCCGCCGAACTGGCCCGGCGCTACCGCGACAAGACCGCGCCCACCCACAGCTACCGGCTGCGGCTGGCCGAAGGCAAGCTGCGCTGGGACGACGGCGCGGTGACGCCGCCACGGGTGTGGGAACACGAACCCGGCGTGGGCCTGTGGCGGCGTGGCACGGTCAAGGTGCTGGAATGGCTGCCGATTGAATCGCAGCTGTAAGGGTTCCAGCGGTAGGAGCGACGTGAGCCGCGACCGTGTCCATCCATGACCTGAAAAGCGGTTGCGACTCACGTCGCTCCTACGGGCATTGCAATGGTCAGGATGCCTGCAGCGTGGTCAGCAGGCCCTTGGCGGCGTTGAAGCGATCCGCCGGTTCGGGCATCGGCAGCTTGATCCGCAGCTTGTCCGGACCCTCCATGCCGTAGATGCGCGGCTGCTTCTGGATGAGCTGGATGACCGCCATCGGATCGATGTTCGGCTTGGCCTCGAACACGATGCGGCCACCGGTCTCGCCCAGGTCCAGCTTGCGGACGCCCAGCGCGGTGGCGTCGAGCTTCAGTTCGGCGGTGGCGAACAGATACTTGACCGGATCCGGCAGCAGGCCGAAGCGGTCGACCATCTCCACCTGCAGATCGCGCAGCTCGTCGCGGTCGCGCGCGCTGCTGATGCGCTTGTACAGGGTCAGGCGGGTATGCACGTCGGGCAGGTAGTCGTCGGGAATCAGCGCCGGCACATGCAGTTCGACTTCCGCGCCGCGCGCTTCCTGGCCCAGGTCCGCGTCCGGCAGCTTGCCCTGGCGGATCGAGCGCACCGCGCGCTCCAGCAGTTCGGTGTACAGGCTGAAGCCGATTTCGGCCATCTGCCCGCTCTGGTCCTCGCCGAGCAGTTCGCCGGCGCCGCGGATTTCCAGATCGTGGGTGGCGAGCAGGAAACCGGCGCCGAGTTCGTCCATCGCCGCGATCGCATCGAGCCGGCGTTCGGCGTCGGCGGTCATGCTGCGCTTGTCCGGCACCACCAGGTAGGCGTAGCTGCGGTGATGCGAGCGGCCGACGCGACCGCGCAACTGGTGCAGCTGGGCCAGGCCGAAGCGGTCGGCGCGATGGATGACGATGGTATTGGCGTTGGGGATGTCGATGCCCGATTCGATGATGGTCGTGCACAGCAGCACGTTGAAGCGCTGCTTCTGGAAACCGAGCATCACCTGCTCCAGTTCGCGCTCGGGCATCTGTCCGTGGGCGACGCCGATGCGCGCCTCGGGCACCAGTTCCTGCAGCTCGCGCTGCATGCGGCCGATGGTTTCCACGTCGTTGTGCAGGAAATATACCTGGCCGCCGCGCGAGAGTTCGCGCTGGAACGCCTCGCGCAGCAGGGTGCCGTCCCACGGGGTGATGAAGGTCTGCACCGCCATGCGGTTGGCCGGCGGGGTGGCGATGATCGACAGATCGCGCAGGCCCGCCATCGCCATGTTGAGCGTGCGCGGAATCGGCGTGGCGGTGAGGGTCAGCAGGTGGACGTTGGCGCGCAGCGCCTTCAGCGCTTCCTTCTGGCGCACGCCGAAGCGCTGTTCCTCGTCGACGATGACCAGGCCCAGGTCCTTGAACTTCACGTCCGGCTGCAGCAGCCGGTGGGTGCCGACGATCACGTCCAGCTTGCCTTCGGCCAGTTTCTCCAGCTCGGCCTTGATCTCCTTGGCGGTCTTGAAGCGCGAGAGCACTTCCACTCGCAGCGGCCAGTCGGCGAAACGATCGCGGAAGTTGCGGTAGTGCTGTTCGGCCAACAGCGTGGTCGGGACGAGCACCGCCACCTGCTTGCCGGCGCTGGCGGCGGCGAACGCGGCGCGCACCGCCACTTCGGTCTTGCCGAAGCCGACGTCGCCGCAGACCACCCGATCCATTGGCTGGCTGCTGCCCAGATCGCGCAGCACCGCCTCGATGGCGGCGTGCTGATCCGGGGTTTCCTCGAACGGGAAGGCGGCGGCGAACGGCTCGTACATCGCCCGATCCACCGGCAGCGCCAGACCGGCGCGGGCCTGCCGGCGCGCCTGGATTTCCAGCAGTTCGGCGGCCACGTCGCGGACCTTCTCGGCGGCCTTCTTCTTGGCCTTGGTCCAGGCCTCGCCACCCAGCGAATGCAGCGGCGCGGTTTCCACCGAAGCACCGGAGTAGCGGCTGATCAGATGCAGCTGCGCGACCGGCACGTACAGGCGATCGCCCTTGGCGTACTCGATTTCCAGGTATTCGCCGGGCAGGCCGCCGGCTTCCAGCACGACCAGTCCGCGGTAACGGCCGACGCCGTGATCCTCGTGGACGATCGGCGCGCCTTCGCTGAGTTCGCCGAGATCGCGGATGATGCTGTCCGGTTCGCGGCCGGTGCGTTTGCGGCGATAGGGCTGGGTGGCGCGTTCGGGGAACAGCTGGCGCTCGGTGAGCACCGCGATCGCCGGCGCGTCCAGCGCGAAGCCGTCTTCCAGCGGCGCCACCGCGATGCCGAAGCGCGTGGGGTCGGCGAGGAAACCGGGCAGGTCGTGCAGGACCTGCGGTTTGAGTTCGGCCGATTGCAGCACTTCCAGCAACGCCTCGCGGCGACCGGCCGAATCGGCGGCGATCAGCACGCGTCCGGGATAGTGATCCAGGAACGAGCGCAGCGCCTGGCCGGGCGCGTGATCCTTCTGCGCCAGCGGCAACGTCGGCGCGGGCTGTTCGCCCAGCGGCGCGGCATCGGCGTGGCGCGGATGCTCCGGGCCGCAGACTTCGACGCGTGGCGACTGGTTCAGGCGTTCGCGCAGGGTGTCCGGCGGCAGGTACAGTTCGTCGGGCGGCAGCAGGGGCCGCTCGATGTCGTGGCGACGCTGCTCGTAGCGGTTGCGGGTCTGCGCCCAGAATGCATCGGCCGCCGCGCTGGCGCCATCGGCCAGCAGCGGCAGCGCGCGGTCGCCCAGATAGTCGAACAGGGTGGCGGTCTGTTCGAAGAACAGCGGCAGGTAGTACTCCACGCCGGCCGGCGCGAGCCCGGACTTCAGATCCTGGTAGAGCGCGCTGCGGCGGGTATCCACGTCGAAGCGATCGCGCAGCAGGTTCATCGCCCGCGCGAGCGAGGCATCGTCCAGCGGCACCTCGCGACCGGGCAGCAGCTGCACGGCGTCGGTCTTTTCCAGCGAGCGCTGGCTTTCCGGATCGAACTCGCGGATCGAATCGATGGTGTCGTCCAGCAGTTCGATGCGCAGCGG
Organism: Pseudoxanthomonas sp.; assembly: GCF_051953815.1. GTDB lineage: Bacteria > Pseudomonadota > Gammaproteobacteria > Xanthomonadales > Xanthomonadaceae > Pseudoxanthomonas_A. The sequence continues at coordinate 77,110 of NZ_JBQCIJ010000002.1, read as the reverse complement.
CGCGTCCGCGCCCATCGGATACACATCGAGCAGGCCGCCGCGGACGGCGAAATCACCCGGGTCCAGCACCTGCGGCACGTGCCGGTAGCTGGCGGTTTCCAGGCGCCGCTTCTCGGCGTCGAAATCCAGCACCTGGCCGACCCGGTAGTCGAAGCTGCCGCCGACCACGTGGCGCAGCGGCGGCAACCGCTGCATCAGGGTCTGCACCGGCACCACCACGATGCCGCGCTTGAGCGCGGGCAGGCGGTGCAGCGCGGCCAGACGCTGGGAGACGATGTCCGGATGCGGACTGAAGCGGTCGTAGGGCAGGGTTTCCCAGTCGGGGAACGGCAGCACCGGCAGGTCCGGCCGGCCCTGCTCGCCCAGCAGCGTGCGCAGGTCGCCTTCCAGCTGGTGGGCGTTGTGGTTGTCGCGCGCGATCGCCACCACCGGACCGTCGTGGGCCAGCGCGGCGCGCATCAGGAACCACGCCAGTGCGGACGGCGAGGCCGGCGCGCGCCACCAGGCGCGGGCCTGGGCGCCGACGGGCAGGGGAGGAACGGGCGTGGAGGAAGCGGAATTCTGGTGTGAAGTCATCGGCGCACAAAACAGCGGCAGCGCCGGAGGCGTCATCCGCACCCAGCGCAAAGGACCGCCAGTTTACCGCGCCGCGCCCGCCGTCCGGCTAGACATCGACCGGCCGGCGGTCGTTCACGCGCTCATTCCGCGGTGACCGGATCAATCACCGCGCGCACCTCGGCGATGCGGTCGGCGGGGAATCCGCCCTGGCGCGCGTGTTCGCGGATCAGGTCCTCGTTCGGCGCCAGGTACAGGCAGTACACCTTGTCGGCGGTGACGTAGCTCTGCAGCCACTGCACCTGCGGTCCCAGGCCTTCCAGCACCTGGCACGAGCGGCGCGAGATGGCCTTCAGTTCGTCGGCCGGCAACTGGCCGGCGCCGGGGATGTCGCGTTCGATCACATAGCGGGGCATGGGAATCTCCCGTGGTCAGGGGCGTGCTTCGAACACCAGGTTGAAAGGCGTCTGCGCCGCGCGCCGGAAGCGGCCGAAGCCGCCGGCTTCCATCACCGCGCGCAGGCGCGCCTCGCCGGCCTGCGCGCCCAGCGCGGGGCCATGGCGGGCCAGCGACACCGGCACGCAGATCTGCGAGGACGCGCCGTAATACACCCGGCCGACCGGATTGAGGTTGTCCTCGACGTTGTCGCCGGCGAACGGTTCCACCAGCAGGCAATGCCCGTCCGGTTTCAGCGCCTGGCGCGCATGCCGGGCGGCGCCGATGGGGTCGGCCATGTCGTGAAGGCAGTCGAAGAAGGCGATCAGATCGAAGTCGCGTTCGGCATAACCGGTGGCGTCGGCGACTTCGAAGCGGGCGTTGTCCAGTCCGGCTTCGCGCGCCCGCTCGCCGGCCACCCGGATCGATTCGGGATGGTAGTCGTAGCCGATGAAGCGCGAGGCCGGATAGGCGCGCGCCATCAGCAGGGTGCTGGCGCCGTGGCCGCAGCCGACGTCGGCGACCTGCGCGCCGGCGGTGAGCTTGGCCATCGCGCCGTCCAGCGCGGGCAGCCATTCGCTCAGCAGGTGCGCGTTGTAGCCGGCGCGGAAGAAGCGTTCGGTGCCATGGAACAGGCAGGCGTGGTGGTCGCCCCATTCCAGGCCCGCGCCGGTGCGGAAGTTGTCCACGGTGCGATCCAGCGCGTGGAAGACCGCCTCGATGATGTAGTACGCGCCGGCCAGATCCACCGGACTGGCCGGATCCGCCAGGCACAGTGCCTGTTCCGGTTCCAGCCGGTACTCGCCGCGGGCCGGGTCATAGCTGACGTAACCGCCGGCGGCCTGGTTGGCCAGCCATTCGCGCAGATAGCGCTCGTGGGTGCCGGTCCGCTCGGCCAGCGCGGCGGGGGTGAGCGGGCCTTCCGCCAGCGCCTTGTACAGGCCCAGCCGGTCGCCGGCCAGGATCAAGGTGGCGCTGATCGCCGCGCCGAGGTCCTCGACCGCCTTGCCGAGGAAGGTATTGAGGCGGGTTTCGTCGATGCCCATCGGGGAGCCCTCCGACCACGCGCGGCAGCACCTGCCGCAGGTCTCCCCAGACAGTCATCCAGACGGCGATACCGGTGGCGGACGGCCGCCGCCGGTCGGATGGGGCGCGCTCAGGCGCCTTCGTTGAGGTCCAGCACCACCCGCACCAGGCCGGGCGCGGCGTCGGCCTCGCGGACCTGCTTGAAGCCCAGCGACTGCGCCAGCTGCAGCATCGGCTGGTTGCTGTCGAGGACGTCGCCGTACAGGCGATCCAGCTTCTTGGAACGCGCCCACTTCACCAGCCGGCGCATCAGATGGCGGCCCAGTCCCTGGCCGGCGATGAAATGGCTGACCAGGATGGCGAACTCGGCCTCGCGGGTGCGGTTGACCACCGAGGCCCGCGCCACCGCGCCGACCAGGGCCTCGCCCGGCGGCAGCGACTCGGCGGCGACCAGGGCGAACTCGGTCTGCGGATCGGGCTGGCTCAGGCGCTGGGCCATCTCCGGGGTCAGTTCACGCAGCGCGTACAGGAACCGCTGGCGGATCTCGTCCGGTCCAAGCAGGGTGAAAGCGCCCTGGATGGGGCCGGCGTCCTCGGGGCGGATCGGGCGAATCAGCAGCTCGCGCCCGCTGGGCAGGCGGAAGTGTTCATGCCAGGGCGGCAGTCGTTTCGGCGCGGTCATGTGATCATGCTCGCATGAAACCCGCCGATCCGGCGAGGTGCCTGAACAGCGGTTCAGGCAGCGTGGCGTTTGCCGCGCAGGCGTCCCAGCAGGGTCGTCACCGCCAGGATCACCGCACCGGCGACGATGCCGACCCCGGCGTTGAACAGCATCGACAGCAGCCCGCCGAGCGCCCCGTGCGCGTAGGGCTCGATGAAGTGGTGCAGGGCCGCGATGCCGTGCACGAGGATGCCGCCGCCGACCAGGAACATCGCGGCGGTGCCGGCGATGGACAGGAATTTCATCAGGTACGGCGCGCTGTGCAGGATGCCGCGGCCGAGCGCGCGCTTGAAGCGCGGCCAGCCGCCTTCGCGACCGTCGCGATTGAGTGCCATGCCGGCGTCGTCGAGCTTGACGATGCCGCCGACCAGGCCATACACGCCCACGGTCATGATCAGGGCGATCGCCACCAGCGTGAGCAGTTGTTCGACGAAGGTGCGCCCGGCCAGGGTGCCGAGCGAGATCACGATGATTTCCGCCGACAGGATGAAGTCGGTGCGGACCGCGCCGCGGATGCGCTGCTTCTCGAACGCGACCATGTCGACCTGTTCGTCCTGCACCGCGCGCAGGCGTTCGGCATGCTCGTGTTCGCCTTCCTGCTTGCCGTGCAGGAACTTGTGCGCCAGCTTCTCCACGCCCTCGTAGCAGAGGAAGGCGCCGCCGAGCATCAGCAGCGGGGTGATCAGCGGGATGTTCACCCCGCGCCCGTGCAGCCAGGTTTCCAGCGCGCTGATGGCGAGCGCGGCCGGCACCAGGATCGCCTTGTTGACCAGCGAGCCCTTGGCCACCGCCCACACCACCGGCAGTTCGCGGTCGGCCTTGATGCCGGACACCTGCTGTGCATTGAGGGCCAGATCGTCGCCCAGCACGCCGGCGGTCTTCTTGGTGGCGATCTTGGTCATCGCCGAGACGTCGTCCAGCAGGCTGGCGATGTCGTCGATGAGGGCGAACAGGCTGGATCCGGCCATGGAGGGACCTGCGGGGAAGGGAGCGGCGATTCTCGCACAGGGGCCGCGCCACGACGCGCGATCCGTGGGCCGGCGGGGCGTGCGTGCCCGGCGCGGCGCCGGCTAGGACTCGTGCCGGATCCACTCCAGCCGCGTGCTGGCGCCCGCTTCGCCGAGCGTTGCCTGCAACGCCGGAAGCACCGGCGCGATCGCGGCGTCGAACTGCCAGGGTGGATTGATCACCAGCATGCCGCTGCCGTTGAGTCGCAGCGGCGAATCGTCCGGGCGGACCTGCAGCTCGGCCACCAGCGCCGCCTTGGCCGGCAGGGCCGCGGCCCTGCGGAAGAACGGTTGCAGGCTGCGGCGCTGCTTGATCGGATACCACACCGCGTAGCTCGCATTGGGCCAGCGCTGCAGGCCGTCGCGCAGGGCGTCGATGATGCGCGGGTACTCCGCGTCCTGGGCCTCGTAGGGAGGATCGATGAGCACCAGCCCGCGCGCGAAACGGGTGTCGCCGGCGCGTGGCGGCAGCAGGGCGTGCATCGCCGCGTAGCCGTCGCGGGCATGCACGGCCACCCGCGCATCGTGGGCGAACAATGCTTTCAGTTCGGCGGCTTCCTCGGCCTGGAGTTCGCAGGCGGCGAGCCGGTCCTGCGCGCGCATCGCCTGCGCCGCCAGCAGCGGCGAGCCCGGATAGGCGACCAGCGCGCCCACCGGATTGTCGGCCTGCACCGCCCGCAGATAGGCCTCTACCGGCGCCGGCAGGCGCGCCGCGTCGAACAGCCGGAGGATGCCGCCGTCGGCCTCGGCGGTCTTGCGGCTCTCGCTGCCGCCCAGCAGGTAGCGGCCGCGGCCGGCGTGCGTATCCAGCACGAAGAACGGCGAGTCCTTGCGCTTCAGGGCGTCCAGCAGGGCCAGCAGCAGGACGTGCTTGAGGACGTCGGCGTGGTTGCCGGCATGGAAGGCGTGACGATAGTTCATCGGTGGAGTATGCCGGGATTCAAGCGGTCGCCGGCACGGCGTCGGCGCCGGTGCCGGCATCCAGAGGCTCGCCGGCCTGTTCGCGCAGCCAGGCGCGTACGCGCATCACCGGTTCGTTGTCCGCGTGGCGCGGCGCCCACAACAGCCGGATCGGATGGCCTTCCAGCACCGGCCCGAAGGGTTGCACCAGGGTGCCGGCGCGCAGTTCGCCGGCCACCAGCACCAGGTTCGCCAGCAGCACGCCCTGGCCGGAGATCGCCGCCACGATGGCGTGCGACTCGTCGGAGAACATCCGTTCCGGCGCATCGCCCGCCGTCAGTCCGGCCCTGCGCAACCACAGCGGCCAGTCGGGCGTGGCGCGGTCGCGCTGCCGCCATTCGAAGCGCAGGCGCGGAAACGAAGACAGGCGCGCCGGCTCGCGCAGATCCAGGCGCGGGCTGCACACCGGTGCGAAACGGCACGGAAGCAGGATGTCCGCATGCAGGCCGGGCGGCGGTATCCGGCCATAGCGCAGGGCCAGATCGGCCTGGCCCTGGAGCAGATCCACCGGCGCGTCGGAGGCGTGCAGGTGCAGATCGATGTCCGGGTGCGCAGCGGCGAACGCTGGCAGCCGCGGCAGCAGCCATTGCGCCGCGAAGCCGCGCGTGGCCGAAACCGTGACCGCCAGGCGCGGCGATGGCGCGCGCAGCGACTTCAGGGTCTGGCCGATGTTGTCGAAGCTGTCGCGCACCACCGGATACAGCCGCTGGCCGGCTTCCGTGAGCGCCACCCGCCGGGCCTGGCGGGTGAACAGCGGCAGGCCGAGGCGATCCTCCAGCAGGCGGATCTGGTGGCTGACGGCGGTGGGGGTGAGCGCCAGTTCCTCGGCGGCCCGCCTGAAGCTCAAGTGCCGTGCCGCCGCTTCGAACACCCGTAGAGCGTTCAGTGACGGAAGTCGGGTGATTGGATGAATTTCACTCATCTATATGGATTCGCAAATATCGTTTTATCTGACGGCAATGTCCCGGAAAAATGCGCGCCATGCACCTGTCTCGGTGCGCTGCCGAAGATGAGTTTAAATGAACATCCTGTGCATCGACTCCAGTGCCCGCGCGGGTCGCTCGGACCAGCAGGCGCATGGCTCGCACACCCGCCGCCTCAGCGCCGGATTCCTGCGCCGCTGGCAGGCACTGCGCCCGGACGATCGGGTGGTGCGCCGCGATGTGGGCCTGCATCCGCCCGCACCGGTCAGCGGCGACTGGGTGCGCGCGGCGTTTACCCGGCCGGAACAGCGTGACCCGCGGATGCGCGAGGCCCTGCGCGAGAGCGATGTCCTCGTGGACGAACTGATTGCCAGCGATCTGCTGGTGATCGCCGCGCCGATGTACAACTTCGGCATGCCCGCGCAGCTCAAGGCGTGGATCGACAATGTGGTGCGGGTCGGGCGCACGTTCGGCTTCGATCGCTCCAGGGCCGGGGAGCCATACTGGCCGATGCTGGCCGGACAGGGCCGGCGGCTGGTGCTGCTGGGCGCGCGCGGCGACGCCGGATACGACCCGGGCGGACGCCTGGCGCATCTGAACCATGTCGAGGACGGCATCGCCGTGCCGCTGGCCTACCTGGGCATCGACCGCGTGGATCGCGTCGCGGTGGAGTACGACGAATTCGCCGACGCGCGCCTGGCCGGTTCGCTGGCGGCGGCCGAACGCGAACTGGACGCGCTGGTGCCGCGCCTGATCGCGGAAATGGCCGATGGCGCCGACGCATCCCCGGTCCGGATGGCGACAGGCTGAGGCGGATCGCGTGGCGGCGCGCGCGGGCGGCGACTATCCTGTGCCGCATGCCACTGATCCTGATTGCCGAAGACGAAGCCGCCATCGCCGACACCGTGCTGTACGCGCTGCGCAGCGAGGGCCTGGACACCGAACATTGCCAACTGGCCCGCGAGGTCGTGCCGCGCGTGCGCGCCGGCGGGGTGGACGTGGTGGTGCTGGATGTCGGCCTGCCCGACGCCAGCGGCTTCGATGTCTGCCGGGAACTGCGCGCCTTCAGCGACGTGCCGGTGATCTTCCTGACCGCGCGCAACGATGAAATCGATCGGGTGCTGGGCCTGGAACTGGGCGCGGATGACTACGTCGCCAAGCCTTTCTCGCCGCGCGAACTGGTCGCCCGGGTGCGCGCCCGCCTGCGGCGCCTGCACGCCGCCGCGCCGGAGGCGGGCTGGGTCCGCCAGGGCGATTTCGCCGTCGACCGCGACGGGCACCGCATCCATTACCAGGATCGGCCACTGGATCTGACCCGCTACGAATACGTGCTGCTGGCCGCGCTGCTGCAACGCCCCGGCGCGATCCTCAGCCGCGCGCAGTTGATGGATCGAGGCTGGGACAGCGATGCCGAGAGCATGGATCGCACGGTCGACACCCACATCAAGACCCTGCGCGGCAAGCTGCGCGCGGCGGGGGCGGATCCGGATCCGATCCGCACCCATCGCGGACTTGGCTACGCCATCGAGATCTGACCATGCGCCTGGGCGTCCGCCTGTTCCTGGCCTTCTTCCTGATCGTGGGACTGGCCGCTTTCTTCGTGATGCGGGTGTTCGTCAACGAAGTGAAGCCGGGCGTGCGCCAGGCGATGGAATCGACCCTGGTCGATACCGCCAACCTGCTGGCGGTGATGGCGGCCGACGATCTGAAGGCCGGGCGGATTGCCGACGGTGAGTTCGCGGCCAAGGTGTCCGAAGCGGCCGGACGTGATCTGCGCGCGCGCATCTGGAGTTTTCCCAAGCGCCACATCGAGTACCGGGTGACGGTCACCGACGCGCGCGGCATCGTCGTCTACGACTCGCAGCGGCGCGATGTCGGCCGCGACAACTCGCGCTGGAACGACGTCTACCTGACCCTGCGCGGGGAATACGGCGCGCGCTCCAGCCCGGAGTCGCCGGACGACCCCGAGCGCACGGTGATGCATGTGGCCGCGCCCATCCGCGACGGCAACCGGCTGATCGGCGTGCTCACGGTGGCGCAGCCCAACCACACCATCGATCCCTTCATCACCGCCAGCCAGCGCAGCATCATGCGTCGCGGCGCCTGGCTGATCGGGCTGTCCGCGCTGATCGGCGTGTTGATCACCTGGTGGCTGGTGCGCGGCATCAACCGGCTCAACCGCTATGCCCAGGCGGTCGCGGCGGGCGAGCCGGTGCCGCCGCCCAAGCCGCGTCGCGACGAAATCGGCGATCTGGGCCGTGCGCTGGAGGCGATGCGGCGCAAGCTGGAGGGCAAGGCCTACGTGGAACAGTACGTGCAGTCGCTGACCCACGAGATGAAGAGCCCGCTGGCGGCGATCCGGGGCGCGGCCGAACTGTTGCAGGAGCCGCTGCCGGAGCCGGAGCGGCAGCGGTTCGCCCGCAACATCCAGACCCAGGAGCAGCGCCTGACCGAAACCATCGACAAGCTGCTGGCGCTGGCCGAGGTCGAACAGCATGGCTGGTTGCAGAAGCGGCAGACGCTGGCGGTGGATGACCTGCTGGAGGCGGTGCGCGAAGCGGGCGAGATGCGCGCCTCCGGCGTGGTGTTGCAGGTGCGGGCCGCGCCGGGACTGCGGCTGAGCGGGGACCCCTTCCTGCTGCGGCAGGCGCTGAGCAACCTGCTCGACAACGCGATCGCCTTCTCGCCGCCCGGCGCGGAAGTGGTGCTGGCCGCCGACGGCGTCGACGACCGGCTTGAATTGAGCGTGCGCGATCGCGGTCCCGGCATTCCCGACTACGCCCTGGAGCGCATCTTCGAGCGTTTCTATTCGCTGGCCCGGCCGGGGACCGGGCTGCGCAGTTCCGGCCTGGGCCTGCCGTTCGTGCGCGAGGTGGCGCGCCTGCACGGCGGCGACATCGTCCTGCGCAACCGGCCCGATGGCGGCGCCGAAGCCATCCTGACCCTGCCCGCGGCCTGAGCGGAACCTCGCCCGTCCTCGCGGGAGCGACGCAGGGTCGCTCACGCAGGGGACGCCGCCCACTTCACACAGACTTCAAGCACGCTTCCACGCCCACCCACCGGCGGGCATCAGGCTTTGTCCATCTCCACAGCCGGATGGGCGAAGACATGAAGTCGTTGAAGCTGTTGTTGCGGTTCCTAACCGTGGGCGGTCTGGTGCTGCTGTTGATGATTCCCCTGTTGATGGTGCGCGGCGTGATCAGCGATCGCGAGCGCTACCAGGCACAGGCGGTGGAGCGGATCGCCGAGAGCATGGCCGGCCCGCAGCAGGTGATCGGGCCGCTGCGGGTGGTGCCGTGGCAGAAGGTCACCAATGCCACGGTGGTCAACGCGGAGGGCAAGCCGGAGATCCGCCAGGAGACCACGCGCGGCTACGTGCTGCAGACGCCGAAGACCCTGCAGGCCGGTGGCGGGATGAAACCGGCGCTGCGGCGCATCGGCCTGTACGACGTGCGCACCTATCAATGGTCGGCGCGGATGAGCGCGCGCTTCGATCCGCTGGCGTTGGAGCTGGTGGACGGCCGCGTGTACGGCAAGCCCATCCTGGTGATGGGCCTGAGCGACGTGCGCGGGCTGATCGGCACGCCCACGCTCAAGGTCGATGGCCGCATGCTGACCTTCGAAGGCGGCACCGGCGCGATGTCCGCCCGGATGAGCGGCGTGCACGCCAAGCTGGGCGAAGCCGCCACGCTGCTGCCCGCCAGCGATGTCCAGATGGATTTCACCCTTGCCGGCACGGAATCGCTGGGCATCAGCCCGGTCGCCGACAACAACCGCATCGACGTCCATTCCGAATGGCCGCATCCGCTGTTCGGCGGCCGCTTCCTGCCGACCCAGCGCACGGTCGAAGCCAGCGGCTTCACCGCCCACTGGGAAATCTCCTCGCTGGCGAGCAACGCGCAGACCCAGCTGGCCGGCACCGAGGGCGACTTCACCCGGCGCATGCCGCTGACCGGCCAGGCCGCCATCGACACCGCGTCGGAAGGTCCCTCGCTGACCCGCATCGACAGCGCCGACATCCACCTGGTGGATCCGGTGGACATCTACACGCAGGCCGACCGCGCCAGCAAATACGGCATCCTGTTCGTCGTGCTGACCTTCGTCGGCTTCGCCCTGTTCGAGCTGATCAAGCGCCTGCCGATCCATCCGCTGCAATACCTGCTGGTCGGACTGGCGCTGGCGATTTTCTTCCTGCTGCTGCTCAGCCTGTCCGAGCACATCGCGTTCTGGAAGGCGTACCTGGTGTCGGCGGTGGCGTGCATCGGCCTGCAGTTCTTCTACCTGTCCGGGGTCCTGCGCAGCTGGCTGCGCGCGGCCGGCTTCGCGGTGATGCTGACGGCGTTGTACGGCGTGCTGTACATGCTGCTGCTGTCGGAAACCAATGCGTTGCTGATGGGCACGCTGCTGCTGTTCGGCATCCTGACCGTCATCATGTGGATCACCCGCAAGGTGGACTGGTACGAACTGGGCACCGGGCTGCGTTGAGGCACGCCATGCTGGATCAGCAGACCCTGCATCGCCGCGCCCGCCGGGTGTTGCCGGCCTGCCTGCGCACCGAGGCGGTGATCGCGGCCAGCGGCGAAGGCGGCCGATGGGCCGGCGCCGGCGGGACCGCCCTGGCGGGACTGCTGCTGCCGTTGCGGCACGTGCATCGCGGGGGACTGTGGTTCCGGCTGGCGTCGGAGACGCGGGCCGCGCTGCGCACCGGACCGATGAGGTTCCTGCAGGACGCGACCGAGGCCAGGGAAGGCCTTTCGCGGCACGGGGTTCCGATGACGTGGGGGCCGTGGCACGCGACACCGGGCGATGCGCCCGCCCATCGCTACACCTCCGGCTCGCGCGATGGACGCGCGCGGCTGTGGGTGCTGCCGGAGACCGGCGTCGTCGTCTATGCCTGGGATGATCGCCGCGGGCTGGCGGCGGAGGAGAGCGGCCGATGCCGATGATGCTGATGGCGATCGCCGTCGTCGCGGTGTTCTACGGCATGGCGGCGGTGATTTCCTGGCGGTTGTACGCCACGTTGTTCCTGTTGCCGCAACTGCTGTTGACCTTGTTGTGGTTGCGGCATTGCCACGAGGTTTCGCGGCCCGGCCACCAGGGCGGGCCCGGCGAGGGTTTCGGCGTGGCGCTGGTGATGCTCGTGCACCTGTCGCTCGCGCTCGGTGGCCTGCTGGCCGGCGCGCTGGTGGCCTTGGCCCGCGGGTTGATGCGCGCCGACACCGCACCATCGACGGCCGGATCGGAACGCGACGCGGCATCCTGAGCGCGGGCGATTTCCGGAAGCGCTGCGGTAAAGTGCGCGGATGGATTCCTCTCCCGACATCCGCGTGTTCCGGGGACCGGACATCGGTCCCTGGCTGGCCGACGTGGCGCGCCTGCGCGTGGCCGTGTTCCGCGACTGGCCCTATCTCTACGCCGGCGATTTCGACTACGAGCGCGACTATCTGGCCGCCTACGCGGCATCGCCGCGCAGCGTGTTCGTGCTGGCGATGGACGGGGAGCGTGTGGTCGGCGCATCCACCGGGCTGCCGTTGCTGGATGACGCCGAGGCTTTCCGCCAGCCTTTTCTCGCCTCGGACATCGATCCCGGCGGGGTGTTCTATTTCGGCGAGTCGGTGCTGCTGCCCGACCATCGGGGACGGGGCGTCGGCCATGCGTTCTTCGACCATCGCGAAGCGCATGCGCGCGCGCTGGGCGGTTTTCGCTGGACCGCGTTCTGCGCGGTGGATCGCGATCCGGGCGACCCGCGCCGGCCCGCGTCATACCGGGGCAACGACGCGTTCTGGCACAAGCGCGGCTATCGGCGCCGGGACGGCATGAGCGTGCGGCTGGACTGGGACGAGATCGATCGCGGCGGAATTCCGCATGCGCTGACGTTCTGGCTGCGTCCGCTGGAGGCCGGCCGATGAAGGTGGCCGTGGCCAAATATCCGATCCAGGCGCCGGAGAGTTTCGACGCGTTCTCCGGGCGTCTGGCCCGGCTGCTCGACGAGGCGGCCGGGCTGGGCGCGAGGGTGGCGGTATTGCCGGAATACCTGTCGCTGGAACTGGCGGCGATCTTCGCCGCCGATATCCGCGCGGACCTCAATGCCTCGCTGGCCGCCACCCAGGCCTTGCATGCCGACTGGATGAATCTGTTCGCGCGCCTGGCCGGGGCATCGCGGCTGCACGTGGTCGCCGGCTCGTTCCTGCTGGCGGTCGGCGAACAGCGCTATCGCAACCGCAGCTACTGGTTCGCGCCGGACGGCACCCACGGCTGGCAGGACAAGCTGCAGCTCACCGGTTTCGAGAAGGCGACCGGGGTGATCGAGGGCGGCGATGCGCTCAAGGTGTTCGATGTCGACGGCGTCCGCGCCGGCATTTCGGTCTGCTACGACAGCGAGTTTCCGCTGCCGGTGCGCGCGCAGTACGAAGCCGGCGCGCGTCTGCTCGCGGTGCCCAGTTGCACCGACACCGAGGCCGGCGCCACCCGCGTGCGGGTGGGATGCCTGGCGCGCGCGCTGGAGAACCGCTTCTTCGTGGCCCAGGCGGTGACCGCCGGCGTTGCCGAATGGAGTCCCGCGCTGGACGTGAACACCGGCGAGGCGGCCCTGTTCGCGCCCATGGATCGCGGTTTCCCGGCCGATGGCGTGCTGGCCCGGACCCGGGGCCAGCAGGTGTGGGCGATCGCCGATCTGGACTTCGCCGCGCTGGAGGCCAGCCGCGGACAGGCGCAGGTCGCCAACGATCGCGACTGGAACGGGCAGGGGCTTCCCGCCCTGCAGCGCGCCCGTCGCGAACCGTTCCGCTGAGCCGGACTCTCGCTGGCTCTCGCCCCGGACCATGACTGATGGCAGGGGGGGCATGACCTTTGGCCGGGGCAGACTCGATCCTTTGTGCACATTCGGGGATGAACCCGGGGAGAGCAGGGGCGTGTTGAAACAGAGCGTGATGGCGTTGTGCCTGGGCCTGGCCGGAGTGGCGCAGGCGAACGAACCGGTGGACCTGGACATGGTCAATCGAATCCGCCAGGAGGCATTCCACCGATCGCAGGTGATGGCGACCTTCGGCCACCTGACCGAGGAAATCGGACCGCGCCTGACCAACTCGCCGGGCATGGCGCAGGCCAACGCCTGGTCGCGCGGCAAGTTCACCGAGTGGGGCCTGTCCAACGTGCACGACGAGGCGTTCGACGACTTCGGCCGCGGTTGGACCTACCGTTCCGCCAGCGTGGAGCTGCTGGCGCCGCGGGTGACTTCGCTGCGCGCGGTGCCCAAGGCCTGGACGCCCGGTACCCAGGGCCCGGTCGAGGGCGAGGCGGTGGTCGTCACCCTCAAGACCAAGGCGGACCTGGACAAGTACAAGGGCAAGCTGAAAGGCAAGATCGTCCTGCTCAGCGAAGCCCGCGAATACAAGCCCGGCACCGAGCCGGATTCGCGCCGTTACAACGAGGCCGGCCTCACCGAACTGCTGTCCTTCAGCGTGCCCAAGGATGCCGATCCGGCCGAGCGCGGCAAGCGCCTGGCCGAGTACCGGCAGCGCCAGGATCTGGTGCAGGCGACCAATCGTTTCCTGACCGAGGAAGGCGCGCTGGCCGCGCTCAGCATCAGCGGCTGGGACAACGGCATCATCCGGGTCGGCGGCGGTGGTTCGCGTCGCGCCGGTGAACCGGCCGGCATACCCGAGCTGGCGGTGGCGGCGGAGCACTACAACCCGCTGCTGCGCGCGATCGAACGCAAGCAGGACGTGCGCCTGCGCATCAACGTGGACGCGCAGTTCACCAGCGAGACCAATGATCCCGGCTACAACACCATCGCCGAGATTCCAGGCAGCGGCAAAGCCGACGAAATCGTGATGATCGGCGCGCACATGGACTCCTGGCACGCCGGCACCGGCGCGGCCGACAACGCCGCCGGCGTGGCGGTGATGATGGAAGCCATGCGCATCCTCAAGGCGGTCGGCGCCAAGCCGCGCCGCACCATCCGGGTGGCGCTGTGGAGCGGCGAGGAGCAGGGGCTGATCGGTTCGGCGGCCTATGTCGCCAAGCATTTCGCCGATTATCCGGAAGCCACCGATCCGGAGCAGAAGAAGCTGCCGCGCTACTTCCAGGAACGCACCGGTCCGTTGCAGCGCAAGCGCGACTACGACAAGTTCTCGGCCTACTTCAACCTGGACAACGGCTCCGGCAAGATCCGCGGCATCTACGCGCAGGAAAACCAGGCGGCGATGCCGATCTTCGAAGCCTGGCTGAAGCCGTTCAACGATGTCGGCGCCACCATCGTGACCGTGCGCAACACCGGCAGCACGGATCATGTCTCGTTCGACCGTGTCGGCCTGCCGGGCTTCCAGTTCGTGCAGGACGGGCTGGACTATTTCAGCAACGTGCACCACAGCGATCTGGATACCTACGATCACGCCTCGCCCGAGGATCTGAAGCAGGCCGCGGCGATCCTGGCCTCGTTCGCCTATCACGCCGCGATGCGCGAGCAGAAACTGCCGCGCAAGCCGCTGCTGGAAAACTGAGCGCGGTTGCGTTGATGTGAAGAAGGCCGGATTCGCAGGAATCCGGCCTTCTTTCTTGTGAGTCCGACGAGGGGATCAGGCGAACAGCGACACGCCCGGCACCAGCCACAGCGACAGTCCCGCCAGCGCCGAACCGATCGCGGTGGCGGCCAGCACATCGCTGGGATAGTGCAGCCCCAGCACCACCCGGGACACCGCCACGCAGGCGGCGAACGGGATCAGCAATCCCGCCAGTACCGGATAGTGGGCCAGCGCGACCACGGTGAACGCCACCGCGTGCAGGGTATGCCCGGAAGGGAAACTGAACTCGTCCAGCGGCGCGATCCAGGCGCGGATGCGCACGTCCGAGGCGAACGGGCGCGGACGCCGCGTCCAGCGCTTGAGCAGTTTGTACAGGGTCAGCGCGATCACGCCGGTGGCGGCCAGATGCGCCGAGGCGGCCAGGCCGTCCAGTCCGTCCACCACGATCAGCGCGCCCATCAGTACGTACCAGAACACGCCATCGCCCAGGCGGCTGATCACCGCGAAGAAGCGGCGCACGCCCTGCCATTCGCCCCAGCGGTTGACCCGCAGGCACCAGCCCGTATCGCGGCCCCGCAGCACGTTACGCGGTAGCGACGTTCTCATGCGGCCTCCTTTGCGCGGCCAGACCGGCCAGCAGGTTGTCGAAGTCGGTGGCGACCTGTTCCGGCCGCAGCGATCGGACCGCCTCGCAGGCGTTCTCGCCGAGCCGGCGGCGCAGCGCGTCATCCGTGCCCAGTTGCACGGCGGCGGCCACGAAGGCGTCGTCGTCGCGGACCGCGTACCCATGCTGTCCGCTGCGCAGATGCTCGCGGGCGGCGCCGTAGTCGAAGGCCACGGTCGGTACGCCGCTGGCCATGGCTTCCAGAGTGACGTTGCCGAAGGTTTCGCTGTGGCTGGAGAACAGGAACAAATCGCCGCTGGCGAAGTGTCGCGCCAGCGCCGTGCCGCGCTGTAAGCCGCAGAACACGAAATCGGGATTGGCCGCCGCCAGCCGTTCCCGCGCCGGCCCGTCGCCGACCCAGACGAAGCGCGCGTCGGGCCGTTCGCGCTGGAGCGCGCGGAACGCCTGCACCGCCAGCGCCAGGTTCTTTTCGGCCGCGATGCGGCCCACGTAGATCGCCACGGGGGTATCGGCGCCCGCGCCCCATTGCGCGCGCAGGGCGGGATCACGATGTCCGGGGGAGAACTGCGAGGTGTCGACCGCGCGCGCCAGCCGCACCACCCGGGCGAATCCCTGCGAGGTCAGGAACTCCTGCAGTTCGCGGGTCGGGACGAGGGTGGCGTCGGCGCCATTGTGGAAGCGCCGCATCCAGCGCATCGCGGTCTGCTGCAGGAACGCCGCGCCGTAGTCGCGCATGTATTCGTCGAAACGGGTATGGAAGCCGGTCGCGACCGGAATGCCCAGGCGGCGCGCGGCGCGCAGCGCCGACCAGCCCAGCGGGCCTTCCGTGGCCACATAGATCGCGTCCGGCGCCGATTCGCTCCACAGCCTGCCCAGGCGGCGCGTCGCCGGCAGGCCGAACTTGAGTCCGGGATAGCGCGGCAACGACGCGCCCCGCACCAGCGTGGTGTCGGGCAGCGCGCGCGGGTCGCCTTCCTGGCGCGGCCGCACCAGCGAGACCTGGTGTCCGCGCGCGCGCAGACCCTGTTCCAGTCCCTGCACGGTCAGGGCGACGCCGTTGACCTCGGGCGGATAGGTTTCGGTGACGATGGCGTACCGCATGCGCGACTCCACGTTTTGCGCATGGTGGAGAGCGGCGATGAAGCACGTATTGCAGTTACATGGCGTTCGCGTGACAGGGGGCGGAGAATGCGTCCTGGAAACCTGGAAGCTCGGAAGCTCGGAAGCTCGGAAGCCTGGAACCGGAAGCACATGCCCCCTTTGAAAAAGGGGGCGGGCACCTGCGAAAGCAGGTGACGGGGGATTTGCCTTTCGAGCGAGGAGCGAATCCCCCTCGATCCCCCTTTTGACCCGCCATTCGGCGGTTGAGAAGCGCCGCAAAGTAGGAGGCAAAAGCGGATAGTCGCCAATCCCGAATCCCGAATCGCGGCCCCTAGGGCACCGGCCCGCCCCGCGCCGCGGTGAACAACGCGTACCACGCCTCGCGGTCCAGTTCGATGCCATCCGCGGCGCAGGCCGCGGCCAGGCGCTCGGGGTGGGTGGTGCCGATCACGGGCTGGATGCCGGCGGGATGGCGCAACAGCCAGGCCAGCAGGATGGCTTCGGCGGACACGCCGTGGCGCGCGGCCACCGCCGCCACCGCTTCGGCGGTCGGTCGCAGCGCGGGCTCGGCGGTTTCAGGCCGGGACAGGCGGCCACCGGCCAGTGGCGACCACGCCTGTACCAACAGCCCCCGATGCCTGCATTCGTCCAGGGTGCCGGCCGAGGCGGTATAGGCGGTGCCGCGGGTCGCGGCGATCACGCCTTCGTTGACCAGATGGTGGTGCAGCAGGCTGATTTCGATCTGGTTCGCCACCAGCGGCCGGTCGAGATGCGCCTGCAACAGCGCGATCTGGCTGGCGGCGTGGTTGCTGACTCCGAAATGCCGGACCTTGCCGCTGCGGTGCAGATCGTCGAACGCGCGGGCGACTTCCTCCGGCACCCCCAATGGATCCGGCCGGTGCAGCAGGAGCAGATCCAGATAATCGGTGCGCAAGCGGCGCAGGCTGCCTTCGACCGAGGCCAGCAGATGCGCGTGGCTGAAATCGTAGCGGCCCGGCGAATCCGGATGGGGATCGTGGGCGAAGCGGATGCCGCATTTGGATTGCAGGATCAGGCCGTCGCGGCGCGATGGCGCCGCGGCCAGCCAATCGCCGAACAACCGCTCCGACCTGCCCCGCGCATAGATGTCGGCGTGGTCGAACAGGTTGATGCCCTGTTCCAGCGCGATTTCGATCAGCACCGCGGTCTGCCGCCTTTCCTCGGGGGTGGGATCGCTGTCGTCCCAGGCCCGGCTCAACTGCATGCAGCCATAGGCGATGCGCGAGGCCCGCAGATCGGTGTGGGGAATCGGGTAGCGCCGCATGGCTTCGGTTCCGGACAGGGCAGCGGATCATGCCAGAGCGCGACCACCCGCCGCTGCGGTCAGTGGACGCGCTTGCCCGGCGGGTGCAGCAGGGCGATCAGGGCCGGCAGCGACAACGGCCGCGACAGGAAGTAGCCCTGCGCGTCGGGCACCCCCAGCGCACGCAGCGCGGCCAGTTCGGCGGCGGTTTCCACCCCTTCGGCGACGATGCCGCTGTGGGTTTCGCGGGCGAAGGCGATCAGTGCCGCCGCCAGCGCGCGCCGCGGCGAATCGGTGTCGATGCTGCGGGTCAGGGTCATGTCCAGCTTGATGATGTCCGGGCTGGTCGCCAGCACGTGGCGCATGCTGGCGTAACCCGCGCCGGCGTCGTCCACCGCGATGCGGACGCCCTGGCGGCGCAGCGGCGCCAGCTGCTCGCGCAGCACCGCGTAATCCTCCACGTAGGCATGCTCGGTGATCTCCAGCACCAGCCGGTGCGGCGGCAGTTCGTCCAGATAACCGGCGATGCCGCCGCCGATGATGGTCTGCGGGGAGACGTTCAGCGAGACGTAGAAATCCCCCGGCACATGGCGCAGGCCGTCGAGCGCGGTGAGGATGGCGTTGAGTTCCAGCCGCACCCCCAGGCCGATTTCGCGCGCCTCGTTGAACCACAGGTCCGGCGGGCGCGGCGGATTGATGTCGAACCGGGACAGGCATTCGATGCCGACGATGCGTTCCTGGGCCAGCTGATAGATCGGCTGGTAGACGATGCTGGGCTGGCCCATTTCCAGCACCGAGGTGATCCGTTCGACCTTTTCCTGATGCTTGCTTACCGCTTCCAGGTCGCCGTCGATCTGATATGCCAGCAGATCCGCGAAGGCGCGCATCATGTGCAGGTCGCGATCGCCCAGCGACAGCTGCGGACGCAGGCTGAAGCAGCAGAAGGTGCCGTACACGCGTCCATCGCGCAGGCGGATGGGGACGCTGATGTGCGCACCGATCGGCACCTGCGCGGTTTCCGGAATGTCGGCCAGTACCGGCACCGAGCCGGTGTCGGGAATCAACTGCGGAATCCGGCCCTCGACCACCCGCAGGCAATAGCCTTCATCGAGCGGGCTGGTGTCGCCGGGACGGATCGGCATCGGGTCGATCGAACCCACCACGTGGCGGAAGGTCCGGTAGCGTCCGCCGAATTCGGAGATGAACGCCACGTCCATCTCCAGATACGTGCGTACCGCGTCGAGCACGCGGTCGACATTGCGGCCGATGGCCAATGCGCCGGGGCCACCGTCGGCCAGGATCGCGTTCCATGGAGCGTCGTTCCGCATGACTTCCTCCTGAAGGCAAGGCGGGCGTCCATCGGTGGGCGGCGACGCAGCGGGCGTACGGCGTCGCGGGATCGGTCCCTGTCCGATCCGGCGTCGCCCGGCATGGCCTCGACGGATTCCCGGGCGGAGTCTAGCGCGGGTGATTCAGGATTGCAGGGGGCGACCGGAGGGGGTCAGGCGACGAAGGGCTTGAAGGCGATGCCCAGGCCCTGCATGTCTTCCGGCTCGCCGACCAGGTCCGACTTCAGCAGCGGGCGGGCCTCGATCCAGCGGCGATCCACCACCAGCCGCAGTTCGTCGCCATCGGCGGCGGCCTCCAGCCTCGGGATGGGCGCGGCTTCGTGCGCGCGGTGGAGCAGCACCGCCAGCCGCAGCAACGCGGCCTTGCGCCTGGCCGACAGCAGCAGGCGGTCGGGCAGGGCGTCGAAGGCGGTCTTGGGGATGTTGCGGCGGTGCGTGCGGACCAGCGCGGCCAGCACCTGCTGTTCCTGCCGCGAGAAGCCGGCGATATCCGAGTTCTCCAGCACGTAGGCGCCGTGCGCGTGGTACTGGCTATGGGCGATGGCCAGGCCGATTTCGTGCAGGCGCGCGGCCCAGCCGAGCATGCGGGCGTCGTCGTTGTCGAGCTTCCAGGCTTCGGCGACCTGCTGGTGCAGGCGCAGGGCGGTGGCTTCCACCCGCGCGGCCTGGACTTCGTCGATGCCGTAGCGCTGGGTCAGCGCCGCCACCGACAGATCGCGCGGATCGTTGTCGCTGCCGCGGCCGAGCATGTCGTACAGGATGCCTTCGCGCATCGCGGCCTTGCTGACCATCAGGCGTTGCAGGCCCAGCGCCTCGAATGCCGCTTCCAGCACCAGCACGCCGCCGGCGATGATCGGGCGGCGGTCGCTGGACAGGCCGGGCAGGTCGATGGCGTCGATGCGCTCGGCCTGGAGCAGCCGATCCCGGACCTGCGGCAGCGCCTCGGCGGTGACCGCGCCCTTGGTCAGCTTCATCGCGGCGCAGATCTCGCCGATGGCCTTGTTGGTGCCCGAGGAGCCGATGGCTTCCTGCCAGCCCAGCGCGCGGTACTGGCCGGCGAACTGCTGGAACTCGGCGGCGATTTCGGTAAGCGCTTCTTTCCAGCGCTTCTTGGAAAGCTTGCCGCCGGGAAAGAAGCGGCGGGTGCTGGCGATGCAGCCGGCCTGGAGGCTTTCGCGTTCCAGGGTCTCCATGCCGCGGCCGATGATGAACTCGGTGGAGCCGCCGCCGATGTCGATGACCAGGCGCAGCTGGCCCGGTTTGGGCGGCTGCGCATGCGCCACGCCAAGGTAGATCAGGCGCGCCTCCTCGCGGCCGGACACCACTTCGATCGGCTTGCCCAGGGCGGCTTCCGCCGGCACCAGGAAGCCCTGCGGATCGGACAGCTGGCGGACGGTATTCGTCGCCAGCGCGCGCACCCGGGTGGAGGGAACATCGCGGATGCGCTGGCCGAAGCGGGACAGGCAGTCCAGCGCACGTTCGCGCGCCGCCTGCGACAGGCCGCCCTTGCCGTCCAGGCCGTCGGCCATGCGCACGGTTTCGCGCAGGCGATCGACCACGCGCAACTGGCCCAGCGTGTAGCGCGCCACGATCATGTGGAAGCTGTTGGAACCCAGATCGATGGCGGCGAGCTGTTCGCCGTCACGGGGCGGCGGCGAGACGTGGGCGGAGACGGGCGGCATCGGAAAAGCCTAGAGGCAGGAGCCGCGGCTTGGCAACGCGGTCCCTGCCATTTCAGGCACTTGCATCACCCTCAGACCCCGGCCAGCAGGGTCGCCTGCGCCGAATACGGGGCCTCGCCATCGGCCGGCTCCACTTTGCGGTAGCGGCCGTCGGCATCCAGCGCCCACGCGTTCTGGTTGTCTTCCAGATAGTTCTGCAGGCCTTCGCGGAACACCCGCTTGACCAGATCCGGATCCAGGATCGGGAAGCAGGTCTCCACCCGGTGCAGCAGGTTGCGCTCCAGCCAGTCGGCGCTGGCGCAATAGAGTTCCGGATTGCCATCGTTGCCGAACCAGTAGATCCGGCTGTGCTCCAGGAAGCGGCCGACGATGGAGCGCACGTGGATGTTGTCCGACACGCCCGGCACGCCCGGGCGCAACGCGCAGGCGCCGCGCACGATCAGGTCGATGCGCACGCCGGCCTGCGAGGCGGCGTACAGCGCGCGGATCAGGCGCGGCTCGTTGAGCGCGTTGATCTTGGCGATGATGCGGGCCGGCTTGCCGGCGCGGGCCAGCCTGGCCTCGCGCTCGATCTTGCGGATCAGCCCGGCATGCAGGGTGAAGGGCGATTGCAGCAGGCGCTTGAGCTTGGTCGACGGCGCCAGGCCGGACAACTGCTGGAACAGCAGGTGCACATCGTTGCCGATGTCCGCATCGGCGGTGATCAGGCCCAGGTCGGTGTACGCGCGGGCGGTGCCGCTGTGGTAGTTGCCGGTGCCCAGGTGCACGTAGCGGCGCAGCTTCTTGCCCTCGCGGCGCACGATCAGCAGCATCTTGGCGTGGGTCTTGTAGCCGACCACGCCGTACACCACCTGCACGCCGGCTTCCTGCAGCCGGTCCGCCACGCCCAGGTTGGCGTCCTCGTCGAAGCGCGCGCGCAGTTCCACCACCACCGTCACGTCCTTGCCGTTGCGAGCGGCCTGCACCAGCGCGTCGACGATCGCCGAATCCTTGCCGGTGCGGTACAGGGTCTGCTTGATCGCCAGCACGTTGGGATCCACCGCCGCCTGCTTGAGCAGCTCCAGCACCGGGGTGAAGGCGTCGAACGGATGGTGCAGCAGCACGTCGCCGTCATCGACCTTGTCGAAGATGGCGTCGCTGTCGCGCAGGGTACGCGGCGTGAATACGGGATACTTCAGCTCGGGACGCTGCACCAGGTCGTAGACCTGGATGACCCGGTTGAGGTTGACCGGACCGTCGATCAGGTAGACCGCGTTGTCGGGCAGGGCGAAGTTCTGCAACAGGGTGCGGATGATCGGCTTCGGGCAATCCTGGGCGATCTCCAGCCGCACCGCCGGTCGGTAGCCGCGTCCGACCAGTTCGTCGCGCAGGGCCAGCGCCAGGTTCTCCACTTCCTCCTCGTCGACCACCACCTCGGAGTTGCGGGTGACGCGGAACTGGTAGGAGCCCTTGACCTCCATGCCCGGGAACAGTTCGTCCACGAAGGCCGACAGCACCGAGGACAGCAGCACGAAATCGTTCTCGCCGCCGGACACGCGCGAGGGCAGGTGGATGATGCGCGGCAGCGAGCGCGGCGCGCGCACGATCGCCAGGTGGCCGGCGCGGCCGAACGCGTCCTTGCCCTTCAGCACCACCACGATGTTCAGCGACTTGTTGAGGATCTTCGGGAACGGGTGCGCCGGGTCCAGGCCCAGCGGCGACAGTACCGGCATGATCTCGTTGCGGAAGTAGGCGCGCAGCCAGCGGGTCTGGCGCGCGCTCCATGCGCCGCGGCCGAACACCCGCACGCCGGCTTCGTTCAACGCCGGGCGCAGCACCTCGTTCCAGCACTTGTACTGCGCTTCCACCAGTTCGGCGGCGCGATCGTGGATGCGGTTGAGCACGACCGTCGGGCTGAGCCCGTCGGCGGCGGGCGGCAGGCCGAAATCCTGCGCGTGGCGGACGGTCGCCGCGCGGATTTCGAAGAACTCGTCCAGGTTGGTGCAGGAGATGCACAGGAAGCGCAGCCGCTCCAGCAGCGGCACCTGCGGATCCAGCGCCTGCGCCAGCACGCGGAAATTGAAATCCAGCTGCGACAGTTCGCGATTGAGATAGAGCGAGGGATCGCGCAGGGCGTCTTCGTTGCTCAGCTGGTCTGGCGTCGTGTCGATGGCGGCGTTCATGCGATCTGGCTGTGCGTCAGGGAAGGAGGAGGCGCCGGAGTACGCGGGTGCACGCGCTCGCCGCCGAAATGCACCGAGAACACGCTACCGTGGCCGACCTCGCTCTGGATGTCCAGCCGCGCCTGGTGCAGGTTCAGCACGTGTTTGACGATCGACAGGCCCAGGCCGGTGCCGCCGCTTTCGCGCGAACGGCTGGTGGACACGCGATAGAAACGCTCGGTGATGCGCGGCAGGTGCGCCGCGGGAATGCCGTAGCCGGTATCGCGCACGCTCAGCACCGCGCCGTCGCCTTCGCGGGCGAAGCGCACG
Organism: Pseudoxanthomonas sp.; assembly: GCF_051953815.1. Lineage (GTDB taxonomy): Bacteria > Pseudomonadota > Gammaproteobacteria > Xanthomonadales > Xanthomonadaceae > Pseudoxanthomonas_A. The sequence goes on along the minus strand of NZ_JBQCIJ010000002.1, from coordinate 54,451 downwards.
GTGATCGTGCCGCCGGCCGGGGTATAGCGGACCGCGTTGCTGACCAGGTTGGAGAACGCGCTGTGCAGTTCCTTGTTGGAACCCCACAGATCCACGCCGGCGTCGTCTTCCACCACCACGATGTGGCGCTTCTGGCTCAGCGCCTCGGCTTCCCGGCGCAGGGTGGCCAGCATCGGCGCCATCGCCACGCTTTCATCCGGCAGGCTGTCCTGCGCCTCCAGCCGCGACAGGGTCAGCAGATCCTCGACCAGCTGGGTCATGCGCTGGGACTGCTTCTGCATCTCCGCCAGCATCGGCGTCCATTCCGGAAAGTCCTGCGGATCCAGCATGTCCAGGTAGCCGTGCACCACGGTCAGCGGCGTGCGCAGTTCGTGCGAGACGTTGGCGACGAAATCGCGACGCATCTGTTCCAGCCGCAGCATCTTGCTGACGTCGCGCGCGACCAGCAGCCAGTACTGATCGGAGTAGGGAATCAGGCGCAGGTTCAGGCGCAGCTGCGGGTCGACCGGCGAGGCGGCGTCCAGCATCGGCTCGGCGTTGCGACCGGCGGCGAGCCAGTGCGACATCGGCAGCGGTTGCAGGCGATCGCCGACCGCCGCGCCGATGTCGGTGGGATACTGCAGGCCGAGCAGGCTGGTCGCGGCCTTGTTGAACCACTGCACGCGCTGGCTGTTGCGTTCGACCACCACCACCGCGTCCGGCAGCGCGGCGGCGGCGGCGCGGTAGGCGCGGAGCATGTCCAGCAGGCGACGCTTGCGCGCACGCATCTCGGCGTGGCCGCGGAACAACAGCCGGTCCAGTTCATTCCATACGCCGTTGCCGCGTGCCGGCTCCAGGCGCTGGCGCGCGGTCAGGCGCACCAGCACCTTGCGCAGCCGCCAGTAGTGCCAGGCCACCACGCCGAGCGCGGCCAGGGTGACCACCGGCCAGACCTGGCCGATCAGCAGGCCGATCACCACCGCGATGGCCAGCACGCCGGCCAGTTCGCCGAGCGTCTTGAACCAGGCGGAGCGTATGTATTGGGGCATGGACCGATTGTAGGCAGTTATTTGTGACAGTCAGCAGGACCGGCGGGACGGGATCCCGAATGCCGGATCCCCGCTGCCGGATGCCGAGCTCAGACCGATGCCGAGAACCGGTAACCCGAGCCGCGCACGGTCTGCACCATGTTCTCCAGGCCGTGCGGTTCCAGGGTCTTGCGCAGGCGGCGGATGTGCACGTCCACCGTGCGTTCCTCCACGTAGACGCTGCCGCCCCAGACATGATCGAGCAGCTGCGTGCGCGAATAGACCCGTTCGGGGTGGGTCATAAAGAAATGCAGCAGGCGATACTCGGTCGGGCCGATCGGCACCGGCGTGTCGCCGGCGAACACCCGGTGGGCGGCGCCGTCGATGCGCAGCGGGCCGATGCCGACGCTGCCGTCCTCGTCGTCCTCGCGCGAGCGGCGCATGACCGCGCGGATCCGCGCCAGCAGCTCGCGGGCCGAGAACGGCTTGACCACGTAGTCGTCGACGCCGGCTTCCAGCCCGCCGACCCGATCGTTCTCCTCGCCGCGGGCGGTGAGCATGATGATCGGGACGTCCCGGGTCATGGCGTCCTTGCGCCAGCGGCGCGCCAGTTCCAGTCCGCTGGTGCCCGGCAGCATCCAGTCCAGCAGGATGAGGTCCGGAACCCGATCGGCGATGGCGTTCTGGGCCTCGCGGGCGTCGCCGGCGTGCACCGGCTCGTAATCACCCTTGCGCAGGGCGAAGGCGACCATGTCGCGGATGGCCGGCTCGTCGTCAACGATCAGGATGTGCTTCTGCACGCGGTTACCGTCGTCTGTGGGGTACGGCTCCAGTAGACGACAATTTTATGACGGAAACGTGACATGCCGCGCTCCCGTCATATGACAGCCGGGGCCGCTGTCGGCGCGGCGCCGGTCAGCGCCGCTCGATATCCGGGTCGCGCACGCCCTGGCGGCGCAGTTCCAGCACCTGCGGGGTGATGGCGGCGATGCGGGCGTCGATGCGCGCGCGGGCGTAATAATCCAGGTCGCCGCGCTTCTTGAGATTCTGCAGTTGGATCAGGGCCTGTTCCGGCCGCCCGTTCAGGAAGGCGGCTTCGGCGAACGCCTCGCCGGCGCGCGCCGGGTCGCCCGCCAGTTCGTTGGCCCGGCCGAACTCCTGCTGGAACACCGGGTCGTTGCCGGCCCGCGCCAGCAGCGGCCGCAGGACGGCCTGGGCGTGCCGGCCAGCCTCCGCGCCGCCCTGCTCGTTGAGAACCCGGGCAAAGGTCAGGGCGATGGGGCGATTGTTCGGCATCTGCTGGAGCAGGCGCGCCAGCCGCTGGTTGGCGGCGGCGGTCCGGCCACCGCGCGACTCGGCTTCGGCGGTTGCCAGTTCCAGCCACAGGTTGCCGGGATTGTCGGCCAGCAGCGGGGCCAGCTCCGACAGGGCCACGTCCGGGCGTCCGGCGCCCAGGTGGGCCAGCGCCAGGCCGTAGCGCTGGGCGTCGGTCAGCGGCTTGCCGGATTCGCGGCGGATGGTCTCGTAGTCGCGGGCGGCGCTGTCGGCGGTGGTCGCGCTGAGTACCCGCAGGCGTTCGCGGGCCCAGTCGAAATCGCCGGTCGGTCCCCGGCTGAACAGATCGCCGGGCAGGCGCACCGACAACGGCAGCAACGGGTTGTCGCTGTCCTTTTCCCCCGGCATCACCCGCTTGGGATCCATGTGCTCGACCCGTTCGCCGCCTCCCGGCACCCGGGTGATCAGGGTCAGGTTGTCCTTGCGCATCTGCTCGGCCCGCTGCTTGGCCTCGCTGATGCGGGTGGTGGTGACCGGGTGGGTCATCAGGTAGTCCGGATAGGCCTCGCGGCCGCTGCCGCGGTTGGCCCGGGTGGCCTGGGCCATGCGGGCGAAAAACCCGGCCATGGCGTCCACGTCGTAGCCGGCGCGGGACAGGGTGCGGATGCCCAGGCGGTCGGCTTCGGATTCGTTGGAGCGGGTGTAGTCGATCTGGCGCTGCTGCATCAGGCCCATGCCGCTGGCGACCGCGGCCATCGAGGCGTCGCCGCTGGAATTGCCGCCGGCGCTCTGCGCCAGCACGATCGCGCCGAGCATGCCCAGCAGGATCGGAATCTGGTCGCGCTGGGCCCGTTCCACGCCGCGCAGCACGTGCTGCTGGGTGACGTGGGCGATTTCGTGCGACAGCACCGCCGCCACTTCATCCTCGCGCTCGGCGGTGAGGATCAGGCCCGCGTTGGTGCCGATATAGCCGCCCAGGGTCGCGAACGCATTGATCTGCCGATCCTTCATCAGGAAGAAGGTGTAGCTCTGGCGCGGCGAATCGCTTTCCGCGCCCAGCCGGGTGCCGACTTTCTGCAGCCAGTCGTCGAGCAGCGGGTCCTCCAGCAGATAGCCGTAGTTGCGCAGCTCGCGCAACATCATCCCGCCGTACTCCGCCTGGCGTGCCGGGCTGAGCACTTCGCCGGCGGAGGATCCGATATCCGGCAGGCGCACGTCCTGTCCCTGCGCGTGAGGGACGGCCAGGAGCAGGGTCAACACGGCGGTTGAGAGCAGCGAAAGGCGCAAACGGAACTCCGTTGTCGGACAATGGCGGGAGGCTTGCGAGCGGCAGGATGACGCTTTGCCGGCGGCAGCGAGTGAACATGCGGTTAACCGGACCACGGGCCGCACTGTTCCATGCGTCCGGCTGGAAAGCATCCGGACCGCGACCCATATTGCCCCCGGCACCCGCCTTGAATGACCTGATTTCGACAACTTGGTTCCATCCCGGAGGATTCCTTGAGCGACACTGCGACCGGTGGCCCGGCCATCACTCTCTACACCACCGCGATCTGCCCGTACTGCGTGGCCGCGAAGAACTTCCTGAAGAGCAAGGGGCAGAGCTGGAGCGAAGTCCGCATCGATCTGGATCCCGAGGAACGGGATCGGATGATCGCGCGGGCGCGCCGGACCAGCGTGCCGCAGATCTTCATCGGCGATGTCCACGTCGGCGGCTACGACGACATGATGGCGCTGCACCGCGCCGGCAAGCTGGAGCCGCTGCTGGCCGGAGAAGGCGCGTGAGCGGCGGCACCGACGGCAAGGACCGGGTGCGCGAATTCACCGAGTTCCGCCAGCGGATGAACGAGCGCATCCTGGCCGAACCCAACCAGGTCGTGCGCCGCTTCTTCGCCCTGGATACCCAGACCTACCAGCCGGGCGCGCTGGATCTGAAGACCAAGGAACTGCTGGGGCTGGTGGCGTCGATGGTGCTGCGCTGCGACGACTGCATCAGCTATCACGTGGCCCAATGCAAGGACGCCGGCGTCACCCGCGACGAGTTCTTCGAGGCGTTCTCGGTGGGCCTGGTGGTCGGCGGTTCCATCGTGATCCCGCACCTGCGCCGGGCGGTCGATTTCCTTGATCAGCTGGAGAGTGGCGGGACCGGCGTTCCGCAGGCGCACGACCACGGCTGAGACAGCCGCTTCGGGGCCGAAGGGGCCCCGGCATGCCTTGCGCGGCAGGCCGGCCCGGCTCCTTGCAGGGCCCTCCGACCGTGGTCGATTTGGGACCATACGGGGGGTTCAGGCATAATTGGCGGACTTGAACCCCCCTCGCGCCTGCATCCCGGTTCCCGGCCCGCACGGCGCCCCTGTTCGGAATCCCAAGCAAATGACCCAGACGATTACGGTCATCCGCGGCGACGGTATCGGCCCGGAGATCATGGATGCGACCCTGCACGTGCTCGAAGCCCTCAAGGTGGGGCTGAGCTACGAGGAAGCCGACGCCGGCATGGTCGCGTTGGAAAAGCACGGCGACCTGCTGCCGCAGGCGACCCTGGACTCGATCCGCAGGAACGGCGTGGCCCTGAAGAGCCCGCTGACCACGCCGGTGGGCGAGGGCTTCAGCTCGATCAACGTGGCCCTGCGCCGTCACTTCGATCTGTACGCGAACGTCCGTCCGGCCAAGTCGTTCCCCAACACCAAGTCGCGCTTTCCCTCCGGCGTGGATCTGATCACCGTCCGCGAGAACACCGAAGGCGCCTACATCGGTGAAGGCCAGTCCATTTCCGAGGACGGCGAAACCGCGCTGCTGACCCAGAAGATCACCCGCAAGGGGTCCGAGCGCATCGTCCGCTACGCCTTCGAACTGGCCCGCAAGACCGGGCGCAAGAAGGTCACGGTGGTGCACAAGGCCAACATCCTGAAGACCACCTCGGGCCTGTTCCTGAAGGTCGCCCGCGAAGTGGCCGCGCAGTACCCGGACATCCAGTGCAACGAGATGATCGTGGACAACACCTGCATGCAGCTGGTGATGCGTCCGGAACAGTTCGACATCATCGTCACCACCAACCTGTTCGGCGACATCATCTCCGACCTGTGCGCCGGCCTGGTCGGCGGCCTGGGCCTGGCCCCGGGCGCCAACATCGGCGCCGACGCGGCCATCTTCGAAGCGGTCCACGGATCGGCGCCGGACATCGCCGGCAAGGGCATCGCCAACCCGTGCGCGCTGCTGCTTGGCGCGGCGCAGATGCTCGACCACCTGGGCCAGCCGGACAAGGCCGAGCGCCTGCGCGCGGCGATCATCGCGACCCTGGAAGCCAAGGATTCGCTGACCCCGGATCTGGGCGGCGAGGGCACCACGATGTCGTTCGCCAAGGCGATCGCCAGCCGGGTCTGATTCCGCCCACCGACGGAATTCCCGCGGCCGGAAACACGAAAACGGGACGCTCAGCGTCCCGTTTTTGTTTGCGTTCGTCCCACCCGCGGGGCTTGGACCGGGGCGGGGCAGGCCGGACAATCGCCGGTTTCCGCACGACGGCTCCCCACCCACGATGACCGCCCGCCCCAGCGCGCTCGCGCTGACCCCGCTGCTGCTGTTCCTGGCCCTGTTCTTCGGCGCCGGCCTCTATTACACCTCCCAGGGCGACGCCATGGGGTTCTACCAGTTGCATGCGCCGGTCGCGATCCTGCCGGCCATCGCGCTGGGATTGTGGATCGCCCATCGCGCCGGCGTCCCGGCGATGGACACGCTGCTGCGCGGCATCGGCGATTCCAACATCATCCTGATGTGCCTGATCTTTCTGCTGGCCGGCGCTTTCGCCATGGTGACCAAGCAGATCGGCGCGGTCGACGCGGTGGTGGCGCTGGGCGTGGGAGCTTTGCCGGCGGCGCTGATCCTGCCGGGCCTGTTCCTGGTGGCCGGGTTCCTGTCGCTGGCGGTGGGCACGTCGATGGGCACCATCGCCGCGGTCACCCCGATCGCGCTCGGCGTCTCCGACGCGGCGGGCATCGACCGCGCGCTGGTCATCGGCGCGGTGATTGGCGGCGCCACCTTCGGTGACAACCTGTCGGTGATTTCCGATACCGCGATCGCCGCAGCCCGCACCCAGGGTTGCAGCGTGCGCGACAAGTTCCGCGAGAACGCCCGGATCGCGCTGCCGGCCGCGGTGCTGACCCTGGGCGTGCTGGCGTTCGTCGGCGATGCCTCGCCGGTCGCCGCCAGCGAAGGCGCCTCGCCCTGGCTGGTGTTGCCCTACGTGCTGGTGCTGGCACTGGCGGTGATCGGGCTCGACGTGCTGGTGGTGCTGAGCATCGGCCTCATCGTCGCGGGCCTGTTCGGCTTCTTCCTGGGCGATCAGGACTACACCCTGGCGGCTTTCACCGGAGACATCTACGCCGGCTTTGAAAGCGTGGTCGAAATCACCCTGCTGGCCTTGTTCATCGGCGGCCTGGGCGCCTTGATCAAGGCCTGCGGAGGACTGGACTGGCTGGCTGCGCGGATTGCCCGCATCGCCCGCGGCAACACCGGGCGGCGGACCGGCGAATGGAGCATCGCGGCGCTGGCGACGGTGACCGACATCTTCACCGCCAACAACACCGTGGCGATCCTGATCAGCGGCGGCGTGGCCCGTGACATCGCCGAGCGCCATGACGTGCCCGCCGCACGCGCGGCGAGCCTGCTGGACATCTTCGTGTGCAGCGTGCAGAGCCTGTTGCCCTACGGCGCGCAGATCCTGCTGGCCGCGTCGTTGGCGAGCCTGTCGCCGCTGGCGCTGATCGGCAAGGCGCACTACTGCTGGATGCTGGTCGGCATGACCATTCTCTTCATGATCTGGCCCTCGCGGCGGCATCGCGAGGAGCCGGTCCGGCAGGCATGAAAAAAGGGCGCCGGGGCGCCCTTTTTTCTGTCCGGCAACGGTGAATCAGTTGCGCGACTGCAGCTTGGACAGCAGTCGCAGGAACTCGATGTACAGCCAGACCAGGGTGACCATCAGGCCGAAGGCCGCGTACCACTCCATGTACTTCGGTGCGTTCTGCTCGACGCCGGTCTCGATGAAATCGAAATCCAGCACCAGATTCAGTGCCGCCACCACCACCACGAACAGGCTGAACGCGATGCCGATCAGGCCTGACTCATGGATGTACGGAATGTTGATGTTGAAGAAGCCCAGCACGATGGTCGCCAGATAGATCAGGGCGATGCCGCCGGTGGCCGCGACCACGCCCAGCTTGAAATTCTCGGTGGCCTTGATCCAGCCGGAGCGATAGGCCATCAGCAGGGCGAACAGGGTGCCGAAGGTCAGCAGCACGGCCTGCAGCACGATGCCGTTGAACTTGACCTCGTACATCGCCGAGATGGCGCCCAGGAACAGGCCCTCGGCCAGCGCGTACAGCGGCGCCGTGACCGGTGCCCAGGTCTTCTTGAAGATGGTGACCATCGCCAGGATGAAGCCGCCGATGGCGCCACCCAGGATGTACAGCAGGGCGCCCGGGGCCAACTCGCCGGTCGGGGTGAGCGCGGTGTTCCAGGTGTAGGTCGCGGTCAGCACGCAGAGCAACAGCAGGATGCCGGTCCGGTTGACCGTCCCGTTCAGCGTCATCGCGCCGGCATTGCGCGAAACGACCGCGCCGGTGCCGAGATCGAGGAAGGTGGACTCCTTTAGAGCCGGATTGCCGCTGCGTATCATGGTTCCCTCATGGTTGATTCGGACTTCTGTCCCCAGCCCCGGAGCATAGCCGATGCCGATGGCGCTACGCGGCGTTTGACAGAAAGCCGGCGGATTCCGACAATAGACGGCCTTGTCGACGCTGCCTGGCGCCGACGCCGGGCCCTCGTCGGGGTATAGCGCAGTCTGGTAGCGCATCTGCTTTGGGAGCAGAGGGTCGGGGGTTCGAATCCCTCTACCCCGACCAGTCTGGTTCGTCCCGACGTCAGGGATGCGACAATCCGGTCCGGGCGCCCGTAGCTCAACCGGATAGAGCACCGGCCTTCTAAGCCGGCGGTTACAGGTTCGAGTCCTGTCGGGCGCGCCATCCGGCGCAAGCGACGGACGCAGCGGTAGAAGAAGTTTCAGTGGTGGCTGTAGCTCAGTTGGTTAGAGTACTGGATTGTGATTCCAGATGTCGGGGGTTCGAGTCCCCTCAGCCACCCCACCAAGCAGGACCTTCGTGCAAACGGGGGTTTGTAAGAAAATAAGGATGCGGTTACACTACGCGTCCAGTTTTTGGGGCCGTTAGCTCAGTTGGTAGAGCAGTTGACTCTTAATCAATAGGTCCAAGGTTCGAATCCTTGACGGCCCACCAAACAAGAAGGGGCTACGCCGGAAAGCGTAGCCCCTTTTTCTTTGCCGCTTGCCGGCGTCCGCCGCCGAATCCCGCGCCAACGGCCGCGTTTTCTTAAGCAATCCCCAAGTTTCACGCCCTAGCATCGAGCTGCTTCTGCGGCGACCGGCATTTCGCTGGTCGGCGGGGCGCCGCCCGTGATGGCGAGTCAATGGAGGACCTATGAGGAAATGGTGGCTGTGCGGCGTGCTGCTGATGGCGGGATGCGCCACCCAGGTGATGCAGGGTTACGTGGGCAGGGACATCCGCGATGTGATGGTCCGATACGGGCCTCCGGACAATGCCTTCGACATGGCGGACGGCCGCAAGGCGTACCAGTGGCGCATGGAGAGCAGTTCGGTCACGCCGACCTATTCGACCACCGAGGGCAGGACCCGTGAACGGCACGACGGCGATCGCTACCAGAGCACCACCATCACCACGGGGGGCGACGTCAGCACCACGACCTGCTTCTACACCTTGTATGCGACCTGGAACGAAGCCGCACGCGGATGGACCGTGGTGGCGTACGAAAAACCCGGTTTCGAATGCCTGTAGGGGCGAGGGCGGGCCCATCTCTCTGAACAACAAGCCGCGGAATCGCGCCGAGGCCGGTGCCGCCGGCAGCCGGTGAGCGGTTAGAATGCCGCCCACCTGCGAAAGTGGCGGAATTGGTAGACGCACTGGATTTAGGTTCCAGCGGGTAACCCCCGTGAGGGTTCGAGTCCCTCCTTTCGCACCAGCCCTTCCAGACCCGGGAAGGGCTTCCCGGGCTCCCGGCGGCCAGGCAGGCGCCCGCGCCGCCCGAAACCCGTTTCCCGCTCCCATCCCGCTCCGCGCGGTTGGCAGGCGTGCCCCGAATAGGCGAAACTATCCCGTTCCGCCGGTCGGCACGCCGCGTGTCCGCGGGCGACCCGAATTCATCAACGTCATGCCCGGGCATGGGACCCGGGCAGCAGGAGTCAGTGAGTATGCAAGTTTCGGTCGAATCGGTCGGCAACCTCGAACGCCGCATGACCTTCAGCCTGCCGGCTGAGCGTCTGGATACCCATATCGGTGGTCGCCTGCGCGAGATTGCGCGCACCGCCCGCATCAAGGGTTTCCGTCCCGGCAAGGTGCCCACCAAGGTGATCGAGCAGCGTTTCGGCCAGCAGGTCCGCGCCGAGGCCCTGGACGGCCTGCTGCGCGAAACCTTCAACAACGCCGTGCGTGAAAACGAGCTGCAGCTGGCCGGCAATCCCCGCATCGAGAAGAACGGCGAGGGTGAACTGGACTTCGTCGCCACCTTCGAAGTGGTGCCGGACTTCGGCGACATCGACGTCGCCAAGCTCAACGTCATCCGCCACACCGCCGAAGTGACCGACGCCGACATCGATCAGATGGTCGAGAACCTGCGCCTGCAGCGCCGCACCTTCGAAATCGTGCAGCGCGGCGCGAAGGAAGGCGATCGCGTCGAACTGGAAACGTGGTCGCAGGCCGGCGACGAGCGCCTGCCCGCCGAGGGCGCCGAGAAGGGCGCGACCCTGATTGGCTCCGGGGTGATGTTCGCCGATATCGAAAAGGGCCTGATCGGCCTGGCCGCGGGCGAGGAAAAGACCATCCAGGTGCAGTTCCCGGCCGACTGGCGCGTGCCGCAGCTGGCGGGCCGCCAGGTGGATGTGTACGTGAAGGTCACCGAAGTGGCCGAGTCCGTGATGCCGGCGGTGGACAAGGACTTCATCCGCAGCTTCGGCGTGAAGGGCGGTGACGTCGAGCAGTTCCGCCGCGACATCCGCAGCAACCTGGAGCGCGAGCTCAAGGGCGCCCTGATGGCCCGCCTGCGCCGGGAAGTCGGCGAGCAGCTGATTGCCGCCTGGGCGCACGTCGAGATGCCGCCGCGCCTGGTCGAGAACGAGGCCCACGCCATGGTCCAGCAGACCGCCGAGCAGGCGGCCCGCAATGGCCAGCAGCTGCAGATTCCGCCGAATGCCCATGAGGGTTTCATGGATGCGGCCCGCAAGCGCGTCCTGGTCGGGCTGCTGGTGGGCGAGGTCGCCCGCCGCAACCAGCTCCGCTTGGACCCCAAGCGCCTGAACGAGACCCTGCGCCTGATCGCCTCGACCTACGAAGAGCCGGAGCAGGTCATTGAGTTGTACCGCAACGATCCCCAATTGATGGGGGGACTGCAGTCCCGGGTGATGGAAGAGCAGGTGATCGACTGGATCGCCGAGCGCGCCCAGCACACGGAGCAGTCGCTGAGCTTCCAGGAAGCCATCCGGAACTAACGGCGGTTCGCCGGGGTCGATGAGGCCCCAGCCCGTCCCGGTCCGGCTATCCTTAGGCCGGACCCCTCCACGACAAATAGGGCGCGAAGCAGCCGATGAGCATTGAAACCAAAGCCTTGAACCTGGTGCCGATGGTGGTCGAACAGACCAGCCGCGGCGAGCGCGCCTACGACATCTATTCGCGCCTGCTCAAGGAACGCATGATCTTCCTGGTCGGCGGCGTGGACGACCAGGTGGCGAACGTGATCGTGGCGCAGATGCTGTTCCTCGAGGCCGAGAACCCCGAGAAGGACATCAGCCTGTACATCAACTCGCCCGGCGGCGTGGTCACCGCCGGCATGGCGATCTACGACACCATGCAGTACATCAAGCCCGACGTCAGCACCGTCTGCATCGGCCAGGCCGCCAGCATGGGCGCGCTGCTGCTGGCCGCCGGCGCCAAGGGCAAGCGTTACGCCCTGCCCAACTCGCGGGTCATGATCCACCAGCCCCTGGGTGGCTTCCAGGGCCAGGCCACGGACATCGACATCCATGCCCGTGAAATCCTGACCCTGCGTTCGCGCCTCAACCAGATCCTGGCCAAGCACACCGGCCAGGCGCTGGAGACCATCGAGCGCGATACCGAGCGCGACAACTTCAAGAGCGCCACCGACGCGCAGGCCTATGGCCTGGTCGACCAGGTGCTGGAACGCCGTCCTGAAGAGACCATCCAGCCGGCGTGAACCCCGGGCGCGGGGCCTGTTTCCCGCGTCCCAAACCCCCTCCGCGGACCCGGCTGCAAGGCCGGGGCCGTGTGCTATTCTCCGACCGAGTCCGCCTAGCGGGCAGGGTGACCGAGTAATCGAAGCATGAGCGAAGACCGTCAGGGCCGTACCGGCGACAGCAGCAAGATCCTGTATTGCTCGTTCTGCGGCAAAAGCCAGCATGAAGTCCGCAAGTTGATCGCGGGTCCCAGCGTATTCATCTGCGATGAATGCGTGGAGCTGTGCAACGACATCATCCGCGAGGAACTCGAGGAAAAGGCGCAGTCCGCCCGCAGCCATCTGCCCAAGCCGCGCGAGATCCTGGAAGTCCTGGATCAGTACGTGATCGGCCAGCAGCGCGCCAAGCGCACCCTGGCGGTGGCGGTGTACAACCACTACAAGCGCATCGAGAGCCGGCAGAAGAACGACGAGGTCGAACTGGCCAAGTCGAACATCCTGCTGGCCGGTCCGACCGGTTCCGGCAAGACCCTGCTGGCCGAAACCCTGGCGCGCCTGCTCAATGTGCCGTTCACCATCGCCGACGCCACCACGCTGACCGAAGCCGGTTACGTGGGCGAGGACGTGGAGAACATCATTCAGAAGCTGCTGCAGAAGTGCGACTACGATGTCGAGAAGGCGCAGCAGGGCATCGTCTACATCGATGAAATCGACAAGATCTCGCGCAAGAGCGAGAACCCGTCGATCACGCGCGACGTGTCCGGCGAAGGCGTGCAGCAGGCCCTGCTGAAGCTGATCGAGGGCACCGTTGCCAGCGTGCCGCCGCAAGGCGGGCGCAAGCATCCGCAGCAGGAATTCCTGCAGGTCGACACCAAGAACATCCTGTTCATCTGCGGCGGTGCGTTCGCCGGCCTGGACAAGATCATCCAGCAGCGCTCCACCGAAGCCAGCGGCATCGGCTTCGGCGCCAAGGTCCGCAGCGCCGAGCGCAAGACCGAGACCGGCAAGCTGCTGTCGGAAGTCGAACCCGAGGATCTGATCAAGTTCGGTCTGATTCCCGAGTTCGTCGGCCGTCTGCCGGTGGTCGCGACCCTGGAAGAGCTGGACGAAGTCGCCCTGGTCAAGATCCTGACCGAGCCCAAGAACGCTATCACCAAGCAGTTCAAGAAACTGTTCGACATGGAAGGGGTGGAACTGGAATTCCGCCCGGATGCGCTGTCGGCGATTGCGCGCAAGGCGCTCAAGCGCAAGACCGGCGCCCGTGGCCTGCGCACCATCGTCGAATCGGTCCTGCTGGACACCATGTACGACCTCCCGTCGCTGGAGAACGTCAGCAAGGTGGTGGTGGACGAATCGGTCATCGAGCACAAATCCGAGCCGTATCTCATCTACCAGAATCCGCCTGCCCAGAAGGTCGCCGCCGCGGAGTGAAGCGGGGGCGGCCATTCGGTCCAAGTGACTGATTCAAATCACATTTAAAGGCTGCACTTGCATCCTCCTGCCAATGGCCCCATAACGGGGCCATTGGCTTTTTTAGCCCCCGTAATTCCGCATTCCGCTGGAGCCCCCATGCCCCGCCGTACCCCCACCGAAGTCCTCGACCTGCCGGTCCTGCCGCTGCGCGACGTAGTGGTGTTCCCGCATATGGTCATCCCCCTGTTCGTCGGCCGCGACAAGTCCATGCGCGCGCTGGAACAGGCCATGGAAGCGGACAAGCGCATCCTCCTGCTCGCCCAGAAGTCGGCCGAAACCGACGACCCGGTCGCCGCCGATCTCTACAGCATCGGCACCCTGGCCCAGGTCCTGCAGCTCCTGAAGCTCCCTGACGGCACCATCAAGGTGCTGGTCGAGGGCGTCTCGCGCGTGAAGGTTTCCAACGTCGTCGAGCGCGACGGATCGCTGTATGGCGAGGGCGAGGAGATCGAGCCCACCGAAGGCCGCGAACCGCGTGAGATCGAGGCCGTGGCGCGTTCGTTGATGGGCCTGTTCGAACAGTACGTCAAGACCAATCGCAAGCTGCCGCCGGAACTGCTGCAGACCCTGGCGGGCATCGACGAGCCCGGTCGCCTGGCCGACACCATCGCCGCCCACCTGGGCGTGCGCCTGAGCGACAAGCAGCGCCTGCTGGAAACCATCGGCATCGGCGAGCGGCTGGAACTGCTGGTCGGTTTCGTCGATGGCGAGATCGACGTGCAGCAGCTGGAAAAGCGCATCCGCGGCCGGGTCAAGTCGCAGATGGAGAAGAGCCAGCGCGAGTACTACCTCAACGAGCAGATGAAGGCCATCCAGAAGGAACTGGGTGACCTGGACGACGCGCCGAACGAGCAGGAAGAGCTGGCCCGCAAGATTGCCGAGGCCGGCATGCCCAAGGCCGTCGAGACCAAGGCCAAGAACGAACTCAACAAGCTCAAGCAGATGTCGCCGATGTCGGCCGAAGCGGCAGTCGTGCGCAACTATCTGGACTGGCTGCTGGGCGTGCCCTGGAAGAAGCGCAGCAAGGTCCGCAAGGATCTGAAGGTCGCGCAGGAAACCCTGGACGCCGATCACTACGGGCTGGAGAAGGTGAAGGAACGCATCCTCGAATACCTCGCCGTGCAGTCGCGCGTGCAGAAGATGCGTGGACCGATCCTGTGCCTGGTCGGACCGCCGGGCGTGGGCAAGACCTCGCTGGGCCAGTCGATTGCCAAGGCGACCAACCGCAAGTTCGTGCGCATGTCGCTGGGCGGCGTGCGCGACGAGGCGGAGATCCGTGGCCATCGTCGTACCTATGTCGGTTCCATGCCCGGCCGCATCGTGCAGAACCTCAACAAGACCGGCAGCAAGAACCCGCTGTTCGTGCTGGATGAAATCGACAAGATGTCGATGGACTTCCGTGGCGATCCCTCGTCAGCGCTGCTGGAAGTGCTGGATCCGGAACAGAACAGCGCGTTCAACGATCACTACCTGGAAGTGGATCTGGACCTGTCCGAAGTGATGTTCGTGGCGACCTCCAATTCGCTCAACATCCCCGGTCCGCTGCTGGATCGCATGGAAGTCATCCGTATCCCGGGCTACACCGAGGACGAGAAACTCAACATCGCCCTGCGCTACCTGCTGCCCAAGCAGATCAAGGCCAATGGCCTGAAGCCGGAGGAGCTGACGATCGCCGAGGATGCCATCCGCGACCTGGTGCGCTACTACACGCGCGAATCCGGCGTGCGTAACCTGGAGCGCGAGATCGCCAAGATCTGCCGCAAGGTGGTCAAGGAGATCGCGCTGGCCGGTCCCCAGCCGGCCAAGAAGAAGAAGAAGGGCGCGCTGGTGCAGGTCAGCTCGAAGAACCTGGACAAGTACTCCGGCGTGCGCCGGTTCGACTTCGGTCGTGCCGAGGAGCAGAACGAGATCGGTCTGGTCACCGGACTGGCCTGGACCGAGGTCGGCGGCGATCTGCTGCAGATCGAAGTCGCGCTGGTGCCGGGCAAGGGCCTGCTGACCCTGACCGGCCAGCTGGGCGACGTGATGAAGGAATCCGCCGCGGCGGCGATGTCGGTGGTGCGTGCGCGTGCCGTTGCATTGGGCATCGATGCCGAGTATCTGCAGAAGCATGATGTCCATCTGCACGTGCCGGACGGCGCGACGCCGAAGGATGGCCCGAGCGCGGGTGCGGCGATGGTGACGGCGCTGGTGTCCACGTTGACCCGCACGCCGGTGCGTGCCGATGTCGCGATGACCGGCGAGATCACTTTGCGTGGACGCGTGTCGGCCATCGGTGGCCTGAAGGAAAAACTGCTGGCGGCGCTGCGTGGCGGCATCACCACGGTGATCATTCCGGAAGAGAACCGCAAGGATCTCGCCGATATTCCCGCCAACGTCACCCAGGGCATGAAGATCGTACCGGTGCGCTGGATCGACGAGGTGCTGGATCTGGCGCTGGAACGGCCACTGGCGCCTGCCGCCGCACCGACGGAGGGGGGCAAGGCGCGACGGGTGCCGGCTCGCCGGAAGACGCCTGCACAGCCCGACGTCAAGCACTGAAACGCAGCTGACGCGCAAGTTAAAAAAGCCGCAAAACCCGCGTCATTATTGGGTTTTCGGCTTGCGTGCCTGTATACCCACTGGTATAACGGCGTCACCCGTGAGCGTGGCGGGCAACGGGCTCCCACGTTCGTGGAAGACGACCGGAAGCATCGAGACGACAGATCCGGTGCATTCTGGTTACACATTCCGCGGTTGTTCCGCAAAAGGAGTTTTTACATGAACAAAACCGAATTGGTTGATGCCGTCGCCGACGAAGCCGAAATGTCCAAGGCTGAAGCTGGACGCGCCGTCGACGCCGTGATTTCCAGCATCACCAAGGCCCTGAAGAAGGGCGACAGCGTGACCCTCGTGGGCTTCGGCACCTTCCAGGTGCGCAAGCGTGCCGCCCGTACCGGCCGCAACCCGAAGACCGGCGACACCATCAAGATCAAGGCTTCCAAGAACCCGGCCTTCAAGGCTGGCAAAGCCCTGAAGGATGCCGTAAACTAATCGACTCGCTGCTGCCGAGTGAGTCCCACCGGTCTAACGGGTGCTTAGCTCAGCGGTAGAGCGTCGCCCTTACAAGGCGAGGGTCGGGGGTTCGAAACCCTCAGCACCCACCAAACCGGATCAATGGTTTCAGTTTCCGCGGAGTGGTAGTTCAGTCGGTTAGAATGCTGGCCTGTCACGCCGGAGGTCGCGGGTTCGAGTCCCGTCCACTCCGCCACGAACATGAAAAACCCCTGAGAAATCAGGGGTTTTTTGTTGTCCGGTGATCGCGGGGAAGCGGGGCGATGCGCCTGTTTCCAGCCATTGTATCAATGCGGCGATGCGGAGCGAGTGCAGCGGTCGAACGCCGTTTCATCTGCGCGGATATCGCATCTTTTCAGAGCTCCCGTCAGTCCGGCGTGGATGACGCGCGGTACTCGCGCCCCTGCGCGTCGATGTAGAACTCGCTGCCTGCGCTACGCACACGCGCGAGCCCGTCGCGAAACCTGAACTCGCCCTCGTACCGGAACGGGATGATCAGTTGTCCATGCATATCGAGGGCTCCCCATCGCTTTTGCCCATTGCTGGCCGCGATCAGGGTCTCTCCCCAAGGCGAAACCTCGCTCAGGCCGCAATGGAGCTCAAGCCCCGCGTGATCGAGGATGCAGCAGGTGTCGTCGTCCCGTCGCACGACCAGCAGGCGGAGCGGCAAGTCGGGAGAGGTATATTTCAGGTACTCGAAGCTTGGCCGATCCGCGGTCACGACTTCCACGTTGCGCGCCGCATCCAGGATGCCCCAGCCGCCGACGCGGTGAACCACGAAAAAATTGTCGTATTGATATCGGAGATCGTCATAGATGCCGAACGGGACGATTTGCCGGCCATCGGTACCGAGCACACCGACGCTCTTGCGGTCCGGAGCGCGTACCACGCGAAGCTCCCGCGAATCCGACGACGTTTCCCGGATGCGGCGGGATGCCACGTCATGGCGGTCCGGATAGTCGCCGCCACAGGATCGTGTATGGCCATCGGGAGAGATGAGATAGCACTTCCGGCTCCCCGCGGAATGAAACGGATTCAGATCGACGAATCCGCTTCGGGTCGATGGTTTGACGATGGCGGCCCGGGCTTCGCCGTCGCGGAATGGCGTGGCTTCGGTGAACCGCGGGCGCACGATCCACCGGCCCTGGAGATCGATATAGCCCCACTTTCCACCCAATTGCACCGCCGCCCGGCCTTCGGAAAATGGCTGCGCGTCCTCGAAGGTTTTCGCGAACGGCGCCTGCCCGTCAGGACCGACAAAGCCGAACCGGCCATCGGCGTGGAGATAGGGGATGAAGGAAGTCGCGCCCACCGCATGCCCGATTCCTGCGGTGCCTTCGGCGGCGTGACCGAAGACCGCCATGGAGATGGGCAGAAACAGCCAGGCGAGGAGCCGAAGTGCGTGGGAAGGTCGCATGGTACGGACGAATTTTCAGTGCGCTCGGGGGATTCTATCGAGATGATTCCCGGAGGCTTTTGCGTTGCTCGCGCTGAGGAGGACGGATGAGCGTTGGCTCGATCCCGGACCAGGCGAGGGATGCAGACGGCGGCCCGCAGGACAGTCAAGCGAGGCAATCTGTCGCAATGGCCGAATCCGCGGGACACAGGCGACAACCGAAATCCCGGGAGGGAAAGAATGTTGGATGGGCCGTCAATGAGGCGACGGGACCTGCCACGCTCTCATGCATGCTGGGAGCCGCCCCCGAACGGGGCGGCGTTTCGCCGGCCAGGCCCGTCATGGTCCGCCCAGCCTGAAAAATCTGTTCAGCCGATCTAGCGCAATGCCGACAAGCCCCGTACAATGGCTGTCTCAGCGCGGAGTGGTAGTTCAGTCGGTTAGAATGCTGGCCTGTCACGCCGGAGGTCGCGGGTTCGAGTCCCGTCCACTCCGCCATTTATCCCGGAAGCCCGCGAAAGCGGGCTTTCTGCTTTTCCGGGCCCGGTCCGCGCGGGCCGATGAACGGGCCGGACGGGATCCGGGCGGTTTGAGGCGAACCTCCCCGAAGCACGGTAAACTGCTTGGCTAACCGAAATCGAGCCACGCATCGATGCTGCAAAAACTCCGCGATAAGACGTCCGGGTGGATTGCCACCCTCATCCTGGGCCTGCTGATCATCCCGTTCGCCTTCGTCGGCGTGAACGAGTACATGACCGGCGGCACGGCCAATGATGTCGCGACCGTCGAGGCCCCGCCGACCTGGTGGCAGTCCGCGCCGCACTGGTGGCCGGTGTCCAAGCTGTGGCAGCGCAAGGAAATCACCATCGACGAGTTCCGCACCACCTTCGAGACGGCGCGGCAGCAGCAGCGCCAGATGCTGGGTGAGAACTTCGATGCGCGCGAGTTCGAGACCAAGGAGAACAAGCTCAAGATCCTTGAGCAGCTGATCAACCAGCGCGTGCTGGCGCTGGCCTCCGAGCGCGCCGGCGTGGTGATCGGCGATGCGGCGGTCAACCAGGCGATCGCCGCCGAGCCGGCGTTCCAGGTGGATGGCAAGTTCAACGCCGAGCGCTACCAGCTGGTGCTGGCCTCGCAGGTGCCCGCCATCCAGCCGCTGAAGTTCCAGGAACAGGAACGCGAGCGCCTGAAGATGATGGTGATGCCCGAAGGCATCGGCACTTCCGATTTCGTCACTCCGGGTGAGCTGGACCGCCTGTTCAAGCTGCTCGCCCAGACCCGCGACGTGGGCCTGGCGCTGGTGCCGCCGGCGGCGCCGGACACCGCACCGGTGTCCGATGCCGACATCCAGAAGTGGTATGACGGCCACAAGGCCAGCTACCGCCAGCCCGAGACGGTGTCGCTGGAGTATGTCGAGGTCAACGGCGCCAACCTGCCGGGCGCCACGGCGCCGGACGAGGCGACCCTGCGCAAGCGCTATGAAGCCGAGAAGAACCGGTTCGTGTCGCCGGAGCAGCGCGTGGTATCCCACATCCTGGTTTCCGCGCCGGCCGGCGCCGATGCCGCCACCCTGAAGAAGGCCGAGGACAAGGCGACCGCCCTGGCCGCGCAGGCGAAGCAGGGCGCGGACTTCGGCGCGCTGGCCAAGGCCAATTCCGAGGACCCGGGTTCCAAGGACGCCGGCGGCTTGCTGCCGGCGTTCGCGCGTGACGGCTCGATGGTCAAGCCGTTCGAGGATGCCGCGTTCGCCATGCAGGCCGGCGAGATCCGCGGTCCGGTAAAGACCGACTTCGGCTATCACGTGCTCAAGCTGGACGAGATCAAGCCGGGCCATGGCAAGGCATTCGAGGAAGTGCGCGATGAGCTGGCCCGTGAACAGGCGTCCGCCGACTCCGAGCGCGCCTACAACGAACTGGCCGGCAAGCTGGTCAACGAAGTGCTGAAGAACCCGACCGCGCTGGAACCGGCCGCGAAGGCGGTTGGCCTGACGGTGCAGAAGGTCGGACCTTTCTCCCGCGCGACCGCCAGCGGTGTCGTCGCGAATCCGGCGGTTCTGCGCAGCGCGTTCTCCGACACGCTGGTGCAGGACGGCACGGTCAGCGATCCCATCGAGATCGCCCCCGGCCACAGCGTGCTGATTCGCGTCGTCGGGCACACGCCCGAGCAGCCGCAGCCGCTGGCGCAGGTGCGCGACGCGGTGATCGCGGCGATCCGCGCCGACCGTCAGGAGAAGGCGACCGCGGCGACCGCGGACGCGATCCTGGCGCGCATCGGCAAGGGCGAGACGCTGCAGGCCATCGCCACCGCCGACAAGCTGCAGTTCAACGAAATGCCGGGCATGCCGCGCGGCATGCCGGTCCCCACCGCCGAAGGCAATGAAGCGATCTTCGCGGTTCCGCGCCCGGCTGCCGGCAAGGCGTCCGCGGGTAAGGTGGCGCTGGGCGGCGGTGCGTTTGCCGTGTTCGCGGTGACCAAGGTCACCGACGGTGAAGCCAGCAAGATGCCGGCCGAACAGCGCGACGGCATGAAGCAGCAGTTGATGCAACTGGGCGGCGGCGTCGCTACCCAGGCGTTCATCGAGTCCATGCGCAAGCAGTACAAGGTCACGGTGATGGAAGATCGCCTGTAAGGCCTTCGATCCGCATCGTTCCGAAAGAGCCCGGCTTTGGCCGGGCTTTTTTCTTATGGAGGCAGCGCACGCCGCATCGTGTTGGCGCGCGCCGGCATGCCGGCCAGCGCCAGAATCTGCGCGGGAAGCAGGTGTTCAAAGCCCATCTGCCGGTAGACCGGCACCAGCGCGTCGGCGCATTCCAGGTACAGGTGGCCGGACAGGCCCGGGACCACGGGCAGGGCGGGCAGCGCGGCGAGCGTGGCGTTTATCAGGCGATATCCGATTCCCTGGCGCTGGTGGCTGGGTTTGACTGCCAGGCAGCCGACATAGGGCCGGGGAAGCCGCTGCCACAGCGCACGCCCGCGTGGGTCCGGCGGGGACACCAGGACCGTGATGTATCCGACGAGCCGACCCTCAGACAGGGCCACATGGTTCAGGACGAAGCTTTCGTCCCAAGCCAGATTGTCCGCGTAGCGGTACGGCTCGTTGGGCAGGGCCTCGTCGAGCAGCCGGGCAACGTCGGGGTGATCCTGCAGCCCCGCGCGACGCACGATGAGCGGGTTGGGCGGTGCGTTCGCTACGTCGGGTGCGTGCGCATCCATGCGGTGCGCGCTCAGGGACGGTTCTCGTCCACGGCGAGGACCATGCCCGGTCGCAGAACCGCGTCGGGCTTCAGGCCGTTGCGCGACAGCAACTGCTGTGGCTTCACGCCATAACGGCGGGCGATGGTCCAGGCGGATTCACCGCTGCGGACGGTATGCGAACGGCGCGCGGCCGCGACCGTCTTCGATGCGGAGTCCGGGCGAGGCGGAGGCGTGGTGGCCGCCGTCGCGCCGATGCCGCTGTCCGCGGCGCCTTGCGCGCCGTCGTCGGCGGGAACCGCGGCCGACACTACCTGCAGGGACATCGCGGGCGTGGCGAGCGCGTCCATCGGCTTGGGAGCGAGTATCCGGACGGGCTTGTCCAGGCGCGGAATGCCCTGGCCGAGGGCGGGATTCAGACGCTTGAGCAGCATGCTGTCGTGTCCGTTGGCAGTCGCCCAGCGCTCCAGGCTGGCGGCGTCGCGCGGAAGGGCGTGCACGGTCAGGCGCGGCACCGGGCGGTCCAGTCGCTTCAGCCAATCGCCCCGGTCATCGGCCTGTTCGAAGATGCAGGCCAGCGCATGCAGTTTTTCCACGTAGGCGTAGGTGATGCTGGACAGGCCAGGCAGCTCGGCGGGCCGGGCATTCTGCGCGTTCATGCCGGCGCGGCGCATGGACTGCAGCACGCGGTACTCGCCGGCGTTGTAGGCCATCACCGCCAGGCGCCAGTCGCCGCCGAACATGCCGTGCAGGGTCTTGAGATAGCGCACCGCCGCCTGGGTCGAATCCACCGGCGAAAGACGGCCGTCATAGCCTTCGCGCACGGGCACGCCATGATTGCGCGCGGTCACTCCGATGAACTGCCACAGGCCGGCCGGGCCACTGGCGTTGCGGGCGCCGGGCTTGTAGCCGCTTTCGACGAAGGGAATGAGCGCGAATTCGGTGGGCAGGTGCGCCTCGCGCAACGCGTCCACGACATAGCCGAACAGCGGCAGCAGGTCGTCGGACTTGACCAGTTGGCCGGGGGCATGCGCGAACTGTTTCTTCCAGCGCGGACCGGTGGCGGCGGCATCGCATTGCGGCTCGGCGAGTCCGGCGCGGAAGCGCTGGTAAATCTCCAGTCCGCTTTCGTGTTCGCTGGGCGGCACGGTGACCAACTCGATGGGCGGCTGCGCCGGTGGACGCGCGTCGGCGGGGGCCAACACCCGTCCCAGCGCCAGGCAGCAGGCCAGCGCCAGCAGCCCGGTACGCCGGCCGCGATGCGGGCCTCGCCGGTTCATGCGCGGAACTGGTCCTTCCAGCGCCGGAGTTCGGCGAAGGTCTCGACCCGATCGGTGGGCGCGCGGCCTAGGCGGTGCGCCACGGCGGCGCGCACGGCATCACTGTCCACCCGCAGGAACGGATTGGTCGCGATTTCCTGGGCCAGGGTCGACGGCAGGGTCGGGCGGCCGGCTTGGCGCATGGCGCGGGCATCCTCGGTACGGCGACGCAGGGCGTCGTTGGCGGGGTCCACTGTACCGGCGAAGACGGCATTGGCCAGCGTGTACTCGTGGCCGCAGCAGACCGCGGTGGGACCGGGCAGGGCGGCCAGGCGGTCCAGCGAGGCCAGCATCTGGGACGGCGTACCTTCGAACATCCGCCCACAGCCCAGGCTGAACAAGGTGTCGCCGCAGAACAGGTGGGCCTGATCCTGGCCGCCGCCCAGATAGGCGATATGGCTGCGGGTATGGCCGGGAACCGCCAGCACCTCCAGGTTCCAGTTCTTCAGCGCCAGCCGGGCGCCGTCGCCCACGCGCTCGCAGGCGAAGGGGATGCGTTCGTCCTCCGGCGCGTACACCGGCAGGGTGGGCCAGCGGGCGCGCAGGGCGGCCACGCCGCCGATGTGGTCGTTGTGGTGGTGGGTCAGCAGTACCGCGGCCGGCCACAGCCCTTGCCCGGCGGCCGCCAGGACGGGAGCGGCGTCGCCCGGATCCACGATGAGTGCATCGCCGTCGTCGTCGGCCAGCGCCCAGATGTAGTTGTCGTCGAAGGCGGTCAGGGCGGTCAGGCGCATGGGCGATGGCGGGTTGGGAGGGACGCTGGCGGGGTCGTCCACTACAATTTGAACATGCCTGCCTTCGCATTCCGCCGTCAACCCGACGCCCTGGCGTGGTTCGGCGCCGGCCGTGGCCAGGCGCTGCTGGCCGCCGAGCTGGCCACGGCCGGATTGTGGCTGGCCCGCAGGCCCACCCAGCCGGCGCTCTGGTTGACCCCGGCGTCCGCGCCCCAGCCACCGGTCGTGCTGCATGGCTTCAGCCGCCAACTGTGGCTCTGGCGGCATCCGCGCGGCTTCAGCGGCGATCTGCGCTGCGAGTTGCCGCTGCCGTTGCCGAGCGAAGTCTTCGGCAGCATCGTCATCCAGCATGCCGTCGAGGGCCCGGCCGCCCCGGACCTGCTGGGCGAATGCGCCCGCACGCTCGCCCCCGGCGGACGCCTGCGCCTGTACGTGTTGAACCCGGTGAGTCCGTACCGGCTGCGCTGGCGGGGTACCGCCGTGCAGGTGCGCGACATCGCGGGATGGCAGGCCGCGCTCCGTCGGGCCGGCCTGCATCCGATTGCCGCGGAGGCGACCTATCTGGGCCCGGTCCTCCGGGGGACCGCTTCCGCATCCCCACCTTCTTCCAACCGGCTCCGCGCGGTCTGCGTGCTGGAAGCCGAAAAACGCGTCGCCGCCCTGATTCCGCCCGCGCCCGCCCGGCGCCACTGGAACACCGGCGCGGCCCCCGCCTGAACAACCAACAGGATTCAATGAAAGAGATCACCATACATACCGACGGCTCCTGCCTGGGCAATCCCGGCCCGGGCGGCTGGGCCGCGCTGCTGCGCTACCAGGACAAGGAGCGCGCGCTGTCCGGCGGCGAAGCGCAGACCACCAACAACCGCATGGAGCTGATGGCGGCCATCGTGGCGCTGGAGACGCTGACCGAGAGCTGCCAGGTCGCGCTGTACATCGATTCCCAGTACGTGCGCCAGGGCATCACCGAATGGATGCCCAACTGGGTGCGGCGCAACTGGAAGACCGCCGCGGGCGATCCGGTCAAGAACCGCGATCTGTGGGAACGCCTGCACGAGGCGACCCGCAGCCACCGCATCGCGTGGCACTGGGTGAAGGGCCATAACGGCGATCCCGACAACGAGCGCGTGGACCAGCTGGCGCGCGCGCAGGCGCTCAGGTTCCGAGATCCGGCCACGGTAAGGTAGCGGCATGAACCTGTCTCCCGTGCTCGAAACCGCGCGCCTGCGGCTGTACGAACTGTCCGAGCACGCGCCCGGCGACACCGCCTTCGTGCTGGAACTGCTCAACGATCCGGATTTCCTGCGCTACATCGGCGATCGCGGCGTGCATGACCTGGTGCAGGCGGCCGACTACCTGCGTGACGGCCCGGTCGCGAGCTACCAGCTCAACGGCTTCGGACTGTATCGCGTGGAGCGGCGCGAGGACGGCGTGGCGGTGGGGCTGTGCGGTCTGATCAAGCGACCGCCATTGGCCCATGCCGATCTGGGCTACGCCCTGCTGCCGGGGTTCCGCGGCCGGGGCTACATCGCCGAAGCGGCGCAGGCGGTGCTCGCCTCGGCGCGTGCGCGGGACATGACCACCGTGCTGGCGGTGGTGGATCCGGACAACGCGGCCTCGATCCGGACCCTGCGGGGGCTGGGTTTCGAGTACCGTGACATGGTCCGGCTGGCGGCGGACGACATCGACCTGAAGTTGTTCGCCTGGCAATCCGACAAGCAATAGGCAAGAAATCGAATGCGACAAATCATCCTCGACACCGAAACCACCGGCCTGGAATGGAAGAAGGGCAACCGCATCGTGGAAATCGGCTGTGTCGAACTGCTCGAACGCCGGCCCACCGGCCGCACCTACCACCAGTACATCCATCCGCAGCGCGAGTTCGAGCAGGGCGCGGCGGAAGTCACCGGCCTGAGCCTGGATTTCCTGTCCGACAAGCCGCTGTTCGCGCAGATCGCCGATGAATTCCTCGCCTTCATCGACGGCGCGGAACTGATCATCCACAACGCCGCGTTCGACGTCGGCTTCCTGGACTACGAACTGTCGCTGCTGGGCGAAGGCTATGGCCGCCTCCTGGACCGGGTTACGGTCGAGGATTCGCTGTTGTTGGCGCGCCAGCGCTTCCCTGGCCAGCGCAATTCGCTGGACGCCCTCTGCAAGCGCCTGGGCGTGGACAACACCCATCGCCAGTTGCACGGCGCGCTGCTCGACGCCCAACTGCTATGCGATGTCTATCTCGCGCTGACCGCCGGCCAGCGCGAAATCGGATTCGCCGGACTGGATGAACCGGCCTCCGGCGCGGTGGTCGTGGCCGCCGATTTCAGCAACCTGGCCAGCGGACCGCGCCCGCGCGTGCGGATCGGCGAAACCGAGCAGGCCGCGCACGAAGCGCGCCTGGAAAAACTGCGCAAGAAGGCCGGCAAGGCGTTGTGGGATGAACTGGAAACGCCGGCGATCGCCGAATCCGCCATCGCCTGAGCGATTGCGGCAACGGGCCTGTGTCCGGCCTCTGGATGCCAGCGTTCAGGCCGGTGATGCGGGTTTCGCTGGTTGAAAACGGAGCCGGGCACGGCCGGCTCCGCGCATCCGCTCAGTGGCAGCGGACGAGGATGGCGGTGACGTTGTCCGAACCACCGCCATCCAGGGCGGCGGCGATCAGGCAGTCCACGCATTCCTGCGCGCTGCATTCGGTCAGGCGAAGGGTTTCGGCGATGCTGCGGTCGTCCACTTCCTCGGTCAGGCCGTCGCTGCACAGCAGCAACTGCATGCCCGGACGCAGTTCGCCGGTCAGGGTTTCCACGTTGAGGTGGGTCGGATCGGTCACGCCCAGCGCCTGGGTCACCACATTGCGGTGTGGATGGATGCGCGCCTGTTCGCTGGTGAGCGAACCCTGGGCAATCAACTCCTGCACATAGCTGTGGTCCTGGCTGAGCTGGGCCAGTTGGCCGTCGCGCCACAGGTAGGCGCGGCTGTCGCCGACCCACGCCACCTCGAACCGGTTGCCCTGAACCCGCGCGGCGACCACGGTGGTGCCCATCGGCAGGGTGTCGTTGCGGCGCCGGGAGGTGCGGATGATCTCCTCGTCGGCGATGCGGATGGCCTGGTGCAGCGGCGTGCCGTCGCGGATTTCGCGCACGATGGTCTCGCGCGCGAGCGCGCTGGCCACCTCGCCGCAGGCGTGCCCCCCCATGCCATCGGCCACCAGCCACAGTCCCAGCTCGCTGTCGCCGTAGTAGGTGTCCTCGTTCAGCTCCCTTCTGAGGCCTACGTGGGTGATGTGCCCGAATTCGATCATTGATGTCCTGATGGTGGGAGCGAGGGAGTTTCCCTGCTGGTTGATACGGAATGATCCGGACGAAACGGACAGCGGGCAAGCAAAAGCGAGCCCGGGAGAGTTTTCGTTCAGTGGAAGGGCACGAATCCTGCCGGAATCTTCAGCTTCGGCTTGTCGGCGGAGGGCCCGACCCGTATCATTCACGCCCCCGGCCAAGCGCCGGGGACCACCGGAGAGGTGGCAGAGTGGTTGAATGTACCTGACTCGAAATCAGGCATACGTTAATAGCGTATCGGGGGTTCGAATCCCCCCCTCTCCGCCAGATACGCATGGGCCCCCGCAAGGGGGCTTTTGCGTATCTGACGGAGTGTGGGGATCTGGAGAGAACCCCAACGGGTTCGACAGAACGGCGCAGCCGTTCTGCACGGCGTAGCCGCCCGCAGGGCGAGGCACGCAGTGCCGAGTGAATCCCCCCTCTCCGCCAGATACGCAAGGGCCCCCGCAAGGGGGCTTTTGCGTTGAAGGGTTCCGGGCGTCCTCTCAGACCCGACCGGTCACCGGAATCAGGGCGCCGGTGATGGCGGCGGCCGGTTCGGACAGCAGGAACCGGACCACCCCGGCCAACTGTTCCGGCGTCACCCAGCGCGAGGCGTCCGCGTCCGGCATGTCGGCGCGGTTGGCGGGCGTGTCGATGATGCTGGGCAGCAGCGCGTTGACCGTGATGCCGCGATCCTTGAATTCCTCGGCCAGGGCTTCGGTCAGGCGCGCCACGCCGGCCTTGGACGCCGCGTAGGCGCCCATCCCGATGCCGGCCTTGGCCGCGCCGGCCGCGCCGATGTTGACGATGCGGCCGCCGCCACCGGCCAGCAGGAACGGCAGCGCCGCCTGGCTGGCGGCCACGGCGGTACGCAGGTTCAGCCGGTAGAGCTGGTCCCAGGTCTCCAAGTGACCGTCCGCCAGGGTTTCCCAGCGGAAACCGCCGGCGATGTTCACCAGTGCGTCGATGCCGCCCAGCGCCTGGCTGGCCCGATCCACGGCGTCCCGCGCCGCGGCGCCATCGGCCAGATCGATGCCGCCGAAGGCATGCACGCCGGCGGGCAGGTCGGTCGGGGCCGGCGCGTGGTCCAGCGCCGCGATCGCGGCGCCCGAGGCGGCCAGCGATCGCACCACCACGCGTCCGAGCGCGCCGAAGGCGCCGGTGACGACAATCCGTTGGGCCGATGAATTCATGGAAAACGTCCTGCTGCGGAAAACCGCCATGTTAGCGCCGCGCGACAGGGCGTGTATCCGCCATCCGGTACACTGGCGGCCCCGTTTCCGCGGTATCGCACCATGTCCGAAATCCTCGTCCCCGTCTCCTTTGGCGAACTGCTCGACAAGATCGCCATCCTGCAGATCAAGTCCGAGCGGATGAGCGATCCGGCCAAGCTGGCCAATGTGCGCAACGAACTGAGCGCCCTGGAAAAGACCTGGATGGCGCATCCGGCCGCAGGGAACAACATCAGCGAGCTGCGCGCCCAGCTCAAGGCCGTCAACGAGCGCCTGTGGGTGATCGAGGACGACATCCGCATCAAGGAAAAGGCGCAGGCGTTCGACGACGAATTCGTCCGCCTGGCGCGCAGTGTCTACTTCGAGAACGACGAACGCGCGCGCATCAAGAAAGACATCAACCTGGCGCTGGGTTCCAGCTACGTGGAAGAGAAGTCCTACCAGGACTACCGGACCGGCGCGGCGCCGTAAGCCCGACGGCGCACCGGGACGCGGTGGCGTCCCGGTGGCCTTGCTCACCTCACGGACGTGGGCTTTCGACCATCCACGCGGTCAGGCGCCGCACCAGCGGCAGCATCACCAGCAGCGTCGGGAAGGCGATCAGCCAGGACAGGCCCCAGGCACTGAGCCACAGCCATCCCAGATGGGGATGCAGGCCGGCGCTGCGCAGGGTGCTGATCATCGAGACCACGCAGGTCATCAGCACGGACAGCAGCAACGGCATCAGCCATTGCGCGCAGCGGGCGGGGAGTTTGCGCGGGAGGCCGCGCCTGAAGGGGGGTGCGTCGGGTTTCATGACATCTCCGTAAGCCGGTCGATCAAAGGCGCCACCCGGCATGCACCGGGAAACAGCCCCGGACGCATCCGGCGGCTATGGCGCGTTGATTGACGTGAACGCTTACGGCGGGGCCCGACATGGACAACGCGGGCGGAATGATAGCGATCTCCTCGCGGCCTGTCGCCTGCCGGCAAGGCGTCGCTCAGACCAGGCAGGGTGGTTCCTGCGGTTCGAATCCGCGCGCCAGATCCCAGACCCGTTCCGCCGCCGGCACCGGACGCGTGCCCGAGACGTTCTGGCCCGCCCACAGCGGCGAGTAGTCATCGCTCCCACGCGCTTCGGCGGCCTGCCGCAGGGGCGCCATCGCGGCGGAAGCCAGTGGAAACGCCGGCGCGTCGTCGGCCATGGGGCCCAGTGCGCGCATCGCATGGTTGACGATGCCGCGCGCGGGGCGGCCGGTGAAAACGTTGGTCAATGCGGTGTGCGCCGCCTGCGGGCGCTGCAGGGCCGCGCGATGAAGAAGGCTCGTATCGGCTTCCGGGCACAGCAGGAAAGCGGTGCCGATCTGCACGCCCGCCGCGCCCAGCGCCATCGCCGCCGCGACCCCGGCCGCATCGGCGATGCCGCCGGCGGCGATCACCGGGCGGCGCACCGCCGCGACCACCTGCGGCAGCAACGCGAAGGTACCGGCCTGGGTGCTGAGATCGTCGGTCAGGAACAGGCCGCGGTGCCCGCCGGCTTCCAGGCCCTGCGCGATGATCGCATCGACGCCGCGCGCTTCCAGCCAGCGGGCCTCGTCCACCGTGGTCGCCGAAGACAGGATCCTGCAGCCCCATTCGCGCAGGGGCGCCAGCAGGGCGTCGTCCGGGAGGCCGAAGTGGAAACTGACCACGGCGGGCCGCAATTCGCGGACCAGCGCCAGCATGTCCGCATCGAACGGGCGACGTCCGGCACCGGCCGGAATGCTCGTGGGGTCCAGGCCGAAACGGGCGTAGTCGCCGGCCAGTTTCCGCCGCCACGCTTCCTCGCGCGCCGGATCCGGCGATGGCGGTTGGTGGCAGAAGAAATTGAGATTGAACGGGTGGGCGCCGTGCGCGCGGATGGCCGCGACTTCCGCGCGTATCGCATCCGGCGCCAGCATCGCGCAGGGCAGGGCGCCAAGGCCGCCGGCCAGGTTCACCGCGATGGCCAGGCGACTGCCCTGCACGCCGGCCATCGGCGCCTGCAACAGCGGCAGTTCGGTTCCGAGCAGGGTGGCCAGGGACATGGGCGCGGCGATGGCAGACACGATGACCGGAATTATGCGCCCGCGATTCCGTCAGCGAGCGGTATCGGCCCGGTAGCGCTCGAACGCCGCAATCGCGTCCTCGACGGTGACCAGATCCATCACCCCGTCGAACTCGATCTTGCTGCCCCACTTCAACGCGTCGGCGGGCTTGCCCAGGTACTTGCGCGCGGCATCGTCGTAGCGGTCCACGCAGTAGCGGATGTCGGAATAGGGGCCGCTGCGGCGTGGATTGCTGGCCGCGTGCAGGCCAAGCACCCTGGTGCCGACCGCGTTGGCGATGTGCATCGGACCGGAATCCGGCGTCACCAGCAGGTCCGCGCGTTCCAGCAGGGCGGGCAATTGCTTCAGGGTGTCCTTGCCGACCAGATCCAGGGCGGGGGCGCGCATCGCCGCGAGGATCGCATCGGTGGTGCTGCGCTCCAGATCGCTGCGGCCGCCGCACAGCACGATGCGCCAGCCGTGCGCGGCGGCGTGATCGGCCAGCGCGGCGTAGCGCTCCGCGTGCCAGTTGCGGCGCGCGTGGCTGGAGCACGGGGAAATCATCAGCACCGGCGCGCCGTCGTCCGGCCACTGCGCCATGGCCCAGTCGCGCGCCTCCTGCGGGTAGGGCAGGTTCCAGACGACCTGGTCCTGGATCAGTCCCAGCGGTTCGCAGAAGCTGCCCATCGCGTCCAGCACGTGGATGCCGGGCCGGTCCGGAATGCGCTCGTTGATGAAAAGGCCATGCAGATCCTTGGAGCGTGCGCGGTCGTAGCCGATGCGCCGCCGCGCCGGGATGAAGGCCGACAGCACGTTGGCGCGCAGGGCGACCTGCATCTGCAGCAGCACGTCGAACCCTTCGGCCGGCAGTTCGCGGCGCAGGGCGCGCATGCCGGCCAGTCCGCTGCGCTTGTCGTAGGTATGGAAGGTGACGCCTTCGAGCCCGTCCAGCAGCTTGTGGCCGGCCTTGTCGATGACCCAGTGCAGCCGGGTCTGCGGCCAGTGCCGCTGCAGGGTGCGGACCAGGGGGACTACGTGGGTCACGTCGCCCAGCGCCGACAGGCGCAGCAGGCAGATCGATTGGGGGATGGCGGACAAGAGTTGTTAGACTCGCTGGATGGTCAGTTTCGACGCCACGGAATCCCTGACGCCGTTCCGCGAAGGCCGCGGATACGGTGCGATTCTGTTCGACCGCCAGCACCTGCGGCAAGCCAATCCGGACTGGTTCGTGCCGGAAAAGTGGGGCGATCGCGCCCGGCCGGTCGGTGATGGCGGGCGCGGCGGGGCCTGGTTCATCGATGCGCCCTCCAGCCAGTGCGTGCTGCGGCGCTACCTGCGCGGTGGCCTGGCCGCGCGCGCCAGCCGGGATCGCTACCTGTGGCGGGGCCCGGACAAGACCCGCAGCTTCGCCGAATTCCGGCTGATGCGCGCCCTGCTGGCGCGTGGCCTGCCGGTGCCGCAGCCGGTGGCGGCCCAATACGTCCACGAGGGCATGTTCTACCGCGCGGCCCTGCTGATGGAGCGGTTGGCGGGCGTGACCTCGCTGGCCACGCTGGCGCAGGAACTGCGCGCGCCCTGGGAGGATGCCGGCCGCTTGATCGCGCGCTTCCATCGGGCAGGACTCCAGCACGCCGATCTCAATGCCCACAACATCCTGTTCGACGAGCACGGCAAGGGTTGGCTGATCGACTTCGATCGCGGCCGCCTGCGCATTCCGGCGACCGGCTGGCGCGAGCAGAACCTGGCGCGCCTGCTGCGCTCGCTGTTGAAACTGCGCGGTGCGCGTTCCGGTGAAGAGGTGCGTCACGATTTCGCGCGCCTGCGCCGGGCCTATGACCAGGCCTGGGCGCGGGGAGTCTGAGATGGACTGGCGACTGCGTTTCCATGGCGTGGGCAGCGCGAGCGCGGTGGCGCTGGGTTCGGCCATGGCCACGATCGAGCGCGCGGGCCGGCCCTGGCTGACCATCGACTGCGGCGGCGAGGGCCTGACCGCATTTCTCGAACACTATGGCAAGTGGCCGCAGGCGCTGTTCGTGACCCATGTGCATCTGGACCATGTGGCGGGTTTCGAACGGCTGTTCGTCGGTCACTATTTCGAGCCGGCGCGCCGTGGCCGCGTGCGCCTGTACGTGCCCGCGCCGGTGGTGCCGCTGCTGCACCAGCGGGTGGCCGAGTATCCCAACGTGCTGGCCGAGGGCGGCGCCAATTTCTGGGATGCGTTCCAGTTGATCCCGGTGGGCGGCGCGTTCTGGCACGAGGGCGTGCGGTTGGAAGTGTTTCCGGTGCGCCATCACTGGCCGGAAACGGCATTCGGCCTGCGCGTGCCCGGCAGCGTGGTGTGGACCGGCGACACCCGGCCGGTTCCCGAAATGCTGGCGCGCTTCGCCGATGCCGACGAATTGATTGCCCATGATTGCGCCCTGCATGGCAATCCCTCGCACAGCGGGGTGGAGGATCTCGAACGCGAGTACCCGCCCGCGCTGCTGGCGCGCTGCGTGCTGTACCACTACGCCAGCGCCGCCGATGGCGCGGCGATGCGCGAACGCGGGCACCGGGTGGCCGAGCCCGGGCAGGCGCTGACGCTGAAGCCGCCGCTGGAACTCGCGGAGACATCGCGGTGAACGCCGTGCCCGGACTGGCGCCATTGCCGGTGGATCGCCTGGGACGTCCGTTGCGCGACCTGCGCCTGTCGGTGATCGAGGCCTGCAATTTCCGCTGCGGCTACTGCATGCCGGCCGAGCGGGTGCCGGATGACTATGGTCTGGATGCCGCCTCGCGGCTGTCCTTCGATCAGATGGAAACGCTGGTGCGCGCGTTCGTCGGGCTAGGCGTTTCCAAGTTGCGCCTGACCGGCGGCGAGCCGCTGCTGCGCAAGGGCCTGCCCGACCTGATTGCGCGACTGACGGTGCTGCCGGGTCTGGACGACGTGGCGCTGACCACCAATGGCGCGCTGCTGCGCGCGCAGGCGGCGGCGCTGCGCCAGGCCGGCCTGCGCCGGCTGACGGTGAGCCTGGATGCGCTGGACGCGGACGTGTTCGCCGCGATGTCCGGCGGGCGCGGCCATGTGCGGGACGTGCTGGCCGGGATCGACGCCGCGGTCGCGGCCGGTTTCGAACGGCTCAAGATCAACTGCGTGGTCCAGCGCGGCGTCAACGAGCGGCAGGTGCTGCCGCTGCTGGAGCATTTCCGTGGCAGCGGTCACGTGGTGCGCTTCATCGAGTACATGGACGTGGGCACCCGCAACGGCTGGCGGCGCGACCAGATGGTCGCGTCGGCGGAACTGCGCGCGCGCATCGCCGCGCGCTGGCCGCTGCATCCGGTACAGGCCAACTACCGGGGCGAGGTGGCCGAACGCTACGCTTTCGACGACGGGCAGGGTGAAATCGGCTTCGTCAGTTCGGTCAGCGCGCCGTTCTGCGGCGACTGCCATCGCGCCCGGGTTTCGGCGGACGGCCACCTGTACACCTGCCTGTTCGCCAGCGAGGGCGCGGACCTGCGGCCGGCGCTGGCGCGCGGCGGCCAGGAGCTGGCGGCGCACCTGGCCACGCTATGGCGCCAGCGCGAGGACCGCTACAGCGAACAGCGCGACGAAGCCGGCGTGCGCCACGGGCGGCCGGTCGAGATGTACCTGATTGGCGGATAGCCCCCGATGGGCGCGGCGCGCGCGGGACGCTACCATGTGCGGCCTGCAAACCCCGCCGGTCCGATGAAGAAACCGCCCCCCGCGCTGACGCATATCGACGCCGACGGACGTCCGGCGATGGTGGACGTGTCCGCCAAGCCGAGCGCCGCGCGCGAGGCCAGCGCGGAGTGCCGGGTGAAGTTTCCCGCCGCCGTCGCCGCGCAGCTGCGGGCCAGCGGCCTGCGCAGCGCCAAGGGCGGCATCGTCGATACCGCGATCATCGCCGGCACGATGGCGGTCAAGCGCACCCACGAACTGATTCCGTTCTGCCACCCGCTGCCCATCGACGGCTGCCGTTTCGCCATCGACTGGCGCGACGAACGCAGCCTGGACATCCGCTGCACGGTGCGCACCACCCATCGCACCGGGGTGGAGATGGAAGCCTTGACCGGCGCGACCGTGGCCGCGCTGACCGTCTATGACATGTGCAAGGCGCTGTCCCACGCCATCGTGCTGGGGCCGGCGCGACTGCTCGGCAAGCGCGGCGGCAGGCGGGACGTGGGGACATTGGCATGACCCGGTTGACCGTGCGCTATTTCGCCAGCCTGCGCGATGCCGCCGGCGTCGGCGAGGAATCGCTGCTCACCGGCGCGCCGGATCTGCGGGGGCTCTACGCCGAGTTGCAGGCACGGCACGGCTTCGGCCTGCCGATCGCGCATCTGCGCGTCGCCGTCGACGGCGATTTCGCGCGCTGGGACGACGCGCCGCGCGAGGACAGCGAAGTGGCGTTCATCCCGCCGGTGAGCGGAGGCTGAGCGATGCCGCGTTTTGCCCTGAGCGAAAGCCCGTTCGACCCGGCACCCCTGCGCGCCACGCTGCTGGATGAGCGCGCCGGCGCTTTCGCCGCGTTCGAGGGCTGGGTGCGCAACCACAACGATGGCCGTGCCGTGGGTGGTTTGCGTTATGAAGCCTATGTGGAACTGGCGGAGAAGGAAGGCGAGCGGATCCTGGCCGAGGCCTGCGGACGCTTCGCCATCCACGAGGCGCGCTGCGTGCACCGGATCGGCGAACTGGCCATCGGCGAACTCGCGGTCTGGGTCGGGGTCAGCGCGGGTCACCGCGATGCCGCCTTCGCGGCGTGCCGCTGGATCATCGATGAAGTGAAATCACGCGTTCCGATCTGGAAGCACGAACGCTATGTCGCCGGCGACGCCGGCTGGCTGCACCCGTCACCACCGACGGATTGAGGAAAGGATGCACGAGCGGAACATGGGAAAGGGACGTCTGTTGTTCTGGTTGGCGCTGTGCGCGCCATTGCCCGGATGGTGCGCCGACCTGCTGGTCAGCAACCAGGCCGCCGACAGTGTCTGGCGGCTGTCCGCCCAGGACGGTCGCAAGCGCGGCGAGTACCGCACCGGCGATTCCCCGCACGAGATTGCGGTTTCGCCGGACGGACGCACCGCGGTGGTCAGCAACTACGGCAGCGAAGTGGCCGGCAGCAGTCTGTCGGTGCT
Organism: Pseudoxanthomonas sp.; assembly: GCF_051953815.1. Lineage (GTDB taxonomy): Bacteria > Pseudomonadota > Gammaproteobacteria > Xanthomonadales > Xanthomonadaceae > Pseudoxanthomonas_A. The sequence continues at coordinate 20,007 of NZ_JBQCIJ010000002.1, read as the reverse complement.
GGATCTGCAGCGCGGGCGTCCGACCCGCACCATCGACCTGGGCACCCATGGCGCTCCCCACGGCCTGCACTTCCTGGACGGCGGGCGCGTGGTGGTGACCGCCGAGGGCAGCGCCAGCGTGCTGCTGGTGGATCTGGACGCGGGCAAGGTCGAACGGGCCATCGACATCGGCGACGGCATCGGGCACATGCTCGCGGTCAGCGCGGATCGCCGCGTCGGTTACGTCAGCAAGCTGGGCCGGGGCACGATCAGCCGCATCGATCTGGTCACCGGCAGGATGCTGCTGGAACGGCCGGCGGGCAAGGGAGCGGAGGGCATCGCCCTGCGTCCGGACGGACTGGAACTGTGGATCGCCAACCGCGACGAAGGCACCGTGACCGTCCACGATCCCAACACCCTGGCGGTGCGGCGACGGATGTCCAGCCGTGGATTCCCGCTGCGGGTGGCGTTCACCCCCGACGGCCGGCACGCCTGCGTGGTGAACGCCCGCAGCGCCGAACTGCAGGTCTTCGACGCGCGCACCAAACTGGCGGTGACCCGCATCCCGCTGGCGCGCGAGGGCATGGACATCCGCGACACCGCCCTGGGACGCGGCGCGCTGCCGATCGGCATCACCATCGATCCCGTGAAGCCCCGCGCCTATGTGGCGCTCAGCGGTGGCGATCGCGTGGCGGTGGTGGACACGCAGAAATGGCAGATCGTGGACTACTGGGTCACCGGCCGCGAACCCGGTGCGGTGGTGCTGTTCCCGTAGTTCGGCGCCGCGCCGCGCCCCACGATGGTTCCTCGCCATGGGCAACGAGGCCGTCGCAACGGCGGAAAGCAATGAATGGCCGGGAACACGCTTTTTTGCGAACCCCCAAAAGGGTGATGACCCCGCCGGTTGACCTCGGCGCCCGCATCAGTCGATACCGTTGCTGCCTTCCGGCCCTGGCGGGGTTTTCAACCTAGCGTCGCGAGGGACCGACGGGGTCACCATAGACGAGGGCCGCGCTGCGCGCGGCCCGTGAACTGCTCGAAATCTGGCGGAGAGAGGGGGATTCACTCGGCGCTGCGCGCCTCGCCCTGCGGGCGGCTTCGCCGTGCAAACCGCTACGCGGTTTGTCGAACCCGGGGGTTCTCACCCCCTCTCCACGTCCCGGCGAAACATCACGGACATGAAGCCTTCACTACGTCATTCAATCTGGCGGAGAGAGGGGGATTCGAACCCCCGAAGCGCGGTTTAGACGCTTACACACTTTCCAGGCGTGCTCCTTCAACCACTCGGACACCTCTCCGGGTCCCCAGGGACCGGCCGGTCCGCGGGGAGTCGGGCATTCTACGGAATTTCCCCGGGCAGGGCAAAAGCTCCGGGTGGCTCATCGGGCCGTGCACTGGACGTCGTAGGCGGAGACCGTGGGCGGTTCGTCGCCCACCGTGGTCACGTGCAGCTGCGCGCCGCCGGCATGCGCATAGTTCAGCGCGCAGAAGCCGTATCCGGTGCCCGAACAGGTCTCGAATTCCGGCATTCCCTCGGCGCGATAGCCTTTGGCGGCGTCGTATCCGGCTTCCTCGGGAGCTTTCGGTGGATCCGGACGCCAGCCTTCCCGGGCCAGGAGCTTGCGGACTTCGGGAATCTCCTTGCCACGGAGATTGGGTATCTCCAGACGGCCGCAGAACGTTTCCCGTTCAGCCACCGGCACCACCGTGATGCTGTCGGCGCCGAACCGGAGATCGGCGTGGGCGATGTCCGGCGGCGTGCGGTCCGTGATCCGGACCCGGTCGGGCAGGGTTGTCCCGGTGACACCGCCGATCAGGCCGCCGCCGTACTCGTCTTCCGGTGGATCGCCGTAGACGATGGCGGCCAGCGCCTGGCCGTGGAACACGAAAATATTGCCGTCGGCGATGAAGCAGGTGCCGCTGGTGCCCTCTCCGCCGCGACTGAAAGCGCCGACGCTGGTGTACCCGCCAGCCCGGACCTCGCTGGTGACGTACCAGCCCCGCGCCGCGACGGCGCGGCCGGCGGCGGTCTTCGGCGCGATCACCTGCATCCGGCAGAAATGGCCTTCCTCCAGCACTTGAGGGTCGCGAGGCGCGGGCAGCATGTCGCGCGCGGCCACGTGAAAGTCCTTGACCTGGCTGGCGACCGTCGGACTGGCCGCGTTCGCGGCAGGCAGGGCGAGCAGCAGGCAAAGGATGGCCGGAGTGGCCCCGAAACGATGGAACATGCGGATCCCTGTCATGGACGCGTCCGGCGTCCGTCCTGCCGTTCAGTGTAGCGTCCGGGCGACGGCCTTGGCCGCGACCGGGTGTGGCAAAATCCACCGATGAGCTATCTCGTCCTCGCCCGCAAGTGGCGTCCGAAGCGCTTCGCCGAACTGGTGGGGCAGGAACACGTGGTCCGCGCGCTGAGCAATGCGCTCGATACCGGCCGCGTCCACCATGCCTTCCTGTTCACCGGCACCCGCGGGGTCGGCAAGACCACCATCGCGCGCATCTTCGCCAAGTCGCTGAACTGCGAGAAGGGCACCAGCGCCGATCCCTGCGGTCAATGCGCGGCCTGCCTGGACATCGACGCCGGCCGCTACATCGACCTGCTGGAAATCGACGCCGCGTCCAACACCGGCGTGGACGATGTCCGCGAGGTGATCGAGAACGCGCAGTACATGCCCTCGCGCGGCAACTTCAAGGTCTACCTGATCGACGAAGTGCACATGCTGTCGAAAGCGGCGTTCAATGCGCTGCTCAAGACCCTGGAAGAGCCGCCGGAGCACGTCAAGTTCCTGCTCGCCACCACCGATCCGCAGAAACTGCCAGTGACGGTGCTGTCGCGCTGCCTGCAGTTCAACCTCAAGCGGCTGGAAGAACCGCAGATCGCCGGCCAGATCACCAAGATCCTGGGCGCCGAGGGCATCGAGGCCGACGAAGGCGCAATCCGCCAGATTGCCCGCGCGGCCGATGGCAGCCTGCGCGACGGCCTGTCGCTGCTGGATCAGGCCATCGCCTACGCCGGCGGCGCGCTGCGCGACGAGGGTGTGCGCACCATGCTCGGCACCGTCGATCGCACCCAGGTCGGCGAGATGCTCGAAGCGTTGGCCGACGGCGACGGCGAACGCCTGTTGCAGGTGGTCGCCGCATTGGCCGATTTCTCGCCCGACTGGGACGGCGTGCTGGAAGCGCTGGCCGAAGCCCTGCATCGCATCCAGGTGCGCCAGTTGGTGCCCGGGGCGGGCGCGGATGGCGAAGGCGTGGATGCGGAGCGGTTCGCGTCGCGGCTGCGTCCGGAAGTGGTGCAGCTGTGGTACCAGATGGCCCTGGGCGGACGCCGAGACCTGCCGCTCGCGCCGAGCGCTCGCGCCGGCTTCGAGATGAGCGTGCTGCGCATGCTGGCATTCCGTCCCGCCTCCGCGGGCGAGGGCAGGAGCGAGCCCGTTCCGATCACGCAGTCGGCACCCGCGCCTGCCGCGACCACCGCGGCGCCGCGCGAAGCCGCGCCCGCGCGCCCGCCGACGCCTGTCGCCGCACCGAAACCGGTACCGGCACCGGCGCCCGCGCAGGCGCAGGCATCCGACAACGACACCCCGCCGTGGCCGGTTGAACCGCGGCGCGCCGTCGCGCCGGCTGCCATCGCGCCTTCCCAGGCGATGACCCCGCCGCCTCCGGCGCCCGCGCCCGCGCCGGCGTCGGAAGCCCGTCCTGCCGAGCGCGACTTCGCGTTCTCCTCCGACATCGGCATCACCAACGCCGATGTGTGGATGCATTTCGCCGGCAGCAGCGAGCTGAAGGGAGCGACCCGGCAGCTGGTCGAAAACGCCGGCTTTGTCGGCTACGACAGCGGCGTGCTGCAACTGTCGCTGGACCCCGGCTTCGACTACCTGCGTTCGGAACGTACGATCCGGGATCTGGGCGAGGCCATCGCCCAGCGCTACGGAACGGCGCCGAAGATCGTATTCCAGTCCGCGCCGGCCGCGTCGGAGACGCTGCGCCAGCGCACCGATCGCGAGCGCGGCGAACAGCAGGTCGCCGCCGAGCAGGATTTCCTGAACCACCCGGACGTGCAGCGCCTGATCGAGCAACACGGCGCGAAGGTCGTACCGGATTCCATCCGTCCATTCGAAGAGTAAGCCAACATGCGTGGAAACATCGCCCAACTCATGCAGCAGGCGCAGAAGATGCAGGAAAACCTGCAACGCGCCCAGGAAGAGATCGCCAAGCTGGAAATCACCGGCAACGCCGGCGGCGGCATGGTCAGCGTGACCCTGACCGGTGGCAAGGAATGCCGCAAGGTGCGCATCGATCCGTCGGTGCTCGGTGATCAGGAAATGCTGGAGGACCTGGTGGCCGCGGCCTTCAACGACGCGTCCAACAAGATCGACGCCGAATCCAAGTCGCGCATGGGTGCGCTGACCGCCGGCATGCCGATGCCGCCGGGCATGAAGCTGCCGTTCTGAACCGCTGAATCAATCGTCGATTCACATGCCCATGTCGCAGCCGGCAACTTTCGTCTATGCCCGCCTCAACGCACGCCTCCGCCCCCTCGATCGGGCGGAGCTCTATGGGGATCCCCTGCAGGAAGCCCTCGAGAAGTCCGGTGTGGGCGAAGTGACCGGCGGCGGCACGATGCAGGCGCAGAGCGGCGAAATCCAATACTGCGGCATCGATGTGGATGCGTACGACCTGGACAGGGCCGTTCCCCTGATCTGCGGACTGCTGGAACAGATGGGCGCGCCACGGGGATCCCGGCTGGAGTTCGAGCAGGACGGCGTGCAGAGGGAAGTGGCTTTCGGCAAGCTCGAAGGACTGGCGATTTACCTGAATGGCACGGAGCTTAAACCCGAGGTCTATGCCGAGTCCGACGTCAATCATGTCTGGTCGGAAATCGAGCGGTTGATGGAAGGTGTCGGCAGCATCCAGAGCTATTGGGAAGGTTCCGCCGAAACGGCGCTCTATCTGTACGGTGATTCGGTCAACGCGATGCGGGAGCGCATCGCGGGATTCATGGACACCTATCCGCTCTGCGAACGCGCCCGCTACGAAGTCATCGCGTGAGCACTTCACTGCTTGAACAACTGATCGAATCCCTGCGCGTGTTGCCGGGCGTGGGCCAGAAGACCGCCCAGCGCATGGCCTATCACCTGCTGGAGCGCGAGCGCGACGGTGGCAGGCATCTGGCCGAGACCCTGGCGGTGGCGCTGGAACGGATTGGCCATTGCGGCCAATGCCGCGATTTCACCGAGGGCGAGATCTGCGCGATCTGCGCCAGCGGCAGCCGGGATCGGCACCTGCTCTGCGTGGTCGAATCCCCCGCGGATCGCCTCGCCATCGAACAGGCCACCGGCTATCGCGGCGTCTATTTCATCCTGCAGGGCCGGCTGTCGCCGCTGGATGGCATCGGCCCGCGCGAACTGGGCCTGGACCAGTTGGGCGATCGCCTGCGACTGGGCGAGGTCAGCGAACTGATCATCGCCACCAATCCCACCGTGGAAGGCGAGGCCACCGCGCACTATCTGGCGCAACTGGCCCGCCAGCACAACGTCAAGCCGAGCCGGCTGGCCCATGGCGTACCGCTGGGTGGCGAACTGGAGTACGTCGACCGCGGTACGCTCTCGCACGCGTTCGGATCGCGCAGCGAGATGCCCTGACGGGTCACTTTCGCTTCGATGCGGGAGCGATGCAGATCGCGACCGCGCCTGCCGTCATCGTCCGCTCCGTGGGCGCGGCCTGCGTCGCTTCTGTCGCGTGTCGACACCGCCTCAAGGCACTATGCTTGCACCCACCCCATTCCGGACCGCGCCATGACCCAGAACGACACCTTGTTCGGCAAGATTCTCCGCCGCGAGATTCCCGCCACCATCGTCTACGAAGACGACGACGTGCTCGGTTTCAAGGACATCGCGCCGCAGGCGCCGGTGCACGTGTTGTTCATTCCCAAGCATGTGCTGGTTCCGACCATGGACGACCTGCTGCCGGAACAGGCCGCGCTGGTCGGCAAGCTGGTGCTGGCGGCGGCTGAATACGCGCGCCGCGAAGGCTTTGCCCAGGACGGCTATCGGGTGGTGATCAACTGTCGCGAACACGCCGGGCAGACCGTGTTCCACCTGCATCTGCACCTGCTGGCCGGCGCCCCGCTGGGTCATTTCGGTGTGCCGGGTCGCTGAGTTACGGTGGTGTGGTTCCCCGGTTTCCGCCCACCTTGCCGATGTCCGAATTCGTCATTCCAGCGCAGGCTGGAATCCATGTCCGTGTGGAGTCCGGTGCGTCCGCGGCGATTCGCTGTTCCGTAAAAATGGATTCCGGCTTGCGCCGGAATGACGACGGAAAGCATCCTGATGACCGCAGCGCTTTCTGGACGCGGGACCACGCGCAAAAAAAACGCCGCTCATCGAGCGGCGTTTTTCGCATCCGGTGACCGGTCAGGTCACAGGGCGGCTCACCACCAGCCCCAATAACCCCAGCGCGGTCCCCAGTAGGGACCCCAGAACGGGTCGTAGAAGGGCGATGGCCGGACCTCCACTTCGCGTACTTCCGGCCACAGGTAGACCACGTCGGCGTCCATCTTCGGCAGGCGGTAGTCGTACTCGCCGATGCGGGTGTTCTCGTAGCTGTTGATGCGGCCGACGAAGGTCACTTCGCGGCCCGGCGCGAACACCGCCGGATCATAGAAACCCGAACGGCAGGCGATGAAACGTCCATCGGTCGCGTCCGGCGCCGATTCCATCGGACGGCCGGTGGCGTTGAGCGGGCGCGAGACCAGCTGGAAGCAGGTGCTGTCCTGGCCGGGCTTGGTTTCGATGATGCGGCCGCCCCAGCGGACCTGCGAACCGACCTGCGCGCCGGCGACGGCGTCTCGCGGGGTGACCGGGGTGAACGTGCCCTGCAACGGTTGCGGGGCGGTGGCGCAGGCGGCGAGGGTGGCCACCGCGCCGGCGAGCAAGAGGTGACGAAGCTTCATGGAAATCTCCTTCAGGGCCGATGGCGGCGCAGGTCGCGGACCAGCGCGGGAATGTCGCTCACGGCGGCAGCGTAGCGCGCCTCGGCGAAACGTTGGCTGAGCGGGACCAGGGTTTGGCCGGCGGCCGGATGCCGCGCCGCCACCCGCTGCGCCCAGGCCAGCGCCGGCTCGTGCGGCTGGCGGGCGAGGCCGAGTTTCGCGTAACGCGCCCCCAGCGCATGCCAGGCCCGCAGCAGCGGATCCCGCTCGCGCTCGCCCCGGGCCAGCAGCCAGGCCATGCCGCCCAGCGCCAGCAGCGCGGCCAACGCGAACGCCGCGCCCAGCCCGGCGGTGTCCAGGCGCGGCAGGCCGACCTTGCGCAGCAGGTCCTGTTGCCGGCGCGCATCGAATCCCAGCACGAATTCGTTCCAGCCGCGCCGCAACCAGTCGCTGGCGTCGAACAATGGATTGCGCTGCAACACGCCGCCGCCGCCGGCCGCGTCCAGACGATCCTCCAGTGTTTCGAAGATGCGTTCGGGCGCGACCGCCGCCGTGGGATCCACGCGCACCCAGCCGCGCTGCGGCAGCCACACCTCGCTCCAGGCATGTGCGTCCATTTTGCGCACGACCCAGTAATCGCCGAACCGGTTGCGATAACCGCCGGCGTAGCCCACCACCACCCGCGCCGGGATGCCGGCCGCGCGCATCAGCGTGGTGAAGGCGGAACTGAAGTGTTCGCAATAACCCTGCCGCTGATCGAACAGGAATTCGTCGACCGCGTGGCGGCCCGGCAGGGGGGTGTCCAGGGTGTAGGCGAAGTCGCTGCGTATCCAGGTCAGGGCGCGGCGCACGATGGCCAGATCATCGGTGCCGGCTTCGCTTCGCCACTGCGCCGCCAGCGCCCGGGTGCGTGGATTCAGGCCCGCCGGAAGCGTCAATGCGCGCTGGCGCAGCAGCAACGGCAACTGCGCTTCGAACCGCGCCGGCGGCGAGGAGCGGACCCGCCAGCGGGTCACGCCGTTCATGCGCTGCGCGGTCACCAGGGTCCGGTCCCGATCCAGCCGGGCGTCGGCGGGCGCGGCCTGCGGCAGATCCAGTGCCACCAGCCAGCGCTGTTCGGTGGGCTCCACCATCATTTCGTAGTCCCAGCGCGGGACATTGCCCGGAGCCGGCGTGATCGGAGCCGGTGGCAGCGTGTCGGTCCAGGACGAGCGCGTCCATTCGCGGCCATTGAAATCCCACAGCACCAGTCCCCGCCAGTACATCTGCTCCGGTTCGGGCGGGGCGCTGAAGAACTGCACGCGCAACGCGGGGTTGTCGTCGGCCATCAGGTCCAGCCAGCCGCCGGGCGACATCCGATCCGACAGGCCCGGCTGCGCCAGCGCGCGTTCCGGCACGCCCCACAGCGGCGTTGGAAAACGCGGGAACAGCCAGAAGGTCGCCAGCATCAGCGGCAGGCCAAGCAACAGCAGGCGACCGACCCCCAGCAGATGCCGGCGCGCGGACAGCGGCGGCGCGGCGTCGGGTACTTCCGCGTCGGCCAGTCGCGACAGCGTCAGCAGGGCGGCGCCGACGCCCAGCGTGGACAGCAGCAGGGTCAGCGGTCCCTGATCCAGCAGGAACGCGGAGAACGGAGCGAACAACGCGAAACCCAGCAGGCTGCGCGCGTCGCGCAGGCTCACGGTTTCCGCGGGCTTGAGCGCGATCATCGCCGCCAGCAACGCGCAACCGGTGTCTCGCCCGAAACGCATGCCCATCACCGTCAGCACGCCGCCGATGATCGCCAGCGCCAGCAGCAGGCGCAGCGGACCGGGCATCGGCCGCCGCCAGGAGAGGAGGGTCGTGAGCACCGCAAGCACGCCCGTGCCCAGCGCCAATCCGACCGGCAATTGAATCAGCAGGACCAGCAGGCACAGGCCACTGGCCGCCAGCGCCCACAACCGGTTGCCGGCGTCCAATGGCGGTGCGTTGCGGGCCAGGGCGCTACGCATCGGGCAGCAACGCCAGCGCGCGCAGACAGGCGTGCCGATGCGCCGGTCCCTGCGAAGGGCCCAGCACGACGTCGCCGGGCAATCTCAGCCGATAGCGGCGGCCTTCGCGCTCGGCCAGATCCACCCAGTGCGCCAACCGCCGGATGCGCTGCTCGCCCGACAGGGCGGCGAGCGTGTTCCAGGCCAGGTCCACTTCCACGCCGACCGGCTGTTCGAATTCGCGCACCAGCAGATGGTCGCGGCGCGCGGAGGGTTTCCAGGCGATGGCGCGCAGCGGGTCGCCGCTGCGATAGGCGCGCAGGTGATGCACATCCTCGCCACTGGCCTGTTGCCTGGCGCGGGTGCCGCCGCCGCCGGCTTCGGGCAGGGGCGGTCCGTTCGTTTCAGGCGCCGGGTATACCAGCAGGGATTGCCGCGGCCAGAACCACGCCCAGGCCCGCGCCAGGCCCAGCGGCTGCGTGGTCCAGACCTGCACGCGGCCCGGATCCAGCCAGCCGCGGCGTTGGGTGGGCAGGCTCAGTTCGGCGACGATCGCGTCGGCGGTCATCGGCGGCACCAGGCCGCTCACGTCCTGGCACGCCAGGCGCAGGCCACGCCGCGCGCGGTGGTCCCGCGCCGACAACGCGAACTGCACGCGCAGCGGTTGTCCGGCCGCCACCGGATCGGCGGAGAGCGCATCCAGGCGCAGGCCGGACAACTGCAGGTGCGCGGCGATCAGGCTGGCCAGTCCCGCCGAGGCCAGCAGCAAGGCCAGCAAGAGAGCGGGGTTGTTGTTGTAGTTCAGCGCGCCGGCCAGCATGGTGCCGACCAGCAGCGCATAGAACAGGCCAAAGCCGGTGGGCAGCACGTAGACGCGACGACGATCCAGCCGGACCGGCAGCGATTCGGGCTGGCGTGGCCGCGCGAGCAGCCACAGCCGTCGGCTTGCGCGTTGCCTCAGTGCCGTCGCCACGGACTCAGTCCACCGCCACCGCGTGCAGGATCGCCTTGGCCAGCGCCGTGGTGGAATCGGCTTCCGCCTCGGCGACCAAGCGGTGCGCCGCCACCACCCCGAACAGCGCCTGGATGTCCTCCGGCAGCACATGCGGGCGACCGAGCAGCAGCGCGTGCGCACGCGCCGCGCGCAGCAGCGCGATGCCGGCGCGCGGCGACAGGCCCACGCGCACGCCCGGGTGATGGCGGCTGCGGGCGAGCAGCGCCTGCACGTAGACAATCAGGGCGTCGCTGGCGTGCACCTGGTTCACCGCCGCGCGCAATGCGATCACGTCGTCGGAACTCAGCAACGGCAGCGTCTGCGCGATCAGCGCGCGTCGATCCTCGCCGGCCAGCAGGGCGCGTTCGGCCTCCGCGCCCGGATAGCCCAGATTGAGCCGCAGCAGGAAACGGTCCAGCTGCGAGTCGGGCAGGGGATAGGTGCCGGACAGATCCACCGGGTTCTGGGTGGCGATCACGAAGAACGGATCGGGCAGGCCATGGGTGACGCCATCGAGCGTCACCTGGTGTTCGGCCATCGCCTCCAGCAGCGCGCTCTGGGTACGTGGCGGCGCGCGGTTGATCTCGTCGGCCAGCAACACCTGGGTGAACACCGGACCGGGATGGAACTGGAACTGCCGCGCCGCGCCGTCGTATACCGACACGCCCAGCACGTCGGCGGGCAGCAGATCCGAAGTGAACTGCACGCGCTGGAAACCCAATCCCAGGGTCGCCGCCAACGCGTGCGCCAGCGTCGTCTTGCCCAGCCCCGGCAGATCCTCGATCAGCAGATGCCCGTCGGACAGCAGCGCCACGAACGCCAGCCGCACCTCGTAGGCCTTGCCCAGCACCAGTGCATTGACTTGTTCCTGCGCGCGCTTCAGGGCGTCGCGAAGGGCATCGGATAGCATAGGCGGCGTGGAGGGGCTGGGCATCGCGTGCTCTGGACCTGACAGTCGGGATGAAGAGGAAGTGTAGCGGCATGCAGGACGTGGCAAGCGCAAGGAAAACCTTTCTGGCCGTGTGGCTGGTCGCATCCGTGATCAAGGTCGTGATCGCGGCCCGGCTGCCGCTGTTCGTCGACGAGGCCTTCTACTGGCAGGAAGGCCGCCACCTGGCCGCCGCCTATTCCGATCTGCCCGGACTCACCGCCTGGCTCACCCGCTTGGGCACCGAACTGGGCGGCCAGCATCGCCTCGCCCTGCGCGCGCCGTTCCTGATCATGGCCGCGCTGATTCCCTGGCTGATCGCGCACATCACCCGCCGCTGGTTCGACGAGGCCGCCGGCTGGCAGGCCGGCACCCTGACCGTGCTGATGCCGCTGTCCGGCACCCTGGGCCTGCTGGCGCTGCCGGATGTACCGATGGCGCTGGCGGCGGTGCTGTGCCTGGATGCCGGCGCGCGCCTGCTGCGCGAGATCGACGCCATCTCCGCCGCCGAACTCGCGCTCGGCCTGGCCATCGGCGCGCTCAGCCATTACCGCTTCCTCGGCGTGATCGGCGTGGGCTTCGTCGCCCTGCTGTGCCTGCCGGAGGGACGGCGCCTCCTGCGCGATCCGCGCATCTGGGTGGCGCTGGCGGTGGGCGTCGCCGCCTGGGCGCCGTTGCTGGCGTGGAACCTGGAATATGCCGACGCCGGATTGCGCTTCCAACTGGTCGATCGCCATCCCTGGTCGTTCCAGGCCACCGGTGCCTGGTTCGTGGTCATCCAGGCGTTGATGGTCACGCCGGTGCTGTTCGCGGCGCTGATGATTGCGGGCGTGCGCGCCTGCCGCGACGTCGCCGGCGGGCCGCCGCAGTGGCGCTACTTCGGCCTGCTGGGAATGGCGTCCACGCTGGGCTTCTTCGTGCTGGGTTTCTTCGCCGATGTCGAACGCGTGAGTTTCCACTGGCCGCTGCCGGGCTATCTGGCGCTGATCCTCGCGGTGCCCGCGTTGGCGGGAAACTGGTCGCGGCTCTGGCGGCGCGCGCTGTGGGGCCTGGCCGCGGTGGGCATGCTGGCGATGCTGGGCTATTACCTGATCGCCTCGGTGCCGTCATGGCGCGAACGTTTCGCCGCCGAGAAGTACTACCCCTACAACTTCGCCGGTTGGTCGGACCTGGCCCGCGCCGTGCGCGAGGAGCGGGGGCGCCTGCCGGCCGATACCACGCTGCTGGCGGGAAGCTTCAAGGTCGGCGCGGAACTGGGCTTCGCCCTCGACGAGCCGGACATCCGCGTGCTCGACCATCCGCTCAACCGCAAGCATGGGCGCGCACCGCAACTCAAGCTCTGGAACCTGCAGGACGACGGCACGCGCGCTGCGCCGGTGCTGCTGGTGATCGCGCATGGCGACGTGCAGTACAAGCACCTGCTGGACTACTACCACGCGTTGTGCCGGCAGGTGGGGCCCTTGCCGCCGCCGCGCGTGGTCAACATCGACCACGGCCACCAGCGGTTCCTGCTGTTCGCGTTGCCGAAGGAAAGGCGCGAGGGCGCGTGCGTGGCCCCGGCGATGGCCTGGATCGACGAACCGGTGTCGCGCGGGCGGGTGCCGCCGCGCTTCCATCTGCGCGGCTGGGCCTTCAAGGACGGGGTGGGCCTCAAGGCGGTGGACGTGTTGCTGGACGGCAAGCCGGTGGCGCAGGCGCAATACGGGCAGGAGGCCCCCGGCGTGGCCGCGTTCTGGCGCATCTCCAACGATCCGCAGCATCCCCGGGTGGGTTTCACCGCCGACGTGGATGCGTCCGCCCTGTCTTCCGGCCGCCACTGGCTGGGCCTGCGCCTGCACGGCAACGATGGCAGCGTCGAGGACTGGGAAGAGCAGCCGATCGATATCGAACGTTGATGGAAACAGGCGCGAAGAGGCGCCCGCCGCGCCTCAGGGCAGGTGGAAGCCCGCCTCGCGCAGCAGGCGCGACAGGGTGATCAGGGGCAGCCCGATCAGCGCGGTCGGGTCCTGCGATTCGATCGCCTCGAACAGGGTGATGCCCAGCCCTTCGCTCTTGAAGCTGCCGGCGCAGTCGAACGGCTGCTCCGTATCCACGTAGCGTTCGATTTCCTCGGCCGACAGGGCGCGGAACCGCACCGTGGTCACGTCGCCGGCCTCGTGGCGGATGCTGTCCCGGGGGGCTCCCTCCTGCGCGGTGCCCTCGCGCAGCAGGCACAACGCGGTATGGAAGCGGATGGCGCGGCCGGACATCGCGGTCAGCTGGGCGATGGCCGCGTCCCGGTGGCCGGGCTTGCCGATGGCCTGGCCATCGACCTCGGCCACCTGGTCGGCCCCGATCACCCAGGCGTCCGGGTGGTGGGCGGCGATCGCAGCGGCCTTGAGACCGGCCAACCGGGCCGCCAGGGGGGCGGGCGCCTCGCCCGGCAGGGCCGTCTCGTCCACGTCCGGGCGGGCCACGTGGAAGGGCAGGCGCAGCCTTTCCAGCAGTTCGCGGCGGTAACGGGAGGTCGAGGCGAGCAGCAGGGGCATCGGGGCGGGGCCTGGGAAAGGGGCGGGCAGTCTGCCGAGCGGGGCGGCGTCCGGCAATCCCTCATCCTGTGGCGATCGGCCAGGTTTGACAGCTCGGCGCGCAGTCCTTAACATTCAGCGGCTTATGTCCGCGAATACGCCCGAGATGTTGGATGCTTGGCGCATGGTCGCGGCACGGCGCAGTTTCGAAGGTCGCCTGCCGCTGTCGTCCATGACGCGCCTGCAGGGTCTGCTGAACGATACCGATGGCGAAGCACGCTACACGATCGAGTTCGATCGCGACGCGTTGCAGGTGCCGTACGTGGAGTTGAGGATCGATGCGCAGTTGCCGCTGGTCTGCCAGCGCAGCCTGCAGCGATTCCTGCTTCCGGTCAGTCTCGTGCAGCGGCTGGGCCTGGTGCGCGACGAGGCCGACGAGGCCGCGTTGCCGCCGGACTACGAAGCGCTGCTGGTGCCGGAAGATGGCATGTTGCATCCGGCGGATCTGGTGGAGGACGAACTGGTCCTCGCCGTTCCGGTGGTTCCGGTGAATCCGGAGTCGGACGCGGTCGCCCGCGACTGGCCGGCGCAGGAAGAAGAATTGGCAAAGGCCAACCCGTTCGCGGCGCTGGCCTCGCTGAAAAAGAACTAGCCGCTTCGGCGGTCTGGCAATACGAATCGCAGATTCATTTCAAGGTTTATAGCTGGAGCAATCCCATGGCTGTGCAGAAATCCCGAGTCACCCCGTCCCGCCGTGGTCAGCGCCGTTCGCACGACGCCCTGACCGCCAAGCAGCTGTCCACCGATCCGACTTCCGGTGAGACCCACCTGCGTCACCACGTGACCGCCGACGGCTACTACCGCGGCAAGAAGGTCATCGCGACCAAGACCTCGGTCGTCGAAGAAGATTGATGCGCGCCCGGCGCGTCCGTTTCACCGCGGACGCGCCCGCCATCATCGTCGTGGTATCCAGGGCCCCGTTGCGGGCCAGCAACGGGAGCAGGCATGAGCCAGCAATCCAACGGGCGTATTTACGCGCGTATCGCCGGAACCGGCAGCTACCTGCCTGAGAAGGTGCTGACCAACGACGACCTGGCCAAGCTGGTCGACACCAGCGACGAATGGATTCAAAGCCGCACCGGCATCCGCGAGCGCCACATCGCCGCGGAAGGCCAGACCGCGGGCGATCTCGGCTACCAGGCCGCCCTGCGCGCGCTGGAAGCCGCCGGCGTCGACGCCTCCGAAATCGACATGATCGTGGTGGGCACCACCACCCCCGATCTGATCTTCCCGTCCACCGCCTGCCTCATCCAGGCCCGCCTGGGTGCCGAAGGCTGCGCCGCGATGGACGTCAACGCCGCCTGCTCGGGCTTCCTGTATGCCCTGAGCGTGGCCGACAAGTTCATCCGTTCCGGTGACGTCAAGACCGCGCTGGTCATCGGCACCGAAACCCTCAGCCGCATCGTCGACTGGACCGAGCGCACCACCTGCGTGCTGTTCGGCGATGGCGCCGGCGCGGCCGTGCTCAAGGCCGACACCGAGACCGGCATCCTCAGCACCCACCTGCATGCCGACGGCAGCAAGAAGGAACTGCTGTGGAACCCGGTCGGCGTCTCCGCCGGCTTCGACAAGGATGCGCCGAACAACGGCATCCGCATCCACATGAAGGGCAACGACGTGTTCAAGTACGCCGTCAAGGCGCTGGACTCGGTCGTGGACGAAACCCTGGAAGCCAACGGCCTGGACAAGCACGATCTGGACTGGCTGATTCCGCACCAGGCCAACCTGCGCATCATCGAGGCGACCGCCAAGCGCCTGGACATGTCGATGGACAACGTCATCGTCACCGTCGACAGGCACGGCAACACCTCCTCCGGTTCGGTGCCGCTGGCGCTGGACGAGGCGATCCGCTCCGGCCGCGTGCAGCGTGGCCAGCTGGTGTTGCTGGAAGCCTTCGGTGGCGGCTTCACCTGGGGCTCGGCGCTGCTGCGTTACTGATCGCAGGCGACGTTCCATTCCGCGATATCGCAAAGGGCGCTCTTCGGAGCGCCTTTTGTTTTTGGAGTGCGATGAAGAAGTGAGCCGCACTGCGCGGGAAATTCCGTGCCATCGCGCCTTTTCGGTGCGCGTGACGCATCGGTGGATTCGCCATCGGACAGGAAGAGCGAAGTGACCGTCATGGCGCGGTTCCGCGGCGCGTGGATGATTCGCGCCGGGACTCGCGACCGACGGCGCGCCCACGGAAACGGCGCGCCGGTGGTGAGGGTTCCGGGGGCGCGGGGCAGGGCGCGCAATACGCCTGGGTACAGACAATCCGGCGCTTTCGCACGTATCATCCCCGCTCGATTTTTTCACCGGACCCCCGCGTGACTTCCACCTCGCTCGCATTCGTCTTTCCCGGCCAGGGCTCGCAGTCGCTCGGCATGCTGGCCGAACTGTCGGAACTGCATCCGATCGTGCGCGAAGCCTTCGCCGAAGCCTCCGACGGCGCCAGCGTGGATCTGTGGGCGCTCTCGCAGGGCGGTCCGGAAGAAATGCTCAACCGCACCGAATACACCCAGCCGGCCCTGCTGGCCGCGGGCGTGGCGGTGTGGCGCGCGTGGCAGCAGCAGGGCGGCGCCAAGCCGGCCGTGCTTGCCGGCCATAGCCTGGGTGAATACACCGCGCTGGTCGCCGCCGGCGCGTTGTCGCTGCGTGATGGCGCGCACCTGGTGCGCCTGCGCGGCCAGCTGATGCAGGAAGCCGCGCCCGAAGGCGTCGGCGCGATGGCCGCCGTGCTCGGCGCCGAGGATGCCGTGGTCGCCGAAGTCTGCGAGCAGGCCTCCAATTCGCGCGTGGTCGTGCCGGCCAACTACAACTCGCCGGGCCAGATCGTGATCGGCGGCGATACCGAGGCCGTGGATCGCGCCATCGCCCTGCTGGGCGAACGTGGCGTGCGCAAGGTGGTCAAGCTGGCCGTCAGCGTGCCCTCGCACACGCCGCTGATGCGCGAAGCCGCCAACCGCCTGGCCGAAGTGATGGCGGGCCTGAACTGGCACAACCCGGCGCTGCCGGTGGTGCAGAATGTCGACGCGCGGGTGCATGCGGATCTGGACGGCCTGCGCGACGCGCTGGTGCGCCAGCTGTACCTGCCGGTGCGCTGGACCGAATGCGTGCAGGCGCTGGCCGGGCAGGGCGTCACCCGGGTGGCCGAATGCGGCCCCGGCAAGGTCTTGACCGGCCTGGTCAAGCGCATCGACAAGGCGCTGGACGCGCGCGCCATCGGCGGTGTCGGTGATTTCCAGGCCGCGCTGTCCGACTGGGCCTGAAACCTCCGCCGATCGTTCCATGATGCCGGCGCGCGCACCGCGCCCGCCCCTGATTCCGAGGACCCCGCAATGAGCAAACCCCTGCAAGGCGAAATCGCCCTCGTCACCGGCGCCAGCCGTGGCATCGGCGCGGCCATCGCCGACGAACTGGCCGCCCAGGGCGCCACCGTCATCGGCACCGCCACCACCGCCGGCGGCGCGCAGGCCATCGGCGAGCGCCTGGCCGATCGTGGCGGCCACGGCCGTGAGCTCAACGTCACCGACGGCGCCGCCGTCGACGCGCTGATCGATGACATCGCCAAGCAGTTCGGTCCGGTTTCGATCCTGGTCAACAACGCCGGCATCACACGCGACAACCTGCTCATGCGCATGAAGGACGAGGACTGGCAGGCCATCCTCGACACCAACCTCACCAGCGTCTACCGCACCTCCAAGGCGGTGATGCGCGGCATGATGAAGGCGCGCAAGGGCCGCATCGTCAACATCGCCTCGGTCATCGGCGTCACCGGCAACGCGGGGCAGGCCAACTACGCCGCCGCCAAGGCCGGCATCATCGCCTTCTCCAAGTCGCTGGCCAAGGAAATCGGCAGCCGCGGCGTCACCGTCAATGTGGTCGCGCCCGGCTTCATCGACACCGACATGACCAAGTCGCTGCCGGAAGACGCCAAGAACGCCATGCTCGGCCAGATCGCGCTGGGACGCTTCGGCGAACCGGCCGACATCGCCCGCGCGGTCGCGTTCCTGGCCGGCCCTTGGGCCGGTTACATCACCGGCGAGACCTTGCACGTCAACGGCGGCATGTACATGCCGTAACAAAAAATAGCCGTAAGTGGTTGATTCGGTGGCGGTTCCCGGCATCTGCCCGCCGCCGCCGGTTTCCACTACACTATCCCCCGGTTTGCCATCGCCAAGCGTGGCAATATCAACTAGTCACCCAATCTCCGTCTGGAGCGATATCCAATGAGCAGCATCGAAGAACGCGTCAAGAAAATCGTCGTCGAACAACTCGGCGTGAAGGAAGAAGAAGTCACCAACAGCGCATCGTTCGTCGATGACCTGGGCGCCGACTCGCTGGACACCGTTGAACTGGTGATGGCGCTGGAAGAAGAGTTCGAGTGCGAGATTCCGGACGAGGAAGCCGAGAAGATCACTTCGGTGCAGCAGGCCATCGACTACGTCAAGGCCCACGTCAAGGCGTAAGCCCGGCGTTCTGAAGTCTTCGTGTCGGGGCCGCGCATGCGGCCCCGCGCGTGTCCGGGGTCGCACCGCCCGGCCAGCAAAACGGGCGTACCGAAACAAAAGCATTTGAGGAGCGTGTTATGAGCCGGCGTCGCGTCGTCGTTACGGGAATGGGTTTGGTGTCGCCGCTGGGCAACGACATGGCCACCAGCTGGGACGGCATCGTCAATGGACGGTCGGGCATCGGCCCGGTCACCTCGTTCGATGCTTCGGCCTACACCACCCAGATCGCGGGTGAAATCCGCAACTTCGATCCCACCACCTTCGTCTCCCCCAAGGACGCGAAGAAGATGGATCCGTTCATCCACTACGGCATCGCCGCCTCGTTCATGGCGCTGGACGATTCCGGACTGGAAATCACCGAAGCCAACGCCGAGCGCATCGGCGCCATCATCGGCTCCGGCATCGGCGGCATCCACGGCATCGAGGAACAGACCATCAAGCTGCACGAAGGCGGCCCGCGCAAGGTCTCGCCGTTCTACGTGCCCAGCACCATCATCAACATGCTGCCGGGCCAGCTGTCGATCCTGAAGAACATCAAGGGTCCGAGCTTCTCGGTCGTCTCGGCCTGCGCCACCTCCAACCACTCCATCGGCGTGGCCATGCGCACCATCCAGTACGGCGACGCCGACGTGATGGTGGCCGGCGGCGCCGAACTCGGCTCCTCGCCGACCTCCATGGCCGGCTTCTGCACCATGAAGGCCATGTCCACCCGCAACGACGATCCCGCCCGCGCCTCGCGTCCCTGGGACCGCGACCGCGACGGCTTCGTGCTGGGCGACGGCGCCGGCGTGCTGATCCTGGAAGAGTACGAACACGCCAAGGCGCGTGGCGCGCGCATCTACGCGGAACTGGCCGGCTTCGGCGCCAGCTCCGACGCCCACCACATGACCGCCCCCAGCGAAAACGGCGAAGGCCCGGCCCGCTGCCTGCTGGCCGCCATCAACGACGCCGGCATCACCGCCGAGCAGGTCGAGTACCTCAACGCGCACGGCACCTCCACCCCGCAGGGCGACCTGGCCGAAACCCTGGCCATCAAGCGCGCGCTGGGCGACCACGCGTACAAGATCATGGTCAGCTCCACCAAGTCGATGACCGGCCACCTGCTGGGCGCGGCCGGCGGCGCGGAAGCGATCTTCTCCGTGCTGGCGATCCACCACGGCATCATTCCGCCAACCATCAACCTCGACAATCCGAGCGAAGGCTGCGATCTGGACTACGTCCCGCACACCGCGCGCCAGAAGAAGATCGACATCGCCGTCTCCAACGGCTTCGGCTTCGGCGGCACCAACGGCACGCTGGTGTTCAGGCGCGTCTGAGGTTCGGCGACATCACGTACACGCAAAACCCCTCGCCGCAATGCGAGGGGTTTTTGTTTGCGCCGATGAACCCGGACATCGTCATTCCGGCGAACGCTGGGATCCATTCTCCGCACGATGCGCGTCGATCCCGGACAGCTGCGCCCTCCCGTGAAAACGGATTCCGGCGTTCGTCGGCATGACGGGGGAGGGGAGGAGCATGAAAAAGCGACGCCTGAACCCCCATCACATCCGGCACAATGCGCACTGCTCCCGCCGCGCTCCGCATGACGATGATCGAAACCCGCGCGTTGTCCCCCGACACCGATCTGCTGGCCCTGCATCGGCGCGATCCCGCGCGCTATCCGGTGCTGCTGGAATCGGTCGCCTCCGGCACCGTGCAGGGGCGCTGGGATCTGCTGCTGATGGCGGAAGCGGGCGAGGGCTTCGCCCTGCATCACGATGGCCGCGTGCGTGACCTGCGGGGTGCGCAACGGGACACCGGCTTCCTCGACACCCTTGACGCCCACTGGCAGGCCGCGCGCATCGATCGCGAAGAACCGCGCTGGCCGTTCCGCGGCGGCTGGGCGCTGTTGCTCTCGTACGAACTCGCGGGCCAGGTCGAACCCGTGCTGGCGCTGCCCGACGCGCCCGGCGCGCTGCCGCTGGCGCTGGCGCTGCGCTGCCCGGCCGCGGTGCTGCGCGACCGCGCCAGTGGCGAGTGCTGCATCGTCGCCGAGGCGGAGGCCGCGGACATGCTGGAACGCATCGAGGCCGACGTGGCCGCGGCGCTGCGCCTGCCACTGCCGGAATGGCAGGCACCGGACAGCATCGACGAAGACCCGCCCGCGCG
>NZ_JBQCIJ010000001.1:0-60686 GCF_051953815.1 Pseudoxanthomonas sp. | reverse complement strand
CGCTGTGGTCCCACCCGTTCCCATCCCGAACACGGAAGTGAAACGCAGCTGCGCCGATGGTAGTGTGGCCTAAGCCATGCAAGAGTAGGTCATCGCCAGGGGCTTTACCCCAAAACCCCCAGCCAAAAGGCTGGGGGTTTTTTCTTGTCTCGTGATCGCCAACAATCGGAGTTTCCTAACAGAAAGGGGATCCGGGGAATGAAGCGACGCGTTCTGGCCATCGTCCTGGGTTTGTCATTGACGGCGCCGCTCTGGGCGGCAGACAAAGGCCTCACACCGGCGCAGGCGCGCCAGATCCATGAATCTGCGCTGGTCCTGGATACACACCTGGATACCCCAGCCAATTTCCAGCGTCCTGGCTGGAGCATCCGTGACCGTCATGACCATGAGGGCGATCAATCGCAGGTGGATCTGCCGCGGATGAAGGAAGGTGGTCTGGATGGCGGCTTCTGGGTGATCTACACCGAGCAGGGGGCGCGGGATGTGACCGGCAATCGGGAGGCGCGCGATCATGGCCTGATCCGTTTGACCGAAATCAGGGAGATGCTGGCGGCCAATGCCGCGGACTTCGAACTGGCCGCGACTGCGGCCGACGCCGAGCGGATTGCCGCGTCCGGCAAGCGCGTTTCCTTCATCAGCATGGAAAATGCCTCGCCGCTGGCGAGCGATCCCAGCCTGCTCGAGCTTTACCACAAGCTGGGTCTGCGCATGCTGGGCATCACGCACGTCAAGAACAACGATTTCGGTGATTCGTCCACCGATGCGGCCGGTCCACAGTGGAATGGCCTGAGTCCCAAGGGCAAGGCATTGGTGGCGGAAGCCAACCGGCTTGGGCTGATCCTGGATGCGTCACATGCCAGTGACCTGGTGTTCGACCAGTTGCTGGAACTGTCGAAGACACCCATCGTGTTGTCGCACACCAGCGCTGACGCCGTGTTTGATCATCCACGCAACATCGATGATGCACGCATTCGCAAGCTCGCAGCCAAGGGCGGCGTCATTCATGTCAACGCCTATGGCGGCTATCTGATTTCCATCCCGAAGAATCCGCAACGCGAAGCCGCGTTGGAAGCGCTGTCGGAAAAGTACGGTGATGAAAGCACCCGGGACGATGCCCGAATCCAGGCCTACCTGAAGGAACGCAGGGAAATCGAAGAGCGCTTCCCCGTACCCCGAGCCACGTTTGAAGACTACATGCGGCATCTGTTGCATATCCTGAAGGTCGCCGGACCCGACCATGTCGGCATCGGCGCGGATTGGGACGGCGGCGGTGGCGTGGCCGGCCTGGAAGACGTGTCGGCGTTGCCCAGGATTACCGAACGTCTGTTGAAGGAGGGGTATACCGAGGCAGATGTCCGGGCCATCTGGAGCGGCAACCTGCTGCGGGTCATGCGTGCGGTGGAAGCGGCTGCGCAGACCGCGCCCAAGCAGTAAGGCATCTCATCCGCCGTCGCCACGCGATGGCGGATGCCCGGGAGACAAGAGGATCCCCCGGACCCGTATAAAGCAGAGGCCGGCGCCAACGCCGGCCTCGCTCGCCGCTAGCCAGGTGGAGCAACGACACCTGAGCGGCGATAGCGCTTGCGCTCGTTTCGAGCGCATATGCGGACTGCGACTCATGGCAAGTCGGGCTCAACCACAAGCCATGTCTCTGTCCAAGCGTCGCCGGTGACCGCTGGCAGCGATTCGGAGCGCCGCGCGCTCGCAAAATCGCATTCCCGGATGCCTCGTCATCCGGAAGCATGAGCAGTGTTCCCGGGCTGCGACACTGACGTTCGACATGCAAAAAAGCCATCGCCGGCGTCGGATCAGATGAATGCATCGTCCAGCCAGCGAAAGCCTTTCGGAAATATCCGATTCCTGCGTGCAATCACTTTAGGCGACATTACGGCGCGCGACATGGACGTCGCAGTCGAATCCTCCCGCGCCAAGCCTTGTGGCGCGGATCTCATGCACCCGGCGTTCTTGCTCCGGGACCCACGCGCCGCAATCCGTGCGCCATGAAGTGCTCGCTCCTCCCGAATCATGTATGCCCTCCACGCCAAGGTCGAACCGACAGGCCGCCCGAAACCGGGGCGTTGGAGCGGTGCACACGACGGGCGCAAGGGAACGGAATGGCTCGTTCCTCCGCGTGGCCTGTGGCGTGTGCTCCACGCAGGATTGGTGGTGCTGGCGGTACTCACTCCCTGCCTGTTGGGAACGGCCTGGAGTTGGAAGGATTCCATGCACGCGTACCAGCAGGAGGCGATGCCCTCCACAGGCACGACCACATCATCGCGGGAACCCGACATGCTTGCCGGTGCGTCGTCCGGGGAATCGGTGGATGACGTGGAGCGCACGTCCCGGGTTCCGGTTCTGTTCGCATCGTTGCTAGGCATACCGATGGGCTATCTGACCCATCGCGTGATGAGGTGGCGGCATGGCTTGCACAGGGAACTCGGGCAGGCGATCCGGAAAAACGAGTTCATTCCCTACTACCAGCCACTTGTGCGCGCTGCGGGTATGCAGTGGGCCGGCGTGGAAGTGCTTGCACGATGGGCGCACCCGACGCGGGGTGTGATCACCCCCGATCGCTTCATGTCCAGGCTGGAGCGGACCGACCTCATCCTGCCGATGACGGCGCAACTGATGATCCGGGCCGCGGACGAACTTGCGGAGATGCTCCCGCTGCTGCCCGCCGGTTTCCACGTCGCCTTCAACATCACGCCCGCGCACCTGGCCGGGCGCTGGCTGCCGGAGCAGTGCAGACGATTCCTGGCCGCCTTCCCGGCAGGGAAAGTCAGCCTCGTACTGGAGCTGACCGAGCGCGAAGGCGTGGAGGCGGATGGCGCCGTGCTTGCGGTCCTGGAGGAAGTCCGGCGGATGGGCGTGCGGATCGCGCTGGATGACTTCGGCGTAGGGCACTCGAACCTGAGCCAATTGCAGGAACTGCAGGTGGACCTGCTGAAAATTGATCGGGGATTCGTCACGCCGCTGGTGCTGCCCGATCAATTGACGCCAATCCTGCGGACCATCCTGGACCTGGCCGAACGCCTCGACCTGGAGGTGGTGGCGGAAGGGGTGGAAACCTCGACCCAGGCCGAAGCATTGGCCCGGCACGGTGCGGGCCTGCTGCAGGGGTACCTCTTCGCGCGACCGATGGCGGGCCAGGAACTGCCGGTGGTGCTCGCCCGGGCTCCCATCTCCCTCGGCAGACCCGGCGTCGACGCCAATCGGATATCGCAATCTATTGATTCAAAAGAAAAAATCCATGCATGAGCCGGATCTGGCCGGGGAAGGGTCGCCGTTTCCGTTTTCCATACGGAAGCTGAACATTTTTCCTCCATCGTTCCAGTTCCAGAATGATGGGGAACTCTTTTGCCGGTTAGCAGTCGAACAACCCGACTGCTAAGATGACCCCCATGACCCAGAACGCCCCTGCCACCGCCCTGGTGGCCAACAGCCTCCCCATCCCCAGCGCGCTCGGTTCGCTCGAGGCGTACATCGGTGCCGTGCACCAGATTCCGGTGCTCACGGTCGATGACGAGCAGGCGCTTGCCCGTCGCTATCGCGAAGACGAAGACTTGGACGCCGCCCGCGAGCTGGTGCATTCGCACCTGCGCTTCGTGGTGCATGTCGCCCGGGGCTACAACGGCTACGGGCTGCCGCTGGGCGATCTGATCCAGGAAGGCAACATCGGCCTGATGAAGGCGGTGAAGCGCTTCGACCCCGACATGGGCGTGCGCCTGGTGAGTTTCGCGGTGCACTGGATCCGGGCCGAGATGCACGAGTTCATCCTGAAGAACTGGCGCATCGTCAAGGTCGCGACGACCAAGGCGCAGCGCAAGCTGTTCTTCAACCTGCGCAAGTCCAAGACCCGCCTGGGCTGGATGAACGCCGAGGAAGTCAGTGCCGTCGCCAAGGACCTCAATGTGTCCGAGCGCGAGGTGCTGGAGATGGAATCGCGCTTGTCCGGACGTGACATCGGTTTCGATGCGCCGGGTGACGAGGACGATGATCATGCGCCGCCGTCGCCGGTGAACTATCTGGTGGCTGGCGACGAGGATCCGTCGCAGGCCTACGAGCGCGCCGACAGCGAGGACAATCAACTGGAGCTGCTGCGCGAAGGCCTGGCGGGTCTGGACCAGCGTTCGCGCGACATCGTCAAGCGCCGCTGGCTGGATGCGGACAGCAAGATCACGCTGCAGGAGCTGGCCGACGAATACGGCGTTTCCGCCGAGCGCATCCGTCAGATCGAGGCCAATGCGCTGAAGAAAATGAAGGCCTTGTTCGCCGCCTGAGTGCGGCGAGCCGGAAGGAACAGACGACGGCCCCGGAAACGGGGCCGTTTTTTTCGGCGCAAGAAGCGGATGGCCGTGCCGCCCCGTGCAGGAGACTCTGAGCACCCGTTTGCTGGAGTTCTCCCATGTCGTATCGCATCGCCGGTCTTTCGCCTGAGCTGTTCGCCCACCTGTGGCCGCTGGATGAGGCGGCGCTCCATGCACAGTCGATACGACGGGTCGTCGCGGACAGTGATCGCGGCTTTCCGTGCCGGGTTTCGCTGGACAATGCGCGGGCCGGGGAAACCCTGCTGCTACTGCCTTTCCAGCATCACGATGTGGCCGGCCCATACCGGGCGAGCGGGCCGATCTTCGTGCGCGAGCAGGCCACGCGCATGGCGGTCTTCGAGAACCGCATCCCCGAGTTCTTCCTGCGTCGCCTGCTGTCCGTGCGCGCCTATGACGCCAACGGCTGGATGCAGGCCTCCGAAGTCGTGGAGGGCACTCAACTGGCGCAGGCGATCGAAAGCTTCTTCGAGCGCGGCGACGTGGACTATCTGCATCTGCACAATGCACGCCCGGGCTGCTTCGCCGCGCGCGTCGATCGTCACTGATCGGGCGGAGATTCCTCCGGCGCGCCGAAGATGATGCGCGCGCCGCGCTGATAGCTCCAATAGGCCCAGGCCCAGTTCAGCAGCACGACCACCCGGTTGCGGAAGCCGATCAGGAAGAACACGTGCGCGGCGAGCCAGAACCACCAGGCCAGCAGGCCGGACAGCTTGAGGCGCCCGAAATGGACCACCGCGGCCATGCGGCCGATGGTGGCGAGGTTGCCGTAGTCCTTGTACCGGAACGGCGCCGCTGGTCGACCCGCCAGCCGCGCGCGAATCATCGCCGCGATGTGGCGTCCCATCTGCTTGGCGGCCGGAGCAACACCCGGGACCGGGCGTCCGTCGCTCTGCACGGAAGCCAGATCGCCGCCGACGAAGATCTCGGGGTGGCCGGGCACGCTGAGATCCGGCTGCACGATGACGCGGCCGGCCCGATCCAGGGGAACATCCAGCGACCGCGCGAGTGGCGAGGCGGCGACGCCGGCGGCCCACACCACGGTCCTGGCGGGGATGAAGTCGTCACCGAGCTGATAGCCCGCCCGGTTGATGGCGGTCACCGCCACACCGGTGCTGACTTCGACGCCGAGCTTCTGCAGCTGGCGGCGGGCGCGTTCGGAAAGATCTTCCGGGAACGAGGCGAGCACGCGTGGGCCGGCCTCGATCAGACGGACCCGGGCCTCGGTCGGATCGATGTTGCGGAACTCGTTCTTCAGCGTATGCCGTGCGATCTCCGCCAGCGTGCCGGCCAGCTCCACCCCCGTGGGGCCGCCCCCCACGATCGCGAAGTTCAACCAGGCGGCGCGTTTGGCGGGATCGGATTCGGCTTCCGCGCGTTCGAAGGCGACCAGCAGATGGCGCCTCAGATAGAGCGCATCGTCCAGGGTCTTCAGCCCGGGGGCATTCGCGGCCCACTCGTCGTGGCCGAAATAGGCGTGCGTGGCGCCACTGGCCAGCAACAGATAATCGTAGTCGAGCGATTCGGCATCGCTGAACCACAGCCGCCGGAGTGTCGGATCGATGCGGGTGACTTCGGCGAGCCGGACTTCAACATTGGCCTGTCGACGCAGGATATGACGCAGTGGCGCGGCGATATCGGGCGCGGACAGGCCCGCGGTTGCCACCTGATAGAGCAGCGGCTGGAACAGGTGATGGTTGCGGCGATCGATCAAGGTGATCCGGACCGGCGCCTTGGCCAGCGCCCGCGCCGCCCACAGGCCGGCGAAGCCACCGCCGACAATCACCACATGGGGACGGGGATCACTCATCGTCGCACTCCGTGAAGGCGCCAAGGGGCGGCGGAGTGCCGGCGGGCGTCGACGGGAACGTCGACGGGGGGAGAGCGACGGTATCCATGGTGCGAATTCTGGCATGGACGCGGGCATACGCAAGAAGGAGCCGGCGTTCCTCCAAGCGGACGCGGGTGGTTCCGGCACGCTAGACTTGTCGGGCCGAAGCCGCCAAAGGTGCGACGGCGCAGGGGGAATGATGCAGCCACAGCCGATCACACTGGATGCAGTGCTGGTGATCGAAGACGATCCCGTCGTACGCCGCCGGATTTCGCGGTTGGTGGCCGGTGTCGCGGAACCGGAGGCGCGAATCACGGATGTCGATTGCCTGGCGTCCGCGCGTTCGTGCCTGCGGGAGCGACCCTTCGCGCTGGCGCTGGTGGACGTGCAGTTGCCGGACGGCAGCGGCATCGATCTCATCGCCTGGATGCAGCGGCATGCGCCGGATACGCAGGCGGTCATCGTGTCCGCATGGGCGGAAGAGGAAACCATCCTGGCGGGCGTGCGCGCCGGCGCGGTCGGCTATCTGCTGAAGGAACGCGACGACGCCGAGATCCTGATGTCCCTGAAGAGCCTGCGGAGCGGAGGGGCTCCCATCGACCCGATGATCGCGCGCCGCATCCTGGCGTTGTGGCCGACGGCCGTGGCGTCCTCGGTGACGGCGACGACCGCGCGGGAAAGTGGACGGGATGCTTATCTGTCCGACCGCGAGCGCGAAATCCTGGGGTTGGTCGCGCAGGGTTTCAGCAATCGCGAGATGGCGGATCTGCTGTCGCTGTCCCGCCTCACCATCGAATGCCACACCAAGAACATCTATCGCAAGCTGGCGGTCGGGTCGCGCACCGCGGCGGTGTTCGAGGCCCGCGCGATGGGTTTGCTGCCGTGAGACTGCGCGGATGGCTATTGCTGTTGTGCCTGCTGTGGCCCTGCCTGGCGGGGGCGCAGCCGGTTCCGACGATCACGATGGATCGTGCCGAGGCCGTGCGCTCGGGCTGGAACGAATCCGCGCCCCCGGACACGGGCTGGGAACCGGTGCAGCTGGTGGATTTCTGGGACACGCGCTGGCCCGATCACGATGGTGTCGTCTGGTATCGCCTGCGGTGGCAGCAGGCCGACACCCGCCAGCCGGTCGGCCTGCTGGTGAACTACATCTGCCTGTCCGGCGCGATTTACGTCAACGGCAACCTGGTGGCGCGCGATCCGGGCCTGGTCGAACCGCTTTCACGCGCCTGGGTCGCACCGCATTACCAGCTGATTCCCGCGGCGTTGCTCCGCCAGGGTGAGAACATCCTGTTGGTGCGGGTCTCCGGGCTCTCCGCCTATCAGCCCGGATTCGGCACAGTGACGGTGGGCGAGCCCGCCACCGTGCAGGCGTTGTATCGCCAGGAGCGCTTCGCGCGCCATGACATCAAGCTGATCAATGTGGCCATGAGCGTGGTGATGGGTGGCCTGTTCCTGATGCTGTGGCTGTTCCGTCGCCAGGACTCGGTCTATGGCTGGTTCGCCCTGTCGGAGCTGGCGGGTTCGCTGTACGGCGCGAACTACATCGTTTCCAGTCCCTGGCCGTTCACCACCACCGATGGCTGGCAGGCTTTCGTGGTGGCGATGTACCTGGTGACCGGAGCGAGCTACACGATGTTCCTGTTCCGCTACGCGGAGCGGCGGTTTCCGCGCATCGAGGCGGCGATGGCGCTGGCGAGCGTGATCGCGGTGGCGACCGCGCTGCTGGCGCCCGGCTGGATGGGACCCGCGCGCACGCCGTGGATCGTGCTGGGCGGCCTGTTCTTCTACGTCGGCATCGGCTATTTCCTGGTGCAGGCCTGGCGGCGGCGGCGGATCGACTTCCTGGTGCTGGCGGCCTGCCTGCTGCTGCCGGTGCTGGTGTCGTTCTATGACTTCGCCCTGTTCTTCGGATGGGTGCACAGCGATACCTATCTGCTCAGTCTCACCTCGGTGCTGACCCTGATTGGCATCGGTTTCGTGCTGTCCCATCGCTTCGTCACCGCGATGCGGCGCATCGAGGGGTTCAACGAAGAGCTGCGACAGGAAGTGGCGGCCGCGACTTCGCGATTGTCGGACACGTTGTCCCAGCAGCACGCGCTGGAACTGGCGCATGGGCGGGCGGGAGAGCGCCTGCAGCTGGTGCGCGATCTGCATGACGGTTTCGGCGGCACGCTGGTGGGCGCCATCGCCCAACTGGAGAACGCGCCGGAAGACACCACCCGGGAGCAGATCGTCGGCATGCTGAAGGACATGCGTGACGACCTGCGACTGGTGATCGACAGTACCGCGCGGGAACACGCGGCGCTGGCGGCGCAGCTGGCGCCACTGCGCCATCGGTTGGGCCGGTTGCTGGAAACCGCCGACATCGACAGCCGCTGGCAACTGGAAGGACTGGACGGCATCGAACTGGGTCCGGCGCGCAGCCTGGATCTGCAGCGGCTGTTGCAGGAAGCGTTGACCAACGTGTTCAAGCACAGCCGGGCACGCCAGGTGAATGTCCGGCTGGCGAGGTCGGATGACCGGCTGGAGCTGCACATCGAGGATGACGGACAAGGCTTGCCGGACCAGGGCGAGACACGGATGCGCGGGGCCGGACTGGGCAGCATGCGGGCGCGGGCCCAGCGCCTCGGCGGACAGCTCCGCATCGACTCGGACACCGGGGGAACCCGGTTGCGCCTGGAGTTTCCGGTGCTGGCCTGACCTGTCCGCCGCTCGCGGCGGGACGACTACCTGATTCCGGGGATGTCCAGACGCGAGCAGCGGAGGGCACGCTCTTGCGCGCCCGCAAGGTCACACGCCTTTCGGGCGAACTTCCGTCACGCTGGAGCGCCTTTCATGGATTCCGTCCACCCCACCCGCCGTCGATTGCCGACGGTTTCCGTCCTTTTACCCGGGATCTGCGCCCTGCTTCTGGCCGCAACGCTGATGGTGCCGATGCCCGCCGCGCTCGCGCAGGCAAGCGGCGGGACCGGCACCGAGCCCTGTGCCCAGAATCCAGGCAGCCAGGACATCGCATGCGGGGCGGGGAGCTCCGCGAGCGGTACCGGCCAGCCCGGTCCCACCAGACCCGGCTGGAGTAGTTCCGCGGGCGGTGCCGGCGGCACCGGCAATACCGCCATCGGCGGCAACGCGCAGGCCGGCGACGGGGGCAATGGAGCGAACGGAACGGCCGGTGGCACCGGGGGAATTGGCGGAGCGGGTGGTTCGCGCAACATCGCCATCGGCGAGAACAGCCAGGCCGGGCTGGGAGGCAATGGCGGCAATGGTTACGCCGGGGGTACGGGGGGCGCCGGCGGCGCCGGCGGCAATGACAACATCGCGCTGGGCAACAACAGCGTGGCGGGCTCGGGGGGGCAAGGGCCGGAGGGGTGCTGCGGTTTCGGGCAAAGACCTGGAGCGGCAGGCACCAACGGCAACACCGCGCTGGGCAACGGGGCCAGCGCCACGGGCGGAAACTCCGTGGCCCTGGGGGCTGGCAGCGACGACGGCGGCGCGGCGAATGTCGTCGCGGTGGGGTCCGCGACCTCGCAGCGTCGCGTCATCAATGTCGCGGCGGGTACCGCCGCGAACGATGCGGTCAATGTTTCCCAGTTGAACAGCGGCAACGCCGCGACGCTGGCTTCGGCCAATGGCTATGTCGATGCCCGCGAAGCGGCTGTCCGCGCCGACATCGCAGCGGGGGGCGCTGCCACCCTGGCCGATGCCCGGGCCTATGCGGACACCGCGACGGCGAGCGCACTGACGGCGGCCAACAATCACGCCGACGCCGGGGATGCGCAGACATTGAACGCGGCACGGAGCCACGCCGACGCGGGGGATGTGCAGACGTTGAACGCGGCGCGGAGCCATGCCGACGCTGGCGACGCGCAGACCCTGGACACCGCCAGGAGCCACGCGGAGGCCGGCGATGCGGCCACGCTCGCTTCCGCGAACGCGTACACCGATGCCCGCTTCTCCGAACTTACCGGGCTGGCGGATGATTTCGACGCTTTCCGTGGCGACGTGGATCGCCGCATCAACCGGATGGATCGCCGGATCGACAAGATGGCGGCCATGAGCGGCGCCTACGCCGGCATGGCGATGAACACCGCCGGCCTCGCCGGCAGGAACCGGCTCGGCGTGGGCATCGGTTCGCAGGGCGGCGAACAGGCGATGGCCGTCGGTTATCAGCGCGTCATCGGGAACCGGGCCAGCGTATCGATCGGCGCGGCGTTCGGCGGTGGCGAGAAGAGCGTGTCGGCCGGCGCGGGTTTCAGCTGGTAGCGACCGGACGTCGTGACGGCACGCTGGGCGCCGTCATGGGGCCCGGGAGAATGCGTCCGTGCACCCGGAGAGAGCGGTGCGGATCGCGGACAGGTTCGTGATGACGCGGTGCTGCCCGGAGCGGGGGCGCCGCGCCGCGGATTCGAGGTGATCCCGCCGGCGGCGCTGGCCGCCGGACCGGGAAAACCCCGTTGTTCCCACCATGCAATACGCCACGCCGAAGAACTTCGCTACCATGCGCGCGGCCCCTTTGCCGGGCCGCGACGGAGGGGCGATGGAAGACAACATCACCCGCTTGCTGCAGGGCTGGCGCGCCGGCGACGCGATGGCGCGCGACCGTTTGTTGTCCGATGTCTATGACACCCTGCGCGACATGGCGCGGATGCGCTGGCATCGACAGGGTGCATGCCACACGCTGCAACCCACCGCGGTCGTCAACGAAGCGATGATGCGCCTGCTGGGCAACGAGATCGACTGGCAGGATCGCGCGCATTTCTTCGCCATGGCGGCGCTGAAGATGCGCGCGGTGATGGTAGATCATGCGCGCGCCCAGCTCGCCGAGAAACGCGGTGGCGAAATGGCGATGCTCACGCTGTCGCATGCCGAATCGGTCGCCGGTGAAGAAGCGTTCGATGTGCTGGCGCTGGACCTCGCGCTGCAACGGCTCGCCCGCAGGGATCCGCGGGCGGCCCAGGGTTTGGAAATGGCCTATTTCGGTGGCATGGAACGTGACGAAATCGCCTGTGTGCTGGGGGTCTCTCCCTCTACCATCGACCGCGATCTGAAGGTGGCCAAGGCCTGGCTGCGCAAGGAACTGGCCTGATCGCCCACGCGGCCCACGGGGGAGACGATGGAATCCGTGCACTGGGAGTCCCTGAGGCATCTGTTCGAAGCCGTCTGTGATCTGCCGCCCTCCCGCTGGCGCGCGGAACTGGAGCGCGTCAGCGACGATCCGGTACTGATCGAAGAGGCGATGGCGATGCTGCAGGCGCGCACCGCCAGCTTCGAACGCGCGCTGGAACCGCTGCGCGATCTGCTGAGCGCGTCGCCGGAGCCCGAGCTCAACGTCGGCGATCGCATCGGTCCCTGGCGCCTGGTGCGGCGGCTGGCCAGCGGTGGCATGGGCACGGTCTTCGTCGCCGAACGGGATGACGAGTCGTTCCGGCAATGCGTGGCGATCAAGTTGCTGCGGAGCGCGCTGGCCGATCCCGCGCTGGTGCAGCGGTTGATCGCGGAGCGGCAGATCCTGGCCGATCTCCGGCACGCCAACATCGCGCGCCTGTACGACGGCGGCACCACGCCAGCGGGGCAGCCTTACCTGGTGATGGAGTATGTCGATGGCATGGCGCTGGACGCGTTCTGCCAGGCGCATGGACTGGATCTGGAGGCGCGCATCGCGTTGTTCCTGAAGGTCTGCGACGCGGTGCAGGCCGCACACCGCCAACTGGTCATCCACTGCGATCTGAAACCCAGCAACGTCCTGGTCCGCGCCGATGGCGAACCCGTGTTGCTGGATTTCGGCATCGCCCGATGGATTGGCGCCGCCGCCGGCGAAGACGCGGCCGGATTCTGCACGCCGGCCTACGCCAGTCCGGAGTTGCGCAGTGGCCATGCGCCGGTGAACACGGCCAGCGATGTCTTCAGCCTGGGCGTGTTGCTGGCGGAACTGCTGTCGGGCAGGCGTGTCGAGCGGGATCTGCATGATGCCTTCCAGCCTATCGCCAGGCCGAGCCAGAGCGCGGCGCCGGATTGCGCTTGGCGCCGTCGCCTGCGCGGCGATCTCGACGCCATCGTGGCGCGTGCCTGCGCGATCGAACCGGCGGCGCGGTATCCCTCGGTGGAAGCGCTGGCCGGCGATCTGCGCCGCCATCGCAGCCACCATCCGGTCGGCGCGCGCGCGGCGACCTTCCCCTACCGCCTGCGCTGCTGGGGCCGCCGCCACTGGCGCGCGGTCGCGCTGGCCGGCGCGGCGTCGATTGCCGCGCTGGCATTCGTCGCGCGCCTGGAGGCCGAGCGCGCGCGGGCCGAACGCGAAGCCGCCACCGCCGAGCAGGTGAGCGATTTCCTAGTGGATACGTTCAACGCCGCCGACCCGCGCATGCGGGGCGCCAAGGGCACGGAGGAACCGACCGCGCGCAACGTGCTCGACGTGGGTGTCGCCAAGGTGGATGCCGAACTGGCGCAGACCCCCGCCGTGCTGGCCCGCATGCGGCTGGTGCTGGGCCGCGCCTACGCCAACCTGGGCGAGCGCAAGCGGGCCGAAGCCATGCTTCGACAGGCGGGCGACGCCTTGCAGGATCCTTCGCTGGGCCGCCCCGATCTGGCGGCGCAGGCGTACAGCCACCTGTCCACGCTGATGAGCAACCAGATGCGCGCCGACGACGCGCTGGCGGCCGCCGAACGTTCGCTGGCGTTGCGGATGGCGCACGATCGCACGCCGGCGGCGCTTGCCGATGCCTACAACGTGCTGGGCCTGGCGAAGAAGACCGCGGTGGATTTCGCGGGCGCGCGGGCCGCCTACGCGCAGGCGCTGAAACTGCATCTCCAGGTCTATGGCTCCGACTCGCTGGAGACCGCGGGCCTATTGCACAACATGGCGCTGCTGTATCGCACGGAAGGCGATGTCGAAGCCGCCGAGTCCCACTATCGCCGCGCGCTGGCGATCAAGACGCGGCGGGCGCCGCGCAGCGTGACCCTGCACACCAGCCGGCAGGGATTGGCAATGGTGCTCGCGTCGCGGGGGCGCTTCGCCGAAGCGGCGCAACTGCTGCGCGAGAACGTGGCGTTGGCCGAGGCGCTGATCGGCCGGGAAAGCGAGCGCGCCGCGGATACCGAAATGAAGCTGGCGATGGTATTGCAGCAGTCCGGCGACTATCTTGCGGCCGGCAGGCATTACCGCGAAGCGCTGGGCATCACCGAACGCGTCCTGGGCCGTGACAGCATCGACTATGCGGTGGTGGCCAGCCAGTTGGCCACGCTGGAAGAGCAGCGCGGCGATCTGGCCGCCGCCGAACCGCTGTATCGGATCGCCACCGAGATTCGCCGCGCGCGCAGGCCGCCCGGCGATCGCACGCGGGTCCGCAACGAAGTCTATTGGGCGCGCGTGCTCGCGCGGATGGGGCGGATGGCGGAGGCGAGCGCGCTGATGGAAAGCGCACTGCCTGTCTGGCAGGCCTTCTTCACCGACGACAAGGATTCACCGGAGCGGATCAACACACAACTGGTCCAGGCCGAATGGCTGCTGCGGAACGGTCGCTGGGACGAGGCGCGGGCTTCGCTGCCCAAGGTGCCGGCCGACAATCCGTCCGCGGCGCTCGAACGGCAATCGCTGCTGGCTGAAATCGCCACTCGCCGGGGCGCGCCGGAAGCAGTGACGGAATGGAAGCGCGCGGTGGCGATGTCCGCCGGATTCACCGGCGCCGACAGCGCGGTGACCGCGCAACTGCGGGTTCCGTATGCGGAAGCGCTGCTGGCCTCGGGCGATCCCGCTTCCGCGCGACGCGAACTGGCCAGCGCGGAGACGCCGCTGCGCCGGCAGCTCAGCCCGCGCGCGGAGAAACTGCAACGGATGGAAGCGGCGCGGGCGCGACTGTGACGCTTCATCGTTGGCGCGGGTTCGCACCGCGATCCATGCAGTGATCCATGCCATGCATGGCGGGCGACGCAGGCATGACATGCGCCGCCCGCCCCACCTCAGAGATCGATGCCGAAACCGACGCCGGCGGATTTCTCGCTGCCGCTGAAAGCGCCGCCCAGCGAGAACGAGGCACGCTGGCCGACGCGGCGGCCGTATCCAATCGACAGCGCCTGTTCTCCGCGCTGGAAACCCGCGCCGACCGCGACGCGCCCGCGCGGACTCTGCGAACCGGCGGCGTTGATGGCCATGTTGAGCATGGCCGAGCCCATCGCGCCCTGGCGGTCGATGCGGCGGTCCTGCCGGTTCAGCCTGCGATCGATCGTATCGAAGCGATCGTTGATCGTGCCGGCGTCGAGACCGACCAGTTTGGCGATCTGGCTGTCGGTGTAGGCGTTGGCCGCCGACAGTGTTTCGGCGTCGCCGGTTTCCATGTCGTCGCGGATGGCGGCTTCCCGGTTGTCGGTGTAGGCGTTGGCGGCGGTGCCGCCGGTCGCGACCGCGGTGTCGGTGTAGGCGTTCGCCGTGGCCAGGGTCGCCTGCAGTTGCGACAGGTTGACCGCGTCGGTGGCGCCGGTGCCGGCGGCGACGTTGACGATGCGACGTTCGCCGCCGGCGCTGCCGATCGACACGGTGTTGGCCTGGTCGGCGATCGACCCCGCGCCCAGCGCCACGGCGTTGTCGCCCTGCGTGGTGACCATGCTGTGCGCGCCCAGCGCGGTGCCATTCTGGGCATGGATGGCCGAAGCGGCGCCGAACGCGCTGGTCGATTCGGCGTTGGCTCTGGCGCCCGCGCCGAACGCACTGCTGTCGAGCGCGGCGGCCCCGGTGGTTTCATCGCTCTGGCGGATGCCGTCGCCGTTGAGATCCCGCCATCCGCCGACCGCGGTGCCGTTCACGCCGCCGGCTTCGCTGTATTCGCCGATGGCGATGGCGCGATCGCCCGTGGCCGATGCGTCGTTGCCGACCGCCGTGCTGCCATCGCCACCGGCGCGGCTGGAGTGGCCGATCGCGGTGCCGCGCCTGCCGTCGGCGTAGCTGTAGCCGCCGAGCGCGGTGCTGTCGCTGCCGGTCGATTCGGCGTACAGCCCGATGGCCGTGCTGCGATCACCGGTGGCGCGCGATGATCGTCCCATCGCGATGCCATGGCTGCCGGTGGCATCGCCCATGATCGCGATGCCGGCTTCGCCGGAGGCATTGCCGGCGATGGCGATGCTGGCCCAGCCCGACGCCGTGGCGTTGCCGCCCAGCGCGGTGGCGAAATCGTTGGTCGCCTGTGCCGCCGCGCCGACGGCGGTGGTGCGCTGGGCGCTGGCGATGGTGATTTCATCCAGTCCCACCAGGCCGTCGTTGTTGAGGTCGCGCCAGGTGCCGATGGCGGTGCTGCCGTTGCCGGTGGCCAGGGCGCTGGTGCCCAGCGCGGTGCTCTCGAAGGTGGCCACGCTGCTGGCGCCCAGCGCGACACCGCCCGCGGAGGCGCTGGCGTTGGTGCCGCAGGCCAGCGAGTTGCTGCCGGGCGCGCTGGCGCCCGCGCCGTTTTCGCCGGCGGTGGTCAGATCGCAGACATCGCCGGCCCAGGCGGGCGCGGCAATCAGCAGGGACAGCGCCAGCGCCAACGGGCGCAGGCGCGAGCGGGCGGGGAACGCGGGAACAGATTGCGGGGCTTGCATGGACGCATCTCCAGGAAGGGTAGGGAAGCCGCGCGCCCGGAATATCCGGGCGTGTCTGATTTCCCAACCGCGTTCGCTGGCGGCCGAGCGTCATTTATTTTTCGGGCGGGGCCGGGGGCCGCCGCGGCGTCAGTAGAGATCCAGCGGATCCACGTCCAGCGACCAGCGCACCCGGCGCGCTTCCGGCAGGGCGTACAGCCGCGGCACGGCGGCATCGAGCAGGCGATGCAGCTGGCGCCGCTCGGGCGAGGACAGCACCAGTTGCACCCGGTGGTAACCGGCGCGGCGTGGCATCGGGGCGGGCAGCGGGCCGTGTATTTCCAGGGTCGGATCGTGATCGCGCAGGACCTGCCGCGCGGCGAGCAGGAATGCTTGCGCCGCATCGACCTGCTGGGCTTCGGCGCGCATCAGGGCCAGATGCGCGAAGGGGGGAAAGCCGGCGGCCTCGCGCTGCGCCAGTTCGGCTTCGGCGAAGGCGTGGTAGCCGCCCTGGATGAGCGTGTTGAGCAGCGGATGATCCGGGTGATGGGTCTGCAGCCAGACCTCGCCCGGCTTGTCGGCGCGACCGGCGCGGCCAGCGACCTGGATCAGTTGCTGGGCCAGTCGCTCCCCGGCGCGGAAGTCGGCGGAAAACAGGCCTTCGTCGATGCCCACCACCGCCACCAGGGTCAGGTGCGGCAGATCGTGGCCCTTGGCCAGGATCTGGGTGCCGACCAGGATGCCCGGTTGCTCGCCCAGCGTGTCCAGATGCCTGGCGAGCGCATCGCGGCGCTGGGTGGTGCTGCGATCGATGCGCAGCACGGGCACGTCGGAGAAGGCCGCGCCGAGGTGTTCTTCCAGGCGCTCGGTGCCGATGCCTTGCGGCTGCAACGCCAGTCCGCCGCAATCCGGGCAGGCCAGCGGCGCCGGTTGGCGCGCGCCGCAGTGGTGGCACTGCAGGCGACGGCCGCCCGCGTGCACGGTCATCGGTGTGTCGCAACGCTTGCAGTGCGCGCTCCAGCCACAGTCGTGGCACAGCAGCACCGGTGCGTAGCCGCGCCGGTTCTTGAACACCAGCACCTGTCCGCCGGCATCCAGCGACTGGCGGATGGCCTGCTGGAGTTCGCGCGAAAGGCCGGCGTCCAGCGGCCGCTTGCGGACGTCCAGCACGCGTACGCGCGGCGGCTGCGCCGCGCCAGCGCGACGACGCAGGCGCAGGTGCCCGTAGCGGCCCCCGCGCGCGTTGTGCAGGGTTTCCAGCGAGGGCGTGGCGCTGCCGAGGATGATCGGCACGTCCAGCGCCTTGGCGCGCACCAGGGCGAAATCGCGGGCGTGGTAGCGGATGCCGTCCTGCTGCTTGTAGCTGCCGTCGTGCTCCTCGTCGACGATGATCACGCCGGCTTCGGGCAACGGCGTGAACACCGCCGAGCGGGTTCCCACGATCACCCGCGCCTCGCCGCGCGCGCAGGCGCCCCAGGTGCGCGCGCGTTCGTTGTCGTTGAGGCCCGAGTGCAGCACATGGACCGGCACGCCCAGGCGGGCGCGGAAACGCGCCAGCGTCTGCGGGGTCAGGCCGATTTCGGGCACCAGCACCAGCGCCTGCCGGCCCCGTGCCAGGCAATCGGCGATCGCGCCCAGGTACACCTCGGTCTTGCCGCTGCCGGTGACGCCATCGAGCAGGAACGGCGCGAACCCGCGCGCTGCAACGAGCGCGTCCGCGGCGACTTGCTGTTCTTCGTTGAGCTGGGGGCCCGGGCGCGGAGTGGCGCCGACGACGCCGGGGGGCGCGGGCGCGCGTTCGGCCAGTTGCTTGGCCGCCAGCGCACGCGCGGCCTCCCGCCAGCGATCCATGCGGACGGCGAGCAGATCCTCGGACAACGGACCGGCCGACAGGTATTCCGCGAGTTGCCGGGGCCGGCTGCCCGCGCGCAGCCGAGGCAACCCGGTGAGGCCGGCCTCGGTCAGCCGCCACTGCCAGGCCTGTTCCGCATCGGGCACGGGCTCGCCCTGCCGCAGGGGCGCGGGCAGGGCGGTGGCGAACACCTCGCCCAGCGGGGCGTGGGTGTAGCGGGCCAGCCAGCGCAGGGACTCCAGCAGTTCGCCGTGCAGCAGCGGGGCGGCGTCCAGCCACTCCCGGCCGGCCTTCAATTCGACGGCCTCCTCGGCCGGACCGGTATCGGCCACCCAGCCCACCAGTTCGCGGCCGCCGAAGGGCACGCGCAGACGCCGTCCCACGTCCCCGGGCGAGACCACCGAGCCCGTCGGAGGGTGGTAGTCGAACAGGCGGGGCAGCGGAACGGGCAGGGCGACGCGGAGGACGGCGGACGGCGACATCCGGTCCAGTGTAGCGAGCCGGTCAAGCGATGCGGATGCGGACCGGGGTTGCAGGATCAATCTGTCAAAAAAATGACGAAGATCACGCAAGTACAGGTGAGCAAAAGAGATTCCGGTTTATCCACACAAGCTGTGGATAAATCTGTGCATGTCGCCATTGCTCCACGCGCCGATGACCCATTTCCGGGCCTCCCGTGGTGGTTGGTGAAAAAAACGCCAAAACAATATTCTTTTTAAAAATCAATATCTTAATTGTGAAACCAAGCTGAAATGTGACGGCTGGCCGCACCGGCTCGCCCGATCGTGACACCCGCGTGACTGCTGTGCACAACGCAAATCCGTGAAAGCCTTGCGGCGCTTGGGAGAGCAGGATTCCAAGCGGTGTCAAGCGCGCGGAATCACACTGGCGAGGGCTATGATTCGTGGCGATGAGCTCGCGTTTTCCATGACCGATCCGACGCCGACCGCCTCCTCGGCACCGCCGGCTCTGGCCGCTTTCCTGCGTGGCGTCGAGCGCCGTGGGGCCCTGTTCGCGCAATTGCAGTGCGGCGACGCCGAGCACGGCGACGTCGCCCTGGCGACCGTGATGCGGACGTTCTCGGAACAGGCGCCCGACCGGGCCATGGCGGACTGGCCGCGCCGGTTCTGGCAGTTGCTGATGGCCGCGCCGGCCTTGCAGCGCGAGCCGTCCGGCGCCCGCTGGCCAACCCCGTTGGAGCACCTGGGCACGCTCGCGTCGGCGGATCGGCGGGCGTTGCTGAGCCGGTTGGCGGCCGGGCTGCCGGAGGACGAAGCGGTCGAGGTCCTAGGCACCGATCTGACCCATTACCGGGCGGCGCTGGCCGCGGCCTGCCCGCAGGATGCCGACGGCCAGCCCGACGCGGCCGGCTGGCGATCGCTGGCCGAGGCGATCCAGCAGCAGATGCGCGACCTGGCGCCGGAACGTCTGGCGCGCCTGGCCCGCCTGCGCGAGCGCGCGCTGCGGCCGGACGCCGCGCCCCCGCGCGCGCCGCGACGTGAATCCCCTTCCGCCGCCATTCCCTCCCGCGACACGCCCCGGCCGGAGACGTCCACGCGCTGGCGGCGATGGGCGGTGGTCGCCATCGTGCTCGCATGTGCCGGCGGGCTGGCGGTGACTTTCCTGGCGCCGCCGGGCTGGTCCGGGCGGATGGGCGAATCGCTGGATCAGGTCGGGGAATCGGGGCTGGGACTGGCGGAGGAGCCGGACATCCAGCAGGAAGCACTGGACGCCGCCGAGGCGCCCGCGGCGACAGTCGCCCCGGAGGACGCCCTGCCGTCGCATCCGGATCTGGCGCTGCTGCTGGATCCGGAAAGCGAATCGCTGTCGGGGGACGCGGCGTTCCTCGCCTGGTATCTGGCAGCCCGCGATCAGGGTGCGCCCACGGAGCCCGCGACGACGAACCCGGAACCGGTCACGCAGGAGGAAGGCCGTGACACGACGTTCTGAGGCGCTCGCCTTCGCTTTGGCGATCCTCGCGGCCGGCAGCGCCTGCTGGGTCGGCGCGCTGCCTCTCGGGGTGGAGACGCAGGTGGCGGACAGCCGCGCGCGCTGGTCCGCGCTGTCACCCGAACAACGCGCGCGGGCCGCCTCGCGGGCACAGGCCTGGGACGCGCTGCCGCCAGCCGAACGCGCGCGCCAGCGTGGCCGCTATCAGGCCTGGCGCGCGCTGGATGAAGGCCAGCGTGCGCAACTGCGCGCCGCCGCGCAGGCGTTCGCCGGACTGCCGGCGGAAGAACAGGCACGCCTGCGCACGCTGTACGACCACCTGGACGCCTCGCAGCAGCGCGGCTGGGAACTCGGCCCCGGACTGGGCGCGGACTGGCCGCGACTGCAGCCGCTGTTCGCCTACGTGCCGGTCGACGAGCGCGCGGCGTTGCTGACCCTGCTGCGGCAATCGGACGCGACCCAGCGTGATGATCTGGCCGCGCTGGCCCAGCGCATTCCGCCGCAGGAGCGCGCCGCTTTCCTGCGCGCGCTGCTGCGCATCGAGCCGGCCCGCCGTGGCGAATGGCTGCACCAGCGGCGCAATCAATGACGCCTGGCGGCGCGGCTCAGTAGCGCGCCGCGCTGGCCAGGATCCGCCGGGCGGCGCGGACCTGATCGCCGAAGCGGGCGATGCCTTCGGCGCGCATGCGCGGCGCGTGATCGCGCAGATAGGCGTCGAGCGCGGCGCGATCCGCCAGCCGGTAGCGGACGCTGCGCGCCACCGTTCCGGGTTCGGCCGGCGGATCGTGCCGGTCCAGGATTTCCGCCTCCAGGAATCCCGCGAAGCCCAGCATTTCGCGGACGTGCGCGTCCAGCCAGCGCGCATGCGCCTCGGCGATGCCGGAGGCGATGACGAGATCGACCTCGTAGAGGATCGTCATGCGTTGATGAAGCTGGTGAAGAGGACGAACATCGCCGCGAAGCTCACCAGGAACAGGTAGATCATGCCGACGACCAGGTACTTCAGCACCGTCAGCCACCACGCCTGGGCATAGACCCGTTTCTGCATCAGCAGCAGGTAGATCGGCATCCACCACCACAGGATGAACTGCAACAGCCCGCTGAGGGTGGCGAACCAGGCGGCATGCGGCGTGATCCACTCGTCCAGCGCCATCAGCACGAAGATGCCCAGCAGGTTCAGGCACAGCCACGCGTGGCTGTACAGGGCGACGACCAGATGCTCCAGGTACAGCCGGCCCGATCCCAGGTAGGCGATCTTGAGGAACACGGCGAACACCGGGACCAGGAAGAACAAGGCGGTGGGAATCGATTTGAGCCCGGCGTTCTTGAACAACTCGGGATCCTTCTGGAAGCGCACCCAGTTTTCTTCCGCGCGCTGCGCCTTCTTCCGCAGCCAGCGGTTGAGGAAGCCCTTGGATTCGGCCTTCGAAGCCTTGTCCATGGCCGCGGAAAAGGGCGTGTCCGAGTCGGCGGCGGCGGCGGAAGACTCGGGCGTGAAGTCGGCGGCATCCGGCGGCGCGGTCGACGGCGTGGCGACCGCGTCGGGTGCGGAGGTGGCGGCCGGTCCGGTGGCTTCCAGCGGCTGCCGCAGCGACGGATGCTTGGGGTCCAGCTCGGCGATGCGTTCCCGCGCCTGCTTGCGCAATGCCTTGATGCTGCGGTCGAAACCGATGCTGGCGCCAGGCACATCGGCGACCGCCGCCTTGCCCTGGAGCAGGCCCTGGATCGCTTCGTCGCGCTGGCGCTCCACCTCGGCGACCGTCGTGGCTTCCTCGAAATTGCCCTTGACCACGGCCTCGGACGAGGGGTCGCCGATATGCACGGCGAACTGCGCGA
Source organism: Pseudoxanthomonas sp. (assembly GCF_051953815.1). Lineage (GTDB taxonomy): Bacteria > Pseudomonadota > Gammaproteobacteria > Xanthomonadales > Xanthomonadaceae > Pseudoxanthomonas_A. The sequence continues at coordinate 39,343 of NZ_JBQCIJ010000001.1, read as the reverse complement.
TGAAGAACGTCAGCACGCTGACGATCACGAACAGCCGCAGCGGCGCGACGTAGGGCGCGCGATGGCCGGCCAGGTAATGGTTGGCGAGGCGGCCCGGCGAACACAACGTGCGCAGGGTGCGGAAAATGCGTCCGTCCAGGTGCCAGAACGACTCGAACACCTCTTCGATCGCGTGGCCGGCGTGACGCAGCGGATTGTGCGAGGACTGTCCGCAGTGGTGGCAGAACTCGCCCTGCAATGGCGTGGCGCAGTTCTCGCATGCGGTGGATGCGTGATCGTCCTGCAGGACCTCGGTCTGGCTGCTCATCTGCGGTTGTGCTTCCCCTGGCGCGAGCGGGTAAGATACCGGCCTCCCGTGACCCGGTGCCAGCGCGCGACCGCGCGACCGTAGTCCGGCGGTCTCCCCCATGTCTTCCACCGTCTCCCATTCGCCGCGTTTCGGCGATGAGGTCCGCGCTTCCGCGAAACTTGCCCTGCCGCTGGTGCTGGGCCATGTCTCCACCGGTCTCATCGGCTTCGTCGACAACGTCATCGCCGGACACCACAGCACCCAGACCCTGGCTTCGGTCACGGTCGGCACGGCCCTGTTGTGGCTGCCGATGATGGTGCCGATCGGCACGCTCATCTCGCTCACCGCGTCGGTCTCGCAACTGGACGGCGCCAACCGGCGCGACGAAATCGGACCGTTGTTCCGCCAGGCCCTGTGGCTGTCGCTGGGCCTGGGCGTGCTGATGTTCGGCTTCCTGACCCTGGCGCCGTACGCGCTGGGCGCGTTTGGCATCGCCCCCGACATCATTCCGGGCGCCACCGGCTTCCTGCACGCGATCCGCTGGGGCGTGCCGGCGCTGACCTTCTATTTCTGCATGCGCTACCTGAGCGAGGGCATGCACTGGACGTTGCCGACCATGCTGCTGGGCTTCGGCGGGCTGCTGGTGCTGGCGCCGGTCGGCTACGTGCTGACCTTCGGCAAGTTCGGCCTGCCGGAAATGGGCGCGGCCGGGCTCGGCACCGCTTCGGCGATCACCATGTGGGTGCAGGCGACCTGCTTCGGACTGTACCTGTGGCATTCGCGGCGCTTCGCCCATCTGAAGCTGTTCAGCCACTTCGAGCCGCCGCGCTGGCCGGCCATCTCGCAGCTGCTCCGGACCGGCCTGCCGATCGGCATCACCGTGCTGATGGAGGGCAGCCTGTTCATCGTGACCGCGCTGTTGATCGCGCGGCTGGGCGCCGTCTCGGCCGCCGCGCACCAGATCGCCATCAATGTGGCGGCCCTGTGCTTCATGGTGCCGATGGGCGTGGCCGAGGCCACCACGGTGCGCGTGGGCCATGCGCTGGGCGCTGGCGATCCGGCCGGCGTGCGCCGGGCCGCGCATGCGGGCTACGCCATCGTGCTGTGCACCCAAGCGCTGTCGGCGCTGGTGCTGCTGTTCGGTCATGACGCGGTGGTGTCCCTGTACACCCAGGACCTGGCGGTCGCGGCGCTGGCGGGCACCTTGCTGCTGTACGCGGCGGCGTTCCAGTTCCCCGACGGCGTCCAGGTGCTGTCGGCCGGCGCCCTGCGCGGCCTGAAGGACACCCGGGCGCCGATGTGGCTGGCGATGTTCTCCTACTGGGGCCTGGGCATGCCGCTCGGGGCCGGTTTCGGACTGGGCCTGGGCTGGGGACCGCAGGGCATGTGGCTGGGCCTGATCATGGGCCTCACCGCCGCCGCGATCAGCCTGGGCTGGCGTTTCAACCGCAGTAGCCGGCGCCTGCTGGCGGATGCGTCCTGACTGACATTGGGCGCGCGGCGACGGCACGGTGACTAAAGGGGCATGCCAGCCCCGGGGCCGACCCGTTAAGCTGGCCCCAGGAATACCGGAGTCTCCACCCCCATGAACCAACCGCCTCCCCGCCGCGGACCCGTCGCCACCTTCTTCGTGGGCGCCTGGAACGTGGTGAATTTCGCCCGCAAGCTGTTCCTGAACGTGCTGTTCTTCGGGTTCCTGCTGTTCCTGATCATGTTCATGGTCCTGCTGGCCGGGATCAGTTCGAGTTCGGCGGTCAAGCCGGTGATCGATCGCACCACCCTGGTGGTCGCGCCCGAAGGTCGCCTGGTGGAGCAGTACAGCACCGATCCGGCGACCCGCGCGCTGGCCAAGCTGCTCAACGACAAGGATGCGGAGGAGATCCAACTGCGCGATCTGGTGCGCGCGATCGACGCCGCGCGCGAAGACAAGAAGATCGAGCGGATGATGCTGCGCGTGGACAAGCTGCAGCCGACCGGCTACGCATCGCTGCGTGAAGTCGCCGCGGCGCTGGAACGTTTCCGCGCCTCGGGCAAGCAGATCGTCGCGTTCGGCGAGAACCTGGGCCAGCACCAGTATCTGCTGGCCGCGCAGGCCAACGAGATCTATCTGGATCCGATGGGCGGCCTGCTGCTGGAAGGCCTGGGTCGCTATCGCCAGTATTTCCGCCAGGCCCTGCAGGACAAGCTGGGCGTGGACGTGCACGTGTTCCGGGTGGGCGAATTCAAGTCCGCGGTCGAACCGTACGTGCTGGACGCCGCCTCGCCGGAAGCCAAGGAAGCCGATCTGTTCTGGATGAACGACGTGTGGCAGCGCTATCTGGGCGACGTCGCCAAGGCGCGCAAGCTGACGCCGCAGCAGTTGGCCGCCGGCATCGACACCTTGCCGGAAGGCATCGCCGCCGCCGGTGGCGATCTGGCCAAGTTCGCCCTGCAGCAGAAGCTGGTCGACGGCCTGAAGACCCGCGAGGACGTGGAGAACCTGCTGATCGAACGCGGTGTGGCCGACGAGGATTCGGATACCGGTTTCCGCCAGGTCACCCTGGACGGCTATCTGGCCCACCTGGACACGCAGCGCGCGGCCACGCTGGACAAGCGTCCGCAGATCGCGGTGATCGTGGCCGAAGGCGAGATCACCGACGGCGAACAGCCGGCCGGCCGCATCGGCGGCGAATCGACCTCCGCGCTGCTGCGCGAGGCCCGCGACGACGAGGACGTGAAGGCGGTGGTGCTGCGCGTGGATTCCCCGGGCGGCGGCGTGTTCGCGTCCGAGCAGATCCGCCGCGAAGTGGCCGCGCTGAAGGCCGCCGGCAAGCCGGTGGTGGTGTCGATGGGCGATCTGGCCGCCTCCGGTGGTTACTGGATCTCGATGAACGCCGATCGCATCTACGCCGATCCGTCCACCATCACCGGATCCATCGGCATCTTCGGCATGATTCCGACCGTGCCGCGCACGCTGGAGAAGATCGGCGTGCACACCGACGGCGTGGGCACCACCCGTTTCGCCGGCGCGTTCGACATCACCCGCCCGCTGGATCCGGCCGTGGGCCAGGTGATCCAGTCGATCATCAACAAGGGTTACGCGGACTTCACCGGCAAGGTCGCCGACGCGCGCAAGAAGCCGGTCGAGGCGGTGGACGAAGTCGCCCGCGGCCGCGTCTGGAGTGGCGCGCAGGCCAAGGAACGCGGCCTGGTCGATGAGCTAGGCGGCATGCAGGCCGCGACCGACTACGCCGCGCAGCTGGCCAAGCTGGGTGGCGCCGACAAGTACCGCGTGCGTTACATCGAGCAGAACGCGTCGCCGTTCGCCCAGTTCATGGGCCGGATGGCCAGCTCGCGCATCGGCGCGCTGTGGCTGAAGGATTCCGACGTCGCCCGCGCGATGCTCGCGCAGCGCCTGCCGGAAGCCAACACGCAGCTGCGCTTCGTGGAAGAGGCCCTGCAGGATCGCCAGGGCACGCCGGTCAAGGCGCTGGCCTATTGCTTCTGCGGTTTCTGACAGGGCCGGATTGATTCCGGTCCGGCAATGAAAAAAGCCCTCTTTCGCGGAGGGCTTTTTCTTTTGTGCGGACTGCGCGCGAGGTGCGCTACTGGCCTGCCGCATCCAGCGCGGCGCGCTGATCGTCGGCGGCCTTGCGGGCGGCCTCCTCGGCCGCCTTGGCTTTTTCCAGCGGCGCCTGGATGGCATCGCGCAGCTCGGTGGCGCGCGATGCCTGCGGTTCCGGCGGATGCTCGGTGGGCGGCGGTGATGGCCGGCATGCGGAGAGCGCCAATGGAACCAGCAGACAGGCGAACGTTCGCGCATTCATGCGATGCCCTCGGGAATGGCTGGCGGTATGCTACGCCCATTCTGACGGAGTGGCGCATGGGATCCCATCGTTGGCGACTGGACGGGCAAACCGCGCTCATCACCGGCGCAAGCGCGGGTATCGGGCTGGCGATTGCGCGCGAACTGCTCGGTTTCGGCGCCGACGTCATGCTGGTCGCGCGCGACGCGGATCTGCTGGATGCCGCGCGCGAGGATCTGGCCGAGGAGTTCCCCGAACGCGAAGTGGCCACGATGGGAGCCGACGTGGCCGACGACGAGGACAGGCGCGCGATTCTCGACTGGGTGGAGGATCACGCCGACGGCCTGAACCTGCTGATCAACAACGCCGGCGGCAATCTGACCAAGGCCGCGGTGGATTACACCGAGGACGAATGGCGCGGGATCTTCGAGACCAATCTGTTCTCCGCGTTCGAGCTGTCGCGCTACGCGCACCCCTTGCTGACCCGCCATGCCAGTTCAGCCATCGTCAACGTCGGCAGCGTGTCGGGCATCACCGCCGTGCGCAGCGGGACGCCCTACGGCATGACCAAGGCCGCGCTGCACCAGATGACCCGCAACCTGGCCGCCGAGTGGGCCGAGGACGGTGTGCGGGTGAATGCGGTGGCGCCCTGGTACATCCGCACCCGCCGCACGTCCGGACCGCTCTCGGATGCGGACTACTACGAGGAAGTGATCGCGCGCACGCCGATGCGCCGGATCGGCGAGCCGGAGGAAGTCGCGGCGGCGGTGGGATTCTTGTGCCTGCCGGCGGCCAGCTACGTCACCGGCGAATGCATCGCCGTGGATGGCGGATTCCTGCGCTATGGCTTCTGAATCCGCGGGCGTCCATGGATGGCTGCTCGTTCTGAAACTCGTACTGACCGCCGGCGTGGGCTGGGCGCTGTGGCATGCGTTCCAGGTCGCGCCGGAAGGGCGGGGCATCTTCGGCGAAATCGCGTTGTTCGGGCCGTATGGCGCGCTGGCCGCGGTGGCGTTGTTCCTGGGCGTGGTGTTCTTCTACTGCCGTGATCTGGGCCGGACTTTGGCGGCGGTCTCGCCCGCCGCGCGCAAGGCGCCGCCCGCGTCGGTCTGGTGGATGTTCGTGCTGCCGTACAACTTCATCGAGGACTTTTTCATCATCCACAACGTGTCGGCCAGCCTGCGCGTGGAAGCGCGACGGCATGCCGGTCTGGCCGGCTGGCGGCGCTTCGGCGAATGGTCCGGCCTGGGATGGTGCGGCGCGCAGATCGTCTCGCTGGTGCCGAATCTGCTGGGTTCGACGGCCGGGCTGATCGCGCTGGTGCTGTGGTTGATCCATTGGCGCCTGATCCGCCGCGCGCTGGCGGTGCTGCGGAGCGCGCCGGCCAGCGCGAAGCGGCCCGCGACGTGACGTCCCGGGGCGTTGGCTCCCCCATGCGCGACGGCTTCGCGGGTTGGCGGGAGTAGCGTCCCTTTCCGTGCAACCGAAAGCTGCGCGCGGCGTGGTTTCCTCGCGGCATCTCAGCCGCCGCAGGCGCTCTCGGTCAGGATGCGCTGGACGCGGTCGAACTCGGCCTTGTTCTTTTCGCTGGTTTCGGCGCGGGTGAAGCGCCAAGCCACTTCCGCTTCGTCGCACCGCTTCTTCCATGCCTCGCACAGGCCTTCGTCGGGAACCCGGGCGCAGGTGTCGTGCACCACCTCGCAGGCCTCACCCGCGCCACCCTGCGGATTGCCGTCCAGACCGGTGGTCTGCAGCGGTTCGCAGCGCGACGCCGGTTCGCTGTCCTCGGTCACGTAGCCGCCGCCATCGCGGGTGGTGCAGCGGAACAGATTGGGAGGCGGCAGGCGCACGGTGGCAACGGGTGTCGCCGGCGCTGCCGCCGATGGCGGGGAAGGCGTTGCCGCGGAAGTGGCGGCGGGCGTTGTTTCCGGAGCCACGGGCGTCGGTGCGGGCGGTGTCATCGGTACCGTCGCCAGCGATTGCATCCGTTTGATCTGCTGCTTGCTGCCCTTGGGACAGGGCATGTTCTGCACGGTGAGCGCGCCGGCGGCATCGGTGCAGCGGTAGATCACCAGTTCATCGGCCTGCGCGGCGGACGCCGCCAGCAGGAGCAGCCAGGCAAGGGCGAAGCGCATCAGGGATTTCCGCAATCGGCGGCGAGCCGCGCATCGATGCCGCGCTGCTCCAGATCCAGCGTTCGCCGCTCGCTGGGCATCGCGCTGCCGTAGCGGCGCAGGATTTCGTAGCGGCGATCGGACAGGCGCGCGCAGACTTCCACCTGCGGCAGCGCATGGCATTCATCGCGGACCCAGACGCCGCCGGGCGGCAGGACGACACCGGTGGGATGACCGGGAGGTCGCGGCGTCGGCGGCGTGGGGTCTCCACTCTGGAATGAAATGCCGCCACCGTTGCCGATGGGAATGTGCCCGGAGACGCTGCCGCCTCGAGGGCGTGGCCAGACCGGATACGGATAGGCGCCGGCCCAGTTGGGCACCCAGCGCGGCCGGCCCTCGCCGTCGTCGCTGGTGTAGCGCTCGCCCTCAGGCGTGACGCATTCGTACATCGGACGCGGCGGGTTGCGATAGACGACGCGCTCGGTGACGGTCGGCGGCGATGACGATGCGGGCGCGGGATTGGCGGCGACGGGGGGCGTGACGCCGGGCGCCGGATCACGCGGCCGCTGCATGCTGCGGGTCTGCTGGGTTTCGCCGGGCGCGCAGGGCGAATCGCGCAGGGTCAGCTGGCCCTGCTTGCCGACACAGCGGTAGATCACCACTTCCTGCGCGGCCGCGGAAGCCAGGCAGGCGCCGAAAAGCAGGCAGGTGGCCAGGACGGTGCGCATGGCCGCATCTTGCGCGCTAAGCGGCGCGCAAACAACGCCGGCCGGTTCAGAGCCGGAAGGGCTGGCCGGTCAACGCGTCGCGAATCGAGGAGGGGCGTTCCAGTCCGCCGGTCTCGCCCTCGCTGACGCCGTCCAGGCGTTCGAGCAGGGCCGGATCCAGGCCCGCGCGCGCATGCGGCGCGGGCTGGCCGCTGAGGTTGGCGCTGGTGGATACCAGCGGTCCGCCGAAGCCGCGGCACAGGGCGATGACCTGCGGATGCGCGCTGACCCGCACGGCGATGCCGACGTGTTCCCCGGTCAGCCAGCGCGGCACGCGGGAACTGGCCGGCATCACCCAGGTGTGTGGGCCGGGCCAGCTCGCCAGCACCTCGGCGAGGCGATCCACCGGCAACGCGTCCAGATCCAGACAAGGACGAAGCTGGTCGAGATCGGCGGCGATCAGGATCAGGCCCTTCTCGACCGGACGCTCCTTGATGGCCAGCAGACGCCGCACCGCCGCCTCGTCGAACGGATCGCAACCCACGCCCCACACGGCTTCGGTCGGATAGGCGATCACGCCGCCGTGCTGGAGCCATTCCACGGCGGCGGACAAGGGCAGGGGCTGGGGCGCGTTCATCGGCAGATTCTGCCATGGATGCCGCGATTCACCGCGGCATCCCGGGGCGCGCCCGGCGGACGGCTCAGAACGGCGCGTCGTCGCTCTGTTTCTTGGCGACCCGCTTCTTGCCGGGTTCCACCTTGGCCGGCGTGAGCAGCGACTTGGCCGGTTCGGTGACGGTCACGGCGGCCTTCTTCGTCGTGGTTTTCTTGGTGGCCGTTTTCTTGGTCGCGGTTTTCTTCGTCGCCGTCTTCTTGGCGGCGGTCTTCTTCGTCGCCGCTTCCTTCTTCACCGCGGTTTTCTTGGCGGCCGCCTTCTTCGCGCCGAAACCGCGCCGGGCCGGCTTGCCGGTTTCCTCCAGCAATTGCTGGACCTCGGCCAGGGTCAGCGAAGCGGGCTCGCGATCCTTCGGAATCTTGCCGTTGAGCTTGCCGTCGCTGATGTACGGGCCGAAGCGGCCGTTCAGGACCTGGATGTCGCTGCCGTCGAATTCCTTGATGATGCGGTTGCGGGCGATTTCTTCCTTCTCGTTGATCAGGAAGACCGCGCGGGCCAGATCGATCGTGTACGGATCGTCTTCCTTCTTCAGCGAGGCGTAGGTGCTGCCGCGCTTGGCGAACGGACCGAAGCGGCCGATGCCGACGCTGACTTCCTCGCCGTTGTCCTGGCCGAGCTTGCGCGGCAGCTTGAACAGTTCGATCGCCTCTTCCAGGGTGATGGTGTGCATCGACTGGCCCGGACGCAGCGAGGCGAACTCGAGCTTCTCGTCGACGTCCTTGTCGCCGATCTGGGCGTAGGGCCCGAACCGGCCCAGGCGCACGCTGACCGGCTTGCCGGACTTGGGATCGGTGCCCAGCTCGCGCGCGCCGGTGGCTTCGCTGCGGTCGACCGATTCCTTCTTTTCCTCGATCAGTTCCTTGAACGGACCCCAGAACTTCTCCATCAGCGGGACCCATTCCTCCTCGCCGCGCGAGACCGCGTCCAGTTCATCCTCCAGGCGCGCGGTGAAATCGTAGTCCACGTACCGGGTGAAATGGCCGCTGAGGAACTTGGACACCGCGCGACCCACGTCGGTGGGCTTGAACGCGCGGCCTTCCATCTCAGTGTACTTGCGGAACAGCAGGGTCTGGATGATCGAGGCGTAGGTGGACGGACGGCCGATGCCGTATTCCTCCAGCGCCTTGACCAGCGCCGCTTCGGTGAAGCGCGGCGGCGGCTGGGTGAAGTGCTGGTCGGCGTGGATGCGATCCAGCGGCACCCGATCGCCCGGCTTCATCGGCGGCAGCTTGCGGCCCTCGTCGTCGTCCTCGGCGCCCTTCTGGTCCTTGCCTTCCTCGTACACCGCCAGGAAGCCGGGATCGATCACGGTGGTGCCGCTGGCGCGGAAGCTGTGCTCGCTGCCGGCAGCCAGATCGACGCTGACGGTGTTGAGTGTCGCCGGCACCATCTGGCAGGCGACGGCGCGCTTCCAGATCAGTTCGTAGAGCTTGCGCTCGTCGTCGCTGAGGAAGCGGGCCACCTGCGCGGGCGTGCGCAGCGCGGAGGTCGGACGCACGGCTTCGTGCGCTTCCTGCGCGTTCTTGGACTTGGTCTGGTAGGTGTTGGGCTTGTCCGGCAGCGCCTGGGTGCCGTAGTCGCGCGCGATGACGTCGCGGATTTCGTTCAGCGCCTCGACCGACAGGCTGACCGAGTCGGTACGCATGTAGCTGATCAGGCCGACCGTGCCTTCCTCGCCGATGGCCACGCCTTCATACAGCTTCTGCGCGACCTGCATGGTCTTGCGGGTGGTGAAGCCCAGCTTGCGCGCGGCTTCCTGCTGCAGGGTGGAGGTGGTGAACGGCGGCGCGGGCCGGCGCTTGCGTTCCTTGCTGGTCACGTCGGTGACGTGCAGCGAACCCTGCGCGGCCTGCTGGATGCGCAGGCGCGCGGCTTCGGCGGTGTCGCCGTCGGTGACGGTGAACTGCTCGAACTTCTGTCCGTCCAGGCGGGTCAGCTTGGCGGTGAAGGACTGGCGCGGATGCGCGCACTCGGCCTCGATGCTCCAGTACTCGCGCGCGATGAACGCTTCGATTTCCTCTTCGCGCTCGACGATCATCCGCAGCGCCGGCGACTGCACGCGGCCGGCGGACAGGCCGCGCTGGACCTTGCGCCACAGCACCGGAGAGAGATTGAAACCGACCAGGTAGTCCAGCGCGCGGCGCGCCTGCTGGGCATCGACCAGTTCGTTGGCGATCTGGCGCGGCTGGTTCATCGCCTCGCGGATCGCGCGCGGAGTGATTTCGGTGAATACCACCCGGTGCAGCGGCTTGTCCTTGAGCAGGCCGCGCTCCTTCAGGATTTCCGCGATGTGCCAGCTGATCGCCTCGCCCTCGCGGTCCGGGTCGGTCGCCAGGTAGATGTCTTCGGCCGCCTTGGCCGCCTTGGCGATCGCATCGACGTGCTTCTCGTTCTTGTCGATGAGGTCGTAGCGCATCGCGAAGCCGTTGTCCGGGTCCACCGCCCCTTCCTTCGGCACCAGGTCGCGCACGTGACCATAGGACGCCAGGACATGGAAGTCCTTGCCGAGGTACTTGTTGATCGTCTTGGCCTTGGCCGGCGATTCGACGATGAGGAGGTGCTTGGACATGTCCTTCCGATGGGCGGTGGGGGCGGCGCGTGGCCGGCAAGGGTGGCGCAAAAGCGGGCGGCAGAGAAGCCGACGCCCGGAGCCGTGGCCCCGGGCGTTCAGGTTTCGCTATTAATAGTGGAATCACGCCCGGGGGGCGGCTGTCAACCCTGAACGAGTTCCGTGAAGGCGGTCACCTTTCAAAATGCGCCGCCCAGCGCGGCGATCAGCGCGCCCATCGCCAGCATGCCGACGAGGCAGAGCAGGCCCCCGAGGATCAGGACGACCCAGGCGACCGCGCCCAGTTCGGTGCGTTGCCGCTCCGGATGGTGGGTGTAGGCCCATTTGTCCACCACCAGGGTGCCGCAGATCAGGTCGTGCAGCGCCTGCTTGCGGCGGGTGAAAGCGGCCATCACGAACCCCGCGAACAGCAGCAGGGTGCTGACGAGGCTGGCCAGATACCGGCCGACGCCCCGCCAGAAGCTGATCGTCGCGCCATTGCGGTCCACCACCTTGATGCCGATCGCCAGCTTGCCGGGCGTGGCCTGGTGGGGGGAGGCCTGGAACCAGGCGAAATACACCACGGCCACCACGAGCTGCGCCAGATAGGACAGCGCCTGCAGGATCCACCAGGCGGGTGAGTCGAAGGTGGCGCCGCCGTTGTTCATCAGCAATCCGACCATCACCATTCCGATGACCGTGCCGAGCACGGTGTTGAGGATGGTCACCACGAAAGCGTCGATGAAGAAGGCCGCGGCCCGCTTCCAGAAGCCGGCGTAGACGATTTCGCCTCCCTGGACCACATGGGGCGCCACCTCGACCGTGGCCTGTGGCGCGGCGTATGGGGACGCGTTCCGTAAGGGCGCGGGTTCCGCGAACGCCGCATCGCTGCCGGTGCCATCGAATCGCGGCGCCGATGCCGCAACGTCGGAAGAATCGGAGCGCGCCGACGGGGCATCGTCCGGCACGTCGCTCGACGGGGATGCCGCCGGTGACGGGGTGCCCAGTGCGAGTTCATCGGCGAAATCGGCGGCCGCCTGCCACTGCGACAGGCCATCGCGCCAGATCAGGGTCGCATGGGAAATCTGTCCCTCGGCCAGCAGATCCCGTAGGGTCTCGGCATCGACCGGACCCTGCGGTTGCCGCGCTTCGTCGGCGTAGTACCAGTGCTTCATGGAGACTCGCGGGATGTCAGTGGCCGGCCATCGCCGCCATGCCGATCGCGAACACGAAGAAGCCGATGTAGGCGATCACGAACAGGCCCGCGAGCACGATGATGGTCCAGGTCACCGCGCCCAGATCGCGGCGCTGCCGTTCCGGATGGGCAGTGAAGGCCCAGCGATCGACCACCAGCGTGTCGGCCATCATGTCGTGCAGGCCCTGCTTGCGATCGGTCAGTCCGACGGTGAACGCCGACACCAGGGTGGTGACGCCGCAGCTGACCAGATTGAGGAAGAAGTAGGCGCACCAGCGGCCGAAACTGCGGCCCAGGGCGAGCCCTTCGCCGTTGGTCCGCGTGACCTTGATGCCGACCGCCATCTTGCCGAGCGTGGCCTGCGAGGCGGATGCGTGCATCCAGGTGAAATACGCGGCCTGGGCCAGGATCGGCAGGATGTAGAACGCCAGGATGAAGGTCAGTCCGAGCGTACCGCGCATCACGTCGTTGGTCAGCGCGTCCGGGCTCAACGCGGCCGCGCCGCCGGTGAGCATGACGCACACCACGACGAACACCAGGGTCACGACCATCATCACTATGCCGTCGATGAAGGAGGCCGCAAAGCGCTTCCACAGGCCGGCGTGCACGATGTCACCGCCAAAGACCGGCGCCTGCAACGGTACCTGCGCCGCCGGCGCGGCGTAGGGCGAAGCGGATTCGTTGACCACCGCGGCGACCGGGATCGCCGGTGCCGGAATGACCAGATCCAGTTCCGTCGCCATCTCGCGCAACGCGCGCCATTGCTCCATGCCTTCGCGCCAGATCAGCGTGTCCGGGAGGATTTCGCCTCGCTGAAAACGCGCACCGAGCTCCTCCCTGCTGACCGGACCCTGGCGCTGCTCGCCGACGGCGAAATACCAACTGCTCATTGTTGTGCTGCTCCTGTTGCTGTTTGCTTGTTCAACCGAATCGCTGCGTGGCGGCGGCCAGTCCAATGACGAAGAAGACCAGCACCGCGGCGGCCACGACGACGAGACCATACAGGGCCAGCACCACGATGGCGACCAGGCCCAGTTCGCTGCGCTGCCGTTCCGGCTCCGACGTATAGGCCCACTTGTCCACCACCACGGTGTCACAGATCACATCGTGCAAGGATTGCTTGCGCGCGGTGAATGCCGCCATCAGGTAACCGATGAAGAAGGTCAGCGTGCTCAGGATGGTGGCGAAGAATCGGGCCAGCGCGCGCAGGAACGAAATCGGCTCGCCATGGCTGCGCACCACCTTGATGCCGATCGCCATCTTGCCCGGCGTGGCGTAGTTGAAGGTGGAATGGAACCAGGCGAAGTAGAGGGCGTTGAGGATCAGGGTGCAGAGCGAGGTGGTGATCATCGTGGCCAGCTCACCGCCGCCGGCGAGATCGCTGAGGATCACGCCGAACAGTTCGCCGCACAGTCCCACCGCGATCGACAGGATGAAGCCGTCGATGATGGTGGCGGCCACGCGTTTCCAGAAACCCGCGTAGACCACATCCTGATCCGCGACGAAGGTGGGCTGCGCCTGCAACGGCGCCCGCGCCGCCAGATAGGGATTGCGTGCCGCGACCGCGTCGCCGGCGGGCGTGGCGGCCATGCGCTGGATGATTTCAGGGCGCTCGTATACCGGCGTGGGCGAAGGATCGCTGCCGAGATTGAAGACCGCGCGACCGCCTGCAGGCGCCGCTGCGACCGGCGTCCGCTCGGGAAGGGAAGGCGCGGTGGGTGGTTCCGCTTCGGCGCCCGCGGCCGCGGGCGGTGCCGGGGCCGGCATCGACGGCGAATCCGGGCCGGAGGAGAGAGCCTCCGCGCCGGCGACCGCGTCGAACGGGGTCGGTCGCGACGCCTCCAGCAGGCCAAGCTGCTGGGCCAGTTCCGCCAGTGGGCGCCATTGCATCATGCCGTCGCGCCAGACCAGTGTGTCCACCGTAATCCGCTGGCTGCGGAAATACTGTTTCAATTCATCCGTGGACAACGGGCCAAGCGGCTGCCGCTCGGCCCCGGCGTAATACCAAGTGGACATGCTGGTTTCCCCAAACCATCGCGTTGCGAACGTTACCGCAATCGCCGATTACCGCCTAGATGAGCCCGGTTTGCCGGTATGGCGGGACCGGGCGATTGCGCTGCTCAGCCGCGACACTGGGCTGGCAGCAGCCGATCCTCGATGTCCGAAGTGCATCCCCAGCGCTGGCTCTGGCCGTCGTAGAAAATCCAGATGGCATGGTCGTCCATCTTCGGACTACCGGTGCCCCGGACGCGCACCTCGACCCCGCACGTGCCGTCGTCGAATTCACCGACGACGATGCCGGCGACATGCCGGGCGGCGTAGGCGTCTTCCGGCTGGAATCCGTCCGCTTCGTTGTCGGGACATTGCCCCTGGGCGAGGTGGCGCTCGATCAGCGGCTTGAGTGCTTCACCCGCGGCAATCGGTTCCATGAGGCGCGCACGCAGGGTGTATTCCTGATACGCGGGAACGGCGATGGCGGCCAGGATGCCGATGACCGCCAGCGCCGGAAGGGCGACCGCGAGGCAGATGATCAGGACGAGCACACCGCGGCTCATCTTGCGGGGTTCGGGCGCCGTCACGTAAGCGGCGCGAGGCGGCGCGGGCATCGGCCGGCCAGGCAACGGCGGCGGCAGCGAAGATGGCGCCTGTGCGTCCAGGCCCAGTTCGGCGGCTACGCTGCGCAGGGGCTGCCACTGCGCCATGCCTTCGCGCCAGACCTGGGTATCCAGGAACAATTGGCCATGCCGGAAACGTGCGGCGATTTCTTCCGCCGCGAGTGGTCCGACGTTGCGTCCCGGTCCTTCCGCGTAGTACCACTGAGCCATGCTTTTCCCCGAAAGCAGGTTTAAGTTGGCTCAGTGTACCGGTTCAGGTTCGTCGACGAACATCTGCGTTTCCATCCACGCGTAGGCCGCTTCGGAACCGGGCTGGTTGAACAGCACCATCAGCACGACCCATTTGAGGTCGTCCAGATCCAGTTCGTCCTGATCCAGCGCCATCGCCCGATCCAGCACCAGTTCGCGCTGGTCGGCGTCGAGGATGCCGTGCTGTTCCAGGAACATCAGGAAGCCGCGGCCTTCCACGTCCAGCTTTTCCAGCTCGGGGCCATGGAAGATGCGGGTGGGGCCACCCGCGCGCGGTTGCGCCGCGCTGGGCCGCTGGTCGGCCAACGCGTCGAGCCAGTCGAAAGCCTTGTTGATTTCGGCGGGGCTGAAACCGGCCTGGATCAAGCCGTTCTGGAGAGAGTCGCGATCACGGACGGGGTCCGCGTCCTCGGTGAAATAGTGTTCAAACAGGTACAGCAGTACGTCCAGGATGCTCTCTTTCATTGCCCCTCGGCCTGCGCACGGTGGCGCTGTGGAGGAAAGAAACTAGCCTTTGCGACAGTAACGGCCGTGTTCGACCGATACGCGCCCATCCAGTTCCATGGCGAGCAGCATGGAGGACAGTGCGGCGGTCGTCAATCCGGTTCGTTCGGACAGTCGATCCATACCGGTTGGGTCATGGCCCAGGGCATTCCACAACTTCTGGTAGTCGGCATGCTCGCCGGCATCGGTGCGGGAGGGTTGTTCGGGCGGGGTCTGTTCAGGTTCGTGGAGATGTTCGCGCAGGGTCCGGACCAGGCCGGTGAGCTGCGGCGCGAGCCCGTCGATGACGTCCGCGGCGCTCTCGACCAGGCCGGCGCCGTCCCGGATCAGGCGATGACACCCGCGCGCCAGCGGATTGTGGATGGACCCGGGCACGGCGAACACGTCGCGACCGCTGTCGGCGGCCTGCCGCGCGGTGATCAGGGCGCCGGAGCGTTCGGCGGCCTCGATCACCACGGTGGCCAGGGACAGCCCGGCGATGATGCGGTTGCGGCGCGGAAAATGGCTTGGATGAGGGCCGACGCCGGGGGGATGTTCGCTGACCACGGCGCCCGCCGCGGCGATGCGGTCGCGCAATGACGCGTGCCGGCGCGGGTACGCGAGATCCGGGCCCGTGCCCAGCACGGCGAGGGTGGTTCCCCCCGGTTGCGCCAGCGCACTTTCGTGCGCGGCCGCGTCGATGCCGGCGGCCATGCCGCTGACCACCACCAGTCCGGTCCGCGTCAGCGCGCCGGCGAACGCCGCCGCGTTGTCCCGTCCGCCCGCGCTGGGCGAGCGACTGCCGACCAACGCCACCGATGGCCGCCACAGCAGCGCCGGATCGCCGTCGACGAACAGCGCCAGCGGTGGGTTGGGGCTGCCGCGCAGCAACGGGGGATAGTCGGGCGAATGCCAGCCCAGCAGATGGTGATGCGGCGACGCCGACAGCCAATCCCGGCCGGCGGCCAGCGGCGCTGGTGCCGGCGCGGCGAATGCCCGTATCTGCTCCAGGTCCATTCCGGCCGCGCGCCAGCCGCCCGCTCCGGCGGCGAACGCGGCTTCGGGCGAGCCGTGGCGTTCCAGCAGACGACGGCGCGGATTCGCGGCACCGCCGGCCAGGATCAGCCTCAGCAGGGCGTCGGGGGCGTCGTCACGGCGGGACATGTCTCCAGCCTAGGCCGGAGACGACAACGGCGCCCTCGGGCGCCGTCGCGATGTTGCGTAGGGTTTGTCCGGAAGATCAGTAGGTCGCGTCCGGATGCTTCAGTTCATAGCCCACCCGGGTGGCCTTCACGCCTTCCATCACCAGGCCATAGCTGACCTTGTCGAAGGTGCGGAACACCATCACGTGGGCGGCGTACTCGTCCGGCAGGCTGACCCGGCCGGCGCCGTCGCGCGGGGAGTCATCCATGCGCGAGGAGTTGGGCCAGCGCACCTTGTTGGCGACATGGTCGCCCCGGCGCCAGACCGACAGCACGGTGCCGTTGTCGATGCCCTCGCGGCTGCCGCCGGAGATGGCCACCACGTCGCGCGGGCCGCCGGAAGTGAGCGCGTTGGCGACCGCCAGGACCTGCAGCTTGCCCTCGGGGATGGCCGCGGTCGGCGGGTGCGGGAAGAACTGCAGATCGTACGGCTTGGCTTCCACCGGCACCACGCGATCGCCGGCCCGCACTTCCTTGCCGCTGTCCTGCAGGGTCAGGGTGACGGTTTCGCTGCCGGGCACCCTGCCGCGGGTGATGGTGCCGACGTTGACCTGCTCCAGCTCGTAGCCCAGCAGTTCGACCGGACCGCCTTCGGACAGCGCGGAACTGGACCACTGGCGGTTCCAGTCGGCCGGCGCACCCTTGATGCGGGCGCCGCGGAAATCCAGGTCTTCCTTGTAGGTCAGGTATTCGCCGTTCGACTTCACCCGGGTCTGGGTGTAGCGCAGGCCGGGCCGCACGATCGCGTAGCGCTGGCCGGGCTGGGCCTGATCCAGGCCCAGGACGTAGACGTTCTGGCCGGCGGTGGCGCGCAGCATGTTCTCTTCCAGCCCGGCGACGTACGGCAGGTGCTTGAAGCTGTCGGTGATGCTCAGGTTCTTGAGGAACGGCTCGACATCGGCCAGCGGAATCGCGTTCAGCGGGGCGTCCTGGCGCGGGCCGGGCTGGACCGCGACGCGATCCAGATAGGCCAGGCTCAGCACGTCGCCCGGGTAGATGAGATGGGGGTTCTTGATCTGTGGGTTGGCCTGCCAGATTTCCGGCCACAGCCACGGCTTTTTCAGGAAGCGGGCGGAGATGTCCCAGAGGGTATCCCCGCGCTTGACCACGTACGTGTCCGGGTGCTCGCCGGCCGTTTCGGCGGCGACGGCATAGGTGCCCACGGTGATCGCCGCGACGGCGAGAACCGTACGAAAATGTTTAAACATGGCGGTATCTACCTGATTCCCCGACAGGTGGTCCGCACTATAGTCCAGAAAACCCGGCGCAACGCAAGCGCCCGAGTTAGAATCCGTGAGGCCTTGCCGGATTCCACTGGCGCCCCCATCTCGGACACACCATGGCACTGCTTCCCATCCTCGAATTCCCCGATCCCCGGCTGCGCACCAAGGCGGTGCCGGTCGAGCCCGCGCGGGTGACCGAGCCGGCGTTCCAGCAGCTGCTGGACGACATGTTCGAGACCATGTACGAGGCTCCGGGCATCGGCCTGGCCGCCAGCCAGGTGGACGTGCACCAGCGTTTCATGGTCATCGACATCAGCGAAGAAAAGAACGAGCCCCGGGTGTTCATCAACCCCGAGATCGTCGAGCGCGCCGGCGACCAGGTCTACCAGGAAGGCTGCCTGTCGGTCCCGGGCATCTACGCCGACGTCACCCGTTCCAATGAAATCACCGTGCGCTTCGTCGATCGCCGGGGCCAGGCGCAGGAACTGCGCGCCGATGGCCTGCTCGCGGTCTGCATTCAGCACGAGATGGATCATCTCGACGGCAAGCTGTTCGTCGACTACCTGTCGCCGCTCAAGCGCGAGATGGTGCGCAAGAAACTCGCCAAGCAGCGTCGCCAGGCGGCAGCCTGACGGCTGCGGGACGGCTGATTCGGGATTCGCAAGGGCAAGACTGCGGGTCGCGCTGACCGCCATCCCCACCTTCCTTCCCGGATATCCAAGCTCCCATGAGAATCGTATTTGCCGGCACGCCGGCGTTCGCCGTTCCCAGCCTGCGCGCCGCGCACGCGCGCCATGAAGTCGTCGCGGTCTATACCCAGCCCGATCGTCCCGCCGGCCGCGGCCGCGGACTGACGCCCTCGCCGGTCAAGCTGGAGGCGATCCAGCGCGGCATCCCGGTCCTGCAGCCGGAATCGCTGCGCAAGAAGTCCTCGCAGGAAGCTCTGCGCGAGCTGGCCCCGGACCTGATGATCGTCGTGGCCTACGGCCTGATCCTGCCGCAGGCGGTGCTGGACATTCCGCGTCACGGCTGCTGGAACGTGCATGCCTCGCTGCTGCCGCGCTGGCGCGGCGCCGCGCCGATCCAGCGCGCGATCGAAGCCGGCGATACGGAAACCGGCGTCTGCCTGATGCAGATGGAAGCCGGCCTGGACACCGGCCCGGTGCTGTTGTCCCAGCGCACGCCCATCGGCGACGCGGAAACCGGCGGCCAGCTGCACGACCGCCTGTCCGAACTTGGCGCGCGGGTGCTGGCCGATGGGCTGGGCCTGCTGCGCGCGGGCATGCGCCCGGTGGCGCAGCGGCAGCCGGAAGCAGGCGCCACCTACGCGCACAAGCTGGAAAAGCACGAGGCGCGACTCGACTGGGCGCAGCCGGCCGAAGCGCTGGCGCGCAAGGTGCGCGCATTCGAACCCTGGCCGGTGGCCGAGGCGACCGTGGCCGGAGAGCGCCTGCGCATCCATGGCGCGGTCGCGCTGGATCTGGCGCACCACGCCGAACCGGGCACGCTGCTCGCCGCGGGCCGCCAGGGCCTGGACATCGCCTGCGGACAGGGCGCGCTGCGCCTGCGGGTGGTCCAGCGCGAAGGCGGCAAGGCCATCACCGCCGCCGATTACCTCAATGCGCGCCGGGATCTGGTGACCGCGTGACGCCGGGCTCGGGCACCGCCGTCCGCGCGCTGGCCGCGCAGATCCTCGACGCGGTCGCGCATCGCGGTCGTTCGCTGAAGGCGGAACTGGCGGCGGCATTGCCACGCCTGGCCGATCCACGCGATCGCGCGCTGGCCGAAGCGATCTGTTTCGCCGCGCTGCGCCAGCGCGTCCGCTATGACGAAGCGCTGAAGCGCTGGATGCAGAAGCCGCCCGGACGCCGCGACAGCGAACTGCGCGCGCTGCTGTGGGTCGGCTTTGCCCAGATCGATGCGTTGCGGTTGCCGGCGCACGCGGCGCTCTCGGCGACCGTGGAAGCGGCCCGCGCGCTGAAGCGCGCGCACCAGGCCGGCATGGTCAACGCGCTCCTGCGCCGCGCGCAGCGCGAAGGCCTGCCCACCGCCGCGGCCGAACTGGCATGGCCCCATTGGTTGCGCACGAAGGTGCGCGCGGACTGGACGGCACGGGCGGAGGATATCTTCGTGGCGAGCGCCGAGGCCGCGCCACTCTGGTTGCGGATCAACCGCGCGCGCCTGCCGGCGTCGGCCTATCTGGAGCGGCTGCGGGAAGCGTTGCCCGACCTGTCGGCGCAGACGACCCCGTCGGCCGCCGACGCGATCCGCGTCGACACGCCGGTGGCGGTGACCGCGTTGCCCGGTTTCTCCACGGGGGACGTGTCCATCCAGGATGGCGCGGCGCAACTGGTGGCGGACGCGCTGGCGCCGGCCGCCGACGCGCGCGTGCTGGACGCGTGCGCGGCGCCGGGCGGCAAGGCCGCGCACCTGCTCGAACGCAACCCCGGGCTGCGCCTGCTGGCGCTGGACGTGGATGCGCGGCGATTGCAGCGCGTGCGCGACACGCTGGACAGAGTCGGCGCGCGTGCGTCGCTGCGGGTCGCCGACGCCGGCGACCCTTCCGCCTGGTGGGAGGGGCAGCCGTTCGACGCGATCCTGCTGGATGCGCCCTGTTCGGCGACCGGCATCGTCCGCCGCCAACCGGACGTGCTGCTGCACCGGCGGCCGGAGGACATCACCGCCCTGTGCGCGTTGCAGGCGCGCCTGCTGGATGCGGCATGGACATTGCTGCGCCCCGGCGGCGCGCTGCTGTACGCCACCTGCTCGATCCTCAAGGACGAGAACGAACGCCAGATCGACGCCTTCCTGGCACGCACGCCCGATGCCCGCGCCGAGCCGCTGGATGCGCGCTTCGGCCACGTCTCCGGCGCCGGACGCCAGCGCCTGCCTGGCGAGGACGGCATGGATGGCTTCTTCTACGCGCGCCTGATCCGCACCGAAGCGGCGTGAGCCGGGCGACATTGGACCGGCCGGCGGGCCGGGCTCCGACAATTGCCTAACGAATCGCCGGTATCATCGCGCGCCATGATCAAGACCGACGACAAGACTGCGTTCTGGTGGTTCCTGCTGTTCGCGCTGGTGGTGATCGGCGCGGGGCTGGGCATGCGCGCGCCGTGGCCGGCCGACGAGCCACGCTTCGTGCTGGTGGCCAGGCAGATGTGGGAATCCGGCCAATGGCTGTTCCCGCATCGCGGCCAGGAGCTGTATCCGGACAAGCCGCCGCTGTACTTCTGGATGATCGCGTCCACCTACGCGGTGGTGCGCAACTGGAACGTCGCCTTCCTGATTCCCTCGCTGCTGGCCGCGCTGGGCACGCTGACGCTGACCTACGACTTCGCGCGGCGCAGCTGGAACCGCCAGGCCGCGCTGTGGGCGGCCGGCGCGGTGCTGTGCGCGATGCAGTTCGTCTACCAGGGCAAGCGCGCGCAGATCGATCCGACCGTGGTGTTCTTCATCACCCTGGGCATGTATGGCCTGGGCCGCCACCTGCTGCTGGGGCCGAACTGGCGCTGGTACTGGCTGGGGTGCTTTTCCGCCGGTCTGGGCGTGATCAGCAAGGGCGTGGGTTTCCTGCCGTTGCTGGCGCTGATTCCGTACGCACTGATGCGCTGGCGTGGCTGGCAGGGCCTGAGCGCGCCGGCGCCGAAGGGTGTGGGCCGCTGGTGGCTGGGCGGTGCGAGTTTCCTGCTGGCGATCGGACTGTGGTTCGTGCCGATGGTGGTGACCGCGCTGACCAGCGGCGATCCCGAGCATCGCGCCTACCTCAACGAAATCCTGTTCCGCCAGACCGCGACCCGCTATGTCGCCGCGTGGCACCACCAGGAGCCGCCGTGGTACTTCCTGGAAGTCATCGCGCTGTTCTGGCTGCCGTTCTCGATCTTCATTCCCTGGCTGATCAAACCCTGGCGCGAGGCCTGGCGCCGGCGCGATGCCCGCGTGTGGTGGCCGCTGGCGTGGACGCTGCTGGTGCTGCTGTTCTTCAGCGCCAGCCCGGGCAAGCGCGACATGTACATCCTGCCCGCGTTGCCGGCGCTGGCGTGGGCGGCGGCGCCGTTCCTGCCGGCGCTGGGCGAACGGCGCGGCGTGCGTACCGCATTGTTGGCCTTCGCCGCCGTGCTGGGCAGCCTGTTGCTGGTGGCCGGCGTCATGGCCTTGACCGGCGATCCGCGTTTTGAACTGAAGCTGGAAGCCGAGCGCGGCCTGGCGGACGATCCGCATGCGGATCGGTTGTGGCTGGCGTTGGCGGTGATGGGCGGGTTGATCGTCGCCGCCGCGTTGTGGCTGCGGCGCGTCCGCGCGGTGGTGCTGACCCTGGCGACCGTGCTGGTGCTATGGGTCGGTTACGGGGTGGTGCTGGCGCCGCTGCTGGACGGTGAGAACTCGGCGCGCGACGTGATGGCCGAAGCGCGCGCGCGCGCAGGTCAGGACGCCGCCATCGGCCTGGTCGACTGGAAGGAGCAGCAGTTGCTGCAGGCACAGGGCGAGGTGACCGAATTCGGTTTCCGCGCACCGGTGGAGCAGCAATGGCAGCGCGGCCTGGCCTGGCTGCACGCGGCGCCCGCACGGCGCGTGCTGATGGCGCAGGACGCCACCCTGCCGGCCTGTGTCGACCGCGCGCGCGCGCGGCCGCTCGGCTCGGCCAACCGGCGCAGCTGGTGGCTGGTGGACGAGGCGGCGGCGGCGGGGTGCCGCTGACCGCCACGGACCATCAGCGCTTCGCCGGCAAGGCCCGGTAAACCGCCTCGGTGGCGTCGGCGAAGCGTTCGATGCCGAATTCGGCGAGTGCGTGCGAGCGCGCGGCGGCTCCCATGCCGGCCAGCGCGTCGCGGTGCTGGAGCATCCAGCGCAGGGTCGCCGCCATGGCGGCGTGACCGTGTACCGGCACCACCCAACCATCTTCGCCGGGATGCAGGTTCTCCGGCAGGCCGGCGTAATCGGTCACCATCACCGGCTTGCCCATCGCCATCATTTCGCGGCAGGCGAAGGAGATGGTCTCGATGTCGTGCGACAGCACGAAACCGGCATCAAGCGCGGCGATGACCGGACGCACGTCTTCCAGCAGGCCGGGGAAGTGGAACTGCGCGTCGAGTCCGGCCTCGCGCACGATCGCGAGCTGGCGCGCCGAGGGCGGCTGACCCGCGATCACCACCTGCACGCGGCGGCGCTCGTCGGCGGACAGCAGGCCCAGCGCGGCGACCAGGTCCGTCCAGCCCTTGTAGTCGGCGGTGCCGGCGCTGCTGCCGATCAGCAGCGCGTCCGCCTCCGGCGCGAAGCGTGCCCGCTGCGCGCGCGCGTCCGCCGCCGGCCAGGGGGCGAAATGCGCGGTATCCACGCCGTTGTAGACCGTCTGCGGGTGGCAGGCGCGGTAGGGCGTGGCGTCGAGCTGGTGGCGCACGTACTCGCACACCGCAATCGCCTTGTCGGTGTGGAAACGCGCGCGCCAGACGTGTTGCAGTCCGCCCATCGGCTTGGTGTTGTGCTTGGTCAGGACGACGCGCGGACGCGGCGATATGCCGCGCAGCGCGGCGATGACGATGCGGTGATCGGCCGAACCGTTCACGTGCACGATGTCGAACCCGTTCGCGCGCAGGTAGTCATGCAGCTGGCGGATGGCGCGCGCGCGTTCGCGCCACCGGCGCAGGCCGTTGGGAAACGGCTGCGCGAGCGTGCGCACGCCGGGCAGCGCCGCGGCTTCGGCCAGCAGGCGACTGCCGGCAGGGGCGGCGACATGGACCTCGTGCCGCGGTCCGAGCGCGCGCGCCAGTTCGCGGATGTAGGTGGTGTGGCCGCCGCCGCTGCCGCTGTGGAAATTGGTGTAGAGCAGCTTCATCGACAATGCGGGCGCCGTGGTCGGCCGACTAGGGGACCACGGGATCCTGCAACAACTCGGGATGGCCGTCGATGCCGCGCTCGCATCGGGTGATCTTCTGCATGCGGGTGGCGTGGAACAGGCGGTTGTTGGGCAGGCTCATGTCGTCCACGTCGGGCGGGGCGCGCGAGTTGTGCCACAGGTGCACGGCCAGCGCGGCCCACTTGAGCGCGCGCCGGCGCAGGCCGGTGTTTTCCAGCCGCGCGGCGAGCTCGCGATCCTCGGCGCCATAGCCTTCCATGCGCTCGTCGAAGCCGTTGACCTCGAGCAGATCCGCGCGCCAGAAACTCATGTTGCAGCTCATCACGCGGCCGCCGTTGCGCGAACGCGCCTTCCAGCGCGCCAGCCAGGGCTGGCGGAAGGCGTAGAGCCGGCGGGTGCCATCGAACTCGTCGAAGTCCGCCTTGACCCAAGGCGCGAACACCGGCCGGCCGCCGGCCAGCAGGCGCTCGCTCTCGGCGACGGTGGCCTTGAGCCGCCCGCCCTGCAGAAAGAAGCCGGGTTCGGCCAGGCGTTCGTGGTCGCCGATGAAGTCCGGGTGCAGGATCATGTCGCCATCCAGCAGCACCACGTAGTCGCCACGGCTGGCGGCGATGGCGCGGTTGCGGCAGCGCGCCGCGCGGAAGCCGCGATCCTCCTGCCACAGATGACGCACCGGGACCGGCAGCACCTGCCGCCAACGGGCAACGACCTCGGCCGTGTCGGGACGGGAGCCGTCATCGGCAATCAATATCTCGTCGGGCATCCGACGCTGGGCGGCGACGCTTTCCAGCACCCTTTCCAGGGCTTCGGGCCAGTTGTAGGTCAGGATCGCGAGGGAGATCTTCATCGAGTGCGCGGCGGGCCGGTGGACGCCGCGGGCAACGACAGGCTCAGGGCCAACGGCAACCAGATGATCAGCCAACCCGGGCGGGGGCTGTCAATCAGGTGCGGCAGATCGAACTGCACCATCACGCTGGCGAACACCCACAGCGCCAGCACCACCCGGCCGATCGCATCGTCGCGATGCCGCCAGGCGCGCCAGCCCAGCCCCAGCCAGACGATCGACCACAGCAGCAGGCCCGGCAGGCCGATTTCCACCGCGACCTGGGTGAACAGGTTGTGGGTGTGGACCTGATCCATGCCCATGCCGCCCTGGACCGGAATGGTGAAGCGCGCGCCCTGGCCCAAGCCCAGCCAGGGATGCTGTTCGAACAGCGCCCAGGCGTACTGCATGATCTGCGGGCGGAACGACCAGCCACGCTCGCTCAGTTCCGGATAGGCCGCGGCCGCCACGCCCAGCGCGACCACGCCCAGGCCGAGCAGGCGCTGCCAGGCGCGTTCGTTCCTGCGGATGGCGAGCAGCACGAACACCGCGCCGAACAGCGCGGCCCACGCGCTGCGGGAATCGGCGAGCACCAGGCAGGCCACCATCGCCGCCATCGCCAGCCATTTCAGCAGGCGTTGCCAGCGCGCCTGGAAACGCCACGGCCACAGCCACAGGAAGCCGGCGCCCATCGCCGCGGCGATCAGGTTGGCATTGGCCATCACGCCGAATCCGATCACGCGGCCGTCCGGCGGCGGTTGCACCGCGAACCGGATCATCGCCGCCACCGCGGTCACCGCGAGCACGCCGGCGCCGGTCACCAGCATCCCGCGTTGCCGGCGCGGATCGGCGCCGACGCCATGCATCCACGCGAACAGGAACACCAGGACGCTGAGGGTGCGCAGGATTTCATCCAGCGGACGCGAGGCATTGGTCCAGGCCAGACTGATCGTGGACCAGACGAACAGCGCCATCAGCCACGGCATCAACGGCCGGCGCGCCAGTTCGCGCCAGCGCTCGAACCGCGAGAACCCCAGGATCAGGGCCGGCAGGTACAGGGTCAGCACCAGCAGGTACTGGTAAGGCTTGCCGGGATTGAACGACGGACCCGCAGGCAGCGCGCACATGCCGGCGATCAACGCCATCAGTCCGACGCACAGCAGATTGCGCCAGCGCTGGGCGGTTTCGACGCCGACCGCGTGCGCATGCGCGGCACCCGCCGTCGGCGCGGTGTCGCGCGCGGCGAGGCCGGGCGTCGGCGCTTCGGCGTCCGTGTCCGGGGCGGGGACACGGGACAGCGACGCGGCGCGGCGGGGAGGCACCGGTGCGGCGTCAGGTGCGGGTGTCGAGGGAAGATGTCGGGAGGGCAAACACGGCGTCCGGCAGCGGCTGGGGGGCGACTTGCCAAGCGTAAGGCAAGCTACGCTTGCGGACCAAGCGAAGACCCGACCGATTGTCCGCCCGCGGCATCCGGGCGGTGAACATGAACATCACAGATCGTGATGCCGCCTAGCCTTTGCGCTTGCGGCTGCGGACGATGCTCAGGATGCGCTCCAGCCGCTTCCACCAGGGCAGGCGCGCGCGCCAGCACACGTCGATGTAGCGCCGCGCCTCGGCCCAGTCCGGATCCGGCTTGGTCCGGTACTCCAGCTTGGCCAGTTCCAGGCAGGAGTCGTCCATGCCGGCGGCGCGGGCGTAGTGCGCGATCAGGCCGCGCGACTGCAGCAGGCCCAGGAAGGTGGTGGTCCGGTTCTGCTGCGCCCACCAGCCGTTGTTGCCGTGGATGCGATAGCCGACCTGGCCGGTCGGCAGGAAATACTTGCGCGCGCCGAAGATGCTGGCGCCGAACACCAGGCAGTTGTCGGCGGAAATCCGCCAGGTCGCGCTGATCTGCGGCGGCAGATCCATGCACAGGCGCGCATAGCGCAGCCGCAGCGACAGCGCCGAGGTCGGCGCGCCGTACCAGTAGGTCAACGCGTAGGTGCTGATGGCGGTGTAGCCGAGATCGAGCGGCTGCCGGGCAAAGCCGATGCGGCCTTCCTCGTTGCCGAACAGGTCGATGTCGGAGAACACGAAACCCACATCCTTGCGCTGGTCGTAGATCGCGCCGATCTTTTCCAGATAGTCCGGTTGCCAGCGATCGTCGGCGTCGAGGAAGCAGACCACGTCCACGTCGGCCTCCACGGCGGCCACGCCGCGCTGGAAGGCCGCCAGCTGGCCGCCGTTCTCGCCGAACAGCAGGGTCACGCCGGGATGGCCGCCGTAGTGTCCGGTCAGCAGGGCCTGCGAGCCATCGGTCGAACCGTCGTCGACCACCAGGATCTGCGCCGCGCGCCGGCTCTGCGCCAGCACGCCGTCGACCGCCTCGATCACGAAGCGGGCGTAGTTGTAGTTGGTGATGATGACCGCGAAGCGGGTCATGCCTGGCCCTCGACCAGCAGTTTGCGGAAGTAGCCGATGGTTTCCTTCAGGCCGTCCTCCAGCGCCACCTTCGGCTCCCAGCCCAGCTTTTCCCGGGCCAGCGTGATGTCCGGCTGGCGCTGCTTCGGATCATCGGAGGGCAGCGGCTGGAACACCAGTCGCGAGGTCCCTCCGACCAGGCTGAGCACCTTCTCCGCCAGCTCCAGCATGGTGAACTCGCCGGGATTGCCGATGTTTACCGGGCCGGTGAAGCCGCGCTCGGTATCCATCATCCGCACGATCACCTCGACCAGGTCATCCACGTAGCAGAAGCTGCGGGTCTGGCTGCCATCGCCGTAGATGGTGATGTCCTCGCCGCGCAGCGCCTGCACGATGAAATTGCTGACCACCCGGCCGTCGTTGGGATGCATGCGCGGGCCGTAGGTGTTGAAGATGCGCACCACCTTGATGTCCAGATCGTGCTGGCGGTGGTAGTCGAAGAACAGGGTCTCGGCGCAGCGCTTGCCCTCGTCGTAGCAGCTGCGCAGGCCGATCGGATTCACCCGTCCCCAGTAACCCTCGGTCTGCGGATGCACTTCCGGATCGCCATACACCTCGCTGGTGGAGGCCTGCAGGATGCGCGCGTCCAGCCGCTTGGCCAAGCCGAGCATGTTGATCGCGCCGTGCACGCTGGTCTTGGTGGTCTGCACCGGATCGTGCTGGTAGTGGATCGGAGAGGCCGGGCAGGCGAGGTTGTAGATGCGGTCTACTTCCACGTACAGCGGGAAGGTCACGTCATGCCGCATCAGCTCGAAGTAGGGATGGTTGAGCAGATGGGCGACGTTGCGCTTGCTGCCGGTGAAGAAGTTGTCCGCGCACAGGACGTCGTGTCCGTCCCCGATCAGGCGATCGCACAGGTGGGAACCCAGGAAGCCGGCGCCGCCGGTGATCAGAATGCGCTGCATGAACCACTCTCGAAGAAGGAAGAACGCCGCCAGCGGCCACGCGGTGGCCCGCCGGGCAGGCGCATATTGTCATGGCTGGGTCGGTGCCGGGGAAGGGAGGCCACGCGGATGCGCGTGGACCTCTTCACGGCGTCGGGCGTATGGCCGTCAGGCGCTCACGCCAGGCCTGGAACATCAGCACGCCCCACAGGTGGGTGTGCCACTTGCGCTGGCCGGCCTGGAATTCTCGCCAGATCGCGCGGATCGGCGCCGGATCGAAATGGCCTTCCTCGCGCAGGCGGCGCTCGTCCAACTGGGCCTCGGCCCAGTCGCGCAGCGGACCGCGCAGCCAGTCGCCGACCGGCGCGCCGAAGCCCGACTTCGGCCGATGCACCAGCGAGGCGGGCAGGTAGCGTTCCAGCAGGCGCTTGGGCAGATGCTTGAGCTGGCCGTCGTGGTACTTCATCGCCAGCGGCAGCGACCAGGCGAACTCCACCACCCGCCAGTCCAGCAGCGGCGCGCGCGCCTCCAGGGCCACCGCCATGCTCGCGCGATCGACCTTGGTCAGGATGTCCTCGGGCAGGTAACAGGCGAAATCCAGCGCCATCAGATGATCGGCGGGACCGCCGTTGGCCGGCAGCGCGGCGGGATCGTCGTAGGCGGTGATCGCGCGGCGCGCGCCGCGCACGACCTGTTCCGGCCGTCGCCAGCGGCTGACCCGTTGCAGGGCGACGCCCTGCAGATCGCCGGTGGCCAGTTCCGCGCGCGCGGCGGCCAGGCCGCCCAGCCGCGAGCGCTCGCCGGGATTGCCGGCCAGGCGCGCCAGCAGACGTCGCGGCAGCCGTGACAGCCGGGCATCGTTGCGCAGCGCGCGCAGGTAGCGGCTGTAGCCGAAGAAAAGTTCGTCGCCGCCGTCGCCCGACAGCGCCACCGTCACGTGCTGACGGGCCAGCCGGCACAGCAGCGCGGTCGGCAGCTGCGAGGAATCGGCGAAGGGTTCGTCGAACATCCGCGCCATGTCCGGCACCAGGTCCAGCGCCGCGCGCCCATCGGCATGCAGTTCGGTGTGATCGGTGCCCAGGTGCCGCGCCACCGCGGCGGCGTAGGCGCTCTCGTCATGGTCGGTGTTGTCGAAGCCGATCGAAAAGCTGCGCACCGGGCGCGTGGACTGCGCCTGCATCAGCGCGGTGACCAGTGAAGAGTCGGTGCCGCCGGACAGGAATGCCCCCAGCGGCACGTCCGCTTCCATCCGCAGGCCGACCGCGTCGCGGAGCAGGGCGTCCAGCGCGTCCAGCGCGGCGTCCTCGTCGCCCGCGAAGCCATCGGCGATGGCGGCTTCCTGGCGTTGGCGCGCGTTCCACCAGTGCCGCGGCGCGCGGATCGGATCATGGCCGGCGTCGCCCGCCATCAGCGCCGGCGGATCCAGGCGCAGCAGGGTGCCGGCCGGCAGCTTGTGCACGCCGCGCAGGATCGCGTACGGCGCGGGGATGTAGTCCAGCCGCAGCAGCAGCGCCAGCGCATCGGGATTCACGTCCGTGCGCAGGCCCGGATGGGCGCACAGCGCGGACAGTTCGCTGCCGAACACCAGCGTGCCCTCGCTGGTCCAGCCGTAATACAGCGGTTTCTTGCCAACCCGATCCCGGGCCAGCCACAGCGTGCGTTCGCGACGATCCCAGGCGGCGAGCGCCAGCATGCCGTTGCCGCGCTCCAGCGCCGCCTGCACGCCCCACTGCGCAATCGCCGCCAGCAGCACTTCGGTGTCGGAGTGCCCGCGGAAAGCGTGCCCCAGCGACTCCAGTTCCGCGCGCAGCGCGGCGTGGTTGTAGATCTCGCCGTTGAAGGCGATCACCCAGCGGCCGTCGGCCGACACCATCGGCTGGTGGCCTTCCGGGCTCAGGTCCAGGATCGACAGGCGCCGGTGCGAAAGCACCAGGCCGGCCTCGGCGTCCACCCAGGTGCCGCTGTCATCCGGACCGCGATGGGCGATGGCCAGGCCCATGCGCCGGCCGAGGGCGTGGAGTTCGTCCGCGTCGCCACGCGGTTGGGGCGACCAGGCGCCTGCGATGCCGCACATGGTCAGGCCTTGTTCTGTTCGGGGGATGCGGGCGTGACCACCGGCTGTCCGTTCTGCAACAGCCACAGCATGATGGTCTTCTGGCGCACGTAGTTGGCACGCACGTAGGCGTAGATCAGGCCGTGCCAGCCGTCGAGGAAGCCGCCGCGCAGGACGTAGCCGCGCCAGAAACGCCAGGCCGGCGACAGCACCAGTTTGGCGAGGGTGGCGCGCTTGCCGCGCGCGAAATCGTGCTCGGCCATCATCCGCGCGTAGCGCTGGGTCTTGATCAACTGTTGTTCGAGCGAGCGGTACGGGTAATGGATCAGATCGCCGCGCAGGGTCTTCACCGCGCCGTCCACGCTGGCGGCCTCGTGCACCTCGCGCTTGCCGCGCCAGCCGCCGCGACGGCGATCGAACAGGCGCAGCACCCGATCCGGATAGGCGTTGCCGTGGCGCAGGAAACGCCCGAAATAGTCCGACAGCCGGGCGAACCGGTAGCCGGCGGCGTCGAAGCCCGCATCGCGCGCCGATTCGATGGCTGTGCGCAGCGTGTCGTCCACCCGCTCGTCCGCGTCCAGGCACAACACCCAGTCATGGCTGGCCTGTTCGACCGCGAACTGCTTCTGGCTGCGGAAACCGTCGAACGGCCGTTGCAGCACCCGCGCGCCCGCCGCCCGCGCGATCGCCACGGTGGCGTCGGTGGAATACGAATCCACCACCACGATCTCGTCGCAGAACGCCAGCGAGGCCAGGCAGTCGCCGATGCGGTCCGCTTCGTTAAACGCGATAATGCAGGCCGAAATCGGGACCCGGTGGTTCGAGGAGGCGTTGATGGCGGATTACCTGTTGTTTGCGACGGAACGCTATGCGCTGCCCATCTTGCAGCCGCTGGCCGATGCGCTGCAAGCCGCCGGTCACGGCGTGCACGCCTGGTTCGTCGACGGCGCGGCGGGCGCGCGCCTGCCCGCGCCGGTACGGATGATCGACGGCCCTCGCCAGGCGGTTGATCTGCGTCCGCGCGCGGTGTTCAGCGCCGCCAACTGGGTGCCCACGTTCGTATCCGGCGCCAAGGTGCAGCTGTTCCATGGCTTCAACGTGGAGAAGCGCGACGCCGCCCGGGGACACTTCCGGGTGCGCGGCATGTTCGATCTGTACTGCACGCAGGGACCGGCGACCACCGCGCCGTTCGAGGCGCTGGCGCGCGAGGCGCGGCATTTCAAGGTGGTGGAGACCGGTTGGCCCAAGCTGGATCCGCTGTTCGGACCGGAGGACGCGCTGTCGCGGCAGTGGCGTGAGCAGGCCGGCGGCCGGCCGGTGGTGATGTTCGCCTCGACCTTCACCGAGCGCCTGAGCGCGGCGCCGCACCTGCATGACGCCATCGCCGCGCAGGTCGCGGCCGGCGAGCGTTTCTGGCTGCTGACCCTGCATCCCAAATGCGCGCCGGAACTGTTCGCGCGTTACCGCGCGCTGGCCGGCGCCAACGCGGTGTTCGTCGAGACCGAGGACCTGATCAGCGCGGAACGCGCCGCCGACGTGCTGGTCGCCGACACCACCTCGGTGGTCAGCGAGTTCGTGGTCCAGCGCAAGCCGGTGGTGACCTTCCGCAATCGCGCGCCCAAGCCGCACATGATCGATTTCGACGATCCGGCGCGCCTGCCGGAAATGCTGGCGCGCGCGTTCGCCCCGGACGAAGCGCTGCGCGCCGCGCTGGCCGACTACGCCACCGCGATCCATCCGTATCACGACGGGCACTCCTCGCAGCGGGTGATGGTCGCCACCGAGCGCCTGCTGCGCGGCGAGCTGGGGCCGCTGGCGCGCAAGCCGCTGGGCGGCCTGCTGCGGCATCTGCAGATCCGCAAGGACCTCGGTTACTGGGGACCGGCCGCGCGCTGAGCGCTCACCAGCGCAGGCGGCGGCGCGACAGGGCTTCGGCCAGGCGCTGGTGGATCGCCCGCGCTTCGGATTCGGGCAGGAAGCGCAGGCGCAGCGGCGGACCCAGGCCGCGATCGCCGGCGGTATCCAGCCACAGCGTCGCGGTGCCCAGCCAGCGATCCACGGGCGAACGGGCGAGGCGCAGGGCCTGCAGCTTGTCGACCTCGGCGAACCGCCACCAGCGCCACCACCAGCCGCCGCGCACCGCGATCATCTCCTCGCCGGCGGCATAGCCGGCACGGCGCGCGTTCTGCCAGGCTGCCCAGGCCGTCAGCGGACACCCCAGCAGGGCCAGCCAGCCCCAGGCGCCGAACGCGACCACCAGCGCGATGGCCACCAACGGAAACAGGATCAGCCCGGGCAAACCGAGCCGCCAGGCCGCGTTGGCCGGCAGTGGATGCCATTGCGCCGGCGGCCATGGAGAATGCGGCAGCAGGTGACGGATGAGCTGCTCGCAGGTGTCCGGCGTGGCGATCGGCGCGAGCACTTTGAGCGCGCGGCCATCGTCGTGTTCGCCGCGGGTGGCGACCGCAGTATCGATGTGCAGGCTTCGTCGCTTCAGCCAGCGCTGGACCACGCCTTCGTGCAGCGTCCAGGCCTGGATGCGCCGGCGCGCCACGCTGTTGCGCATGCGGGTGAGCAGGCCGCGTTCAACCGTCAGCCGGCGATCGGCCTCGCTCAGGCGGAAGCCATGGAACTGCACCAGCGCCAGCAGCACCGACAGCAGGCGGGTCAGCAGCAGCACCAGCGCGACCACCGCCAGCGCGGCAAGCACGCCGCTCTGCCAGGTCCATTCCAGATGGCTCGCATAGCCAAAGGCTTCGCGCGAATAGCGCTGCACCAGGCGCGCCATCATCCTGTCGGGCAGCACCTGCCAGGCCAGGCCGAATGCCGCCGCCACCACGACCATGCCGCGGTTGGAGGCCACACCCAACCGGATCACTTCCGCCAGCGGCAGCGCCAGCAGCGTGCTCGACGCGGGGGCCAACGGATCGCTCGTCGACACGGGCGTGGCCTGTCCGCGATGGCGGATCAGATTCTCCAGCGCGGTGGCCGCCGGCAGGCTCAGCACCCGCATCTCCGCCTCGGGCTTCTGTCCGCCGGCCGATTCCAGCCGCACTTCCGCCACCTGGAACAGGCGATGCAGCAGCGACTGGTGGATGCCCACGTTGTGGATGCGGGCGAAGGGAATCTCGCGCAGGCTGCGGTGCAGCCAGCCGCTGCGGATGGTCAGGCCGTCGCGGCCGATCCGGTAGCGGTAGGTGAAGTACTGGACCACCGACAGCACCACCAGCACGCCGACCGCGATCACCGGGCCCAGGTTCGCCCACAGGTTGTCGGGATCGCCGCGACCGCCGAACACCACCAGCGCGATCAACGGCAGGATGAACTGCTTGAGCTGCTGGACCAGCACGAACAGCCACGACCAGGGATGCAGCCGCTGCTCAACCGCCGTCGGCGCATCGCCAGCGGGGAGGGGCGGCGGAAGTTCGGGAATGCTCACAGCGCGTCGTCGACGTCGAGTTGCCGGGCCAGCCGATCGCGCAGGCGCTCGGCGTCGGCGGCGTCCAGCGCCTGCACGTTCACGGTGGCCTGGCGGGTGCCGGCGGTGTGCACCACCAGGGTGGCCAGGCCCAGGCCGCGTTCCAGCGGTCCGCGCTTCAGATCCAGGTGCTGCACGCGCGAAATCGGCACCAGCGTTTCGCTCTGCCACCAGTTGCCGCGCCGCACCGCGAAGCCGGCGTCATCCAGCTTCCAGCGCGTGCGCAGGTGCCGGCGCACGCTCAGCCACGCGCCCAGCGCGGCGCCGATCAACAGCGCGGCGGGCGCGGCCAGCCATGGCGACATCATTCCCGACGCCTTGCTGGCGAACACGGCGCCCACCGCCAGCGGAATGCCCAGCATCACGCCGCCCAGCGCGGCCAGCCACGCGCCGCGCGGCGGCAGCGGCTGCCAGTCCGGCGCGATGTCCGCCACCAGGCCGGGGGGCGTGGTCGGCGGCGCGGGCGGCGTGTCGGTGGGTGTTTCGCTCATCAACGGGTCCCCGCTTTCGCCTCTTCGTACATGCTGTAGTCGAGCACGTAATCGCGACCTTTGCGGTAGTCGGCTAGCCGGCCCTTCATGCGCTTGATGGTCGCGGCCCGCGTCTTGCGGTCGGTGAATTCCTCGGGGGCCTTGGCCACCGCTTCTGTCTGGTAGGCCACCGCCTGATCGAACTTGCTATTGGCGGCGAAGGCCGCGGCGACGGTATCCAGTTCGCCCGAGGACAGTTTGTCCTTGCGTTCGATCATGAACTGCGCCAGTTCCAGCGCACGCGCGGGATCGCGCTGCGCGGGAATCGGGCAGGTCGCCAGTGTCCACACCTGTTCGTTGCGCGCATGCTCGATGCCCGCTTCCTCCGCGCGCGCCTGCCAGTCGGCGGCCTGCTTGCAGTCACGGGGAAGCCCGGCCAGGCCTTCGACGTAGAAGTGCGACAGCTCCACCATCGCCATGCCGTTGGAGGCATTGGCCGCGCGCTGCAGGTGCGGCAGCATGCGTCGGTAGTGGGCGTCGCCGAACTGCGCGGGGTCCTGCATCAGCAGGCTCGCGGTGAACATCGCCGCGCGCGCGTTGCCGTTGTTGCTGGCGCGTTCCAGCCATTCCAGCGCCTTCTTCGGATCGTGCGCCATATACTTGGATTCGTCGTCCAGCATCATCGAGCCGATCGCCAACTGGGCCAGGCTGTCGTCCGCCTCGGCCTTGCGTTGCAGGGCTTCCACCCGGAAGCGGAACACCGTGTCGTAATCCGGCCACTGCTCGTTGAGGCGGATGCGCGCGGCGGCGTTATCCACCGGCGCGCGATCCAGCACCGCCAGCCGCGGCGGATCGGCTTGCAGGATCCGGCCGAGCACGAACTCGGTCATCTGCGTGTTGGTGACGCCGGCTTTGGCGGCGGCCTGATCGAACGCGCCCGAGGCGTCCAGGGCGGAGGATTCCAGCCGGTATTTCCAGCCGTCCTTCTCGCGCACGAAATCCGGGCCGAACTGGAAGTTGGTTTCGGTCGGCGGTCCGATCTCGGACACCGCATGATCGCCGGACACGGTCACATGGGTCAGCGAGACAGGACCATTCTCCTCGTCGCTGCGCACCGCAATCCAGCCCTTGCTGGCGAACAGCCGCGCCACCGCCACGCCGTCCAGCTGCTTCAGCGCGGCTTCGTCCTGGCCAGCGCGCAGCAGATAGACCTTGACGCGATCATCGGAAGGCAGCCGGCGCAACTGTTCGGCCGAGGCATACAGCGCGGCGTCGCGAAGGAATGCGAAATGAGCGAAGCTGGACGTTGCCAGCAGATCCGCGCTTTCCGGCTTGTTCGCATTCACCAGTTGCGCATAGCGATCCCAGGCGCGGCTGACCGCGTTGATTTCGGCCAGATCGTCGCCCGCCGCCAGCGCCGGCGCCGCCCACAGCGCCAGCCATAACCCCATTGCACGCATGTGTTCCCCTTGTCGCGTTTGAATCGTCCCGCGGGCTCAGAGGTAAGGATTGTCCTCGCCGCTGCCCGGAGGACGCAGGGTATAGCGTTTGTACGTCCACTGGTACTGGGCCGGATCGCGGCGCGTGATCCGCTCCACGCCGGCATTGAGCGCGGTGACCGCGACCACCGGATCCGGATCGGCGATCGCCGGTTCCGCCGGTTCGATGTGCAGGGCGAAATCGGGACCGGGACCGATCCGCTCGCACCAGGCGAACAGCACCACCGCGCCGGTACGCTCGGCCAGCCGCGACAGCAGCGTCATGGTCAGCGCCTGCACGCCGAAGAACGGCGCGAACTCGCCGTCACCGGCCTTGGGTTGCTGATCCGGCAGGATCGCCACCACGCCGCCGTCCTTGAGCTGCTTCCACAACTGGCGCACCGCCGGGCCTTCGGCGCGCACCTGGGTGATGTTGGCGGCGCCGCGCGCGCGCAGCAGGAACGCATCGCCCACCGGCGACTCCGGCACCCGGTACACGAACGCATATGGCCCGCGCGAGGCCAGCCACTGGTTCAGCAGTTCCCAGTTGCCGTAGTGGGGCGCGGCGATGATCACGCTGCGGCCGGCGGCGCGGGCCTGGTCGTACAGTTCGACGCCATGCAGTTCGCGCAGGCAGGCCAGGTTCTGCGCGTGCGGCCGGGTCCAGAAGCGCAGGGTTTCCATCAGTTGTCGGGTGGTGGCGCGCAGGATGTCCTGATGCAGCGCCTCGCGTTCGACGGCGTCCAGGTGCGGAAAGGCCAGTTCCAGGTTGCGCCGCGCCACCCGGCTCTCTCTGGCGTCGGTACGCCGCCATAGCCACGCCAGCCGGTCGCCCAGCCAGCGCAGCAGCGGCCAGGGCAGGCGCATGAACCCGGCGATGGCGGTGTAGAGGAGGAGGGCGGTGGTCTGCGGCTTCATCCGGATCAGTCTAGCGGTTGACCGTGACCGCCCGCGCCGCGAGCATGGCCGCATGCTTGCCTTGATACAGCGGGTCACCCGGGCGTCGGTGACCGTGGACGATGAAACCATCGGCGCCATCGGCGGCGGCCTGCTGGCCCTGGTGGCGGTGGAGCCGGGCGACGCCGAGCCGCAGTTCCAGCGCATGGCCGAGCGCCTGCTGGGCTATCGGGTGTTCGCCGACGAAGCGGGAAAGATGAACCGCTCCCTGGCCGATACCGGCGGCGGCCTGCTGCTGGTCAGCCAGTTCACCCTGGCCGCCGACACCCGTTCCGGGATGCGTCCCAGCTTCACCACGGCGGCCCCGCCGGAGGAGGCTGAACGGGGATTCAACCGTCTGGTCGAAATCTGCCGGCAAAAACACGCCCCGGGGGTGGAAACCGGGCGTTTCGGTGCCCATATGGTCGTCAGCCTAGTCAATGACGGGCCTGTGACCTTCCTCCTGCGGCCCTGACGTTCAGGGAAGCGGGAACAGCGTTTCCTCCCGGGTTTCCGGGGACGGTGGCTGGTCCGGGCTGGTATAATACTAGGTTCCTTCCTCCTCTCATGCCGGTGGCGCAACCTCCATGGCCAACGAACGTCCTGCCCAACAATCTGAAATCAAGCTGCTGATCAGCAAGGGTCTTGAGCAGGGCTACCTGACCTACGCCGAAGTCAACGATCACCTGCCGGACGACCTGGTCGACCCGGAACAGATCGAAGACATCATCGGCATGATCAACGGCATGGGCATCGACGTCCATGAAGTCGCCCCCGATGCCGAAACCCTGCTGCTGTCCGACGGCAACACCGGCGGCCGCGAAGTCGACGAGACCGCGGCCGAGGAAGCCGCGGCCGCGCTGACCTCGCTCGACACCGAAGGTGGCCGCACCACCGACCCGGTGCGCATGTACATGCGCGAAATGGGCACCGTCGAGCTGCTGACCCGCGAAGGCGAAATCGCCATCGCCAAGCGCATCGAGGAAGGCCTGGGCCAGGTCCAGGCCTCGCTCGGCAACTTCCCGTGGTCGATCGAACTGCTGCTGGAAGAGTACGAACTGCACAAGACCGGCAAGAAGCGCCTGGCCGAAGTCGTGGTCGGCTTCAACGATGTCGAGGAACCGGTGGAAGAAGTGCCGGAAGCCGTCGAAGCCACGGACAGCGATGCCGACAGCGACGACGACGAAGAGGAGGGTGGCGACGACGCGGCCGAAGAGGCGGCGCCCACCGGTCCGGATCCGGAAGAAGTCGCCCGCCGCATGCAGGCGCTGGCCGACGGCTACGCCAAGTTCAAGAAGGCGCACGCCAAGAACGGCCCGGACAACAAGGCCGTCACCAAGATCCGCGCCGAAATGGCCGAGGTCTTCGTCACCCTCAAGCTGCCGCTGGCCCTGACCGACACCCTGGTCCGCAAGCTGCGCGACGTGGTCAACGAAATCAAGGACCACGAGCGTCGCGTGATGCACCTGTCGGCCAACATCGCCAAGATGCCGCGCAAGGACTTCCTGCGCGCCTGGGAAGGCAACCAGACCAACCTGGGCTGGGTGGACGAAGTCCTCAAGCGCAAGCAGAAGTGGTCCTCCGGCCTGCGTGAAGTGAAGGATCAGATCATCGCCGAGCAGGAAGCCACCATCGCCGTCGAACAGGCGATGCACCTGCCGCTGGCCGAGATCAAGGAAATCAGCCGCGCCATGGCCTACGGCGAAGCCAAGGCCCGCAAGGCCAAGAAGGAGATGGTCGAGGCCAACCTGCGCCTGGTGATCTCCATCGCCAAGAAGTACACCAACCGCGGCCTGCAGTTCCTCGACCTCATCCAGGAAGGCAACATCGGCCTGATGAAGGCCGTGGACAAGTTCGAATACCGCCGCGGCTACAAGTTCTCGACCTACGCAACGTGGTGGATCCGTCAGGCCATCACGCGTTCCATCGCCGACCAGGCGCGCACCATCCGTATTCCGGTTCACATGATCGAAACGATCAACAAGATGAACCGCATCAGCCGCCAGATCCTGCAGGAAACCGGCGCCGAGCCGGATCCCGCGACCCTGGCGCAAAAGATGGACATGCCCGAGGACAAGATCCGCAAGATCCTGAAGATCGCCAAGGAACCGATCTCCATGGAAACGCCCATCGGTGACGACGACGATTCGCACCTGGGCGATTTCATCGAAGACACGTCCACGCTGGCGCCTTCGGATGCGGCGCTGCATGGTTCGATGCGCGATGTCGTCAAGGAAGTGCTAGACTCTCTCACCCCGCGTGAAGCCAAGGTCCTGCGCATGCGTTTCGGCATTGAAATGAGCACCGACCAGACCCTGGAAGAAGTGGGCAAACAATTCGACGTCACGCGCGAGCGCATCCGCCAAATAGAGGCTAAAGCGCTGCGCAAGCTGCGTCACCCCAGCCGGGCCGACAAGCTGAAGAGCTTCCTGGAAGGGCAGTAAATTTCCTGGGCCTCTAGCTCATGCCTGGTTAGAGCAGCGGACTCATAATCCGTTGGTGCCGAGTTCGACTCTCGGGGGGCCTACCAAAGAAATACGCGGGTCTCGGAGCAATCCGAGGCCCGTTTTCTTTTCCGCAATCGGTAGACTTTTCCGCAATTCCGATTAGCGCGTTGGGGCTGCCTTGTCTCCCTTACGACGCCTGACATACTTCTCGGTGGTCGTTACGGAGCCATGGCCGAGCTGCTTTTGTGCCTGTCGAATGTCCCCGGCCGCTTCGGTCTTGTCGGTGCCGGCCGTAGCTCGCAGGTCGCGAAATTGGAATGCAGCCTTGGGCACGCCGGCGGCCTCGCGGGCCTTGTCGAACCGGTCGCGAAGCGCGCCGGCAGTAAGCGGCAAGCCAGACTCGTTGACCACCAAATAGATGCTCACCACCTTGTTCTCGGCGCGGTAGCGCGTCTTTCTCGCCTGGATCCGATCGATGACCACCGCCAGCTCGCCCGTGATCTCGATCCGCAGCTTGTGGGCCGTCTTGCCCTGGCGCACGTGCAGGAACCCGTCGCGAATATCGGTTTCCAGAAACCGCAGCGTGTCCGCCGGACGCTGGCCGGCCAGGTAGGCCAAGTCCATGGCATCCCGCAACGGCTCGTCGGCTGCGCCGTGCACGCGCGCGAAGACATCGTCCTCGACGTAGGTGTCGCGGCCGCGCTCCTTGTTCTTGCGCACCCCCTGCGCCGGATTCGGGGCGTCGGTCAGGCCGATCTCCCGGGCGTAGTTGAAGATGGCGCTGAAGAGCGCGATCTCGCGATTGGCGCGGACGTGCCCGGCGTCCGGTGGCACAGGCCGGCCCTTTTCTCGAAACCAGTCCGCCGACTTCGCCATGCGCCAGCGGATGTAGCGCGTGACGTGCACGGGTTTGATTTGCTCCATCAGCACGGGCGGCTTGTCGAAAATTTCGCACAGGAAGTCCAGCTCGATCTTGTTGCCGTCCTGGGTGCGG
Organism: Pseudoxanthomonas sp.; assembly: GCF_051953815.1. Classification (GTDB taxonomy): domain Bacteria; phylum Pseudomonadota; class Gammaproteobacteria; order Xanthomonadales; family Xanthomonadaceae; genus Pseudoxanthomonas_A. Next base: position 380 of record NZ_JBQCIJ010000001.1, on the reverse strand, counting down.
GATGCCTTGGTCGGAACGATATCGGCGAAGTACCGGTTGGCTGCCTGGCGGAAAGTGACCTGGCCGGCGGCGCCGACGGCCTGCTGCGTGAGCTGTCCCCAGCGGCGCATGGCCTCAATGAAGTCGGACCCGAGGGGTTCTTCCTTGCGCGGCTTGCCGCCCAGGTCGAAGTAGTAGTAGGTCTTGGCGCCGCGGTGGCGCGCGCGCATGCCGGGCGGCAAGCGATTGCGGGTAGGCTTGCGCCCCATGCTCATGCCCTCCAGGCGTCAGGCGTCCATTCGGTGTTGGCTGGTTCGGCTACGGGCGCGGGGCGGCGCTCCACCGCGCTGCGCGCGACTATAGCCCGGCCCGCCCGGTTGACGTGCGCCGGGTAGCCATGG